>NZ_JBDTTP010000004.1:0-118924 GCF_039930565.1 Flavobacterium sp. | reverse complement strand
TGATTTATTGATTTTTAAGGTTGCAAATATACAATTAAAAATTTACTGTGCAATCCCTATTTTCAAAAATATTCATTACTGTTTACAGCTTGTATTTCAGGGGTTTTTACAACAATTAGACAGCATCGGATGTAAAAGACTGTTAAAACAGATCATCATTTATAAATCGTAACGAAAATAACTTATTTTTGATGTAACGATTTGGTTCATCCCTGTACTAATCTAAAATAATCTCAATTTATTAATCCCTTTTTATGAAAAAAACAATAATGGCATTAGGAGCAGCACTTATGTTAACAGGAGTTAGTTCAGCTCAAAAGGTAGCTTTCGAAGAATTCGATTTAGATAACGGCATGCATGTTATATTACATAACGATCCTTCTGCACCTGTAGTAATTACATCGGTTATGTACCATGTAGGTTCAAAAGATGAAAATCCTGACAGAACCGGATTTGCACACTTTTTCGAACATTTGTTGTTCGAAGGAACACAGAACATCAAAAGAGGTGAATGGTTTAAAATTGTAACTTCAAACGGAGGAACCAACAATGCCAACACATCTGATGACAGGACGTATTATTTTGAAGTTTTCCCTTCTAATAACCTGGAGCTTGGTTTATGGATGGAATCTGAACGTCTAATGCACCCGGTAATCAATAAAATTGGTGTTGACACTCAGAATGAAGTCGTAAAAGAAGAAAAACGTTTAAGAGTTGATAACCAGCCTTATGGAAATTTAATTGCACAGGTTAAAAAAAATATGTTTACCGTACATCCGTATAGATGGACTACTATTGGATCAATGGATCATTTAGACGCCGCTACTTTAGAGGAATTTCAGGCATTTAATAAAAAATTCTACGTTCCTAACAATGCTGTTTTAGTAGTAGCAGGTCAGTTGGATATTCCTCAGACGAAAAACTGGATCAAAAAATATTTCGGGGCAATTCCAAGAGGAGCTGATATCAAAAGGAACACTTATACAGAGGAGCCAATAACGCAACCTAGAAAAGCCACATACGAAGACCCGAATATTCAAAAAGAAATGGTTGTTGCCACCTATAGAACACCATCAATGAAAACGCGTGAAGCCAGGGTTCTGGATATGGTTTCATCTTATTTAAGTGATGGGAAAAGCTCTAAATTGTACAAAAAAATTGTTGATGATAAAAAAATGGCACTACAAATAGGTGCTTTCAATTATTCTCAGGAAGACTATGGAATGTATATTTTATACGGAATGCCACAAGGAAAGTTTACGTCTGCAGATCTAATTTCTGAAATTGATGCTGAAATTGTAAAACTTCAAAACGAATTAATCTCAGAAACAGATTTACAAAAATTAAAAAATAAATTTGAGAACAACTACGTAAACAGTAATGCCACAGTTGAGGGTGTTGCTGAAAATTTAGCTTCTTATTACATGCTCTATGGCGATGTAAATCTTATTAATACAGAAATTGAAATTTTCCGTTCTGTAACGAGAGAAGAAATTAGAGACATTGCAAAGAAATATCTGAATCCAAACCAAAGATTAATTCTTGACTATGTTCCTGCAAAAGACAAAGCTGAAAATAAACAATAACGGAGACTCATGAAAAAAATATTAATTATAGCAATCAGCTTGTTTTTAACATTGACTATGCAAGCACAAAACAGAACGCAACCGAAACCAGGACCTGCTCCTTCTATAAAAATTAAAAAACCAGTATCCTTTGTTTTACCAAACGGCCTTAAAGTATTGGTGGTAGAAGATCATAAATTACCACGAATATCTTATAACCTGACTTTGGACAATGCTCCATATGCCGAAGGAAATAAAAAAGGGGTAGAAGATCTAACAGGCAGCCTGATTGGAAACGGATCATTGAAAACTTCAAAAAATGCATTTAACGAAGAAATTGATTTTCTGGGAGCTGAAATAAGTTTTTATTCTTCGGGCGCATATGCAAGCGGGTTATCAAAATATTCGAAAAGAATTCTGGAATTAATGTCAGAAGGTGCCCTGAATCCAAATTTTACTCAGGAAGAATTTGAAAAAGAAAAAGAAAAATTAATTGAAGGGTTAAAAACTCAGGAAAAAAGTGTTACCGTTGTAGCCGGAAGAGTTGAAAATGTTTTGGTTTTCGGAAAAAACGATCCGAGTGGAGAATATCTTTCTGAACAAACCATTAATAATGTTACACTTTCTGATATAAAAGCGAACTATGCCTCCTATTTTGTTCCTGAAAAAGCGTACTTAGTAATTATAGGTGATGTAAACTTTAAGGAAATTAAAAAATCTGTTGAAAGTTTATTTAGTTCATGGAAAAAATCAAAAGCGCCTCAATCAACTTATCCGGAGCCAAAAAATGCAGATAAAACACAAATTAATTTTGTAGATATGCCAAATGCAGTCCAATCTGAAATTGCATTGGTAAATACGGTAAATTTAAAATTATCAGATCCTGATTACTTTCCTGTAATTGTTGCTAATCAGGTATTAGGGGGCGATTTTAATAGTTATCTGAACATGAATTTACGTGAAGCGCATGGCTGGACATATGGTGCGCGTTCTTCTGTTGGCACAAGCAAATACGGAGTAAGCAAATTCAAAGCTAATTCGCAAGTACGTAATGCAGTTACAGACAGTGCTGTAGTAGAATTCATCAAGGAAATAAAAAGAATCAGATCTGAAAAAGTTACTGATGAAGCCCTAAGCAATGTTAAAGCAGGATATGTAGGTAAATTTGTTATGCAGGTTGAAAAACCACAAACTATCGCCCGCTATGCACTAAATATAGAGACTGAAGGCTTACCTGCTGATTTTTACGAAAATTACATCAAAAACATTCAGGCAGTAACTTCTGATGATGTTTTGAGAGTAATGAAAAAATATGTCCTTGAAGACAATATGAGAATTATAGTTACCGGAAAAGGCTCTGAAGTGCTCCCTGGTTTGGAAAAATTAAAAATTCCAATTTCTTATTTTGATAAATTTGGAAATCCTATCGAAAAACCTGTTGTAAAAAAAGAAATTCCTGCCGGAATTACTGCAAAAAGTGTTTTTGACAATTACATCAAAGCAATTGGTGGAGAAAAAGCAGTTTCCGGAGTTAAAACTCTTGCCATGAATGGTTCAACTACCATTCCTCAGGCACCAGGGCCATTGACTTTTACTTCTAAACTGGATGCAAAAGGAAAAATGTTAGTTTCTCTTTCTATGGGAGGAATGAGTTTAATGAAACAGGTTGTAAATGAAAAAGGTGCTTACATCGAACAGCAAGGACAGAAAAAAAATCTTGAAGGCGCTGATTTAGTAGAAATGAAAGCCAGCGCAACACCTTTTGAAGAATTACAATTAAGAAAAAATACTACCTTAAAAGTGGATGGAATAGAAGCAATAAATGGAAGCGATGCTTATGTCATAAAAGATGGTAAGACCACTTACTATTATGATGTAAAATCAGGTCTTAAGGTAGCGGAATCCAAAGTAAGAGAACAAGGAGGACAATCTATGACCCAAATAACCAATTTTAATGACTACAAAGAAGTAAAAGGAGTAAAAGTTCCTTTTAATATTGTGCAAAATGTAGGTTTTGAATTGGATATTAAAATGTCGGATATTAAAATCAACGAAGGAGTTTCTGATGCTGATTTTCAATAAAAAGAAATAGATCTTTAGATTAAAGGCTGTCGTAATTGACAGCCTTTCTTTTATTATTATTTTACTTTTTAGCCGATAAATACACTCCGATCAGAATAACAAAAGCGCCAAAAAACTGAATGGATGTCAGCATTTCATTGTCCAGTAATCCCCAGAAAAAAGCTACTATCGGAATGATGTAAGTTACCGATGTAGCAAATACAGGCGAAGACATTTGTATTAATTTAAAAAACAAAATATTGGCAATTCCGGTCCCAAGGACACCTAAAATTATTACATATCCAATAGAGTACTGTGTTACTTCGAAGTTTATTTTTTGAGTAAAATCTGTAAAGCTCAAAATTACCAAGGCAGGTAAAAGCAAAATAGCAAAATTTCCTGTTGTGATGCTCAGTGAATTCAAATCAGATAAATATTTCTTGATTAAATTTACATTTACGGCATAACAAAGGCTTGCTATTACTACCAAAGTAAGATAATAATAATTTTGTCCTGATTGGCTGGAATCACCATTAAAAACCAACAAGAGGCAACCCATTAATCCAATAAAAACACCTAAAACCTGTCGTTTTTGAAACTGAATTCCAAATGCAATTATTCCCAAAACTAATGTATTCAAAGGTGTGAGAGAATTTAAAATTGCAACAATAGAGCTATTGACCTGAGTTTCTGCAATAGCAAAAAAGAAAGCCGGAATAAAAGTCCCAAAAACAGAAGTGAGACCAATAAACTTCCATTGATGGCGGGATATTTTCCTTAAACTTGAAAAGCCAATAAGAAGTAAAAATACACCGGCAAAAATAATGCGGAGTGACCCCACCTGAATTGCGGTTAGGCCAACCAACCCTCTTTTAATTAAAATAAAGGAGCTTCCCCATATAAGTGAAAGCACTATCAAATAAAGCCACTTCAATTGTTTTACATCCATAAATATCATTTTCATACAAATTTGTAATAATTTTATGAACTGACCTTTGCTTTTTCATTAATTTTGCCAAAGAAGATTCACTTTAAATTTAAATATCTATGATAATGAAATTCACAAAAACAATAGCTGCATTAGCAATTGCAGGTTTAGTATTCGTAAGCTGTAAAAAAGAAGAAGACAAAAGTTTAGCTGTGGCAAATGCTGAAAAAACTACTGCAAAAGAACACAAGGCAATTGCTGCTGAAAATGTACAAACAGCCAGTTTTTCAATTGAAGGAATGACTTGCGCAGTTGGATGTGCCAAAACGATTGAAAAGGAATTGTCAAATCTTGAAGGTGTAGAAAAAGCAACGGTGGATTTTGATAAAAAGACAGCTATAGTTGTATTTGATAAAACTCTTCAAAATTCGGAAAACTTAACCAAAGTTGTTCAGGAAACCGGAGACGGAAAAACATATAAGGTTTCTAATATGAAATCGTAACTACAGAATATTTTAAACATAAAAAAAGCATTCAGTTGAATGCTTTTTTTATGTTTAATTATGACTGATTATTTCCACTTTAATGTTTCCATCAATCTCTGCATGTCATTTTTGATATAGCTTGCTGCCGGCATAATCGAATCAAAATTAGGTTTTGCATAAAAATAAACCGATCCGGTGATGAAATGTTTTGTACTGTCTGTCACATAAAATTGTGAGTTTGTCGCAGCATTCCCATTTACCTGATAAAACATTCCATACACCTTTTTTTGTGGGTTTAAATAAGGTTGTTCTAATATATCATCCGCTTTTATAACATGCTCATAGGTTAATTTCTGAGCATCCCTGAGTAATTTTTCGATATTATTGTTTACAGGTTTATAGGTTAGATAAATTGTCGCCTTCATTTTTGGATAAGTTATAGCAAATCCACATTCCTTTTCTCCCTTAATAATTGCTTTTTCATTCATTTGAAAAGAAAAAGGGCATGTGTTTTCAAAATCAACATACTTAGCCTCTGGGTAATCAAGCCTCAAAAAACCTGCTGGCTTCGGCAATACATCATCCTTACAACTTGCTAAAGTGAGCACTAGTAAAATGATGATGATTGAGTTTATTGTTTTAAACATGATTATTCTATTGTTACTTTTATTTGTTTTACGCGCTTTTTATCTACTGTCTCAATAGTGAAAATACAGTTTTCAAAAGTTATTTTTTGATCCTTTTTAGGGAAATTTCCCAAAATCTCTAAAATAAATCCAGCAAGAGTTTCGGCTTCCCCTTTGTGAGAATCAAAAACATCCTCATCAACAGCTACAATTCTGTAAAAATCTTTCATGTTGATTTTACCTTCAAAAAGATAATTTTTATCATCAATCTGAGAGAAATTCAAATGTTCATCATCAAATTCATCACTTATATCGCCGACTATCTCTTCGATTACATCCTCTAAAGACACCAATCCGGATGTTCCCCCGTATTCATCAACCACAATTGCCAGGTGACTTTTAAGGTTTTGAAAATCCTTCAGCAGATTATCCAGTTTTTTATTTTCAGGAACGAAAAAAGCCTCTCTTACTAAAGAAGTCCAGTCAAATTCTTTTTTATCTATGTGTGGTAATAAATCCTTTACGAATAAAACGCCTTCAATCTGATCAATATTATCCCGATAAACAGGAATTCTTGAAAAACCCTTTTCGATAATTTTTGGATAAATTACTGAAAATGATTCCGATATCTCTAAGGCAAAAATATCAATCCTCGGACTCATTACTTGTTTCGTATCTGTATTTCCAAAAGAAACAATCCCTTCAAGGATTTTTTGCTCTTCGCTTGATGTTCCTTCCGAATCTGTTAATTCTAAAGCTTGTGAAAGCTGATCTACAGAAAAATTATTTTTTTGTTTTCCGAATTTTTCATGCAGGTACAGCGTAATTTTTCGCATAGGTAAACTAATCGGGGAAAATAATGTGTCTAAAAATGCAATTGGATAGACTACACGTTCTACAAATTTTACATTATTACGTGTTGCATAAACTTTAGGAAGAACTTCTCCAAACAATAAAATCATAAATGTAACTAAGGTAACTTCCAGAGTAAATTTGAAGGCAGGCGAGTTAACATTGTCAAAAATATTTCTTCCGGCAAAAGAGAATAAAACCACAACACCAATATTAGCTAAGTTATTGGTTACTAATAATGTTGCCAGAAGTTTTTTTGGCTTTTCTAAAAGTTTAGAAATTATTTTTCCTTTATGAGAATTTTCCAGTAAGGCATTGTCAAGATCTTTCTGTGATAAGGAGAAAAAAGCAACTTCAGCACCTGAAACAATTGCAGATAGAAATAATAAAAAAAATATTCCGACAAAACCAATAATTATAGTAGTGTCTAATAATGCTGTATTAAAAAATAAACTGGGCTCCGGGTCCAAATCAGAAAGAATTAGTTAAACAATTAAAAAGGCAAATCATTAATAGGCAAGCCTTCGTTATTGGCATCAAAGTTAGTATTTTTTACCGATTCAGAATCATGGTTTTGTTTGTGATTTCCTGTTTCCTTTTTTGTTGTGAGGAAAGTAAATTCGGTTACCTGAATTTCAGTTGTATGCTTAGTTACTCCGTCTTCTGCCTGCCATTGACGTGATTTTATTCGGCCTTCAATATATATTTTATCTCCTTTTGATAAATATTTTTCGCAAATTTCGGCTGCTTTATTGCGTACTACCAAATTATGCCATTCTGTAGATGTTATTTTTTCATTAGTCGTTTTATTGATATAAACTTCATTAGTAGCTAACTGAAAACGGCCAATACAATTTCCACCATCAAAATAATGCATTTTTATATCATCCCCCAGATGACCAATCAACATCACTTTATTTAATGTTCCGTTCATATTATATCATTTGTAGTTATATCAAAGATACATTTTTTCCTGACACTTTATTTCAAGAAGCTTATAAAATTAAAAACGATTATGAGAAAAAGAAACATATGTTTTTATAATTTAAATCTTCCTAAAAAAAACAATAAAACCGAATCCCAATAAAGTTTTGTAAATATAAAAAATAGACTATTTTTATAATAAATTACTTATGAGAAAGATAGAATTAGTTAGTTGTCACAGAATGCCCGAAAGATCTTTTTTCTACAAAGGAAAACAGTTTCCTATGTGTGCAAGATGTACCGGAATCTATGTGGGCTATTTTATTTTTATTCCTCTTTTATGGTTTATAAAAATTGATATTTACTGGGCACTTTTATCAATTTTGCCTACAGTTATTGACGGTCTTACACAGGCATACTGTAGTAGAGAAAGCAATAATTTCCTTCGATTTTCTTCTGGTTTGCTCGCAGGATATGGTTTAGCAGGGTTATCAGATTTCATTGCGTATTGGATCGTATTTTTCTTTAATTATATATTTTTTAATCACTAATAAACAAACATTATGTCAGAAGAGAACTCAAACTTTAATGAATTTGAAAACAATGGTAAATCACAGGAAGATTTAAATACAGGCCTAAAAGTATTATCTTTTTGTATTCCGCTTGCAGGAGCAATTATTTATTTCGTAAAAAAAGACAATGAGCCTAAAGCAGCTAAATCAGCTTGTACTTTGGCTTTAATTGGCCTTGCTGTTGGGATTGTTGTGAGAATAATTCAATATGCATCAGCTGGAATATAATGTAAAAAAATAGGGCTTCTTAACTGCAAGCCCTTTACATTTTTTCGATAAAATTATGAATCACAATCGGAAAAGGAAATGTTTTTAAATCCTGTTTATTTATACCATTTTCAATTTGATCCTTTATTTTTATCTTCCAAAACTGAATATGTAAATGCTGATGGGATAGCTTATGGATTAAAGTCGCATCAGAACATTCTTCTATACTATTGATTTTATATTGAGAAAAAAAAGCGTCCTGAACAGCTTTTGAAACAAAATTAAAATCGGCAATTTCAGTAGTTTCAAGCAATGGAAATTCATATAAATTATGCCAAATCCCTTTTGAGGTACGTTTTTGGATTACAGTATTACCTAAAACATCTTCTAAAACCAGATAATTAAAAAATCGGTTTGTGATTTTTAATTTCTTGGATTTTACAGGTAATAACGCCACTTTATTTTTTTGCAATGCAAAACAGCTTCCATTAAAGACACAAACTGAACAAACAGGATTTTTAGGAACACATTGCATTGCGCCAAATTCCATTATCGCCTGATTGAAGATTGCAGGATTATCTTTCGGGATTAATTCCTGGGCGAGTGCGGTAAATTCTTTTTTGGTAGCGGGCTGAGAAATATCGGACTCAATATCAAAATAACGCGATAAGACCCTAAATACATTTCCATCAACAACCGGAACAACTTCATTATAAGAAAAAGAGGCTATAGCAGCGGCAGTATATTCACCAACACCACTTAACTGCAGCAGTTCTTTATAGCTGGGCGGAAAAATTCCATTTAATTCATTTGAAATATATTGAGCTGTTTTATGTAAATTTCTGGCTCTGGAATAATATCCTAATCCCTGCCAAAGTTTTAAAACTTTCTCTTCAGTGGCGTTTGCTAAATCAAACACCGTAGGAAATTCCTTTGTAAAAGAGTAATAATAGGGCATTCCCTGAGCAACCCTAGTCTGTTGTAACATAATTTCTGATAGCCAGATATGATACGGATTGGTCGTATTTCGCCATGGCAAATCACGTTTGTTTTGTAAATACCAATCTATCAATATGTTATAAAATTCCATCTTTAAATACTTAAAATACAAAAGTAAATGTTTATGTAATTAAAATTTAACGAATTAGCTTGATTAATTATTTTTTTAATTCCTATATTTGCAAACTCAAAAAAATAGTACATCATTTATAAAATAAAAACAGGAAGAAAATGACGAAAGCAGATATCGTAGCAAAAATTTCAGAGAAACTAGGACTTGAAAAAGGAGACGTTCAGGCAACAGTAGAAACTTTTATGGAAGAAGTTAAAACTTCTTTGGAAACTGGTGACAATGTTTACTTAAGAGGTTTTGGAAGTTTTATCGTAAAAACCAGAGCTGAAAAAACAGGAAGAAACATCTCTAAAAATACCACAATTAAAATTCCTGCACACAACATTCCTGCTTTTAAACCTGCAAAAGTTTTTGTAGAAGGAGTTAAAACGAATAACGAAGCAAAATAATACTATTAATTAATCATAAAATCGATACGATATGCCAAGTGGTAAAAAAAGAAAGAGACATAAGGTAGCTACTCACAAAAGAAAAAAAAGAGCGAGAGCTAACCGTCACAAAAAGAAAAAGTAGTTTTAAACTACTTTTTTCTTTTTAAACGTTCATTGAAATTGAAAAAAGATGAAAGAGTAAAGAAAATAGAATATAGACGTAAAAGTCTATTCTCTTTGTTCTATTCTCTACTAATCTTATTTTCCCCGGGTTCAATACCTGTTAAATATTGTTTAATCCATCCTTGTAGAAGTTGAAAGTTTTTTAGTTACTGGCTATTGTTTTACTTTACCAACAACAAATCACCAACAACCAATCCACGGATAAAAATTTACAAATGAATAAAGAATTAATCATTCGATCTAGTTCTGATTTCGTAGATTTTGCCTTATTAAAAGATGGAAAACTAATTGAATTACACAAGGAAGAAGAGAAAAGCAACTTTCAGGTTGGTGATATTTTTATTGCCAAAATACGAAAACCCGTTGCCGGACTTAATGCTGCTTTTGTAAATGTAGGCTTCGAAAAAGATGCCTTTTTACATTATCACGATTTAGGACCTAACTTAGCTTCCCAACTGAAATTCATAAAACTTGTAAGCGCAGGTAAAATAAAAGATTTCTCCCTAAAAACCTTTCAGTTTGAAAAAGAGATTGACAAAGATGGCATCATTACTGATATTTTAAGTGCCAATCAATCTGTTTTAGTCCAAGTTGTAAAAGAACCTATATCTACCAAAGGTCCAAGAATAAGCGCTGAGCTTTCATTGGCAGGAAGATTTATTGTTCTCGTTCCGTTTTCTGACCGTGTTTCTATTTCACAAAAAATAGAAGACAAAAAAGAAAAGGATCGTCTAAAAAAACTTGTATTATCTATCAAACCAAAAGGATTTGGTGTTATTGTTCGCACAGTAGCCGAAGGCAAAAATACAGCCGAATTAGAAAAAGATTTGCAGAACCTGCTTGGCAGATGGACTGCAATGTGTAAAAAATTACCAACTGCTCATCATCCTTCAAAAGTATTAGGAGAGCTCAACAGGGCTTCTTCGATATTAAGAGATGTTTTTAATGATACCTTTAGCGGTATCCAAATAGATGATGAAGAGTTGTACCATCAGACGAAGGATTATCTGCAGGAAATTGCACCTTCAAAACAATCAATTGTGAAGTTTTATCAATCAAACGACACTCCGATTTTTGAGAAATACAATATAGAGAGACAAATCAAAACTTCTTTTGGAAGAACGGTTTCTATGAGCAAAGGCGCTTATCTTATTATTGAACACACTGAAGCTCTTCACGTTATAGACGTAAACAGCGGAAACCGTTCTAATAAGGCGACTAATCAGGAAGATACTGCCATGGAAGTCAATATGATTGCTGCCGCTGAAATTGCCAGACAATTGCGTTTGCGTGATATGGGCGGAATAATTGTAATTGATTTTATCGATATGTCTAATCCTGAAAACAGGAAGGTTTTGTTCGACTTCCTGCGAGAAGAAATGAGCGATGATAAAGCAAAGCATAAAATCTTACCGCCTAGTAAATTTGGCCTGGTTCAAATCACAAGACAACGCGTAAGACCAGAAGTTAATATCAAAACCAGAGAAGAAGATCCAAACAATGAAAACGGCGAAATCGAAGCGCCAATTTTAATCATTGATAAAATCGCACTGGATTTAGACAGAGTTTTAAAAACCCACAAAAATGTTGTGCTTAATGTACATCCGTTTGTGGCTGCATACCTCAGTAAAGGTTTTCCATCCTTACGTTCAAAATGGTTTTTTGAGCATAAGAAATGGGTGAAAATCATACCTCGTGACGCTTACACGTACTTAGAATATCATTTCTACGATAAAAAAGGAAATGCTATCAAAGAATAATAAAAAACCGCCTCTCGGAAGAAAGGCGGTTTTTTTATGCTTATTTGCGGGTAAATCTCGTCTTCAGAATCTGGAATTTGGATTTTTAAAATTGGAACTTGTTTTTATTAGGAGCAATTTCCAGCTATACGCTTGTATCTTTTCCTTGCTAAAAGATCAAGAAAAAGGATACCGCTCCTATCTGGGCTAGACTTTTATTTTCATAAGAGTATCAATGTTTCAAAAGACACTTTTGTTTTTTGAAATTTAAAAATTGGTGTTTTACCTTAATTTACTCTCTCACAATTTCAATTTTTCTTCTTATTTCATTCCCAAAAGCATCCACAACCGTAATATAATGTACTCCCGAAGTAGGTGTGATTGGCAATTCATGGAATGTTTTAGTAGTTGCTTTATAAACATCATCGACATACCAAAACAATTCCTTATCCCTTTCGGAATAAGCTACTTTCAAAATAACTGGCTGCACTTCGCTGTTAAAATTTTTTGTCAAATAAATTTTGCTATTCGCCTTTGGATAAATAAAATCCATTGTTTTAGATTGAATTCCTTCGCAACCTTCTTTAAATGGAGGCAAAGGCAGATATTCAATATGCTGGCTTTTGTAATACCAGGCCATGACAGGAGGTAAAACAAACCAGCTTTTAGAGATGATATTATCGACACTTTCACAGCTGCTATTGACCTGAAAACGCTCCAATTTATCTAAGTGAACCTTTTTATGATACGGACAAACTACTGTCGATTTACCTTTTTTAGAAACCCATTGCTTGATTTTCGGACAATCTTCTTTTGCCAAATAACCACTCAAACGGCAAACGGCAACATTTTCTAAATCTTTATAAGGCGTTTCAAACCATTTTTGCCTTGGCAATAAATTAAAAACATCAAATAAAATGGGTGCTGCACTTGTAACTCCTGTTAAAGTTGGCCTTCCCTCGCCTGTTGCATTTCCAACCCAGATTCCAACCACATATCTTGAATTTGTGCCAATTGCCCATGCGTCCCTGTTTCCAAAACTGGTTCCGGTTTTCCAGGCGATTTTCAGTGAGCTGTCATAAAATTTCCAGGCTTCATCGCCTTCTGGCCGGTTTACTTCTTCCATTGCATTATACGTTAACCAAATTGCTCCCGCTCCCATTATATTCTTTTGATCAGTTTCTGAACCAAAATCGGTTTCAAAATCATTTTTATAATTCAGCTCTGCAAATTCTTTTGTACGATACGTTGCCCGATTTTTAGTGTAATAATTCACTGTTGAAGATAACCCTGCGTACGTTCGGCATAAATCCCACAAATTACTTTCTGCACCTCCTAAAATAAGTGATAATCCATAGTGATCCGGTGTTTTATTAATGTCTCTCAATTTAAACTTTTGCAATTCTTCATAAAACTTATTCACGCCAAAATCCTGTAGCATCAAAACTGCCGGAATGTTCAGCGATCGCGACAATGCCCGATGCGCGGGAACAGCGCCGTCAAAAGTGAGATTAAAATTTTGCGGTGTATATCCTGCTATTTGTGTTGGTACATCGGCCACTAAAGTGTTTGGTAATAATTCGCCATCGTCAAGCATTCCGGCATATAAAAGCGGTTTCAAGATACTTCCGGTGCTTCTAGGCGCATCGATGATATCAACATCTTTTTGGTGATTATTATCTGTTGGAGAATTTCCAACATAACTCATCACATTTCTATTAGAAACATCAATTACCAAAATTGCCAAATTATGTACTTCATTCTGCTTATATTGGTTGTAATAATATTTAGCAATTTGATTCACTCTATTCTGCAACGCATAATCTATTGAGGTTTTTACACGGGTTCCTTCTTCATTTTTTGCCACTCTTTGCAATAAATGAGGTGCAATATGAGGAAGATCATAAGGTTTTTGTGGTAACGGTTCTTCAACCGAAAGTTCATAAGTCTGCTTGTCGATTATTCCTTCCTGATGTAATTTCAGCAAAAGTCGGTTGCGTTTATTCAATAACTTTATTTGATTCTTACCTGGATAAATCAAACTTGGAGCATTTGGCAAAACGGCCAATGTCGCATTCTCAGCCCAGGACAACTGATTTGACTGTACTCCAAAATACCTCCAGGATGCCATTTCTAAGCCAACGACATTCCCTCCAAAAGGAGCGTGAGCAGCATACATCTCTAAAATCTCATTTTTAGAATAACCCAATTCTAAACGGGTTGCGAGAATAATTTCAATTAATTTTTCAAAATAGGTTCTTCCTTTTCCTTTTCGGGATAAGCGGATAACTTGCTGTGTCAGCGTACTTCCGCCCCGAACCACTTTTCCGGCTTTTCTGTTTTGTTTAATTGCATTAACCATCGATACCGGATTAAAACCGGGATGTTTATAAAAATATTCGTCTTCAAAATAGACAATGCATTTTTTGAATTTATCCGGAACGCTATCCTGAGCAGGAAAACGCCATTGTCCGTCATCGGCTATTTTCGCACCAAGCAATTCTCCTTCTTTACTTTCGATTACCGTAGAATAGGGTTCCTGAAACAAAGTTCGCGG
Organism: Flavobacterium sp.; assembly: GCF_039930565.1. Lineage (GTDB taxonomy): Bacteria > Bacteroidota > Bacteroidia > Flavobacteriales > Flavobacteriaceae > Flavobacterium. The sequence continues at coordinate 104,722 of NZ_JBDTTP010000004.1, read as the reverse complement.
TATGGAGAAATAATAAATCAGCAAGAGTATAAATGCAATTGCTGATTTTATTTTATTCTTTTTTATCCAGTTTATAATGCGTTGTGAAAACGCTATTAATTTATTTTTCAAAACAATTTTGGTTTAGCCCACGGATTGTGTGGATTAAAGGGTTCTGCCGATCAAATTTAACATTCTCCAATAAAACAATCCGTGTAAATCTGTTAAAACCGTTTAATCCGTGAGCCAATTTATCTTTACTTCACAACCTCAACCCAGAATCCTTTAGTTCTGGCTAAAAACGTATTGTCATACATGGCTTCACATTGCAAACCTGGCAGATAATAATTCCCCAAATAAGAAGCATTCAACAAAATTCTGAACACTTTCGTTTCTCCGGCTTTCATTCCAAAATAGAAATTAGTTCTGTCGTCACGAATATCAATATAGTCGGCAGTATTATTTGTTGCGTCACCATAATCGGTAAAACGAGTATTTACGATTTCAAAACCTGAAGGAAGAATCTGTGATAAGGCCACATTTTGAACACTTTCATTTCTTTGATTTCGTATCGTTACTTCAGCAATAAATTCGGTTCCCTGATTAATTTTAGCAACATTGATAACACCTCCTTTTCTGTTTTTGAAAACAATAGAAGCCGAAACATCACTTTCAATTGCTTTCTCTTGCCCAATAGGCAATATCCCTGTGTTCAGTACACGAACGTATACTGTATTGTTTTTATTGTTTTTCAGCGTTACGCTATTAGCGCCTGTCTGAACAGCTAAACTTCTGTCTGCAACTGTTTTTTGAGTATTAATTGTCTGGGCTTTTCCATTTTTGCTAAACTGGATATTAATTCCTTTTGGTCCGTTACTAGCCGCAAATTTAGACATTGCATAAAGGCAATAAGCCGTAGTTTGTGTACTCATCCACTCATTATTTGACATTTGTTTGGCTAATTTTGCAGCCATTACAAATGCTTTTTGTTTTTGTCCTAAAAGCAGCATTGTTTCCAGAGCCATTGCTCTGTTTCTCTCACTGGAGCCGTAGTAATAATAGTTATAATTACTCGATTCAGCTTCAATTTTACTATGTAAAAACAAGTTCAGTCCAGCTGATTTTTGTCCCGCCAGAACATATGCCGCAGCTAAACGCAGCTTACTTTCATTGGAAATTCCTTTGGTTTCTCGTAATCTGTTCATCGAAGATAAATCGGCATTTCCGGCTAAAGCCAAAGTGTATAATCTGTAGGCCTGAGCCAAATCGTTACCATATTTAGGTTCAAAACGCCATTGTTTGGCTTCGCGTTGTTGGTACGAAATCCATTTTGATTTAAAATTTATCGGCAGAACATACCCTTTTTTCTCCGCTTCAATCAGGAAATGACCAGCATATGAAGTTCCCCAATCATCTGCAATCGCATTACCTTGCCAGTATGCCACTCCTCCATTCGACAATTGAAAACTTCCTAATCTGGTAATTCCTGCAGTAATATTTTTTTGAATGATTCCTTTGCGTGTCGGATCTAAATCGACAATATCATTCAAATATAATTGTGGAAAAACCGATGAGGTCGTCTGTTCCACACAACCATGTGGATATTGAATAAGATATTGCAATCTTCCATTCAGATTCATTGTTGGCATTGACGAAACCTCTAATCTTGCCTTATTGCTTCCTGAAACTCCGAATGTTTTCCATGAAATATTTTTAGTACTGTTTGGAGGCAAAATAACATCGGTAAACGTATTCGTAACCGGATTCGGATTCGTCATGTCAATTTCGACATCATAGACCGATTTCTCTTTTCCGGAAGTAGCAATAACCTGCACTTTAGCAATTCCGGTTGCGGAACCAACGACTAAATTAAAATACGCCATTTTTTCATCAGGCTGAGCAAAAGCCAACGATTGCGTTGCGCTTCCCATTACTTTTAAACCCTTGCTTGTTTTGATCTGAATAGAAACTTTTTTGATGTTATTTTCCGTTGCAAAAACAGTAACTGGAATCGTCACTTTTTCTGAAGGAGAAATTTTTCTCGGCAATGAAGCCAAAACCATCAATGGACTTTTAACCGGAGTTGCTTTTTCAACACTTCCGTAAGCGCTTGTATTCGCATCACCGGCAACCACCATAGTTCGGACAGAACCAATATATTTCGGCAGTTTTAACTGATGTGATTTCGTTTGCCCTTTTTCTAATTTAAAGGGACCGTAATACAATACCACTGGCTTGAATCGGTTGGCTTTTTTAGCTTTTCCACCACCTAAATCCTGATCCCCGCCAATACTAAAAATCTGATTTATTTTTCCGCCATACGCGCCTATTACATCGTCATAAATATCCCAGGTTTTAACTCCTAAAGCTTCACGAACATAAAAGCTATCCCAGGCGTTTGGTGTTTTAAAACGTGTTAAATCGAGCAAACCTTCATCAACAACTGCAATCGTATACGTCATTTCTTTTCCTGTTTTTTCTCCCACTTTTACCGTAAAAGTCTGCTCAGGTTTTAAAACATCAGGCATTGAAAGTGTTGGAGCCAAAATGGTGTTTTTATCCACCACCTCTATCGGAACAATTCCGTACATACGAATTGGCGAATCGTTTTTCGTTGAAGCATGTGGCTGTAATAATGTAATATTGAAATACACATTTGGAGCCATTGCTGAAGTTATCGGGACCTCAACTTTTGTTTCTCCTTTTTGTGTTTTTGCCCAAATTGTCTGTACCACTTTTGATCCGTTTTCTATAGAAATCAAAGCGCGTCCGCCTTCACTTGAAGGGAAAGAGATTTGCGCTTTCTCCCCTACAGCGTAATTCTTTTTATCTGTAGAAAAAACCAACATATTGGCTGTAGAAGCATCTCTGTTACGTGTTTTTCCAGACCAGATTGGCCAGTCTATATTTACCGTTAAAGCAGTTGAATGACCATCTGTATTATCTGAAACACGGATCAAATAACGTCCCCATTCTTCATCAGCTAACGAAAACTGAACAGTTCCTTTTCCGCTGGAATCGGTATTGATTACAAATGTTTTGTATGAAGTAGTAGCGTTCGAAGAATTATAATTGGATAAATTATCGCTCGAGGCATCCCACCACCAGCGCCATTCGACTTTATACACTTTTACTTCAAGATTTCGAACCGATTTTGGTCTTCCGTTTTCATCAACCGTCACAATATCAAAACGATTGTTCGTTCTGGTTTCCAGCATTCCATATTTGTTTGGCTCTGGCGATTTAATTCCAACATAGGTTTTATAAGGTGAATAAGTTGTTGAAATCACATCTGTACTAAAATCTCCTCCTTCTTCATATACTTTTGTAATGAACGAAGCACGAAGCATTCCAGGCGCCTGACCTTGCAATTGTGGCTCAATATTTACTGAAGCCTTTCCGCTTTCATTTAATTTTCCCGAGAAAACATTAATTTCTTCTGAGCTAAACTGTCGTACTAAATCATCAAAACTAAATTTCTCATACCCTTTAAAAGTGGTTGTTTGCGGAGAAAATTTTGCCTGCATTTCTACATTTAGATTTTTAGCAATGGCTCCGTGAAGCCATGTTACTTCAAGATTATCTGTATTTGGATAAGAAGATGAAAGTGTTTTTCTGGTAAATGTATTTTTTATTTTTAAACGGTTCGGTTTGATCGTTTCAATTTTGATGCTTTTGTAAAATTTGGCTCCGCCTACGCTGACCATTGCTTCCCAATTTCCAGTTGGCGCATCAGCACTTGTTGGAACGGTAAAAGAATAATGATTTAATTCATTTGTTTTCTGAACAGTCTGGTAAATGGTTTTTCCATTGGGATCATTCAATCTGAATTTGATTGGATGCGATTTTGGAAGTTTATTCGAAGCATCGTTTAAAATGAAAGACAAATACAGATTATCGCCCGGACGCCAAACTCCTCTTTCTCCATAAATAAATCCTTTTAAACCTTTTTGCAGAGCTTCGCCGGCTACATCAAAATTACTGACAGATAAGGAAAGTCCGTCATCCAATTTTACGTAAGTCGACTGACCCCCTAAAGAGACTATAGCAAAATAAGCAAATTTATCAAGTTGAAAAGATGCAATTCCTTCACTATCAGTACTGCCGGTTGTAATCTTTTGCTGTTGAAAATTATACAGATCAATTCTGGCATTCGAAATTGGTTCAGTAGTTACAATATTGTTTATGGCAAACAAGTACGATTTATTTTCACCTCTTTTTGCAATTACACCTAAATCTGTTGCCAGTATATTCGTGGCAATCCTCGCATTGTAATAATAGGAGCCAGAACAGGGATCCTGGCTTTCTCTCCACTCATAATCATCATAATAATAATCATCGTAAGAATTACCGCTGTAGTTTATATCATTTTCATCAACTTCTTCTTCTTCTTCTTCCAGATCTGTATCTGATGTTTCACATTTATATAATGAGTATTTCTTTTTATAAACAAATTCTACTCTGTAAATCGCTCCTGGTTCTGGTTTAATGATTTTAGATAAATCTAAAGCGTAAGTATTCCATTTAGTCAGATTTACTAAAGTACTTTCCTTTAAATTAAGGGTTGTTTTGGCTATTGGCTGGGCGACTTTTTTGAGGTTTTGCCCCCCATTTAATTCATTATATTGCAGAAACTGTAAAATATTGTTTTTATAAATTTTATAAACCTTTACATCAACAGCACTTAAATTTACTGCTTCAAAATTGAGTTTTAAATTATTTGAACTTGGCAGGATTGTTCCGTTTTTAATAAAGCGGATATTTGGTTTTATCTGATCAAAAGATATTTTTTCAGAATAATTTGCTTCCATTTTTTTACCATACTGGCTTTCAATTCCCTGAAAAACTTCCAGAAGTAATTCTCCCGTTATAACTTTTTCCGGTTCTTCATCCGGAACAACTTCAACGGCATCGTCTGTGTAAGCGACTGCAGCGGTGTCAACTACGGCAGCGGCAGAATCGACAACAACAGCGGCAGAATCAACAGTAATAACGTCAGGTTCTTCCTGAACAATAACCGGTGCAGGTTCTTCTTTTTTAGGGGCTGTTTCGTTTGTAAAATATACTTTAAGCAAATTTCCCTGTGTAGAAAATTTCAAATTATTAGTGTTCTGAATCGAAACTAACCCTTTAAAATCCTGTCCCTTTTCTAAAGGTTCTGAAAAATTAATTAAAACTGATTGGTTGTTTCCTTCCGGAACTTCTACCTTTATAATTTTAAACTCATTTATACTGGTAATAGGAAAATCGATTTGTCCTTTTTGATCGATATCAAAATCATTCCCATCATATAAAATTTCAATATTTGTTGCTTCAGAATAACGCTGGATACTGTCAATTATAAAACGGAATTCCTTGGCAGGACCAGATGTTTTCTCAAACTTAATTTTAAGATTATTTCCTTTTTGTCTGGCTTCAACCAGTTTTTGAGCAGTTTCAAGATCAATATCATCTGCAGTTTTCAAAACGCAGTTTAAGTATTGATATTCTTTACTGTACGATTGAAGATCAGCTGTATTTATCGTAAAATCCTGTTTTATTGTTTTAACGGTAAAGTTAAATTTAGAAAGTTCTTTTTCTTTCTCTTTCGGAATTGCTGTCAGCTTGTCCAGATTTAAAGTAACCTGATATTCTGTTCCGGGTTTTAATTTTTTTTCCGGAATAAAGGCAATTGTGTTGGTTGAAAGTGCTATTACTTTTCCATGCACGCCAGGTGAAATATCAAACAAATCGTCGTCTAGTTCCTGATTAGGTTTCCAATCATTTTTATTGAAAGCCAAAACTACCCGAATATCAGAATCAGAAGAAACGATTCCGCCTGTAAAACTGGTTATATACTCTTTAAACAGTGAAAAATCTGAATTGAAGTCTGATTTTTTACTACAGCCCTGAAAAATAAAAAAAACACAAAACACGAGAAACAATCCTTTTGCTTTCACTTAGATATGGAATTAATTGTTACAAATACTATCAAATATAAGATACATTTCGTTTAAACAAATAGCAACAAAATACAAATTATATATTAGTAAAAGTATATTATTTTTTAAATTTTTAGCGGGAAAATTCAGTTATTTTGAAATTGGTTTTAGAATTGAAAATGAGTAATTATTTTCGTCTTTCAATAAAAAAACGTTTCATCAAATCAGCGGCTTCATCAGCCATAATTCCGGAAACTATAGTAGTTTTTGGGTGCAGTTTTGTTCCCATAACCATAAATCCGCGTTGTTCATCCCGGGCGCCAAAAACAATTTTCGAAATCTGGCTCCAGTACAAAGCGCCGGCACACATTTGGCAAGGCTCAAGTGTTACATATAAGGTGCAGTCTTTTAGATATTTCCCTCCCAAAAAATTTGCTGCGGCAGTTATCGATTGCATTTCGGCATGCGCCGTAACATCATTTAACAATTCCGTTAAATTATGACTGCTTGCAATTACTTTATTGCTCACTACAATGAGGGCACCAACAGGAATTTCGCCCTTTTTATAGGCTATTTCAGCTTCCTGTAAAGCCTTTTTCATAAAGTACTCGTCTGTGAAAGGGTCTATCATAATTGCAAAAATAAGAATTCAATTCGTACCTTTGCGATTATGTCAAAGCATTTACTTTCAAACATACATAATCCCTTAGATTTACGCCTTCTCAAAGAAGATCAGCTTCCTCAGATTGCTCAGGAATTACGTCAATTTATAATTGATGTTGTTTCTGTAAAAGAAGGACATTTAGGCGCGAGTTTAGGTGTTGTTGAATTGACAATTGCCTTACATTATGTTTTTAATACACCCGAAGATTTACTGGTTTGGGATGTTGGACATCAGGCTTACGGACATAAAATTTTGACTGAAAGAAGAGAAATTTTTCATACCAACAGGCAAATTGGCGGAATTTCCGGCTTTCCTAAAAGAAGCGAAAGTATCTATGATGCCTTTGGAGTTGGACACTCATCAACTTCTATTTCTGCCGCACTCGGAATGGCAATTGCATCTCAACTAAAAGGGGATTTAGAAAAGCAGCATATTGCAGTTATCGGCGATGCTTCCATTGCATCCGGAATGGCTTTTGAAGGCCTGAATCATGCCGGAGTTACTGATGCCAATTTATTGGTTATTCTTAATGATAATGCTATCGGAATTGATCCGAGCGTTGGAGCACTAAAACAATACCTGACTGCCGTAAAAGAAGGCAAAAATCCGAAAAAGAATAACATGATCAAATCTTTGAATTTCGATTATTCTGGTCCAATTGATGGTCATGATCTTCCGACTTTAATCAAAGAATTAAATCGTTTAAAAAAGATAAAAGGGCCTAAATTTCTTCATGTCGTTACTACAAAAGGAAAAGGTTTACAACAAGCCGAAGAAAATCAGGTAAAATATCATGCCCCTGGAAAATTTGATGCATCAACAGGCGAAATTCATTTAAAATCTGAAGAAGACTTACCTCCAAAATATCAGGATGTTTTTGGTTTAACACTATTGGATTTAGCCAAAAAAAATAAAAAAATCATCGGGATTACACCTGCAATGCCATCAGGAAGCTCTTTAAAATTTATGATGGACGAAATTCCGGAACGTGCTTTTGATGTTGGAATTGCAGAACAGCATGCGGTTACTCTTGCAGCAGGAATGGCTACTCAGGGAATGATTGTATACTGTAATATTTATTCGACATTTTTACAGCGCGCTTATGATCAGGTTATTCATGATGTGGCATTGCAAAATTTACCTGTTATTTTTTGTTTGGACAGAGCGGGTTTGGTTGGTGAAGATGGTGCTACACATCATGGCGTTTTTGACATTGCTTATTTACGGGCTATTCCAAATATGATTATCTACGCCCCAATCAACGAAATTGCTCTCCAAAACATTTTATATACAGCTCAATTAGGACTAAATCATCCCATTGCAATTCGATATCCTCGTGGTCGGGGCGTTTTACCAAATTGGGAAGTAGCAAATTTTGGACATTACGAAGAAATTAAAATTGGAGAAGCAAATTGCTTAAAAACCGGAAGTAAAATCGCGGTTTTGTCAACAGGAACTATTGGCAATAATGTAATTACTGCCTTAAATGAATCAGGCAATCCTGAAACTATAGCCCATTATGATTTTTCTTTTATTAAACCATTAGACGACAAATTATTAACTGATATTTTTTCAGATTTCAATACTATATTTACTATTGAAGACGGAACAATAAATGGAGGTTTTGGAAGTTCTGTTTTGGAATTTTCAGCAGCCAATAATTTCACTAATAAAGTAATTGTTTTAGGTATTCCGGATTCTTTCATCGAACACGGAACAGTCTTACAATTACAACAATTGTGTAAAATAGACGTTAAAAGTTTGGTAAATCTTTTTTCTAACCATTGAAAATAATTATTTTGCACAGCCAAAAAAAAATCAAAAAATACCTAATGAAATTATTACACTACACCTTTTTATTATTCCTTTTTTTATTTACTTCAAATAATTTTGCTCAGAGTATTATCCGAACGACATTAGATCCCGGACAGCTGCCCCCAACACCATCTAATTGGAACAAAAAAAATAAACTTGGTTTTGATATTTCAGAAATTGCTTTCGTAAACTGGAGTGCGGGGGGAACAAGTTCAGTTTCAGGATTATTTAAAGGTGAATTCACAAGAACATACACAAAAGATAATCATAAATGGTTTAATGAACTTATTGTAAAATATGGACTAAACAAACAAGATGGTACCGAATTAAGAAAAACGGATGATGCGGTCCAGTTTAACTCTACTTATGGATTTAGAAAAGACACCATCTCAAATTGGTATTATTCTGCTAAGTTTAATTTTAATACACAATTTACTAACGGATATAATTATCCAAACCGGGATATTGCTATTTCAAAACCTTTTGCACCAGCTTATATCTTTTTAGGAGCCGGAGCTGAAAACTCAAATAAAGAAAAAAACAGAACTTTCTATTTTTCGCCAATTACTTTAAAAACGACATTGGTTTTAGATGAATATTTGGCCAATCAGGGTGCATTTGGTGTAAAAAAGGCAATTTATGTAACTGATCCCAATGATCCTGCCAATCAAATTTTAGTTACATCAGGAGAAAAAGTAAAAGCTGAATTTGGTATTCTCGTTACCGGATACATGAAAACTGAAATCTATAAAAACATTTTCTACGAAAACAGAGTGAGTTTATATACCGATTATTTAAATAAGTTTGGCAATATTGATGTTGATTACGACACTCGATTAGATCTTGTGGTAAATGCTTATGTAAAAGCAAATATTGGTGTACATCTTGTTTATGATGACGATATTAAAACTCAAAAAGAAGTGATTGACCCTATAACAGGATCAGCCAGCCAGGTCAACGATGGGCCAAGAACCCAGCTGAGACAAGTTTTGGGAGTAGGTGTCGTTTACGCTTTTCAGTAAATTAATTCTTTTTTCGCCCATTAATGGTTTCGAATAATTCTAATGCATTTCCATCGGTTAAAAGCGATACGTAATGGCAAATATGAAGCAGGCGTTCGTATAAATTAGCCTTGTCTAAATGATGCTTTTCAGGCAGCATTTTCAAAATCAGTTTATCATAATTAGACGCTGTTCCATCATACTTGTTATTAAAAGCGGTTATGAATTTATCCAGTAAAGTTTGAATAATCTGATAACCCACAATTTCTTTCTCTATAACTTCCCGGCTTTGATAGATTTTTTCGACACTCAACTTAATGATATCATTCATCTGAGCTTTATATTTGCTCTTATCAGTTAAGGCATACGGAAAATTTCCTGCCAGAATTGCTTCTTCATTTTCAATAAAAACATCCACGGCATCATTTATTAATGCTCCAATAGCCAAAGCCCGTAAATAGCTAATACGGTCTTCTTTTGTTTCTAACATTTTATATTTTGAAACTCCAATATTATCTTTTACCAGTTTTATCAAATATTCTAAGGCGAAATCTTCAGAAACCAACCCTAAATTGATTCCATCTTCAAAATCGATAATGGTGTAGCAAATATCATCTGCTGCTTCAACTAAATAGGCTAAAGGATGTCTTTCAAAACCAATATCGCCATCAGATTTATTGGCGATCATTCCCATATCTTTAGCCACTTCTTCAAAGAATAATTTATCTGTCTGAAAGAAACCGTATTTTTTATCGGCAATATTGTTTGTTGGTTTTTTAGGCAGACTTTCTTTCGGATATTTCATAAAAGCACCTAAAGTGGCATATGAAATTCGTAGTCCTCCTTCAATTCCAGGGCGGCTTGCTGTCAATACCGAAAATCCGTTGGCATTCCCTTCAAAATCAATTAAATCCTGCCATTGCTTAGCAGTCAGTTTATCTTTATATTTTAATCCGCTTCCAATTGAAAAATATTCTCCAATTGCCTTTTCACCAGAATGTCCAAAAGGAGGATTCCCTATATCATGCGCTAAAGAAGCCGCAGCTACAATCGCACCAAAATCGTTCATATGGTAACCGTGAATTTCTTTTAAATGAGGATATTTTTCGATTATTTTTTTTCCAACCAAACGTCCCAAAGAACGTCCTACAACCGAAACTTCCAAACTATGTGTCAATCTGGTATGTACAAAATCTGTTTTTGAAAGCGGAATCACCTGTGTTTTATCCTGCAAAGACCGAAATGCTGCAGAAAAAATAATTCTGTCATAATCTACTTCAAACCCTAATCGGGTGTCATCTTGTTCTATACGTAATCTGTTGCCGGTGTCGCCTTGCTTTTTAAGAGATAAAAGTTGTTCCCAGTTCATTGTGATTTTAGATTGTCGGTTAACGATTTTGAATTTATGATTTAGAAGAATCAAAAATACATTTTATTTTAGGATTTTAAAGTCTTTAAAATTCCAATGCCGTACTATGCTTAATTTCTCCCATTACAAAAATACTGTTCGTATTTCCTATGTTTTCAATTGTTGACAATTTATTCATGACAAAATCCTGATAACTGGACATATCCTGAACCAAAATTTTGAGCATAAAATCATAATCGCCGGCAATATTATAACATTCTATAATTTCAGGAAGTGCTACAATATCCTTAACAAAATTGCTTCCTACATTTTTGGCATGTTCTTTTAATCGGACATTACAGAAAACGGTCATTCCCCGGTTCATTTTTTTTCTATCTAACAAAGCAACATATTTTGTGATATATCCGTCACGTTCCAGACGTTTTATGCGCTCATAAACTGGAGTTACCGTAAGGAATAATTTACTGGCGAGGTCTTTTGTATTGATATTGGAGTTTTCCTGAAGATGTTTTAGTATCTGTAAATCGGTTTTATCTAAGCTTTCCATAGTATTTTTTACGGCTAAAAGTTCTTTTAAAAGAATTTATCAGTAATATAATCTTTAAAAAGGAATATTTAAAAGTTAAATTACTTAAATAACAACCAAATATAAGTATTAAAAACCAATACAATAAATTTGTGCAGTAAAAAATACTGAAGCAAAAATGAAAACGAATAATTTAGGTTACCCAAGAATTGGCAGCAACAGAGAATTAAAAAAAGCCTCTGAATTATACTGGGCAGGAAAAATTTCTGTGGATGAACTTATCGATGCCGGAAAACAAATCCGTATTGCAAACTGGAAATTACAATCTCAAGCCGGAGTCGATTTGATTCCGTCTAATGATTTTTCTTTTTATGATCAGATACTTGATTTGACGCTGACTTTTGGAGCAATTCCGGAGCGTTATCATGAATTTGCAAAAACCAATTCATCTATCGATTTGTATTTTGCAATGGCCAGAGGTGCTCAAAAAAACGGACAGGATGTTGTAGCAATGGAAATGACAAAATGGTTCGATACCAACTATCATTATATTGTACCCGAATTCACAAAAAACCAAAAATTCGAATTATTTTCTGAAAAAATAATCAATGAATATAAGCAAGCAAAGGATTTAGGAATCGCTACAAAACCAGTTTTAATTGGACCAATTTCGTATTTGCTTTTAGGAAAAGAAAAGGAAGATGGTTTTCACAGAATTGATCTAATCGAAAAACTGCTTCCTGTTTATTTAGAAATTTTCGAAAAATTACAAGCTGAGAATGTGGAATACATTCAGTTAGACGAACCATTTCTGGCTTTGAATTTAACGGATAAAGAAAGAAATACTTTCACGAAAGTGTACAACGAAATCAACCAGCAATTCCCAAATATCAAAATTATTTTAGCGAATTATTTTGATTGTTTCGGAGAGAACTTAGCGACAGTTTTGGCTTTGCCGGTTGATACTTTTCATTTGGATTTAGTTCGCTGCCCTTCTCAATTAGATGATATTTTAGAATCCGGACAATTAGGTCCAAACGTAAATCTTTCTTTGGGCGTTGTTGACGGAAGAAATATCTGGAAAAATGATTTTGTAAAATCGTTAGAATTAATCCAAAAAGCAACGGGTATATTAGGAGAAAACAGGATTTTAGTGGCTCCATCCTGCTCTTTAATTCACAGTCCCTGCGATTTGGACTTAGAGACAAATGATGCAACTTTAGCCCCAGAAATTAAACAATGGCTGGCTTTTGCAAAACAAAAAGTGGAAGAAATTGTAGTATTAAAACAATTTGCATCAAATGAAGTGGACACTAAAAATTCACCCACATTTGAACAAAATACTATTGCCAATGAAAACCGTAAAATGTCAAAATTAATTCATAATAATGAAGTAAAAACACGTGTTGCCGGAATTACAGCTTCTGATGATAAACGTAAAAGTACTTTTACTATCCGAAGAAAAAGCCAGATTGAAGCTTTAAATCTTCCTTTGTTCCCAACCACAACCATCGGTTCTTTTCCTCAGACAGCTGAAGTGAGAAGCTGGAGAGCGAAATTTAAAAAAGGAGAATTAACAACTGAACAATACAACGATTTAATCGAAAAAGAAACCGAAGCTACAATTCGTTTTCAGGAAGCAACCGGAATCGATGTTTTGGTTCACGGTGAATTTGAACGTAACGACATGGTGGAATATTTCGGTGAACAATTGTCTGGCTTTACGTTTACCAAAAACGGATGGGTACAAAGTTATGGCAGCCGTTGCGTGAAACCTCCGGTTATTTATGGTGACGTTTCAAGACCCAATCCAATGACGGTTAAATGGTCGAAATTTGCACAGTCATTGACTTCAAAATGGGTTAAAGGAATGCTTACCGGCCCAGTAACTATCCTGCAATGGTCATTTGTACGTAACGATCAGCCCCGTTCTGAAACCTGTACGCAAATAGCTTTGGCCATTCGTGATGAAGTTGTGGATTTAGAAAAGGCCGGAATCAAAATCATTCAGATTGATGAACCTGCCATTCGCGAAGGATTGCCTTTAAGAAAGGAAGAATGGGCTAATTATCTGGATTGGGCTGTAAAAGCGTTCCGAATTTCTGCTTCCGGCGTTAAAGATGACACACAAATTCACACACACATGTGTTACAGCGAATTCAATGACATTATCCAAAATATTGCTGACATGGATGCCGACGTAATCACGATTGAATGTTCCCGCTCTCAAATGGAGCTTTTAGATGCTTTTGCCGACTTTAAATATCCAAACGAAATTGGCCCCGGAGTTTACGATATCCACTCGCCACGCGTTCCTTCAAGCAAAGAAATGGTGCGTTTGCTGGAAAAAGCTTCAGCTGTTATTCCGGTAGATCAATTGTGGGTAAATCCTGATTGTGGTTTAAAAACCCGCCATTGGGACGAAACCAAAAAAGCATTAATCGAAATGGTAGCTGCAGCTCAGGAAATGAGAGTTACTTTAGAAAATGCCGTGAGTTTATAATTTTTGTTTAAATATTTTTGTTTTTTATGCCAACTGGTTAAGTCGAAAATCTTGTAGTTATGATTTTGTTTCGACTTCACTTAAGTTGGCATTTTTATTGGAAGCAGAAGTTTTTAGTTTTCAAAACGCCTGTATTCCCGCTATCTGCTATATCTTTTCCCGGCTAAAGGAGCCAGAAAAAGGATACCGCTTCTATCGGGGCTAAATAGCAAATTTTGGTTTCACAAGATTTTTGGGAAACAAAAAAGCACCTCGATTGAAGTGCTTTTCAAAATTAAAATATTTTCTGAAATTAAAAATTCTTTGAAATTCCTATAGTAAATGCTTGTCCTAAAGTAAAATTAAATTTTTTAACAGCTTCTAAATTAATATTATTATTGCTATTATAATTTAAAGTATTGTACCCTAAACTTCCAATATTAAAATTTAAAGCAAATCCGTTTGTAACATTAATCAAAATTGCCGGTGTCAATGCAACATAGTATCCAAAGCCTTCAGGAGATTTTCCTTCTTCGGAAGTATTCATTTCTTTTTTATTTTGGAAACCAACTCCTAGATCTGAATAAATAGAAAAGGTTTCATTTAAAGATTTTGAATAGCGTAAAAAACCTCCTAGCGAAACGGTGTTATATTTATATTCATAATTAGTATTACCTTCAGTATTTTGTTTAATAGTTACAATACTAGCTTCTAAACCACCCGTCCAATTTTCATGATATTGATATCCTATTTTTGGCGCAAAACCAAAACTAGTTTGTTTAATATCATTACCAGAAGTGGAAATGTTTTCAGAAAAGTAAGTACCACTTACCATAACTAAGATTGATTTTTCCTGGGCATTTGCATAACTAAAAATAGCTAATGCAATAATAAGTAACAATTTTTTCATAATATGTAGTTTGAATTTTTAATAAAATTTTAACAAGAACAATGCCATTAAAATTTGAGTTAAAAAAATAGGCAAATTCTAAAGAATAAAGATTGAAAGTGGTGCGGATTTTGGAAATGCAAATATTAGAGAAAATTATTTCAACCTTACAGAAATCTAGTTATAAACGGAATTGATAATCTTACATTATATTGCTTCAATTATAAGTATTATAATTTGGTTTATCATAAAAGACAAAATTGTAGCAATCAAAATTATTTCTGTTTACTTTTGTATCAAATAACAAACCCATGTCGATAGAAGTAAACAACATATCAAAAAGTTACGGAACTCAAAAAGCATTAGATGCTGTTTCATTCTCCATACAAAAAGGGGAAATAGTTGGATTTCTTGGCCCAAACGGAGCTGGAAAATCTACTTTGATGAAAATTTTGACAACTTATTTGTTAGCAGACGAAGGAACTGCAGTTGTAAATGGACATAATATTACTTCTGAAACTAAAGATGTTCAGCGCTCTATTGGCTACTTGCCGGAACATAATCCGTTATATCTGGATTTGTATGTTCGCGAATATTTGGCTTTTAATGCCGATGTTTATAAAGTTTCCAAATCAAGAATCGAAGAAGTAATTCAACTTACTGGATTATCATCTGAAAGTCATAAAAAGATCAGTCAATTATCGAAAGGATATCGTCAACGTGTAGGATTGGCGAATGCTCTATTGCATAATCCTGATGTTCTGATTCTGGATGAACCAACAACAGGACTTGATCCAAACCAGTTAATGGAAATTCGGAATGTGATCAAAAACGTGGGGAAAGATAAAACCGTATTTTTATCGACTCACATCATGCAGGAAGTAGAAGCTATTTGTGACCGTGTCATTATTATAGACAAAGGAAAAATTGTAGCCGATAAAAAACTGGACATCTTAATTTCTGCAGATAAGGAACAAGTAATCGAAGTGGAATTCGATTATAAAATTGAAGAACAGGTAATTGCTGCAATTCCACATTTAAAATCATACATAAACATCCATGATTGTTTATGGGAATTAACTTTTCTGGCTGACAAAGACATGCGACCAACAGTTTTTGATTTTGCACACGATAACGGATTAAAGACTCTACAGCTTAATCAGAAAAATAAGAATCTGGAAGCCGTATTTAGGGAAATTACAAAATAAGTTTTCAAATTACAAAAGCTCGTTTTAAAACATTTTAAAACGAGCTTTTTCTTTTATTTTACCAATGACTTCAGGTAAATCGTAAACAATAAAGACAATACAATTGCCGAAATCCTAAGTATGTCTTTTACAATTCCACTTCTAAAGTTCAGTGATGGCAAATTAGATTTCGTCTTTAGAAAAAACACAACAAGCTTTTTATAATCCAGTAAAATCAAAAACAAAACCCCAATTGTCAGCAATACCGATTGTAACAATGCACCAAAATTCATTTGATAAAAAATGTTAATGAGAGTAAGATTAAAGAGCAAAGAAAACAGAATTATTGCTCCAATTAATAACGTCTTTCTAAACAATAATAAGTAGCCTCCCACTATTTGTATCACTGCTATTATGATTCCGAAAGTATGTGAATATCCAAAATAAAACCACGTGAGCCACTCACCTGATTGCTGGTTCATGGGCATGTTCGAAATTTCTGTTGGTACAATAAATTGAAGCCCGTAAAATTTCTTCCAGCCAAAAGCAGCAATATTAAAAGCTAGTGAATACCGAATTCCACTGTATAAAAAACCGTAGACTTTTCTGGAATTCATTTTTTGTTTTTTCTCCCGATAATACCAGATAAAAGGAAAAACAAGAACGATCAAAAGAATAAGCAGGACTAAAGGAAAAACAAGCCCGGGAGGCAGCCAAGGAATATTTCCACCATTTCCAAGCATTAATAACAATGCGGCAAATACAAGCCCAAACATTAACGAAGTAACTAGTTTTTTTAAAAAGGAATTTGAAGTTTCCGGATTTGAGTGTTCTGACATGATTTTTAATTTGAAATTAATATGCCACAAATTTGGCTATTAATTAAATGTCAGATGTTCTATTGTACCCATCCGAACGTAGTTATTCTTCTTTTTTAATTGGCAATGAGTTTGATTTTACAAATTCTGTTGGAGACTGTCCTGTACACTTCTTAAAAGTGGTATTAAAAGTGGTTTTAGAATTAAAACCTGATTCAAAAGCAATTCCCAAAACGTTCAATTGATTATATTTATCAGACAGCAATAATCTTTTTGCTTCTTCAATACGGTATTTATTTATAAAATTATAGAAATTATCCTGATACAATTCATTGATTACAAACGAGGCCTCATTGCAGCTGGCTACCAATCTTTTAGCTAATTTGGGTAAACTTAAATCATTCTCTAAATATACTTTTTCTGACTCGGTAAGTATCCTTAATTTCTCATCCAGCTCGTTTAATCGCTTTACCGATACCCTTTTTGGGCTGTCTTTTTTATAAATCTGAATGGATGACAATTCATTTAATTCACTTTTGGTGAAATCGAAAATTTCTCTTTGCTTTAGAGAAAAATAGGCCAGAAAAAAAATACTCAGCAGATATAGGAAAGGTGTAAACTGAATTAAATATTCTAAATTGAAAAATATAAGATTGAACCAAACCAATATTATTAACATCAAAATCAATAGAAAATATTTTAGCCAGATAAGATTGTTTTTTTCTATTGAAGATGAAATTTGCTGTAAGTTATTCAGGTATTTTTGTAATTTTAAAAATGATACTATCCAATATAGTAACGCTTGAAGAGGTAACGCCATTCCCAAAACAAAGAAAACAATTCTACCTGTCTCGTAACTAAATTCAATATTTTTTCCTGTAATAAAAAAAGGAAGCCTGAAAAATAAAAAGATTATGAAAGGAAAAAAATGCCATAAAATTTTCTTTTCAAATTTTTTATGAAGTGATGTAAAATGGAGAATACTGATATATAGAAACGGAGCTGTAAGAAATCTTGACAATCCAATCATTTCGAACAAATTGGGATATTCTAAATGAAAATTTCTATAGAACAATGGTATTTCTATCATTGCCAAACCCAAGGTAATAACGAAATACCCTAAATAACTATTTGCCGGCACATTTACTTTCCGAAGATGGGAAAGCAATAAAAACCCAAGCAAAAATGCGGCACCTGAAGTAATACTCATTGTGATTGGAGAGTCCATAATATCAATAAATATCTGAAATTTATTTCACAAAATAATTATTGTCTTCAAACCAGTCTGTCAATCTTTGCGACCAGGTTTTTAAGGAGTTTGTTTTCGCTCTTTTTCCCATATTAAATGCATGTCCTCCTTTAGAATACAAATGCATTTCTACCGGAACATTTGCTTTTCGATATCCGTTCAGCAATTCTACAATTGGCCCTGAACAACAGGAATCATCATTTGCGGCTACTAAAAACGCGGGTGGTGCATCGTCTTTAATTTCTTTTGGAATAAACAAGGGTCCTGGATAAACCAATATTTGAAAGTTAGGCTGCGAGTTGATTTTGTCGATAGCATCAGAAGTATTTTTCAGAACATTATTGGAATTGTAAGCTATTAACGCAACGACTTCGCCCCCTGCTGAAAATCCCATAGCACCAATTCGGCTGGCATCAATTTTAAATTCTGTGGCTTTACTTCTTATTAACCTCATCGCTCTTTCGGCATCCTGCCTCACGTGGGTTTCCAGTTTATAAGGCGAATTTTTTGTTCTTGCTAAACGATATTTCAGGACAAAAGCCGTTATTCCTATACTATTTAAAAATTCAGCGGCATCTTTTCCTTCTGAATTAAAAACCAAATTTTCATGACCTCCACCCGGGCAAATTAGAACTGCCAATCCATTAGGTTTCTCTGGAAAATAAGCCGTAATAGAGGGATTATGGATGTTTCTGACCCACCAGTCCTGAGCCTGTTCGGGTTCATTTTTACGATTTTCAAATCCTGGGGCGCCATTTTCCCAAAGAGAAAATTTAGTGCCATTTTGTTGGGAAAAACCCCGATTAAAAAAAACTAAAACAAATAAATAAAGGCAAAATTTAATTTTTATTTTCATTCTGATTTATTTAAACGATTTATAAATATACAGTATTTAACGTTTCTTAGGAATATTTTCGAAAGTATTTAGAAAACCAATGCTTTGGTGTTTCATGAAGTATATTTCTATATCGTTTATTAAATCGTTCAGGAGTATTGAATTCATTATATTAATTTTAAAATAGTTGTCATTGAATAAAATTGACATCGAAAAAATTAATGTCCTGATGAAATTAAAAATATTTGGTATTACTTTTCTAAAATGATCGTGGTAAAATCCCTATTGACGAATTCCCCAGTGTTGCTTTTTATTTTTTCTTTTAAAGTTTCGGAATATTTAATCTTAAACAAAGTCTTTTCAATTAGGTTTTCCGCTTTTTCTGTTGTGTACAGTTCGAATCCATATTGCGTAAACGGGAGCTGTTTCATAAAGCTTTCCTGAGCAAATGTCAAACAGAAAATTCCTTTTGTTTTTAAAACCCGGTAAATTTCCGAAATCATTTTTTCCGGATTTTGCCAGAAATATATCGTGTTTACCGTAAAAATTTTATCGAAAAAATTGTCTTGAAACGGAATTTCATTTCCGTCATACAGTAAAAAATCGGCATGTTTTTTTACTGTATTTTTTTTATTGATTTGTTGTGCTTCCCGAAACATCAATTCAGACATTTCAAGACCGTAATAATTTAAATCATCGGCTTTTTTTAAAATATATTCTACATGCGCTGCATTTCCATGACCCAGTTCAAGTATCGTATTTTCGTTAGAAATATTCAGATTTTGAACAGCATTTCGAGTCATATTGATGTTTGTTTCATGCATCATATTACCCATTTCTATTCCTTTTTCTCCTTTGGGAAGTTTGAGTTGTGAAGCTATTTCGATCAATTCCTCTTTTTTCATAATCGTAATAATTTAACTAAATAGAAATTTGAATTACTAATGCCCTAGCCCAGATGGAAGCGGCATCCTTTTTTGTCCTCAATTATTTATTCAAAAACAAAGAGCTCTCGACAAAAAAGATACAGCGGACAGCTGGAAATAGCTCCTAATTGTTTTATTATTAGGACTTTTAAGCTAAATTAAGCTTTAAAACAAATGAAACTTGAATTGTACTAAATTATTTAAAAAACCTGACTCGCGATTTGACGAATATTTTCAGATTTACCCATTGAATAATAATGCAGAAAAGGAACTCCGGCAGCTTTGAGCTCCAATGATTGTTGAATCGCCCACTCGATTCCTACCTGTTTGATTTCTGCATTGTTTTTGCATTTATCAACAGCGTGAATCAGATCTTCCGGTAAATCGATACGGAAAATCTGAGGCAGAATCTGCATGTGTTTTTGAACTGCAATTGGCTTAATTCCAGGGATAATTGGCACCATAATACCCATTTCCCTTGCTTTCTCTACAAAGGCAAAATATTTAGAGTTATCAAAAAACATTTGTGTAACCACATAATCTGCACCGGCATCGACCTTTTCTTTTAATCTTCTCAAATCAGACTGTAATGAAGGTGATTCCAAATGCTTTTCAGGATAACCGGCAACACCAATACAAAAATCGGCTTTGTTGTCGACATCCATTACTTCATGAAGGTATTTTCCGCAATTTAACTCATTAATTTGGCGAACTAAATCGACAGCAAAATTATTCCCTCCAACTTTAGGAACAAAAGACTGTTCATGTTTCATAGCATCTCCGCGCAGAGCCATTACGTTATTGATTCCCAAATAATGACAATCTACCAGCATATACTCAGTTTCTTCCTGCGTAAATCCTCCGCAAAGCAGGTGTGGCACAGTGTCAACATTGTATTTGTGTTTTATAGAAGCGCAGATTCCAAGTGTTCCCGGACGCATACGCGTCAGTTTTTTGTCTAAAAGTCCATTGCCTTTATCGATATAAATATACTCTTCACGTGAAGTGGTTACATCAATAAATGGAGGATTGAATGCCATCAACGGATCAATATTATCATATAATTCCTGAATGCTTTTCCCTTTTTGAGGCGGAATAATTTCAAAAGAGAATAATGTTTTTCCCTTGGCGTTTTCTATATGTTCTGTTACTTTCATAATAGGCCCCTAACCCCCGAAGGGGGAATTCCTGAAAGGGGGACATCAGGTTTGTGTTGTTTTTATTGAGTTTTCTAATTCCCCCTTCGGGGGTCAGGGGGCTAATCTGCTATATTAGGATTCAGCCATTTCATGGCGTAATCGGTTGGTACATTTCTTCGTTTTGCGTAATCTACCACCTGGTCTTCTTTTATTTTTCCAAGTCCGAAATATTTACTTTCAGGATTTCCGAAATAATATCCTGAAACAGATGAAGCAGGCCACATCGCCATACTTTCCGTTAAGGTTACTCCGATTTCTTTTTCTACATTTAGCAATTTCCATATTGTTGGTTTTTCTAAATGATCCGGACAGGCGGGATATCCAGGTGCTGGTCGAATTCCTTTGTAATCTTCGGCAATCATGGCTTCCGCACTTAAGTTTTCATCTGATGAATACCCCCAGATTTCCTTACGCACTTTTTCGTGAAGGTATTCGGCGAAAGCCTCAGCAAAACGGTCTGCCAATGCTTTAACCATAATCGAATTATAATCGTCTAAATCTTTCTCGAATTCAGCCGCCCATTCGTCAACCCCGAAACCTGTGGTTACACAAAATGCGCCCATATAATCTACTTTTCCGCTTTCTTTTGGTGCAATAAAATCAGCTAATGCGATGTTGGGTGCACCCTTTGTTTTTTGTGACTGCTGGCGCAAAGTCAAAAATGTCTGTAATGGTTTTCCGTTTTCATCTGTCAATTCAATATCATCATCGTTGATTTGATTGGCAGGGAAAATACCGTAAATTCCTTTGGCTTGTAATTTTTTTTCTGCTAAAATTACTTTTAGCATTTCCTGAGCATCTGCAAAAACTGAAGTTGCCTGTTCACCCACAACCTCATCCGTTAAAATTGCCGGATATTTCCCGAACAATTCCCAGGTTCTGAAAAATGGTGTCCAGTCGATATACGGAACCAAAACATCCAAATCTACTTCGACCACCTGTTCTCCAATTATATTGGGTTTCACCGGTATGAAATTTTCCCAGTCCAATTGTAGTTTATTTTTACGGGCCTGCTCAATCGTCAGGAAGTTTTTATCGCGTGAACGATTTAAAAACGTTTCCCTAAAAGCATCGTATTCTGCACGAATATCGCTTGCATATATTTTGCGGTTATGATCTAACAGATTTCCTGCCACGGTAACGGCTCTTGAAGCATCGTTAACATGAATTACAGTTTCTCTGTATTGCGGTGCAATCTTCACTGCGGTATGTGCGCGTGAAGTCGTGGCACCTCCAATCATAATCGGAATCTTAATGTTTTGTTTGTCTAATTCTTTAGCCAGATAAACCATTTCATCAAGCGAAGGGGTAATCAGTCCGCTTAATCCGATGATGTCTACGTTGTGTTCAATTGCAGCCGCAATAATTTTTTCCGGAGGAACCATAACACCAAGATCTACAATTTCGTAATTGTTACAGGCCAAAACTACCGAAACAATATTTTTACCAATATCGTGTACGTCACCCTTTACGGTTGCTATAAGTATCTTACCGGCCCCCCCCGCACCCGAAGGGGGAGCTTCCAATGCATCTTTAATAGTAGCTAAAACTTTTTCTAGTCCAGTTAAAACTTCTGTGTTTGTAAATCTTAATACCTGAAATCCTTGTTCGTTCAACCATTTAGTTCTTTCTAAATCGCTTACTACATTTTCAGGCAGTTGATGAATTAAGCCATCAACTTCAATTATGATACGTTCTTTTAAACACACAAAATCAGCAATATAATCACCTATAATATGTTGTCTCCTGAATTTATAACCTTCTAATTGCTTTCCACTTAGTTGCTCCCATAAAATCTTTTCAGTTTCGGTAGGTTTATTTCTCATATCCAAAGAAAACTGCTTCAATAAACCATAATTCAACGGATTTGCAGTTTCCCAATGTTGTGAGGTCTTAACTCCCCCTTCGGGGGCTGGGGGGCGTTTTTGCGCATCAATAAAAGGCAATAAATACGCCACGGCTTTTTTCATTACACGTGCTGATTTTACAACCTGTGGCAGGAACATTTTCCCGCTTCCAAATAAATCTCCAACAACGTTCATCCCTGTCATCAAATTGATTTCGATAACTTCGATAGGTTTTACGGCTGCCAAACGGGCTTCTTCAACATCTTCTTCAATAAAAGCATCAACTCCTTTTACTAATGAATGTGTGATACGTTCCTGAACGGTTCCTAAACGCCATTCCTGAATCGCTTTTTCGTCGCTTTTTACTTCTCCTTTTACGTTCTCGGCAAAATCTAAAAGTCGTTCTGTTGCATCGTCACGCCTGTTTAAAATTACGTCTTCAACATGTTCCAATAAGTCTTTCGGAATATCGTCGTAAATCGAAAGCATCTCCGGATTCACGATTCCCATTGTCATTCCGTTCTGAATCGCATGGTATAAAAACACCGAGTGCATCGCTTCACGAACGTGATCGTTTCCTCTAAAAGAAAACGAAACGTTACTTACTCCACCGCTGATGTGCGCGTGAGGCAGGTTTTCACGAACCCATTTTGTACCTCTAAAAAAGTCGAGCGCATTTAAGCGGTGCTCATCCATTCCGGTTGCAACCGGGAAAATATTCAAATCGAAAATAATATCCTGTGGAGGAAAACCAACTTTATCAACCAAAATATCATACGAACGCTGACATATTTCAACTCTTCTATCAAAATTATCGGCCTGACCCACTTCGTCAAAAGCCATGATAATGGCCGCAGCACCGTAACGTTTGATTAATTTGGCGTGGTGAATAAAAGCTTCTTCACCTTCTTTTAACGAAATCGAGTTGACAACGCTTTTTCCCTGTACTACTTTAAGACCCGCTTCGATGATTTCCCATTTCGAACTGTCGATCATAATCGGCACTCTCGAAATATCCGGTTCTGATGCAATTAAATTCAGGAATTTTGTCATTGCCTGAACGCCATCAAGCATTCCTTCATCCATATTAATATCGATGATTTGTGCTCCGCCTTCTACTTGTTGTCTTGCAATATCAAGCGCCTCGTCATATTTCTCTTCCTTAATTAAGCGAAGGAATTTTCTGGAACCCGTTACATTCGTACGCTCCCCAATGTTTACAAAAACACTTTCGGGCGTAATAACCAACGGTTCTAATCCTGCTAATATAAGGTCTCTTCTTTTTTCTGCCATTTCTTTTTTAATTTTCAACGGAATAAATTCCGTTGCTACAATATGTTTCGTTCCTCTGGAACTGTTATTCAACGTTTTGCTTGTCTTTGCAAGGAACGAAGCAATCTCATTCTAATATTTTAATCCTATATATTCTACAATCTATTTTGGGCGTGTCCCAAGGGTCGGGCTATCCGTTGCAAGTCCTCGACCAATTTCGTTATCACTGCATCGGTCTGTGGGCTTTTCACTTCTATCCCTCACGCAAATTTAGTTTTCATTAGAAGTTTTTTTATACTAAAACTTCTAATTACCTGATTTTTATAAATTTATTAAACGTCAATAAATCAACTTCATAGTAGCGATTTTCATGCTGTTCATAATTCTTCCAAAAATAAAACTGTACTATTTTTTTATTTTCAAAAAGGGTAATATCAACAGAAAGATAATCCGGCTCTTCTTCATACTGTTTTGCCTTTTGTTTAATAATTTCGCGATTAATTTCTTTAGACAAATACAAATCATTTAAATTCAAAAAATTAACCGGTTGTATGTTACCTGAGTAAATTAATTTCAAGTTAATTGTTGTCATTGTTTCAGGTAAAACATTTTGAAATTTTATTAACTCACTTTTATCAAAAATGTAGTATTTGCATGTACCACTAGTTTTCCATCCTTCATTTATTGTTGGATACAAATAATATCCCCACTTCTCTTTTTTAATTAATAAAACGTATGTAACATCTTCTATTTGAATATCTTTTACTTGATAGGACACAAAATTATCCTGTCCTAATGAATAATATTCAAAATTATCTACAGCTTTATATTCAATACCTAGGTCATTTGGTATTTTATTATCTCTACTTACCCATTCTCCATATTGGTTTTTCAACCATCCTTTAGCTTTTAATAATACTCCTTTATTTTCTTTTGATATAATAGGTAAAATAACTTTTTCTCTATTTTGTCCAAAACATAAAACACTTAAAAACAATAAAAAAAGTACTATATATTTTTTCATAATTTGATTTTATTAATATATAACTTGTAAATGCTTATACATTAAAATTAATTTTAACTACTTTACTTTTGAAATACCTACAAGGTTTTGGGAATCTTACAGGAAATCATTACGCAATAACCGGCGCAACACGTGGCTTATAATCCTTCGCCACCTCAGCAATCAATCTGATATGATCCGGAGTTGTTCCGCAACATCCTCCTATTATATTGATTAAATTATCCTCTAAATATTCTTTGATTAAAGCCTGAGTTTGTTCCGGTGTTTCATCATATTGTCCGAAAGCGTTTGGCAAACCTGCATTTGGATGTGCTGAAACGTTGAACTGTGTATGCTGGGATAATGTTTTTAAATACGGTTTCAACAAATCGGCTCCAAGAGCGCAATTGAAACCTACGCTTAATAACGGAATATGTGATACTGAAACCAGAAACGCCTCAACAGTTTGTCCCGAAAGTGTTCTTCCTGAAGCATCGGTAATCGTTCCTGAAACCATGATTGGAATATCGAGATTGCGTTCCTCTTTTAATTCTTCGATGGCAAAAAGTGCTGCTTTGGCGTTCAACGTATCGAAAATAGTTTCTACTAAAAGTAAATCGCAGCCACCATCCATTAAGGCTTCAACTTGTTGTTTGTAAGCAATACGCAAATCATCAAAAGTTACCGCTCTGTAACCTGGGTCGTTTACATCTGGCGACATACTTGCCGTTCTGTTTGTGGGTCCGATTGAACCGGCTACAAAACGGGGTTTGTTCGGATTTTTAGCGGTAAATTCATCGGCTACTTCACGGGCAATTTTAGCCGATTCGTAGTTTAATTCGTAAACCAGATCTTCCAGGAAATAGTCGGCCATACCTATTGTCGTTCCTGAAAAAGTATTTGTTTCTACAATGTCTGCTCCAGCTTCAAAATAAGCGGCGTGAACATCACGGATTGCCTGAGGGTGTGTTATGGATAGTAAATCGTTATTTCCTTTTAACGGATGCGGGAAATCTTTGAAACGCTCGCCACGAAAATCTTCTTCGGAGAAATTATAGCGCTGCAGCATGGTTCCCATTGCTCCGTCAAGGATTAGGATATTTTTTTTGATTGCTTCCTGAATTGTTATCGACATGTTTTTCCTTTTCTGGCCACTACACAAAATTGTTTAGCCCATTAATGATTCCAAAAGTTCACTATTGCCGGCTATCTAGCCCCGATTGAGCCGGTATCCTCGCAGTGAAACGGAGAGATAAAGGCGAAAGCGGGAACCCATGACTGCAAAAATGCGTCAATGATTCGCTCATGATACTGAAATTGATTCAGTAAAATTGTATTGTAAATTTATCAGGAAAGTTTTGAGAAATACGTGATGTATTTTGTGTTATCTATCTTAAATACCGTAGTATTAAGTAGAATGTAGCACCTTCTTTATGGTAAAGGGTTGCTAAGGTTTCATTGGGTCTTTCCCTCCGCCTTTCGTGATAACTGACAATAAAAATAGGAACACTGCAAAGTAAAGACATAGCGCTAATACTTGCAAGTATTAGCGCTATATTTTTTAATTAGTTTCGAGGTAAAATGTTAGATGTAAATTGTAAAAAAACAGACTGATACTCTAAATTTTAAAAAGTATTTATTTTAAAAGCACCTATCCCATTTTAGAAATATATCCAAAACTTCTGTATGGTCTATAAATTCATTATTATCTGCCTGCTCAGTTGGAGTTGCGTCTACAATTTCTTCCTTATCTTCTTTTAATAATTCTTCAGTGTATTTATTCATGGCGATATTTTTTTCTTACTCTTAAAGTTAGCATTTTATCTGAATTATTTAACTAAAAAAAAGATAATTTTTTTATAAAAAAAGCTCAAACTATATTGCAAGTTTAAGCTTTACTATTCTAATCTTAGTCACTTAGCGACTTAGCCTTTCAATTTATATAATTGCCTTAACAACTGCTTTTGGAGCTTCTTTACGAGTTCCGTCAAAACCGTCTACTCCGGAAACGGTCGTATATTTCAATACGTATTTTTTACCAGGATTGATGATTTGATACGCTGCCTGACACATTAAAGTCGCTTCATGGAAACCGCAAAGAATCAGTTTTAATTTTCCCGGATACGTGTTTACGTCTCCTATTGCGAAGATTCCCGGAATGTTGGTTTGATAATCTAATGCATTGTTTACTTTAATGGCATTTTTCTCTATTTCTAATCCCCAGTCTGCAATTGGTCCTAATTTTGGAGTTAATCCAAAAAGCGGAACAAAGAAATCGGTTTCAATAGTTCTGTGTGCGCCATTTTCCTCAATGTCAATTGACTCGATGTGTTCAGCACCATTTAAACCAACAACCTCAGCTGGTGTGATTAATCTGATTTTCCCGGCTGTTTTTAATTCCTGTACTTTTTCTACAGAATCCAATGCTCCTCTGAATTCGTTTCTGCGGTGAATCAAAGTTACTTCTGAAGCAACATTGGCAAGGAAAATACTCCAGTCTAAAGCTGAATCTCCTCCTCCTGCAATAACGACTCTTTTATCCCTGAATTTCTCCGGGTTTTTGATAAAGTATTTTACACCTTTATCTTCATAAAAACCGATATCTTCAATAAGAGGCTTACGTGGTTCAAAACTTCCCAAACCTCCTGCAATTGCAATAACCGGTGCGTGGAATTTTTTTCCTTTATTTGAGGTTACGATAAAACTTCCGTCTTCTTTTTTTTCGATGGTTTCAGCACGTTCGCCTAATGTATAACCAGGCTCAAATTGTTTAATTTGTTCCTGTAGGTTATCAATTAAATCTCCTGCCAAAACTTCCGGAAAACCAGGAATGTCATAAATCGGCTTTTTAGGATACAATTCTGAAAGTTGCCCTCCAGCTTGTGGTAAAGCATCTAAAATATGGCATTTTAATTTTAATAATCCTGCCTCGAAAACGGCGAATAAACCTGTTGGTCCTGCTCCAATTATAAGTATATCTGTTTTAATCATTATGTTGTTGTTTATAATCATTCTTAATAATACAAAGAAACGAATAATTTATTCTTTTTAAAATGATTTTTATCATTCATTTCTTTCGTGGAATTTTCCATCGGGTTAAAACCCGACGCTTCAATATAATTTGTCCCTCCGGGACTTTTTGTTATTCTCTATTTTTTAAGGAAGCGGTAATTTCGTTCATTCTTTTCACCTTGTCTTCAAAATCACCTTTTAAGGTTTTCCTGTATTCATTAAGGTTTTCAACCATTTGGTTAATATCCTCAGGAATTATCTCTTCAAAAAATTCCCTCAGCCTTTTAGCCGTTGTTGGAGATTTTCCGTTGGTCGAAATGGCGATTTTTACATTTCCTTTGGTTACGATTCCGCCTAAATAATAGTCGCATAATGGCGGTGTATCGGCAATGTTGCAAATCAAATAACGCTTTCGTGATAAATCGTAAACCCTTTTATTCACCGCTAAATCATCAGTACAAGCAATAACCATGTGGCGTTTGCGGAGCATCCAACGATTGAATTTTTTATAAATCAATTTTACAGAAGGATGATTATTGGCTAATCCTACCAATTCAGGTAAAAAATTAGGAGCAACAACCTCAACATTGGCATTTGGACTGGATTTCAGTAAAAAAGAAAGCTTTTCTAATCCCACATTTCCTCCGCCCACAATCAGAACATTCAGATTGTGCAGTTTTAAAAATATTGGATATAATTCGTTTTGTTCCATTTTAATTTGTTTTAATCCAGCCAAAATTAGATGATTTTATTTCGATCAGATTAAAAATCTAATTTTATGCTATACGTTCATCGATTGAAACCTATCTTTGCGTCCATCGGGTTGAAACCCGACGCTACAATATGAACCGTTCCGCCGGAACTTTATCTTGTAACTTCTTTTGACAGAAACTCTTCGTAAAACCCTTTTAATTTATTGCTTTCGCGAACTACTTCTCCGAGTATAATAATTGCTGGTGAACTCAATTTTTTCTCTTTTACAATCTCTAAAATCGAATCTACTGTTCCAACTCCAACTTTCTCTTCGGATGTTGTTCCGTTTTGAATAATCGCAACAGGCAAATCGCCTTTGTCTTCTTTTTGAAACAATTCAATAATCTGAGACAATTTGTGCATTCCCATCAAAATAACGACTGTTGCTGAGGATTGTGCTGCCAAAGCAACATCCGAAGATAATCTTCTGTCGGAAGTTGTTCCTGTGATTGCCCAAAAGCTTTCAGAAACACCTCTTTTTGTAATGGATATTCCCTGACTCGCCGAAACTGCAACTACCGAAGAAATTCCAGGAATTACAGCTGTTTCGATTCCAAAACTTTCTGCAAATTCTATTTCTTCGCTTCCTCGCCCGAAAATAAAAGGGTCTCCTCCTTTTAAACGTACTACGTTTCCGTAGGTTAATGCATTATCAACAATCAATTGATTAATCTGATCCTGCGTGTAAGCATGATTTCCAATTTGTTTTCCAACAAAAATTTTGATGGAATCCTTTGGAGCATGAGCTAATATTTCATCATTCGCCAGGGCATCATACAAAACCACATTCGCTTCAGCCAGTGCTTTTACACCTTTCAGCGTAAGCAATTCCGGATCGCCGGGACCTGCACCGACTAAAGTTACTTTTGGTTTGATATTATGCATTAGCTAATTCCTGTGCTCTGTATTTTTCTATAATAGCAAAAAATGCAATTCCTTCCTGAATGTATTGTTTTGCAAATGCTTCAGTTGGCTCATTTGTATTGATTTGATATACCAATTCTCTGAATGTTGTTGGCAATCCTATTTTTGATGTTGCAATGAAAACAGTATCAAACAAATCAATAATTCCAGCGTGATTGTTTGTTTTTTCGTTTTCAGAAAGCAATAAAGCTTTAGCACCGTTTACAAATCCTGCATAAGCATGATAAATAGCATCTGACCATTTTCCTTCTCCAAATGATTCCTCTGCAAAAGTCAATTTGTCTTTGGCTTCTAATAATAAAGTAGCTACTAAATCAATTACAACACCGGCACATTCTCCAACTCCAACTGCTTTTACGTAGTTATCAGCGTTACCCCAATCAATAAAATCGGCTTCGGTTAGATTCGTTACATCTGCGAAAGGTTTCAGGATTTCGTAGAAATATTTCTCTCCTTTAGCATCATAATAATTAAGGAATTTCTGTCCGTTTCCATTCGCATCGTAATCATTTAAAATCGTACGTAAAGCGTCTGGCCCTCTTCGGCTTGGAATTTTGATTACTTTATCAGCAAAACGTCCTTCTCCGTTTCCTAATCTTCCTCCGCCCAATAAAACCTGCAATGCCGGAGCTACTAATTTTCCTGAATTGATTGACATTCCCTGAAAACCAATGGCCGACATGTTATGTTGTCCACAAGCATTCATACAACCACTGATTTTGATTTCAATTTCATGATTGCTTAAATATTGAGGATATTCTGCTTTAATCACCTTTTCTAATTCATCTGCGATTCCGGTACTGCTTGCAATTCCTAAGTTACAAGTATCTGTTCCCGGACAAGCGGTAATATCTAACGTAGAATTATATCCTAAATGAACAAAATCCAACTTGGCCAATTCCTGATAAAAGAAAGGAAGATTCTCTTCTTTTACGTGACGGATGACAATATTTTGACGCAATGAAAAACGCAGTTCATTTGCTCCATAATTTTTAATCAAATCGGCTAATAATCTGGCTTTATCCGTATAAAAATCTCCTAATAAAACTTTGATTCCGATAGCGTAATACCCTGATTGTTTTTGGGCAATTACATTCGATTTTTTCCACGCTTCATAAGCTGCAGTATCTTCAATTGTAACCTGAGGAACTTCTAATAAAGGTTCCGGAATTGGACCGTCAAAAGCCGTTGTGTCAATTTCGTAGGTTTCAAAAGCGATTGCTTTTTTCTCTTTTTCAACCAAATCAAGGAAAGTATCTCTACCCATTTCTTTGATTAAGAATTTCATACGCGCTTTCATTCTTTTGGCACGCTCACCATATCGGTCAAAAATACGGATGATACCTTCTGCCGTTGGAACGATCTCATTTACGGGAACAAAATCTGAAAGCAATTCGGCATGAGCAGGCTGTGAACCTAAACCTCCACCAAAAACAATTTTAAATCCTTTTTCACCATTTACAACTTTAGGAATAAAACCTAAATCGTGTAAATAACTCAAAGCTGTATCTTCATCAGAAGAAGAGAACGAAATTTTAAACTTACGTCCCATTTCCTGGCAAATAGGATTTCTCAACAAATATTGAAAAAGACCGTGTGCGTAAGGTGAAACATCAAATGGTTCGTTTATATCTACACCTGCCAATTCGCTTCCTGTAATATTTCTAACTGTATTCCCACAAGCCTCACGCAATGTAATATCATCTTTAGCCAGATTTGCCCAAAGTTCAGGGGTTCTATCCAAACTTACGTAGTGAATCTGGATATCCTGACGTGTTGTAATGTGTAAACGTCCTGTAGAATATTCATCAGAAACTTTGGTAATACGTACTAATTGTTCGCTGGTCACTTTACCGTAAGGCAATTTGATACGAATCATCTGAACGCCTTCCTGACGCTGTCCGTAAATTCCTCGTGCTAAACGAAGGCTACGAAAACGCTCATCATCAATAGTTCCTCCGCGAAATGCGTGTATCTTTTTTTCTAAATCGATAATCTCTTTCTGAACTATCGGGTTTTCTATTTCTGTTCTAAAACTTTCCATTTTATTTTTAGTTTTTGGTTGTTGGTTGTTGGTTGTTGGCAATAACTGCCAAACTAAAAACCATCAACCATCATCTATTTTTTTTTATTTACGGCAGGTTGTTAGCAAAATAACTATCAACCAAAAACCATAAACTATCAACTATTTAATAAATCCTACTCCTGCTGTTGTATTGGTTACGGCATCAATTAAAATAAAAGCTCCGTTTGATTTATTTTCATTGTAGGAATCAAAATACAAAGCTTTGCTTAATTTAATACTTACTTCTCCAATTTCATTAATTGCTAATTGTGAGGCCGGAGTAGTTCCTGAATAATCAGTTGCAATTGTATTGGTAACGCTCTCTATTTTAGCTAAAACTCTATTTGTGTTATGCTGTACAAAATATTTAGCTCCTGCAACTAATTTTTTGCTGTCCATCCAACATACAGTAGTCACAATATCTTTTTCAATTTTTGGAAGCTCATCTGATTTTACAATCATATCACCCCTAGTAACATTGATATCATTTTCTAATTCGATTGTGATCGATGAACCTGCACTGGCTTCTGAAAATTCTTTATCGAAAAAGTGAATATTTGTCACTTTTGATTCAGTTAAAGAAGGCAAAACAGTTACAGCATCTCCTACCTTTATTGAGTTTCCGTATAATTTTCCGGCATACCCTCTAAAATCATGATATTCTTCCGTTTTTGGACGAATAACAGTCTGAACCGGGAAACGTGCTTTACCAGCTTCAAAAACATCCGATGAATGCAAATCTTCTAAATGTTCCAAAATCGTTTGACCTTCGTACCAAGGCATTTTACCTAATTTTTCCACTACATTATCTCCAGTCAAAGCGCTCAACGGAATATAACTTACATTTTGCTCCTTGAAAGTGCTTTTAGCATTCAATGCCTGAAAATCGGCTTTGATTTTATTGAAAACTTCTTCAGAATAATCTACTAAATCCATTTTATTGATTGCTACAATAACTTCTTTTACTCTCAACAAATTATTGATAAAAAAGTGACGGTACGTTTGCTCGATAACCCCTTTTCTTGCATCAATTAAAATGATAGAAACCTGTGAAGTCGAAGCTCCCGTAACCATGTTTCTTGTATATTCTACGTGACCCGGAGTATCAGCGATAATGTAACTTTTCTTTGCGGTGGAAAAATAAATATGAGCCACATCAATCGTAATTCCCTGTTCTCTTTCCGCCACTAATCCGTCAGTTGCCAAAGAGAAATCAAGATAATCGTATCCTTTTTGCTTACTGCTTTTTTCGATTGCTTCTATTTTATCAGTAGTCAATGATTTTGTATCGTACAATAATCTTCCTATCAAAGTACTTTTTCCGTCATCTACACTTCCTGCTGTTGCTATTTTTAAAACTTCCATCAGTTTTTATTTTTTATTTTAAATGTTGAATTTCAAATTTTAAATGTTCTCAAAAACAATTCATAATTTAAAATTTATAATTCATAATTATTTTAAAAGTATCCTTGTTGTTTTCTTTTCTCCATTGCTGCTTCAGAACGTTTGTCATCGATTCTGGCTCCTCTTTCTGAAATTGTAGATTCTCTGATTTCACCAACTACTTCAGCAATTGTTGCTGCATAAGAGTCAACTGCTGCTGTACAGCTCATATCACCAACGGTTCTGAAACGAACAATTCTTTCTTCGATTTGCTCATCTTCTTCCTGATAAACAAAAGGAGAATGTGACCAGATCATACCATCTCTAAGGAAAACTTTTCTTTTATGTGAAAAATAAATGGATGGAATTTCGATATGTTCTTTTTCGATATAACTCCAAACATCCAATTCTGTCCAGTTTGAAATTGGAAAAACACGAACGTTTTGACCATTTTCAATTTTCCCGTTCAAAATATCAAACAACTCAGGGCGTTGGTTTTTTTCATCCCATTGACCAAAATCGTCACGAACTGAAAAAATACGTTCCTTAGCTCTTGCTTTTTCCTCGTCACGACGCGCCCCGCCAATACAGGCATCAAATTTAAATTCTTCGATAGCATCTAAAAGTGTAGTAGTCTGCAAACTGTTTCTGCTGGAATATTTTCCAGATTCTTCAACAACTTTACCCGAATCAATAGCATCCTGAACATTCCGAACGATTAACTCCAATCCTAATTCTTCAACTAATTTATCTCTGAAAGCAATTGTTTCAGGAAAATTATGTCCTGTATCAACATGCAAAAGAGGAAACGGAATCTTTGCGGGAAAAAACGCTTTCTGCGCCAAACGTACTAATGTTATGGAATCTTTTCCTCCTGAAAAAAGCAAAACTGGTTTGTCAAACTGAGAAACAACTTCTCTAAAGATGTATATCGCTTCACTTTCTAAAGCATTTGTTTTTAATACTGAACTCATTTTGTTTTTCGTTTTAAAAAAGTTTCAAGTTTCAGGTCTCAGGTTTTTCCGCTGATCTAAAGCTCTCTGCTCGTATTTCTTTATTCTTAATTCTTTTTATGCAATGGATTTAATCCGTTGTTTCATTCTAAATATCCATCGGGTTAAAACCCGACGCTACAATATAAATTATTCCTACGAAACTTTAAATCTATATTCTTTTATTCTATTGTCTTTCTTCTTTTTCTCTACTCTTTCTTCGCACTGTGCAAACCACATTCTTTATGACTGGATTCCCACCACCATCTTCCGGCTCTTATATCTTCTCCAGGAAAAATTGCTCTTGTACAGGGCGCACAGCCAATACTTACAAAACCTTTTTTATGCAATACATTTTGTGGGACATTATTTTCCTGTAAATAATCCTCAACTTCCTGTAATGACCATTTTAATAACGGATTGAATTTGATAATGTCAAAACCGCCATCATATTCAAACAATTGTAAATCATTTCTGTTCTCTGACTGCTCTGCTCTTAAACCAGTAATCCAGACTTTGTTTCCTGCCAAAGCTTTTCTTAACGGAACTACTTTACGGATAAAACAGCATTCTTTTCTGTTTTCAACAGAATCATAAAAGCTATTTGGTCCCTTTAGTTTCAATAAATTTTCTACTGCCGTAGCTTCAGGAAAATAAACCTCAATATGTTTTTTATATTTTTTTAATGTTTTGTGAAAGACATCATATGTTTCCTGAAACAGTCTTCCGGTATCTAAGGTAAAAATGGTAATATCCGTATTACTTT
This sequence comes from Flavobacterium sp., assembly GCF_039930565.1. Taxonomy (GTDB): domain Bacteria; phylum Bacteroidota; class Bacteroidia; order Flavobacteriales; family Flavobacteriaceae; genus Flavobacterium. Next base: position 69,845 of record NZ_JBDTTP010000004.1, on the reverse strand, counting down.
TTGCAATAAAATCAGTAATTACCTGATCTTCCTGACCAAAAGAAGTCGAAAAAATTACTTTTCCCGGATATTGATTTGCTAAAAAAGTCAACGTTTCCTCAAGAGAAAAATCTTTTGTTATATCTAATAATATATTTATATCTTTTACGCTCATATTCTCTATCTTCTAAATATTACAATAATTTAGATAATGTTTTCAAACTTAACAGAATAATTAAAATACCTACAGCAATCATCATTGGTTTTCTTTTAATTTTGTTAACCAGAAACGCTGCTAATGGTGCTGCCATTACCCCTCCTAAAATCAATCCAATAATAATCTGCCAGCCTTCAATTCCGCCAAAAAGCATGAATGTAATTCCACTAGCAAATGAAACGGCAAATTCTGCTGCATTTACAGAACCAATGGTATATCGTGGGTTTCTTCCTCTGCCTAACAAAGTAGAGGTGACGATTGGTCCCCAGCCCCCCCCTCCAACAGCATCCATAAATCCACCAAATGCTGCTAAAATTCCTAATTTTTTGGTTTTCTTTTTAATAACATTTTTTCTTAATGCTTTTTTGATGATAATTAAGGCCAAAACAATCATATAAACCGCAATAAAAGGCTTTATAAAATCTCCATCAATAACATCTGACAATAAATAAGCACCTGTAATGGAGCCTAATACTCCGGGAATCAATAAATTTCTAACTAATTTTTTATTTATATTCCCAAACTTGTGATGCGAAATTGCAGATGCACCAGTAGTAAACATTTCAGCAACGTGAACACCAGTGCTGCTAATTACCGGAGGAACTCCGTAAGCCAGTAAAAATGAAGTTGAAGTCGCTCCATAACCCATTCCTAATGTACCATCAACCAATTGTGCAAATACTCCTATGAAGAAAAAAATCAAAAACTCACTATTAAATCCTGCAATAAAACCATCCCAGGAAAAATCGGCATGATGGTTATATATTAAGGTAGCAATCAAACCCGCTAATAAAACAACCGGTATTACAACCCATAATCGTTCTTTAAAAGAAACATTCGATTTTACATCTACACTATTTACTTTCAATCCTTTTTCCATATTTACAAATGATTCTTTCTTTTTTAATCCATTACCCTATCGGCTTAGTAGATTACTTTGCAAAAGTAACACTTTTTTTTAAATTCGAAATTATTTTTGAGAAAATTTTACAGATTAAAAAGCAATGTCTGCCAGAGAGTTACTTTCTAAGATTTTGAGTGTATTGTCCCTAACCTCAGTCATTAGGCGACGTGCGGCACAATTAGTTTCATCGTCACAATCATCACATTTTTCATAAAAATTGTGACTTGCACATGGCAATAGTGCAATTGGTCCTTCAAGTATGCGGTATACTTTAGCCATACTGATGTCTTTTGGATCTTTTATAAGATAATACCCCCCGCCTTTTCCTTTTTTTGCGCCAAGAAAACCAGAATTTCTAAGTAACAACAAAATACTCTCTAAAAACTTAATAGAGATATGCTCGCTCTTAGCTATTTCCGCAATTTGTACAGGTTCATTATTTTCTCTTCTGGCCAAATAGGTTAAAGCTTTAATTCCGTATTTTGTTTTCTTTGAAAGCATTATAAAATTTTACGAAGAGTATGATGAAATTCATATCAATACCTACAAGTTTTTATCAGCAACAAAAATATGCTTTTTGATTGAAGTTTTACAAAAAGAATATGCCTAAGAATCTTTTATATTTCCGTTTCCTGAACTCCAATTAATTTAAAATCATGAAATAATCTTAAACTTTCTTCCAGCGCTTTTTTCTCGACTACATACGTGTCTGCTATTGAATCATGCCATCCTCTTCCTGAACCTAAAAACGAAAAATTATCAAAAGGGATTAAACGGCATAAACTTCTTTTAAAAGCAGTTCCAAAATTTATTTTTACTCCATTTTCATCAACAACAGTAGTACCTGTGATAAACTTTCCAATCGATCTTCCAAAGATTCCCTCAGTTAAAGTGTAATAAATAATCAATATTGACAGCCCAATTAAATTCCACCCTAAATCTCCTAAACCACTTAACCAATCACCGACACCCTGCATTCCTAAGGCTATTAAAACTCCTGCTACAAATCCAAATATTATAATTCCGATGAAGACAAAAACAATGTCAATAAGGTAATTTAAAAAACGTTTTCCGGTAGAAGCCAATAATGCTTCATCAAGAATATAATCGGAATCACTCATATTTAAGTTGGTTTAATTTGAACAATTAATTTGGTCAAAACAAATATACATTTAATTCTCAATTGTTAAAAAAACAAACGATTTTTAACCATAATAAATTTACAGCTAAAAATCGTTATTATTATTTTAAAGTTGATAATCTTAAGAAAGAGCCTGATCTAAATCAGCAATAATATCTTGTACGGTTTCCAGACCTACAGAAACACGTACCAAACCTTCTGTTATTCCAACTGCTAATTTTTCTTCAACAGACAATTTACTGTGAGTTGTTGATGCCGGGTGCGTTACAATAGTTTTAACGTCACCAATATTTGCCGAAAGCGAACATAATTTAATCTTGTTCAAAAATGTTCTTCCTGCTTCGAGACCTCCTTTAATTTCAATTGCAATAATATTACCGCCTAAAAGCATTTGTTTTTTGGCAACTTCATATTTTGGATGTGATTTTAAAAAAGGATATTTTATACTATTCACATTCGGATGACTTTCTAAAAACTCAGCCACTTTCAGCGCATTTTCGCAATGCCTGTCGACACGAACAGCAAGAGTCTCTAAACTTTTAGACAATACCCAAGCATTAAATGGTGACATTGCCGGTCCTGTATTTCTTGAAAACAAGTATATTTTACGAATTAACTCAGCATCTCCAACCGCAACTCCTCCCAAAACGCGACCTTGACCATCCATCAATTTTGTTGCCGAGTGAACGACAATATGTGCACCATATTTAATAGGCTGTTGAATATATGGTGTTGCAAAACAGTTATCAATAATTAAAATCAAATTGTGCTTCTTAGCTATCTGACCCAAAAATTCCAAATCAATAACATCAACACCCGGATTTGTAGGTGTCTCAGCGTACAAGATTTTAGTATTTGGTTGAATACAACTTTCTATTGTTTCCGGTTTATTAATATCAAAATAGGTAGTTTCAATCTTCCATTTCGGAAAATAAGTCATAAACAAAGCATGGGTCGACCCAAAAACACTTCCTGCAGAAACAATATGATCACCAGAATCTAACAAAGCGGCAAAAGTCGAATAAATCGCTGCCATTCCAGTTGCAAAAGCATAACCTGCCTCTGCTCCTTCCATCGCACAAACCTTATCTACAAATTCTGTTGTGTTTGGATTACTGAAACGGGAATAAATATTACGTACTTTTTCTTCAGTAAATGATGCTCTCATGTCCTCCGCATCTTCAAATACAAAACTTGATGATAAATATAAAGGAGTAGAATGTTCCTGAAATTGTGTTTTTTCTAAATGTGTTCTGATGGCTTGAGTTTCAAAACCAAATTCTTGTTCGTTCATTTTGTTTTTTGTTTAACACGAATTGCGCCAATTGACACTAATTCGTCGTTTTTAAATTTCACAAAGACTCGCAAAAAGCTCAGAGATTCACTAAGAAATAGATGCGAATTTTATTATTTGACAATAGATCTGAGAATTATCTAATTGACTAATTTTCTAATTATTTTATTTTTCTAATTCCACGCCGTTCAAAACTACTTTGTAATGAATTGTTGCCGTTGGTTCTATTGTTTTAGAAACCGAGCAATATTTTTCGAATGATAATTGTGCTGCTTTTGCCGCTTTGTCTTCTTTAATATTTCCTTCTAAAGAAAATACTACATAAATATCTTTAAATGGTTTGGCTTCTCCTAACTGTACACGTTCGCCTTCAACCTCAGCTTTAAAAGAAGTAATTTCCTGACGTTGCTTCTTTAAAATCGAAATCATATCAATTCCGCTGCAGCCTGCAACTCCCATTAAAACTAATTCCATAGGACTTGGTCCCATATCGTTACCCCCAAATTCAGGTCTTGCATCAACATTTACTACATGTCCACGTTCATTTTTTAATTGAAAATGGAAGTTTTCGTTTACTCTGTCTAATGTTATTTTCATTTTTTTAGTGTCTTAATTTATTGTTTTACTTTGGTAAATGCCATTTTAATTGCCATTGAAGTTAAAACTCCAGCCATAAACCATTTTTGAACTTTTAACCATGATGGATTCTTCGCAAAAAATGTTGCGATTTTTGCTGCAGTTAAAACGATTGCAAAATTAATTGTAAAACTTACCACAACCTGCGTTATACCAAGTTCTAAACTTTGTGTCATAACCGAACCGTATTCCGGTTTAATAAACTGCGGGAAAAATGATAAATAAAATACGGCTATTTTGGGGTTTAACACACTCGTTAAAAACCCAATGCTAAATAATTTTTTTGGTTTATCTATAGCTAAATTTTCATTCGGTTGAAAAAGATTTTTCCCATTTGGTCTTACGACCTGAAAAGCCAGGTATAAAAGGTAAACAACTCCGGAAATTTTTAGAATGTTATAAGCCATTGGAACTGCAAAAAGTAGTGCTGTGATTCCAAAAGAAACTAGGATGATATGAAAGAAAAAGCCAGAAACAATTCCTGTGAGCGATATTATTCCTGCTTTTTTACCTTGAGTAATGGAGCGCGAAATAAGATACATCATATTTGGACCTGGTGTAAGTACAAGTAATAAAGCCGCCAAAATAAAAATTGCAAGTTCGTTTAATGGTATCATATTTTATTATTTAAGTTAACATTATACTATTTTCTCAGACGATTGCTCCTTTGTTAAAAAGACAAATTTGCAAAGAATCTAAATCAATTACCCTTTATCAGACAATCTTAAAATATCTCCAAATACTCCTCTTGCTGTTACAGCAGAACCTGCTCCGGCTCCCTGTATTACGATTGGTCGGTCTCCATAAGATTCTGTGTAAATTTCGAAGAAAGAGTCTGAACCTTTTAATCCTCCAAGTGCAGTATCACAAGGTACTGAAACTAATTTTACTTCCAGATTTCCTTTATCGTTTTGCAAATCACCAGACAATTCACCAATGTATCGTAACACATGATTTGGTTTTTGTTCTGCTTTTATTTTATCGTAAATTGGGTCGAATTCTTTTAGTTTGGTTAAGAAATCAGAAACATTTCCTTCACGTAAATGTTCCGGAATTAAATTCTGAATGGAGATTTCTTCAAATTCATTTTGTAAATCTAATTCTCTGGCCAAAATCAATAATTTTCTTCCCACGTCATTTCCGCATAAATCCTCACGAGGATCCGGTTCTGTGTATCCGTTATCAATTGCTTCCTTTAGAATTTCACTGAACGGAGCGTCTTTTGCAGAGAAATTATTGAATAAATAACTCAACGTTCCAGAAAATACCCCTTTTATTTTGGTAATATTTTCTCCTGAAAGATGTAGTAATTTTATTGTATCGATTAATGGCAATCCGGCACCAACATTAGTTTCGTACAAATAATTCTTTTGATTTTCTGCCAGTACTTTTCTTAATTCCTTATAAAAACCATAAGTCAACGTATTGGCTACTTTATTAGAAGAAATCAAGTCAAAACTGCTTTCTGCAAGTGGAATATAATTTTCTACAAAAGAAGCACTTGCAGTATTATCAATCGCAATTAAATTCTCTAAATGATATTTATCTGCATACTCAATAATATCCTGAATAGTGTATTCGAGCCCTTTGCTCTGAATTTCATTTTTCCAGTCAGCAGTCACACCATTTTTATTTAAAATCAGTTTTTTAGAATTCGCAATGGCAAAAACATTCAGCTTAATATCCTTACGCTTTTCGATGGCTGAAGCCGATTCTAAAATTTGGTTGATTAAAGTTCCGCCCACTAATCCATGTCCAAAAATCGCAATATTTATTTTTTTGGAAACTCCAAAAATCTCCCCGTGGATTACATTTAAAGCTTTATTAAGCTCCGATTTTTTAACCACCAAACTCACGTTTTTACCCGTCACAGTGTTGTTAAACAATATCGGAACAATTTTATTTTTGATTAATGCTGTGTAGGGTTTATGGAAAGTGCTCAAATCCTGACCGATGATCGAAATAACCGAAACATTATCCGTTACTGTGATTTGATTGACATCTTTCGAATAAAAGTCATTTTCGAATTCTTTCTCCAGTTCCACCATTGCTGTAGTCGCTTTCTCGGTGGCAACAACCAATCCAATTCCTCTTTCTGAAGAACCTTGAGAAATAATACTTACACTGATATTATGATCGCCCATTACCTTAAAAATTCGGGCATCGACTCCTGCTTTTCCAAGTAATCCACGACCTTCAAGGTTTAGAAGAGAAACATTTTCAAGAACAGAAAGTGTTTTGATTCCTTCTTTCGCTGAATCGGAAGTAATTAAAGTACCGCGATTTTCATGATTGAATGTATTTAAAATTCGAAGCGGGATATTTTTTTCCAACAAAGGAATAATCGTTTTGGCATGCAAAATGGTAGCTCCAAAATTCGCTAATTCATTTGCTTCATTGAATGATAAAAATTCTATTTTTTTTGCATCTGCAACTAAATCAGGATTTGCCGTATAGATTCCGTCAACGTGTGTAAAGTTTTGTAATTCTTCGGCATTTAAATAATTAGCAATTAAAGAAGCAGTATAATTACTACCGTTTCTTCCTAAAGTTGTCGTGTCATTGTTATTGTTAGACCCAATAAATCCTGTTACAACATTAACTGTATTTCCATTATGTTTCTTAAAATAATTGATGACATTTTTCTTAGAAAGCTGTTCTAAAGGCTGTGCATCACCAAATTTAGAATCAGTTTTTAGTAACTCCCTTGAATCGGCAAAATTAGCCGGAATCCCATTTTCGATTAAAATAGCAGTCAGTAATTTTGCAGACAGTAATTCACCTTTAGATAAAATCTGATCCTTGATTTTATTGCTGTAATCGCCAATCAGGCTTACCCCTTCAAAAAGCTTGTCCAGAACAGTAAACTCTTCAGACAAATCAACGTGTGGATAATCAGAAATCTGATAGGTTTTGAAATTTTCTAATAATCGTTTGTAATCACCATTTTTAGCGGCAATTTTTAAAATGTATTCTAATTCATCTGTAGCATTTCCTCTTGCAGAAACTACTACGGCAATTTTTTCACCTTGGTTTACTTTCTCGGCAATTATAGAGATTACTTTGTTAAGCCCTTCTCCGTTTGATAATGATTTACCTCCAAATTTTAATATTTTCATTGTATTTTTTATTATTTTCTGCTTAAAAAATAGCAGCCAGTAAATTATCTAATTGTTTGTACTCAATTAAAAAAGCATCATGTCCGTGTACCGAATTTATTTCGCTGTAAAAAACATTTTTTTTGAACTTTTTTAACTCCTGAAACGTTTCCTGATTTTCTTTTGGTGTAAAAAACAAATCAGAATCGATTGCGATAATATGGATATCTGCGTTTGTTTTTGACATTAAAGTTTTAAAATCCTCTCCGTTTCTGGTAATATCTATTGTTTTGAGCAATTGGTTCATTAGTTTATAAGAAGCCAACTGATATCTTTTTTGTAATTTATCTCCGTGGTGTGCCAGCCAGCTTTCAATATTAAAAATCAAAAGATCCTGATTAATGGTTCTCTGAAATTTTTCCTTGAATGATTCCGGAGAACGATAGCACAACATGGCATGAATTCTGGCATCTTGAATTGGTTTTGATGAATTGTTCAGGATTTGTTCCTGTAAAAAACAATTCGCAATCATCCAGTCTGTCGATTTCCAATCTGTTGCTATCGGAATTAAATGTTTGGTAATATTAGGTTCAAGTGCCAGCATTTCCCAGGCAATCCCACCGCCTACAGAACCTCCGATAATAGCATAAATCGGTTCAATTTTTAAAGCTTCGATTCCTTTCAAAAAAATACGGGCAACATCCCTGGCCGTAAAATCCTGATAATTTTCGATACTAAAAGAATCGTTTCCGTTACCCGGAACATTAAATGCTAATACTGAATATTTAGTAGTGTCAATTGTTTTTCCCTCACCAATCAAATCATTCCACCAGCCATTTTCTCCGGTAACTTGTGCATTTCCTGTTAAGGCATGATTCACCAGAATAATTGGCGCACTGTGAAGCGGCAAACCAAAAAGTGCAAAACTTAAGGGCAATAAATTATATGAAACACCACTTTCGGTAGTGAAATTTTTTAATATGATAGGGTTTGGTATACTTTCCAATTTCAAATCTTTTATTTTTTTGATTTGTATATGGAAATATTAGAAAGAAAGTCTAGAACGAAACTAGAAAAACTCTTTTTGTTATCTTTCCACGTTGGGCGTGGTAGAATGCAGCACCTTCTTCGCTTTACCGAAGGGTTGCTAAGGATTCATCGGGTCTAATCCCTCGTCCTTTCTTTATAACATTTCAATACGTTTCTGAACTTAAAGGTGCAAATTAAGCACTATTTTATTAAACAAACAAATTTATCTGAACAGATTCTTTTGATTATTCAATATATCACAAACTAAACTATTGTGCGCAAAAAATTACCGAACAAATTGCCCAGTAAATTTAAGCAGGTTATTACCTATTTGAAAAACTTTTTGATTTTAAATAAAAAGTGTTTCATTTTCTTTAGAATACATTAAAAACAATAAAGAGTTAGGCTCTTTCTTTTCCTCTGTGATATCCGCCTCTGTGATTCCGAATCTTGGATGTATCAATTCGTTTTTTGGCGGTGGAATATTTCTTTTTGTCCTAATGTTTTTCAATGTTGAGAATGTCTTAGCTAAATAGTTTAAAGTATTCATAATATTAAGTTTAGTTTGTTTGTGTTTTTATATTTATTATTTTTTTATTTTTTTTTTACAGCAAGCTGATAAAATAAAAAAACCCTTTTGGATTAGATACCAAAAGGGTTAAGTCGTTTTTAACTTTACTATACTTTTGGAATCAGCAGACGCATACGCAAATAAATGCGACATTGAACATCTTGTTCAACTGTAGGGAATTATCCATCTGTGATTTATTTGTTATTTTTAAAAAATTCATTTTGTCTAAATTAAAAAGCCTCTCAAAAAAACTGGGAGGCTTTGCTATATAAATATTGTTCTTACAATTTAAGCAATAAACACCCCAACATTTTTATCGGAAATGACATAATACATTTTATAGGAATTAAAATCCATTTCTGATAGCTTTTGGTTGTAACAAATATGCAACTATTTTTTTAATATGCCAAACAATTCATACGAAAAGACTTAAAAAAAATAATTTTAATTTTAAAAAAACATCTTACAAATCATATTTTACCATTATTTAAAAAAAATCTTACAATAAAATTTTGAACAACACGATTTCAAAGAACATATAAAACTAAAAAGTTAACTTAAAAACTATTACTTATAAAAATCACCTTCAGTAAACCAATTTACTAAAGGCAATTTTTCAAACAAAAAACAAAAAATTTAGTTCTTATTAGTACTATATTGTGATTGGGCTACACTTTCAAAAACCGTTTGCAGATCGGCAATTAAATCTTCGATATGTTCAATTCCAACAGAAAGGCGAATCAAATCTTTTGAAACTCCTGTCTCTAATTGCTCCTTATCCGTTAATTGCTGATGTGTGGTACTGGCAGGATGAATAATTAGCGATTTGGTATCACCGATATTAGCCAAAAGAGAAAATAATTTAGTTTCGTCAACAACTTTTTTTGCTGCTTCAAATCCGCCTTGCAAACCAAATGTTATGATTCCGCTTTGACCTTCAGGCAAATATTCCTGAGCTAAATCATAATACTTACTAGATTTTAAACCTGGATAATTGACCCAAACTACCTGATCCTGTTTTTCTAGCCATTGTGCTAAAGCCAAGGCATTCTCGCTGTGCTTTTTAATTCGGATGGGCAAGGTTTCCAGTCCCTGGATAATTTGAAAAGCATTAAACGGACTCAAAGCCGAACCGAAATCACGCAATCCTTCAATTCTTGCCTTGGTAATAAAAGCAGCATTACCTAAAGCTTCATGATAAACTAAACCATGATATCCTGCGGATGGTTCTGTAAACTCCGAAAATTTTCCGTTAGACCAGTCAAAAGTTCCGGCATCAATAATAACACCTCCTAATGAAGTTCCGTTTCCGGAAATATATTTAGTCAGAGAATGAATTACAATATTAGCCCCATACTCAATTGGATTTAATAAATAAGGTGTTGCGACTGTATTATCGACAATAAAAGGTACTTTGAAATTTCTGGCTGCCAGCGAAATTGCTTTTAAATCCAGTACATCCAATTTCGGGTTACCTAAAGATTCTACGAAAAAGGCCCGTGTGTTTTCTTTTGTAGCCTTATTGAAATTCTCTGCTCTTGAAGGATCTACAAATGTTGTTGTAATTCCTAAGCGGGGCAAGGTCACTTTTAAAAGATTATATGTGCCTCCGTATAAACTATTTGATGCCACAATATGATCGCCAGCTTTTAGCAAAGTCAAAAAGGTTGTGGCAATTGCCGATGCACCAGACGCTGTTACAACAGCGGCTATTCCACCTTCGAGTGCAGCGAGTCGTTGTTCTAACACATCATTGGTCGGATTATTTAACCTTGTGTAAATAAATCCAGATTCGGCCAAACTAAATAAATTAGCAGCATGGTCTGAATTATTAAAAACATAGGAGGATGTCTGATAAATTGGTACTGCTCTAGTTCCACCATTTTTAGTTACGTCGTGTCCTGCGTGTAGTGCATTAGTTGCGAATTTTTTTGTGCCCATGATTTCTTAGTTTAAGTATTAATTTAAATTGATTTTTAAAGTTGTAGTATTAAATAAAAAGGTTTTCATTTTCAGCAGAATACATATCTGCCAGTAATGGATTTGTTTCGTCAGAATGTAATTTTCCTTTTTGTAAATTGAAATTTGTCTTTTGATTCTGAATTATTCCAAAAATAATTTTCGGTTTAATAGTTTTTAAGATTTTATATAATGTTTTCATGATTTTTAATTTTAGTTTATGAAATAAAAAAGCCCTTTCGGATGGCTACCAAAAGGGCTATAGTTAGGAAACTATAATAAAGATTTTATCTTTCACTTTCGGCAATAGCAAATGGGGATACACATAGACATCTTACAATACATCATCATTTTATTTACTATTGAATTATTCATTTTGTTTATTCTATCTATTTTATTTTTTATACTCCGATATTCATTTTCGGGTTAGAGCAAAAAAAACCTCCGCAAGTAGCAGAGGTTTTATTGTATATTTAATTTAAATACTAAACAATAGCGCTCTCTGCGGAAGTTTCCAGCATCATACAGCACATATTTTTAATAATTAAGTTCATTTTTATTTCTTTTGTTTGACAAATTTGCGAACTATTTTTGAAACTACCAAACAAAAACTAAATTAATTTCTTTTGTCCTATCAAATTACTATATTATGTTAAACTTCTATTTATAAATTTAAAAAAAATACAAGTTTGATTTGCAAATCAAAATGGTTTTGTACTTTTGCACGCAAATACAGAGGAAAAATTTGAACTGATTGCAACCTCTTCATAATGAAATGGTTCGTTATGAATGCTGAAAGATAAATTTCGGCATTAAAAAATGCTAAAGCAGACTATCTCCTTTAGCCCTTTTTAAGCAATTTTTTTCCTCACTTAATTTTAATTTAATAAATTATTATGGCTTATTTATTTACGTCAGAATCTGTTAGTGAAGGGCATCCGGACAAAGTTGCAGATCAAATTTCGGATGCATTAATTGATAACTTTCTCGCATTTGATGCTGACTCAAAAGTAGCATGTGAAACATTGGTTACAACTGGTCAGGTAATTTTAGCCGGTGAAGTAAAATCGAATACTTATCTTGATGTTCAGCAAATTGCACGCGATGTAATCCGCAAGATTGGATATACAAAAAGCGAGTATATGTTTGAAGCAAATTCCTGCGGAATTCTTTCAGCAATTCACGAACAATCAGCTGATATTAACCAAGGAGTTGACAGAGCTAAGCCGGAAGAGCAAGGCGCAGGAGATCAGGGAATGATGTTTGGTTACGCAACCAACGAAACCGAAAATTATATGCCATTGGCTTTAGATATTGCTCACGCATTATTGATTGAATTGGCTAATCTTAGAAGAGAAAATTCTGAAATTACTTATTTACGTCCAGATGCTAAATCTCAGGTTACTCTAGAATATTCTGATGACAACAAGCCACAAAGAATTGATGCAATTGTAATCTCAACTCAACACGACGATTTTGCTCCAGAAGCAGAAATGCTGACTAAAATTAAAAGTGATTTAGTTTCTATCTTGATTCCAAGAATTAAAGCAAAATATCCTCAATACGTTCATTTGTTTAACGACAAAATTAACTACCATATTAACCCAACAGGAAAATTCGTAATTGGAGGACCTCACGGAGATACTGGTTTAACGGGAAGAAAAATCATTGTTGATACTTATGGTGGAAAAGGAGCTCACGGTGGTGGTGCTTTCTCCGGAAAAGACCCAAGTAAAGTGGACAGAAGTGCGGCGTATGCTACACGTCATATCGCTAAAAACCTGGTTGCTGCCGGTGTTGCTGACGAAATCTTAGTTCAGGTTTCTTATGCAATTGGAGTTGCCCAACCAATGGGTATTTTTATTGATACTTACGGAACTTCGAAAGTAAACTTAACGAACGGTGAAATCGCTAAAAAAGTAGAAGCTATTTTTGATATGCGTCCTTATTTCATTGAACAACGTTTGAAATTAAGAAACCCAATTTATAGCGAAACTGCTGCTTACGGACACATGGGCCGTAAACCGGAAACTGTAACTAAAACTTTTTCTGCTCCGGGCGGACATTCAAAAACAGTTACTGTTGAGTTATTTACATGGGAGAAACTTGATTTTGTTGACCAGGTAAAAACCGCTTTTGGATTGTAAATTCAATCTACTACTTACCATACAAAAAGAGGCTGCCTATATTTTTAGACAGCCTCTTTTCATTTAAAACAATTTGAATTTATCTTTCCAATTGTACGTTTGGCAATGTTTTAGGACGAGCTGCATCATTAGATAAAATCCAACCTGTACGATACATCCACTCGGTCATTTTATGCAATTTTACGTAATCAATATTTTCTGCTTCATCCATAGGCGTGTGATATTGGCTGTGCAAAACACTTGTAAAAAAAACCGATGGAATTCCTTTACGAGCATAAGGCAAATGATCTGAACGGAAGTAAAAATACTCGGGATGTTCTGGTCTGTCCCACAGTTTATCCAAGTCAAATTTCGGACCTTCATCATTTGCTTTTTTTGCAATAGCAACCAAATCTGAAGAGTTTTCATGTGGAGAAGTAGAACCTAAAAGTGCAGCCTGATTAACATTATTTCTCCCGATCATATCCCCGTTTAAAACTGCAACAATGTCTTTTTCAGGAACTGTAGGATGCGATGCATACCATCTTGACCCTAATAAACCACGCTCTTCAGAACCATGAAACACAAATAAAGCACTTCTTTTTCCCGGTTGTTTTTTATAAGCTCTGGCAATCGCCAACATCGCTACACAAGTACTGGCATTATCATCTGCTCCATTATAAATAGAATCCTGTCCATATTTTTGTCTTACTCCGTCGTGATCCTGATGACCGCTAAAAAGTACATATTCATTTTTCAATTTAGCATCTGTTCCTTCTATCTTTCCAATGATATTTACAGACGGATATTTATAGGTTTCAGAAACAACTTCTGTTGACAAAAGATCTTTGGTGGTTTTTAAATAGGCCAACTGATCATTATGCACCCAAAAAACGGGTATTGTTGAACCCATTTTTTCTCTCACACCTTCGATCCCGTAAATTCCTCTTGTCATTTGTGGTTCGACCTGAAACCAGCTTTCTTCTCCCAGTTTATCAGCAACAAAAATTACTGCCGCTGCTCCTTTTTTAACTAAAAGATCATAATATTTACTTTTGACAAGACCTGGATAACGTCTGTCAAATAGTGAAATATCATCTGCAATTCCTTCTTTTGAAGCTAATAAAACAACTGCTTTTCCTTTAATATCTGCTTTTTCAATTTCTTCTTTAGTTGCTGTGCCCAAATACAATAATGGAGCATCAACCTTAATGTTTGTGGTTTCTGCCACTAAAACTTCACTCCACAATTTATATGCTTTTGTGCCAATTTTGAATTTCGTATTTGCTGTAACCTGATGTCTAAACAAATCAAAAAACTGAAAAAAAGTGCCATCATCTCCTTCAGAAGACATTCCGGCCTCTTTGGCTTTATTTGCCAGCCACATCGAAACTTTTAATTCATCTAAAGTTCCTGCTTCACGGCCATTGAAATGATTGCCAGCCATTTCATACATATCCTTTTTAAGATCTTCAACTTTAATGGCTGAAACCAATGGTTTCCTGATTGTTTGCGAAAAAGCTATTCCTCCGCATAAAATCAAAACGAAAATTATTTTATTTTTCATAATTTTTAATTTAATACTCAAATTTAATAATTTAAAAGGAAACTTCGCCCGATATCAAAGTCATTACTATCTATTATATTTTCACTTGTATATGTGTTACAATTTCCTTTCCTTAGTACAAAATAACCGACAAAAAATGAGCCGACTTCCCTCTTTACAAAACGTACTAAAAGCTATTCAAAAAACAGTTCTTAGGTTTCCGTTAGAAATAACAGCAACAATTGCAGGAACTATTTTAGCCATCATTCTTAATGAAATAGAGTATAATAATCCAAACAAAGAACTTTACCAAAAAGCCTTAATGAGCTGTTCTCTCTGCCTTGTTCTTTTTCTTGCTGTTAGTTTATTTTTTCTTAGCTCGAACAAAAAGAAAATCTTACGATTTATTACAAGTTTAATTTTAGGATCATTAGTTGTCATTTTTATATTCAGTTTTAAAGAAAACATAACTGATACAGAGTTTCAACAGTTTTTTGTACTTAATCTGGTTTTACATCTTCTGGTTTCCTTTGCGGGATTTTTACCTAAAAAATACAATCAGGATGAGTTTTGGGAATTCAATAAACAGCTTTTTCTTAGAATTCTAACTTCTGGTTTATATAGTGCTGTTCTTTATTGCGGTTTGGCTTTGGCTATTTTAGCTGTCGAAAAATTATTCAATTTTGAATTTTACAATAATATATATCTTTACATCTTTTTCACGATTGCAGGAATTTTTAATACCCTTTTCTTTTTAAACGGAGTTCCTGAAATTAACAACCATGAGGTTTCTCTGCAGCTAAATTATCCAAAAGGTCTTAAAAACTTTACTCAATATGTTCTTTTGCCTTTAATAAGTCTTTACCTGGTAATTCTGATATGTTATGAAGCCAAAATACTCTTAACTCTTTCGCTTCCTGTTGGCTGGGTTTCATACCTTGTTTTAGCTTTTTCTATTACAGGAATTTTATCATTTTTACTCGTACATCCCATTGCAAATGAAAACGGGAATCTCTGGATGCGTACTTTCAGTCGCTGGTTTTACTTTTTGTTAATCCCTTTGCTGGCATTATTATTCTGGGCAATTTTATACCGAATTAATCTTTATGGCTTTACACACGAACGTTATTATGTCTTGTTATTGTCTGTTTGGTTAACTGTAGTCGTTGGTTATTTTTTAATTCAGAAACATCCCAAAATAAAATTCATTCCGATAAGTATGTGTCTCGCCGGATTGTTTTCGATTGCCGGGCCGCAAAGTGCGGATTCTGTTTCAAAATACAGTCAGCTGTCTCGTTTTGAAAACTATTTGAATAAAACCGACGGTAAAAAACTAACTTTTGAAGAAGAACAGCAATTGAGCAGTATTGTTTATTTTTTAGAAAGGAATTATGGTTTTGAAGTTTTGCTTCCGTATGCTGACAAGAAATTAGATGCACTTTATAAAAAAGATAAAGATCCGGGGATAAATGAGATTATGGAAAATTTAGGTTATGAATATCAATCTGAATATGCCAGAAAAGACGATTTAAAGGATTCTTTTAGTTATTATTTCTACGAAAACAACGAGAATAATGTAGACAATATTCATGGTTACGATTTCATTTTTACCTTATCTAAAGGAAATGCATTTGAATGTAGTAATTGTATAGCAATAGATAATGTATCTTATTCTGTAAAAGCAATAAAAAAAGATTACGGTCAGGATTTACAAATCAATCAGGATATAATTCCGCTAGAAATAAATGATTTTGTTAATTCCAATTCAAAATTTAAAATTGGAAATGACTATTCTGATTCCCGTGAAAAAATTGAGCAAAAAATAGAGAATTCAAAATATACAATCTTATTAACTTACATTCTTGCGAATGGTAAAGTTGAAGACAACAAAAAAATATTAGAAAACTATCAGGTTAAAGTAATGGTGGGTATTAAAAAATAAAAAAAGAAACCCGGCAAGATCTTACTTTGTCGGGCTTTATTTTTCGACCTAATTTAATTCTAATAAGTTCCGTTTTCCATTTTAGTTAATGTTTCCCGAATTTCAAAGGCCGTTTGTTGTTCAACTTCATTACTTAAAAACTTCACAGCCAATGTCTGTGTTTGTATTGCTTTTTCTTTTTGTCCATCTTTATAATACAACTGCGCCAAAGTGTCCAGATAATATGGATTATTCTTAGTTACTATTAAACTATATTCAGACCAGCCTATAGCATCTTTTATAAAATTAGAATTTGAGAGTTTTTGTACTACAGCCCAAGCAGCAGTATTTGCCAGATTAGAATGATATTCTTTAAATGGGCTCCATCCATCATAATTCCAATCTGAGTTATTGTTTGCCGAAAACATTTCGTCTAATGTCTCAATCGCATTTCCTTTGTCTGTTGACAGGTAAGAATTAAAATAAGAATTGAATTCCTTTAAAAAAGTTATATCATCCGGAGATTTTTCACTTTGTAAACTCAAATAATCCAAATAATTTTTATAACAGTCATAGTTTCCTTTTCCGGCAGCAATCAATTTTTTATAAACAGCGATTGTCTTGCTCTGAATTGTATTTCCTGATAAATTTTCATCTGCTATATAAGCGTTTTGTTGTAAAGATGAAGCAATTTCAGCACTTAAATTTCCTTTAAATAAAACTATTGCATGTCCATTCTCATCTTCAATATTCATTTTTTCTATTGCATCGTAATGTTTCAATAAATAATCAATGGCTAGAAAATCAGTATCATTTAAAACCCTTTCTTCATTAAATAATTGCTTGTTGAATCCTTGATTTTTAATTTCCTTCAAAATTGTTTCTGCAAGATATTTATTAGGTTTTGTGTCTTTTTGATGTGCTTCGATTAGCTTTTTCCAGGTTTGAGAAACCTCTTTTTTATCTAGAGTAACTTTTACAAATTTAAGACTTGTAGATTTTTCGTCATTATTAACATCATCTGACTGATCATCATCATAAGGCAATTCATTTACAGCAGCATTATTAAAAGCAAAAATTAAATTAGCATCTGTTGCTTTTTTATCTTTAATTACTTTATTAAAACTATAAAGAGTATTTACTTTTTGGACTCTTTTAGCAAAGTAATAATCAAATTCTGGTTTCAGATTTGACAAAGCAGATTTTGAACTTGCCAGAACTTCTCCATCATTATTCAAAATAATTACTGTTTGATCATCCGCAATTTTATTCGCTTTAAGCCATTTTTTGTCTTCTGCAGTAGCCAGATAATAATTAAAAATGTCATATTCGGGAAGGTAAGTATCATACATGATATATCCAATTTCCGTTTCCTTGTCTTTTAAAAATGAATCAAAATCAGCTTTTGCAGAAGGATTTTTAGTATCTGCTAAAATTACCAGAAATTTATTTTTAGTAATTTTTGTAGCATTCAAAGCACTTTTTAAATTATTTTCAATTTTAAATTTAAAATCGAATTTAGCCGACGGATAATATACACTATCAGCCGCAGCAGCTATACTATCAACCGCTTGATAACCAAAATCATCACTTACTAAAGGTTCTTTGCCCGGATAAGTCCAATTTGAAATTGTTTTATCTTCTAACGCAACTACATTTGAAATTTTCTCAGGCTGAAGATTTTTCTCATTACGAAAAACCAATGGATTTTTTCCTGATTGCTCAGAAACTAGTAACTCGTTAGTTTTATTATCAAAAAAACCTGAAATATTTAAATCTCCTAAAGCATCCAGTCGATATTTGACTGTAATTTCGGAAACATCCTTTGGTAAAGCAAATTTTGAAAGTTTACTATCTCCGCCATATTGTTCAAAAACCAGATATACAAAATCTGCACGATCAATTTCAAACTCCACATCTACTTTATCGCCATCAGGGTTTACATTTTCTTTAATATCGGATAATCTTTGATATTGAACAGCTTCAGTTCCTTTTTGTGTGCCTATGTAAAATGAATAATAAGAAGGATCTACGAAATTCACTTTAATTTTTTTTGCTTTTTTATCATTTTTAAAGCTAAGATCAAAAGCATTTCCTTTATTTGTATTTTGGGTAAACAATAATGAATCGCCTTTAATCTCATAATTACCAGAATAAAAAACCAATTCGTATTTATTATCTTTTAATAAATTTAATTTGATTTTCTGACCTTTGTTTGTAGATAAATAAGTTCCTTTTTCTATTGTTTTTGTTTGAGAGTAAGAAGCAAACACTACACAGAAAAACAATAAGAAACTCCCTATATAATTGCGCATAATATAAATTTTGGCTTGTTAATATTAAACGTAAAGATATTTGATTATCATCGAAATCAAGTGTCTTAAATCCAAAATAGATACTATAAATTATATTTCATAGAAAATATAATGTAACGCGGCTGCACCGTATATTGTGAAACACGTGTTGAAAACTGAGAAAAGTTATCATCATTTAGGTAAGTTGTATTCAATAAGTTGGTTGCCGCAATTTTATATTCCCATTTACTGTTCTTTTTTTGATAAATCAAACTAGCACTTAAAAAATCATATTCATTATTAACTGTTTTGCTGGTGTTGTAATAATGATAAAATTCGTACTCTGAGACAAATGAAAAGCTGTCCAGAAAATAATAATCCAATCTTGCAAAAGGCTTGTCTGTAAAATAGGTTGAACCACTATATTTATTGATTAAGGCATTATAACCAAACTCAATATTAGGCATGTTTTTAAAGTTTGTTGAAGCTTTTACCATATAACTTTGAGTAAAACTTTCTGTCGTTCTTAATTCTTGATCTTGGATATTATTGAATTTTGACCAGTTCAGACTTGCATTGACAGAAGCTTTATAATTCTTTAAAAAATGATCTTCCATAACTCCCCATTCCGGAAAGAGTTTCATCAGCTAAATTCGAATTATAAGGTACTGAAGACTGATTAATTCCGGTAAAATCAGCTTTGGTTTTTATCGCATCTACTTTTCGTGTGTAGGCTGCATTAGCGAAAATATTCTCGAAATTAAACATATTATATTTAAAATAACGCAACGAATGTACTTGTGAAGTCGCATTTTCCAGAGAACGATCTCCTCTAAACAAACTGTTATAATTTGATATTACATAACCCTCAGCCAATTGGTTGACATCAGTAAAATCATTAGACAATGAAAAATTGTATGTCAGTGTTTCCGCTTTTTTTATCTGATATAAAGCAAAAAAATCAGGAAGCACTTTTACGAAATTTTGAGAATAATCTGTTCCTGATTGTGTGTTTGTCATTCCGTATGTATGCAGACTAATTCCTGGAGTCAGGGTAAATTTTCCACTCAGAATTTTATAGTGAAACCCTAAAAAGGCATCATTAAAGTTATAATTTACATCATTATTATTTGACGTTTTGTTCAGGTCATTTTTATCTCCGTTATCCAAAATCTGAAAAATATGAGAATTAAAATTCTGGTACGAATACGTATTTCCTAATGTAATATTGATGTTGCTTTTTGGCGTTACCATATAATAGTAATCCAGTTTGGCATCCAGTTTATTGGTTTTTACAAATCGGTTTTGATTATAATCATTTCTGTCTTGTTTTGGATCAGTAATATATCCTGATAAAGCATCTTTAAAGGGGTTTGTTTGCAGATTAGCATTATAAAACGGATTTTCATCCTGATATAAATGCTGCATTTCAAAAGCAAAGATGTTTTTATCACTTTGTGTGTAATACAAACTTACATTTTGATTTATAGAAATCGGATCTTGCTTTTTATTAGTAAAAATAGTTTCCAGCGTTGAAAAATTATTTACAATCGATTCACGAAGCAAATCAGAGTCTTCATCCTGTTTAGTAAGTTTGGTCAGGACATCATAATCAAACTGCAGTTTTGCATTAGGTTTGTAGCTTGAACTTAATTTAAAAAGTCCGAGGTTATTTTTTTGATGCGTAGCTTCTTCTCTTTTTTCTTCTTTTTTTTCCTGATTGCCAGAAGCTAAAAACGTAGTTTGTGATTTCGTTTCCAAATCAGTTTTTGAAGTAGATAAAATTCCAAAGCCGGTTATACTCCATTCTTTTGTTGGCGAATAGGCAAAATTGGTTGCTCCGAATTTCGTTTCGATTTCCTTGGCGCGATTATTCCGCAAAAGCGAAATTCCGATATCATTGGAAGAGACATTAAAATTACTTCCACCTTTTTTCATCATATTTTTAAAACCTCCCGTGAACTTAAAATAGTCCTGTGCAGTGAGTGGCAATTCACCAATATTATTAAAGTTGGTAATTACATTGATGCTGTATTCAGGGCTGTAATAAAATAATTTTGGGTTAATAACATAACGGCTGTCGAGATGTCCTACACCAATTCCGGCAGTCATATCTCCGAACCAAAAGTTCTTTTTACCGTCTTTCAGTTTGATATTCATAGCCACATTATCCTGATCATTTTCCAATCCTTTTAATGCTCCTATTTCATTATAATTACGTAAAACCTGAATTTTATCAATTGCATCTGCCGGAATATTTTTAACACCGAGTTTGGTATCTCCATCAAAAAAATCCTTTCCTTCTACCATTAATTTAGTCACTTTTTTTCCTTCTACCTCAATTTCCCCATCAGCATTTACTTCAACACCGGGCAATTTTTTCAAAATATCTTCCAGTTTTCTTTCAGTTCCGGATTTAAAAGAATCCGCATCGTAGATAATGGTATCTCCTTTTATAGAAACCGGCATTTCACGAACAATTTCGACACCTTCCAATTCTATACCGGCATCATCCATGACAATATTTTGAGTAATATTTTCACTTTTAGTCGAAATTGTAATTTCTTTAGATTGCATTCCCAAGAAGCTTATCTTAATTACATAAGATGCATTTGGCTTCAGACTCAATTGAAATTTACCTTTATCATTTGTTATTCCGTAAGAATCCATTGCTTTGGTTGCATTGTTAACAGCCATTACGTTAGCCATTTCTAATGGATTTTTTTGTTGGTCCTGAATAAAACCATCAAAACGAATACTTTGGGAAAAACTTATAGAAGTAAATAAAAAAACGAAAAAACAAAGTGTTTTGGTCATTGAAAAATGGTTAGGGTAAATAAATTTAATTTCAGAAATCTTATCTTCCCATCATCGGAGAACCTCCTGCCCGACCACGATTCATCTCTCTAAATTCTTCCATTTTTTTAATTACAGTTTCATCATATTCTTTTTGAGAAACTACTTTTCCTTTTGCCGGAGCTTTTATTACTGTCTTTTCTTTTGCATTCAAAACAATTTTTGAACATAAAATAGTTGTTCTTCCATCGTTGACTTCTAAAATTAAACCTGGTAATCCCCAATAATTTTCTGGTCCCTGATTTACCGGAATTTCTGGCGTGTACCACGCAGTTATTACCACTTCCTTCGGCATTTCAAAATTATCTTCAAAATTGGTTTTTGTTTCTCCAGATGTCTTTTTGGCAACCTCTTTTTTATCTTCCGTCTTTTTATCATCATTGTTTTTAGGCCTGAAATTTCTAAAGTCGGTTTTACTCGCTTCTTTTACTGCTGTTGCCTTATAACACGTATAACCGCCAATTTGTTTGGTTTCAGATTCCATTTTCCATTTTAGTTTTGGAAGAGAATCTACAACCAGGAATTCTTTTCCCATAAATTCCTTATCAACAGTATACGATTTGCTTTTTACATCTTTATAAAAAGTGCCGCCACCGCCCATAAACGAGTTCATCATTAGGCGCATTCCGCCGCCTTGTTGTCCGGGTGTTTCCAGTTTTTCTTCTTCTTTATAAATTGAAGCCGATTTATCAAAATTTAGGATAAAGGTTTTTTCCAGCATTTGTTTCATCCGTTCTTCCATGTTTTTTTGAATTTCAGGCGTTATTTCACGACTTCCCTGCATTCCTTCAAACTTTGGTGCTTGAGTTTTAGACTCGTAAACAGCCATTCCCTGAAAATCTTTTTGGGCATGTACCTGAGCGAAAACAAGCACAGACAACAAATAATATGAAAATTTTTTCATTAGATTATTTTTTTTTAAAGTGGATCAGTCAAATGTATTATTAATTTTAAATTCCTGAAAATTAAATATATCAATACCGATTATATATAGATAAAATTGCTTATTAATTAGACTATTAAATCTCAGGAAGGTTTAAATGAAAAATAAATCTAATATGCAAATAGCCTTATTCCTAATTTAGTTTTTGTAATTTGGCTTATCTTAAACATAATCTCATAAGCTAGATAATGCGCAAAATTTTATTTTTATTTTTTATCGCCTGCTCTTTCTCTACTATTTTGTCACAAAATCAAAAATTAAATATTACTTCTGTTTCTTATTTTAAAATTGATGCTGATGATTTTTTAGGTTATGATTCTTTTGGCTATTCTTATCAGATAAAAAACAATGTCTTTAGTAAAACCAAAGGGACTGAAGTTTTTGAATACAAAAACGTTTCATTAGGAAACATTACTAAAGTTGATCTTCAAAATCCGCTTAAAATACTATTGCATTATGACGATTTTAATACTGTTTTGTTACTTGATAATCAATTAAATAAAATTACAGAAATCAATTTTTCTCAGAACACAACCCCAATTCTTGTAACTGCGATTGGAATGTCGGCTCAAAATCAGTTATGGGTTTATAATACTTTGAACCAGCAAATAGGACTTTTTGATTATTTAAAAAATGAATATAAAATTATTTCTACACCTTTGACAGAAATAATTAAGTATTACCAAACCGATTTTAATACATTTTATTGGATTGATAAAAATAACAATTGGTTCTCGTGTGATATTTTTGGAAAAACAAGTGCATTGGGAAAAGTATCAGACTTTGATCTAATCGAAATTATTAATCCGCATCAATATATTTTCAGCAAAGGTAATTTTTTGTATTTCACAAACACGTCCTCCACAAATTCAGTTACAGCTTCTGAAATTGAAATTTTACAAAAAAGCTTTGATAAATTCTGCTACAAAGACCAAATTTTATCTATTTTTACAGCTAAAGAAATCACAAATTATAAAATCGTAATACCGTAATGCACATAGCAATAGCAGGAAACATAGGAGCTGGAAAAACAACTTTGACCAAATTATTAGCCAAACATTTTAGATGGGAACCCCATTATGAGGATGTAGTTGACAATCCTTATTTAGATGATTTTTACCATCAAATGGAGCGATGGTCATTTAATTTGCAGATTTATTTCCTAAACAGCAGGTTTCGCCAAGTGCAGCAAATTCGTGAAAGCGGTAAAAAAATTATTCAGGACAGAACTATTTATGAGGATGCTTATATTTTTGCTCCCAATTTATATTCAATGGGATTAATGACAAGTCGTGATTTTGAAAATTATACTTCCCTTTTTGAATTAATGGAATCTTTGGTAAAAGCACCAGATTTATTGATTTATTTAAGAAGTTCGATTCCTAATTTGGTTGGCCAGATTCATAAAAGGGGACGTGAATACGAAAATTCTATCTCTATCGAATATTTAAGCAGGCTAAACGAAAGATATGAGGCCTGGGTTCAAACTTATAATAAAGGAAAACTCCTTATAATTGATGTAGATAATATTAATTTTGTAGATAATCCTGAAGATTTAGGGAACATCATTAATCGCATTGATGCTGAATTAAATGGTTTATTTTAGCAAACTTAATCATCTCAAAACAATAAATTGAATCATTACTATTGGGAGTTTATTTTATACCAATCAGCAATAAATGATGATTTAAAAACTTTAACCAAAACAAAAATACTCTTAGTAAATCTTCTCTCATTTATCACAGTAATATTTGTTGCCTTTTCTGTATTTGATAATCTAAAGTTCAGAATGCATTCTTGAATTTCAATGCTATTTATTTAAGTACAAAGCAAAAATTAAAAATACATGTATAACATCATTAATTAATGATCATTGCACTTTTTTTATGCATTTTCCTTAACTGGGATTCTGATTATTTCTACTACTGGGTAGCTATTGGGTTAATTTTTTTAATCTTAATTCAAAATACCTTTTAATAGAGGCATTTTTCTTTAGATACTCATTAAAAAGCCAATAAGGTTTTCTTTTTTATTTAAGCCTAATTTTTTTCTTAATCTGTATCTTGCCAATTCAACTCCTCCATTGGATATATTCATAATCTCTGCAATTTCCTTAGTGGACATATTCATTAACAAATAGGTTGATAAATCTAATTCACGTGGTGAAATTGTAGGGTGTTTTTCTTTTAGCCTTTTTAGGAAATCAAAATGTACGTTTTTAATATGTTTCTCTAAATTTTTCCAGCTTTTATCCGTGTTTATTTCTTTTACAATACTTTTATGAAGTTTGTTAAATTCTGTTTTAGTTGAATCGTCTAAGATATTGGCATCTATTTCTTTGAGTTTGCTTATTATACTATTTAAAGTTTTATTCTTTTTAACTACCTGTAATGAATTATTAACCAGCTCTTTATCTTTTGCTAAAATTTTTATTTGAAGTTTGTCACTTTTAAGTTTCTCAATCTCTTTTTCTAACTCATGCTGTTCATGTCTGATTTTCGATTCTTTTTCCAGATACAAGCGTCTTTGCTCTATTGTTTCATAATATTTATTCTTTCTTATTTTTAATTTTATTCTGTTCGAAGTAACATAAATACCACCACAAATAATTAAGAAATAGACAAAATAAGCTATTATGTGCCTGTACCATGGCGGTGAAATTGTAAACGAAATCATTGAAGGCTCAGACTGTACCCCATAACTGTCTCTAACTTTTACTTTCATCACATAATCTCCTTCTCTAAGATTAGTATATTCCTTAATTGAAATTATTGACCAATTGCTCCATTTTTCATCAAAATTCTCTAATTGATATGAAAATTGTACATTTTCAAGATTTTCATATGTTGGAGATGAAAAAGTAAATCGAACATGATTTGAAGAATATGGGATGCATATGTTGTTAATTTTATTTTGATTATTGTTTAAAAGGTAATTATTATCCGGAAAGGAAAAACTGCGGATAAAGGCTTTTGGTTTGGTTACAAAATTATTAAGCAATTTCGAGTCAAAATGTGCGAGTCCATCAGTTAATCCTATAAAAATATTTTTAGAATTGATAGTGTTTACCGATAAATAACTATTGACCAGATTTCCTGTTAAATTAGAAAATGGTGCGTCAATTTTCTTGTACGTATTTTTTCCTTTCATCAAAACACCCAAAGATTCACCATAGGTATACCATAAATTTGATTGTGAATCTTCTGTTAATTGATTTATAATTGGAATATTTTTAAAGAGAGACGTTAACTTTTTATCTTCATAAAATATTTCCTGTTCAGCCGAATATTTATAAAAATGATTATTGGTTTGAAAATATACCCTACCTCCAATTTTCTGAATACTTCCTATTTTTTTAAATTTATTATTAAGCTGATATATTTCCTTGATGTCCGAAAAATTTTTCAAGTCATCGCTTAAAGTCATGCGATATAAGGATTGATCGATTTTAAGCCATAAATATAACTGGTCGAACTCAAAATTTCTGGACGATCTATGAAATCCATTAACTTGATACTTAAATTTAAATCCGTCAGGTGTTCTTTCAAACACTGCAAATCCATCATAATTTGAACCAATAAATAATCCCGGATGATTTGATATTTTTTCGAACCCAAAATAACCTCTTTTTGAGTCAATTATCTGAGTTACTTTTCCTTTTTTAATTAATAATGCACCCCTATTATTTGCACATATAAGTTCATTATCTATTACCTGTACATTCCATGATTGAGCAGTCGTCCCTTCAACAAGCTTAAAAACATTTTCCTTAAAACTATCATTCCACGTATGGTAAAATACACCTTGATTTGTTGCTACATATAAATTTCCTTCATGAAGAACTGAAGCATAAACCGTACTAAGATTGTAACTAAAACCAAAATAAGTAAACGGTGAACTTTCATTAACAAAAGCAATACCATTATCAAGCCCAAGCCATAGATTATTTTTATGATCTATAAAAGAAGTAAGAATTGTATTATTTTGAAGTCCTTTTTGACGATTTAAATGTTGGATAATTTTTCCGTTTAAATCACAAATTACCATTCCATTAAGAACAGAATTTAAAACAATAAATTTATTTTTTATGATTGAACCACCAAGTGAAGTGTTTTTTTTAATAAAATCATTTGCTTCTGTTTTCCATGGTTTTACTTCTTTAAAGTCATATATAAAAAGGCCTTCTTCTAAAGTTGCCAGAAGAAGGTTATTGTTTTGAAATGGAAATATACCCCAGATTTCCTTATCATTTAAAGAAGTAGTTCCTTTCAGCGGAAATAGTTTATTGTCTTTGTATTCTAAAATGCCTAAAACTCTATCCTGAAAGAAAAGTCTGTTATTAACAACAAAAGAAAATTGAAATTTTTTAGGAGCATTAAGAACTCTTAATCGGTTATTTTTATAAAAAAAGGCTTTGTTAAAAGACTGAAAAATGACTTCACCATTATAGATATGAATTTTCCATATTAAATTTAAATTTTGATTATCTTTTTTGCTTACCATTTTGGAAACAGAAAAATACTTTAGCTCTCCTTTACTATTTGGCTTAAAATAACCAAACTCATTATTTCCTCCTACAAATATATTTCCAAATGAGTCTAATTTAAGACTTTTTACTGGTTCGTTATTTGGGAGGGAATAGGTTCGCCATGTAGAACCGTCAAACTGAATTAATCCACTATTGTTTGCAAAATATATATTACCATTTTTATCCTGATCAATACTCCAGTTTTGCGTTCCCCCTTTGTATTCATTTCTTTTATAGTTTTTTAAATTAGGTAATCCTATACTTTTTATTTGACTAAAAAGAAATATTGGCATTAAAAAAGCAGTTTTGAAAAAGATGCTATTTATCAATTTCATAATTTATTTAAATATTATTATAGTTAATGTTATTTTTAGTTTAAAATGGACTTTTTGACTGATAATAAATACTGTAATATTAATGCAAAATAGTGTATTTACAGATTAATAATAAATGTAGTGTTTTTTAATTATCATTAACATTATAATAACAATAAATTTAAAAAAATAAAATACTAATAATCAATGTTTTAAAATTTTTATGATTGGTTTTTGTAAAGTGTTAATAATGGATTTGATGTGTTTTTGTAATAATAATAAAAAACAATTAATGAAAATTTAACATTATTATTGCATCAAATTACTAATTAATTAACCAAAATTTTTAGAAAAATGAAATTAACAAAATTATTTTTTTGTATTTCGTCTTTACTGTTTTCAGTTATCGTAATGGCTCAGGATATTACGATTAACGGAACCATAAGTGATGAAAATGGATTACCCGTCCCAGGGGCGACAATTTTGATTAAAGGCACAAAAAAAGCGAGTGCTTCAGACTTTGATGGAAAATATGAAATTAGTGCTCCAAGCAATGGGACATTAATAGTGAGTTTTGTTGGCTATAATACAATTGAACAAACGATAAGCGGAAGAACTAAACTTGACATAAAACTATCTACAGCATCTCAAAGCTTAAACGAGGTAGTTGTTGTAGGATATGGTACTCAAAAGAAAGGTTTAATTACTGGAGCCACGACAAATCTAAAAGGTGAGACACTTCAGGAATTAAACACTGGATCTGCAATGGAATCACTTCAGGGAATTGCTCCTGGTGTAAGTGTAACAAGAAATAATGGAGCACCTGGTGCTGGTACAAGAGTAACTATCCGCGGATTAGGTACTATTGGAAATTCAAATCCATTATATGTTGTAGATGGTGTTTCAGTTGGAAACATTGATTATTTAAGTCCATCTGATATTGAATCAATAGATGTACTAAAAGATGCAGCTTCTGCAGCAATATACGGTTCCAGAGCTGCAAACGGTGTTGTTTTGGTAACTACAGTTAAAGGTAAAAAAGGAAGGCCTGCAAGAATCAGTTATGACTCATACTACGGGATACAAAATACATATAAAAACTTAGATCCTTTAAATGCTCAGGAATATATGTATATCATGGATGAAGGAATGGTAAATGATGGTCTTGCTCCAAATGACTGGAAAAAAATTATTGGAACTAATGAATGGTTAAATACGAGATTTCCCGGTGCAGGAACACAATTGGGTAATGAAATATGGGATAATTTACAAAACGGTTCAACAGGAACGAACTGGATTAATGAAATGACAAGAAAAGATGCACCTGTGGTAAGTCATTCTTTGAATATTACTGGTGGAAGTGAAGATATTACCTACTCATTCGGTCTTTCCTACTTTGACCAGGATGGTATAATTGGAGGTAATATTGTAGATGCAGGATTTAAAAGACTGACTGCAAGAATCAATACTCAAATGGTTTTGAAAAAGAACGACAGTCATAGCATAATTACCGTTGGAGAAAATATTACATATACCAATTCTCAAAACAGAGGTGTATCTACAGGTAACATCTATGGTAATGATTTACACAATGCTCTTGTACAAAACCCATTGCAACCTGCTTACTGGCAGCCGGCTATAGATAGAAATATAGATCAATTCGGATTTACTCCAACCTTGGATGGTTTATCTACAGGTCAAACAAATCCTCTAGCAGTAATGTTTTACAGAAGCAATTATAATTACCCAAAAGACGGTAAAATTATTGGTAATGCATTTGTAGAGATTGAACCTGTTAAAGATTTAAAATTTAGATCTGTTTATGGAATTGATTCTTGGTTTGGCTATAGCAGATCAATGAATCCAAAATACAATTTAGGAAGGCTTTATGATGATGCAGTTGAAGGAGCTTCACAAAGTGAATATATAGGAGCAAATTCAACATGGACAAATACAGTTTCTTATGCGAAACAAGTTGGAGATCATAGTTTTAATGCGTTGGTAGGTACCGAATTAATTAAAAACATTGTAAATAATAATGTTTCCGGTTCCAGAAATGGTTTAAAATTTCCGGGAGATCCTAAATATGCTTATTTAGACAATACACTACCTGTAACTTCAATTAATGATATTACTGCTGGCGGATTTGATTGGGCTGCTGGCGGAGGTGCTATTATGTCTTATATGGCGAGAGCACAATATGATTATAAAGAAAAGTATTTACTTTCTGCGACTATGCGTGCAGATGGATCTTCAAATTTTGCAAAAGAAAACAGATGGGGTTATTTTCCGTCAGTATCTGCAGGTTGGGTAATTACAAAAGAAGATTTTATGTCTAGTACTTCTAATGTACTTAATTCATTAAAAATAAGAGGAAGCTGGGGACAAAATGGAAATCAGTCAGTTGACAATTTCCAATATTCAGCTACTATTTCTAATGTTTTCCCAGGTTACTTCTTTGGAGATACAAAACCAGTTTCTGGGTCAACAGCATATCCTTCAAGAGTTACAAATCCAGACATTACATGGGAAACTTCAGAACAGTTAGATTTAGGATTTGATGCAAGTTTATTTGATTCAAAATTAGGTATAACTTTTGACTGGTACAAAAAGAAAACAATTGACTGGTTAGTATTAGCATCTATTGGTCAATCTGCAGGAGCACCGCCACCTTATATTAACGGTGGAGACATTGAGAATAAGGGTATTGAATTTTCTGTAAATTGGAAAGATAAAATAGGAGGATTTAAATATGGCATTACTGTAAGTGGAGCTAAAAATGCTAATAAAGTAACTAAAGTTGATAATGCTGATGGAATAATTCATGGTCCAAGTAATATATTATCACAAGGTACTGGTGAAATTTCCAGAGCACAGGTTGGACAGCCAATTGGTTATTTCTATGGATATAAGGCCGATGGTATTTTACAAAATCAACAAGAAGTTAATGCTTATGTAGGACCTACAGGACAACCTTATTTTGCAGACCAACGTCCTGGAGATGTTCGTTTTGTAGATCAAAATCAAGATGGTGTAATTGATGATGCCGATAGAGTTTATCTTGGTAATCCTAATCCGGATTTCGAATTAGGTATCCAATTAAATTTCGAATATGAAAATGTTTATTTGAATACTACTATGGCAGGAAAATTCGGAATGCAGGTAATGCAATCTTACCGCTCTTTTGCTGATAATCCAAAACAAAACTATACTTCAGATGTATTTGATCGTTGGCACGGTGAAGGAACGTCAGATAAAATGCCAAGGTTAAGTTCTGTAGTAAACAGGAATACTCAGCTGATTTCTGATATTTTCATGCAAAATGCTGATTACTTAAGAATTAACAATGTAACTCTTGGATATAATTTTAATCAAATCCTTAAAGACTTTAAATTCATTTCTAATCTTAAAGTTTATGCAGCTGTTAACAACCTATATACATTTACTAATTATGATGGAATGGATCCAGAGGTACGTTTTGCTGGAACTAGCCCTGACAGTTCAGGTAAACACACTGAAGGCTGGGCTTCTGGAATTGATCTTGGATTGTATCCACAAGCAAGAACGGTGATGTTTGGTTTAAGTGCGGATTTTTAATATAAATACATTTACAATGAAAAACATAAAATATTTTATAGCAATTTCAGCAATTATCGCTGTATCAAGTTGCTCTGATGTTCTGGATACTGAGAATCTTAAGGATAAAAGCCTCGAGACTTTCTATAAATCACCTACTGACATTAACGAAGCAATAGCTGGTGTATATAATGCTATTTACACCACGAATGTTCATAGTGAAGAACAAATGGCTGCCAATTTAATGGATAATATGATGTTAGGTGGCGGTGGACCCGATGATAAATCGGCTAAGTATGTCGACAATTTTGAAGATCCTACTGATGATACATATTATGATATGTGGGGTCAGTCATATAAAGGAATTGCGAGAGCAAATGCAATTATTGAGAAAACGTCAGCTACCAACTTCAATACTTATTTTGATACTCCTGCTCAAGCGGAAGAGTTTAAAAAGCAAGCTATTGGTGAAGCATTATTCATGAGAGCTTTTTTTTACTTCAGGTTAGCTAAATTTTTTGGTGGAGTACCTTTGATTACTACAATTGATGGTGTGAAAAATGGACCACGTGCAACATATACAGAAACATTTGCACAAATTGCTTCAGATTTAAAACTGGCAATTGAGACAATGCCGGCAAGACCTTTTCCGAGTATTCCAACGGCAGAGTATGGGCATGCAAATAAATGGGTTGCTGAGGCATATCTAGCACGTGTATTTTTATTCTACACAGGATATATGACTAATATTGAAAAACAAGCTACAACAGATTTACCATTAGTTGATGGTTCAAAATTAACTGCTAATGATGTTGCTGCTCATTTGAATGATTGTATTAATAACAGTGGATATAAATTAGCATCTGATTTTAGAAACATATGGCCGTATTCATATGTAAATAAAGCTTCAGGGAAAAATATTCTTCCATGGGCAACCACTGAAAATTTATCCTGGATTGGTCAGGATGGTTCTACTCCAACTTTTGGAACAGGAAATTTTGAATCAATGTTTGTACAAAGATTCTCATTTGGAGATTGGGGCTGGAGTAATGGAAATATTTATACAAATAGACTTGTTTTATTTAATTCTCTACGTGATAACTCATTAGTTCCTTTTGGAGCTGGTTGGGGATGGTGTACTGTGAACCCTAAATTGTTTAATAACTGGTCAGATCTTGATCCAAGAAAAAGAGGTTCTATACTTGAAGTTGGTAAAGCAGATCAGGGTACAGAAAATTATGTAGCTGGATTTGGTACTCACGAAACAGGTTATTACAATAAAAAATATACCTCTTTACAATACCCAACTGCAGCGGGAGCAACGGTAGGAATGTTTGTTCAGTTATATGGATGGAAAAATACAGATATGCAGTTAATGCATGCACAGGATTTTATCTTTATGCGTTTTGCAGATGTGTTATTAATGCATTCAGAAATTACTCAAACTTCTGCTGGAATAAATGCTGTTAGAGCAAGAGCCGGAGGATTACCTCCTGTTGGGTATTCAATCGAAGCTTTAAAAGAAGAGCGTTTACATGAATTTGCATTCGAAGGTCTACACTGGTTTGATTTGGTTCGCTGGGGAGATGTTGAGACTGCATTTAATGATTCATTTCCTGTTAAAAATACTGGTACTGATGCAACTTACAGTGTAAAATACAGAACTGAAACTAAAGGTTTGGTTCCGATTCCTGAAACGGAAATGAGATTAGCAAATGGAGTTTACAATCAAAATCCAGGATGGTAAAATAATAACTATTAATAAAAGAAAATATGAAAATTAATAAAATAATCTATCTCATCCTTGCATCATTTTTGCTTGTTTTCACAGCATGCGATTCAATTGTAGATGAGCAGAATTTAACCGATTCTACGGATGTTGCAGGGGTTGAGTTAATCGCTACGCAAAGTACCCCGGGAGGAAATAAAATTACTTTAAAAATGGCTTCACCAGGAATTACTGGATATTGGGACTATAATTTAGGTCAAGCACTAACAAATGAAGTAACCGTTGTTTATCCTATTCCGGGAAAATCAACATTTACTTATGTTGGAAGCTTAGGTTCCAAATTTTTCACCAAAACAATTGATGTACAAATTGATCAATTGGATACTCGTTTAGATCAAGATTATTATGATTTGGTTAGTGAAAACACTGCTGCAGGAAAAACATGGGTTTTTGATGGAACTGCCGGATCTGGAAAACTATGGTGGTTCATGTCTCCTCCAGGCAGTCCAGACGGAGCAATGACAGCATGGTGGAATGCAGGTGACTGTTGTGGACCAAGTGATGCAACAGGTAAAATGCATTTTGATTTGGATAAAGGGGCGAACTTTAATCACTATGAAACACAAACAGCAACACCAACAAAGGGAAGTTTTGAGTTAGATCCTGTAAATAAAAAATTGACCATTATAGGATCAAAAATGCTGGGTTATGCAGCTGGAAACAAAGATGGAGTTTACACAATCGTAACACTTACGGCAGACAAAATGGTACTTTATTTAAGTAACAATGAAGCTAATGCTACAGGATGGACATTTGTTTTCAAACCCCAATAATTAATATTTGTTAGTTTGTATTCGAGAATGGAAGATCTAAAGCTTCCTTTCTTGAATCATCAAAAAATTATAATAAAGGTAAGTTTAAGTTTGGTTGTTTAAAATAGTCCATATTCTTTTGATATGGACTATTTTTTAATCCATTTTAAAGTGACTAATCTAAAAGTCTTCAATCAATTAACCTTATTCAATGAAAAAAATAGGCTTTATTATTACTTGTCTATGCTTTTGCATAGCTTGTTATTCACAACAGAAAATTAAAAAGCAAATACAGGAATTTTCTAAAAAAAATAAAAATATCACAGTATACACTACTGCTGATAATACAAAATTAAGATTAACCCCTACAGATAATCTATCTTTTACTCCTTCAAAACAGCCAATAGAAACTGAAATATCAGTATTTGTTGAGCCTTCAAAAAAGTTTCAAACTTTTATGGGAATTGGTGGTGCTATTACCGATGCAAGTGCGGAAATTTTTGATGGACTCTCAAAAGAAAAACAAACTGAATTTTTAAATGCCTACTACGATAAACAAAAAGGAATAGGCTATTCATTGCTAAGAACAACGATACAAAGTTCTGATTTTAGCAGTGGAAGCTATTCTTATATTGAAGAAGGCGACAAGGATTTAAAGACTTTTTCTGTTGAACATGATAAGCAATATCGAATTCCGTTAATTAAGCAGGCAATAGCCACTGCTGGCGGAAAATTAACTACTTATGTAGCACCATGGTCACCCAATGCTTTTATGAAAAGCAACAAAAATGTATTGAAAGGCGGAACACTATTACCGGAATATTATCAGACATGGGCTAATTTTTATACAAAATTCATAAAAGCATATGAAAAAGAAGGAATCCCTATCTGGGGAACCTCAACACAAAATGAACCAATGGCAGTACAAACATGGGAATCGTGTATTTATACTGCTGAAGATGAAAGAGATTTCATAAAAAACTTTCTTGGACCAACACTAAAAAAAGAAAAACTAGGTGATGTAAAAATCATAGCATGGGATCATAATCGTGATTTAATGAACCAAAGGGCCAATGTAATTTACTCTGATCCAGAAGCTTACAAATATGTTTGGGGAATGGGTTTTCACTGGTATGAAACCTGGTCTGGAGGTTTGCCAATGTTTGAAAATGTTCGTAAAGTTCATGAAGCGTATCCCGACAAGGGACTCTTATTTACCGAAGGGTGCGTAGAAAGATTTGATGCGTCAAAATATCAGTTTTGGCCTAATGCAGAGAGATATGGTATTTCTATGATTAATGATTTCAATAACGGAACTACTGGCTGGACAGACTGGAACATTCTTTTAGATCAAAATGGAGGCCCAAATCATGTTGGTAATTTTTGTTTTGCTCCTATTCATGCAGATACAACAACTGGAGAATTAATATACACTCCTTCTTATTATTACATTGGGCATTTCTCAAAATTTATTCATCTGGATGCAGTACGTGTAAGTTCAGCAGTAAGCAGAAGTAATTTATTAAGCACTTCATTTTTGAATACAGACGGAACAATAGCAACTATAGTAATGAATCAGACCGATACAGAAATAGCATATAGTCTTATCATTGATTTTGAAAAAACTACAGTTAAAATTCCTCCACATGCCATACAAACATTAGTATATTAAAGATTTAAGTGCTTAATTTTTCAAAAACAACAGATTCATAGTTCAAACGTGATTTCTTAAAATCTAAAACATCTTCTCATTGATTAAAATCATGAAAAAATTAATTCAAATATTGGTCTTATTATTTTCAATAACCACTTTTGCACAAAGTTTCCTGCACAGAGAAGGACAAAAAATTGTCGATAGCAAAGGAAAAAATATAGTATTAAGAGGTTTAGGATTAGGTGGCTGGATGGTTCAGGAGGGATATATGCTTCAAACACAGCCCTTCGCCAGTCCGCAATATATGATTAAACAAAAAATTCAGGATTTAATTGGTGAAGAAAACACAAAAGAATTTTACAACACTTATAAAGCCAACGGAATTACAAAACGGGATATAGATTCTTTAGCTGCATGGGGATTCAATTCTATTCGTCTCCCAATGCACTATAATTTATATACACCTGCTATTGAAGAGGAAAAAAATGGCGAAATCACCTGGATTAATGAGGGATTTACTATGACAGATAACGTATTGAAATGGTGTGAAGAAAATAAAATATATTTAATTTTAGATTTGCATGCTGCACCGGGAGGACAAGGAAATGATGCGGCTATTTCAGATTATGATACCACCAAACCTTCTCTTTGGGAAAGTAAAGCCAATCAGAAAAAAATGGTTGCCTTATGGAAAAAGTTAGCTGCACGTTATAAAGATAATCCGTGGATTGGAGCTTATGACATCATTAATGAGCCTAACTGGAATTTTAACGGAACCAATAAAAATGGCTGTGACGAGAATTCAAATGGTCCTTTAAGAGAATTAATGATTGCTGTAACAAAAGCTATTAGGGAAGTTGACAAAAATCATTTAATTTTTATTGAAGGGAATTGCTGGGGAAATAACTATAATGGAATTTTTCCTTTATGGGATGAAAATATGGCGTTGAGTTTTCATAAATACTGGAATTATAACACAACAGCTTCTATTCAAAAAATGCTCGATTACAGAACACAATATAACGTTCCTCTGTGGTTGGGTGAAAGCGGTGAAAATTCAAATGTATGGTTTAAGGATGCTATTTCTTTAGTAGAAAAAAATAACATAGGCTGGGCTTTCTGGCCAATGAAAAAAATAGAAAACATTGCCGGGGTAACTTCGGTTACAAAAACTCCTGAATATGATGTTTTATTAAAATACTGGAAAGATGGCGGAGATAAACCTTCTGTCGATTTTGCCAAAAGTGCTTTAATGAAAATAGCAGAAAATTACAAAATGGAAAATGTGACTGTAAAACCCGATGTAATTGATGCCATGTTTAGACAAGTTCAGACAAATGGTACAAAACCATTTAAAAAACATTCTATTCCCGGAAAAATGTTCGCAACTGAATATGATTTAGGAGCCAATGAACATGCATATCTGGACAAGGATTTTGTAAATTACAAGGTAGATACCGGAAATTCTGTAGAATGGAACAAAGGAAATTCTATGCGAAATGATGGTGTTGATATTTTACCTTGTAAAGACTCCGGCTCAAACGGATATCAAATTTCGTATATAGAAAGTGGGGAATGGCTGCAATACACTGTTAAAATTCCAAAGGAAAAAATATATAATGCAGCAATTCGTTATTCAGGTAATGTTGAAGGCAAACTCAATTTAGAAATAAATGGCAAAAAATCTGAAAGTGTTATATTGCCATCGACTGGTGGGGATGATAATTGGAAAAGTATTTTTATATCTGGAATATCATTAAAATCAGGAACTAATAAAATCAAGGTAATTTTTGAAACAGGAGGTTTAAATTTGAATTATTTAGATTTTACAGACAGTAAAAACACTGATCAAAAATAAAATTATTGAATGAGAAAATTTCGCTTTTTACTTTTTTCTTTAGTGTTAATTTTTATTAGCCTTTTTTCTTATGGTCAAAATTTAAAAATAATGACCTATAATATACGTTTGGATATTGCTTCTGATGGAGAAAACTCGTGGTCAAACAGAAAAGATTTTTTCACTTCGCAAATACAATTTTACAATCCTGATATTTTTGGGGTTCAGGAAGCAACACCAAATCAGGTTTTAGATATAGCCTCAGCATTACCTAATTATAATAAATTGGGCATTGGAAGAGATGGAAACGAAAAAGGGGAAGCTTGTACCATCTATTACAATAAAAGTCGATTTTTACTCCAAAAATCAAATACTTTCTGGCTATCAGAAACTCCAAATAATATATCTAAAGGTTGGGATGCTGCCTATAACAGGATCTGTACTTATGGATTGTTTAAAGATTTGAAAACTAAAAAAGTTTTGTGGGTATTTAACACACATCTTGACCATGTTGGAAATGAGGCAAGAATTAGAGGAGTTGAACTTATCCTGTCAAAAATAAAAGAAGTTAATACTAAAAAATATCCGGTAATTTTTATGGGTGATTTTAATTCAGAATCCAATACACCACAAATTTTGGAGATAAAAAAAGTCATGGATGACACAAGGGAAATCTCAAAAGAAAAACCATTTGGTCCATCAGGAACTTTTAATAATTTCAAACATAATGAAGCTGTTACCCTCCGAATAGATTATATTTTTATTTCTAAAAACAGCGATTTAAAAGTTTTGAAACATGGTATTCTAAGTGACGCAATAAATTTAAAATACCCATCAGACCATCTTCCAGTTTATATTGAATTAACTAATTAAAAATGAAAAAAACAGTAACACTTGTTTTGTTAGCAGTATCTTTTTTTGGATTTGCACAAGAAGAAACAATAGATCAAAAAGTAAATGCACTATTAAAAAAAATGACAATTGAAGAAAAAATTGGACAACTCAATCAATATACGGGCGACAATTCAGCTACTGGTCCCATTACCATAAATTCAAACAAACAGGCCGAAATAAAAGCAGGTTTAGTAGGTTCTATGCTTAATATTATAGGAACAAAATATACCAGACAATATCAGGAACTTGCCATGCAGTCACGTCTTAAAATTCCGTTGTTATTTGGTCAGGATGTCATTCATGGATACAAAACGACCTTTCCTATTCCATTAGCAGAAGCTGCAAGTTGGGACTTAGGCGCTATTGAACTTGCTGCAAGAGTTGCTGCCACTGAAGCTTCGGCAAGTGGAGTCCATTGGACATTTGCGCCAATGGTAGATATTGGCCGGGATCCACGCTGGGGACGCGTGATGGAAGGAGCAGGTGAAGACACTTATTTAGGCTCTAAAATTGCATATGCCAGGGTAAAAGGTTTTCAGGGTACTAAATTGGGCGATTTGAATTCGGTTATGGCCTGTGTGAAACATTTTGCTGCTTATGGCGCAGCAGTTGGCGGGAGAGATTATAATTCAGTTGACATGAGTGAAAGAATGTTATGGGAAACTTACCTGCCGCCTTTTAAAGCGGCTTTAGATGCCGGTGCAGCTACTTTCATGAATTCATTTAATGATCTAAATGGAATTCCCGCAACAGGAAACGCCCATTTGCAAAGAGATATCCTAAAAGGAAAATGGAACTTTCAGGGGTTTGTAGTATCAGATTGGGGATCGATTGGAGAAATGGTAGCACACGGCTATTCAAAAGACCTTAAGGCGGCGGCACTTTCTGCCATAACAGCCGGAAGTGATATGGATATGGAAAGCAATGCTTATCGTTATAATCTGGCCGAGTTAGTAAAAGAAAATAAAATATCAGTTGATTTAATTGATGATGCGGTAAAAAGAATTCTCCGTAAAAAATTCGAATTAGGATTATTTGATGATCCTTACCGATATTCAGATGCAAAAAGAGAAGGAAAAGAACTGAACAATCCTGAAAACAAAAAAGCGGCTCTGGAAGTTGCAAAAAAAAGTATTGTTTTATTGAAAAATGATAATCAGACTCTGCCTCTTTCCAAAAACCTGAAAACTATTGCTTTTATTGGTCCTCTGGTAAAAGAATATAAAGCTAATATGGGATTCTGGGCTGTTGATTTACCAGAAGTTAATTATGATAAATGGATAGTTTCGCAATGGGATGGACTGCAGAACAAAGTAGGCAAAAATACGAAATTGCTCTACGCCAAAGGCTGTGAGGTTGACGGTGATAATAAAGATGGTTTTGCAGAAGCTGTTGAAAAAGCAAAACAAGCTGATGTTGTAATTTTAAGTATTGGTGAAAGGCACAATATGAGCGGAGAAGCAAAAAGCCGCAGTGATATTCACTTACCAGGTGTTCAGGAAGATCTTGTAAAAGCTATTATGGCCACCGGAAAACCAGTTGTTGTTTTAGTAAATGCCGGAAGGCCTCTTGTTTTTAACTGGACTGCAGACAATGCTCCTGCTATTTTATACACTTGGTGGCTCGGAACTGAAGCCGGAAATGCTATTGCAGATGTTTTATTTGGCAATTACAATCCGTCGGGTAAATTGCCAATGACATTCCCAAGAGAGATAGGACAAATTCCAATTTATTACAATCATTTCAGTACAGGAAGACCTGCGGCAAATGAAAATGCAACTAATTATGTTTCGGCTTATATTGACTTGAAAAATTCTCCTAAATACCCTTTTGGATATGGATTGAGTTATACTAAGTTCAATTATACTGATTTGAAATTATCCGCTGTAAAAATGAAAAATACAGAAACTATTAAAGTTTCCTTTCAATTATCAAATGTTGGAAAAGTAATGGGAGAAGAAGTAGTTCAGTTGTATTTGCAGGATAAATTTGGTTCTGTTGTACGACCTGTTTTAGAACTGAAAGATTTCCTGAAAGTAAAGCTAAATGCAGGAGAATCTAAAACTATCGAATTTACAATTGACAAAGAAAAACTTTCTTTTTACAACAATAAATTAGAATGGAATGCTGAGCCGGGCGATTTTGAACTTATGATTGGCACTTCATCAGCAGATATTAAACTGAAATCTGGTTTTGAATTAGTAGATTAAAAATAGATTTTAATAGAAAATGCCTTATTCACATCTTTTAGGTAATTAAGGCATTTCCATATTTTTAAATTCCAAAAAACTGATCATAATGGATTCTTAAAATCTAAATATTTAAGTGATGCAGAATTATTCTCATTTCAATTCAGCAAATAAACCATACATTTGCAGTCCCTTAACGAAAAATATTAAAACATTTCTTTATATTTACTTATGTTTAGACGAATAAATAACGATAAAATCGGAAATGTTTTAAACTATTTTGCGTCACAAATAGATTATTTATCTATGACCAAAACGTTAAAACTGCTTTATATTCTGGACGAAACTTCCATAAAGGAAACAGGAACTCCTGTAACTTGGCTAGACTATAAAGTTTGGGAAAATGGTCCTGTTGCCATAGATGTCTATAATGAAATCAAACATCAGGAAGTGTTTTGCTACCAAGGCAAAGAATTATCCTTATTACAATCTATTCAATTAGAGAAAAAATTCAACTCAGAGAGAAATTCAGAGGAAGTTTTTCTTAAACCTAATGGTAATTTCAATGAAAGCATATTTAACAGATATGAATTAAAGCTATTAGAGACTATTGTTTTCAAATATGGAAATTGGAATGCTACAGAATTAATCAATTTTCTGCACGAAGAAGGTTCACTTTGGCACAAAATGGTTTCTGAACATAAATTAAAGGATCACTTCAAACAGATAGGAAAAATCACGAATCACTCTATTGAATTCAATGATTTATTAGAAAACAATCCTGTCTTACAAATGGCGGCAAAATCTTCATTTGAATCTTTATCTTTTCAGGAAAGCATAAGCTAAATTAATTATGCCGGAGGAAATTTTACAACAAGGACATTTAATTTTGATTCAAGATTATCAATTTCAGGACGGAAATGACAGTAAAGACAAATTCTTGATAGTACTAAATCGTAATGATGAATTTGCATATATTATCCACACTTTAACTACATCTCAAAATAAATTGAATTTACCATCCGATAATTTTGGCTGTTCAGTAGTTGGAAATATTCCGTACTTTTTTATTCAAAAAGAAATCGAACTTGGTAGAAATAAATTTAGCTTTAGTAAAGACACTTTTATATTTTTCAGAAATAATGTTCGCAAAGAAAACCTTTCTTCTTTTCTGAAATACGATAAAAGCAATCTTATTCTGAAAGAAAAATTACCAAATAGTTTTTTGAAAAGACTTTTGAAATGTATGCTTAAATCTGATTTTATCAATTTGGATATTGAAAAGGAATTGATTGAAATGAAAGAACAACTTTAAATATAAAATGCCTCTAGTCTTAGAGGCATTTTTTTAATTATTTTTTTTATTCTTATTGAGCTGCTGCAACTTTAGCTTTAACTTCAGCTTCAGGTCCTTCATATACTTCTGTAGTTGTTTGTCCATTTTCGGTTTTGGTTACTGTTCCAACTGTTACACCGTTTGTGGTAGACAAATTAACCTCAACCTGTTTTTTATCGTATTTTGATGTATCAAAACAATCGGTTTTTTGGTGAATGTATTTTCCTTTTGCATTAAAGTGAGCCAGACATTTTGCTGTTTCTTCTGGTGTGCAGCCTTTTTCTTTACACATTTGAATACATTCCTCTTTAGTCATAGTCGACAAATCACCGCATTTAGATAACATCCCTGCATGCATTTCAGTTTTGGCGCAACATGATGCACCTTTTTGAGCTATGCCTGTTGGCGTTTGCCCGTCTCCTAAAATTGGCGCAATTACCAATCCGATCAGACAGGTCAATTTTATCAAAATATTCATTGATGGTCCGGATGTATCTTTAAAAGGATCACCAACTGTATCTCCGGTCACGGCAGCTTTATGAGCATCAGATCCTTTGTATGTCATTTCTCCATTAATCATTACTCCTGCTTCAAAAGATTTTTTAGCATTATCCCAAGCACCTCCGGCATTGTTTTGAAAAACTGCCCAAAGCACTCCTGAAACAGTAACTCCAGCCATGTAGCCTCCCAACATTTCAGCAATTAACTGATTGTTATCCGCATAAACTAATTTTCCTAATAACACAATTGCAATCGGGAAACCAATTGTCAAAATTCCAGGCAGCATCATTTCTCGTAAAGCCGCTTTTGTAGAAATTTCAACACATTTTCCGTATTCCGGTTTCCCGGTTCCTTCCATAATTCCAGGAATTTCCTTGAACTGGCGGCGCACTTCGTAAACCATATCCATAGCGGCCTTTCCAACAGAATTCATCGCTAAAGCGGAAAACACTACCGGAATCATTCCACCCACAAATAACATCGCTAAAACCGGTGCTTTAAAAATATTGATTCCGTCAATTCCTGTAAAGGTTACATACGCTGCAAATAAGGCTAATGAAGTTAAGGCTGCTGATGCAATAGCAAAACCTTTACCGGTTGCAGCAGTAGTATTTCCAACTGAATCTAAAATATCGGTTCTGGTACGAACTTCTTTTGGCAATTCACTCATTTCAGCAATTCCACCGGCATTGTCAGAAATTGGCCCGAACGCATCAATAGCCAACTGCATGGCAGTTGTTGCCATCATCGCTGAAGCTGCTAAAGCAACTCCATAAAATCCTGCCAAAGCATACGAAATCCAAATCGCCGCTGCAAATAATAAAACTGTTGGAAAAGTAGAAATCATTCCTGTTGCCAAACCTGCAATCACATTTGTTCCTGCTCCTGTAGAAGATTTTTGAACAATTGCCATAACTGGTTTTGTACCCAATCCTGTGTAATATTCCGTTACAGATGATATAGCACCACCAACCACTAATCCAACCAATGTGGCATAAAAAACACGCATGGCTGAAATATCTTTAGAACCTTCACCGAAAAAGCTCATTTGCATGGTTTCCGGTAACATATATTGTACTAAAAAATAGCAGGCAACTGCAGTCAATACAATCGAAACCCAGTTTCCTATATTTAATGCTTTTTGTACTTGTGCTTCTTTAGCATTATCATCAGAAATTTTTACCAATGTAGTTCCGATTATTGAAAATATAATTCCAAAACCGGCAATAGCCATTGGCAACAAAATAGGGCCAATTCCGCCAAAAGCGTCATTGATACTTCCACCCATGTCTTTAATAACATAGTTTCCAAGAACCATGGCTGCCAAAACAGTAGCTACATATGAACCAAATAAATCAGCGCCCATACCGGCAACATCCCCTACATTATCACCAACGTTATCTGCAATTGTTGCAGGATTACGAGGATCATCTTCCGGGATACCAGCTTCTACCTTCCCCACTAAGTCAGCACCAACATCCGCCGCTTTCGTATAGATTCCTCCACCTACTCTGGCAAATAATGCGATTGATTCTGCACCAAGTGAAAATCCTGCTAATGTTTCCAAAACTACTGTCATGGTTTCGGTGTCTTTCCAAACACCATCTGACAAAAGATTAAAGAAAATTATAAAGAAACCTGTTAAACCTAATACTGCTAAACCTGCAACTCCTAAACCCATTACGGTTCCGCCTCCAAAAGAAACTTTTAAAGCCTGAGGCAAACTTGTTCGGGCTGCCTGTGTGGTTCTAACGTTTGTCTTGGTTGCTATTTTCATCCCTATATTCCCTGCATAAGCTGAGAATAAGGCCCCAAAAATAAATGCCACTACAATTAATAAATGTGTTTTTACTCCCGGAATAAATGTAATTCCTGCTAAAGCAATGCTTGCAATAATTACGAAGATGGTTAATAATTTATATTCTGCTTTTAAGAAAGCCAACGCTCCTTCGTAGATGTAATCTGAA
Organism: Flavobacterium sp.; assembly: GCF_039930565.1. Lineage (GTDB taxonomy): Bacteria > Bacteroidota > Bacteroidia > Flavobacteriales > Flavobacteriaceae > Flavobacterium. Next base: position 25,994 of record NZ_JBDTTP010000004.1, on the reverse strand, counting down.
ATCTCTTTCATTTTACCATCTCCTGCGTCTTGTTTCAACACCCAACTCCTTTTTATTCCCATGAAAAGTAATCCTAAAATTGCCATTACAATTGGCAAGTAAATCATAAATGCATTCATAATATTTTAATGGTTTTTGGTTAATAGTCAACTAACTAAACGAATTTAAACAAAAAAGCAATACTCTTGACGGAGTATTGCTTTTTTTATAAAATAGAGGGGTAAAAATTATTTAATACTAAATAATCCTTCCGGTTTGTTCTCAATATCATCAAAACGCTTGGTACATTCAGCAATAATTGCAAATGCTTCGTTTACGTCTCCCCAACCTTCAACATCCACTTTTTTGTTTTCAAGATCTTTATAAACCTGGAAGAAATGCTCGATTTCTTTTAACAAGTGTGGATTGATATCAGAAAGATTATTTAATGAATTCCAGATTGGATCTGAAACGGGTACACAAATGATTTTTTCATCCGGTCCTTTATCATCAGCCATATGGAAAACACCAATTGGTTTTACTTCTATTACACATCCGGGAAAAGTTGGTTCGTTTATCAAAACCAATACATCAAGAGGATCACCATCAAGAGCTAAAGTTTCCGGAATAAATCCATAATCAGCAGGATACATCATTGAAGAGAATAACATTCTGTCGAAACGCATTCTTTTGATTTCAAAATCGTACTCATATTTATTTCTGCTTCCTCTTGGTATTTCGATTAATACATCGAAAGTTGTTAGTTTGTCTGCGGTCATTTTTACTTTTTATTATTTCTATAAATTCTTCCCGATAATATTCAAATTTTGATTGTCAGGAACCCACTTTATTTCATCGGAATGTTTTTTTTATTTTTGTGGGTTTCAATTGCAAAAGTAACCCAAAGAATCCTTTTTTACAATGAAAAAAACACATTAATCTATCCCTTTTATTCATTAATTAATATACTTTACTTTTATATAACAGATAGTTAATACGTAATTTTTCGATTTCGTTTATTTAAGTAATAATGCCACAATAAATAGGTCGCATAAGACCTGTATGGACTCCATTGCTCAACATGAATTTCCATCTCTTTTTTGTCATGAATATTCAGTAATTCCCCGATGGTATTTATGACTGCAATATCGCCTAACGGAATCAAATCGGGTTCCTGTAAGCAAAACATTAAATAGATATCAATAGTCCAGTTTCCTATTCCTTTCAACTTTATAAGTTCTTCCCGAACCTGTTTTGCAGATTTTGAAGCCAGACTTTCAATGTCCAGTTCTTTATTTAAAACTGCTTGCGCTAAAATTTTAATGTAGTTCGTTTTTTGCCTGCTTACACCTAATTTTCGAAACTCTTCATCAGGCAAAACCGACATGGATTCTGGCATACAGCTTGTGTAAGCTTTTATTTTTAAGAATGTGGCTTTCGCCGAATCTACAGAAACTTGTTGTTCGAGAATTAACAATACCAAAGTTTCAAAACCCTGAGGTCGTTTGGGAATTGTTGGTAATCCATATTTCTCGATAATCTCCTGAAATATTGGATTTTTATTTGATAGGAAATCAATAGCTTCTTGCATGACGAAGAGTTTTTTAGCCCCGATAGCAGTGGAAATCCTTTTGTTTTTTTCTTTAAAAAATAAAAGATTGCAACGTATAGCGGGAATAGCTTCTAATTAAACTTGTATAAATTAAAAAAAAAATCTCAACATGGTTCGTTATGATGTTGAGATTTCTTTTTTATTGAAAATAACCATATCTGTTTTAGAAATAGAATCCGAAAGATCCTTTTACGGCAAATTTATTAGCGTCAGGAGTGTTTAGATAACTTCCTCTCCACGAGAAATCGATTCTGAAAACCTTGAAGATATTTCCTATTCCGGCATTGTATTCCCAGTATACATTTTCTGGTGCGACATATGGCTGATCAGAAGCGTTTATCGCTCTGTTTTCATTCGAGATTGTTCCGTAAACTCCTTTTACACCTACAAATTCCCTCCAGTTTAGTTTTCTCATAAACGGAATTCTGGAGAATAGTCTTCCCCCAAAATCATGATTCCATTGCAAAGTGGTATACTGATCGGTTATGAATTCGTAGAAATTTAGGTTACTAAATGTGTTTTCGATTGTAAAGTAAGTCTGATTCCCGGGAACTACGCTCATTAATCCCAGCGGAATTGCACCAAAGGTTTTTCCGGTTTCCAAAATAATATTTGATCTTCCTAATGGTCCAATGATAATAGGCTGTTTATAAAATAGCTGAATTTTTTCATAAGCGAAATCACTGTCTAAAACCCCTTTTAGTCCATAACTGAAATTAACAAAGAAATGGCTGAACGGACTGTCAACAAGATCACGTTCTACACCAAAACCAATAGTTTTTCGATTAGGCATGAACTCGAATTGAACGTTGGCCTCAAACTGTTTTACTTCGCCTGCCACAACACCTGCTGGATTTGCAATAGTTGGCAAAGTTGTGTAATAATCTAAACTGAAAGTTGGCGATGCTGATGCTAAGGTTCGATATGAAATTCCAGCCTGAACAACAAAGTTTTTCATGGGTTCCATTTCGACAGAAACATTACTCAAATTAATGTTGGTCAATTTTCCGTTGCTTCCCGAAGTAAATAGGGCAGATGATGCAAAACTTCGGCCTAAAACATCATTAGTTGTAGTTAAACTGGCGCCAATTTGTTCAATATCACGTCTGTTTCCTCCCGAAATTATGACTCTTTTTTTCTTATCCACCATCCATTTTCCGGATACACCATATTTGAATTTGTCATCATCAAAACCATAAGCCGTGTATGCCTGGATTCGCCAGGGATCATTTTGCCCAAAATAAGTCCTTCCTCCTACTCTTAGTCTTAGCCCCTCGACTTCATTATAACCAAATGTAGAAAAAATAGGCCCGTAATCGAAGTTTTTAAATTCTACATATCCGCTTCCTAAAATAGAAACCAGATTATAGAGTTGCCTGAATTTCTTGACCGTCTGCAAGGTATCAAGCATTTTATAAATGCCTTCTTCGTCTTTATTTAGCTTTTCGAAACGATTTTCATTCCAGAATTCTTCCGGTTTATTATAAACCTCATTATCTATATAATTAACTTCTTCCTTATAAAATTTTTCAGGTTTCTCAATATTAAATTTATGGTCCCTGTATAAGGTAGTTCGTTTTCCATAAACCCCTTTAGATTTTTCTTTTTTATTTAAAGCAAAATCAGACATCATATAATCGCGTGTCAACAGAAAAACCGAATCATTTTGAACATCAAATTCCTGTTCGATATAAATATCTTTTATCCAGTTAATATTGGCACTTTTAGTAACTGCCATATTAATTTTCTTGATGGCAAAAGTGGTATCGTTTACCCAAAAATCACCTTTAAAAGTCAATTCGTTTTTACGTCTTGGATAAAAAACAATATTAAAACACCATTTTTTATCAATGTAAGCGCTGTCTTTCAATACATAATTATAAACATCAATTCCTGTTTTTGAAAGAGGACTGGTAAAACTTTTATCAAAAAAGGTAAGATGATTATCGTAAATATTATAATCTGAGTATAAATCTTTTACAAAAGACAAAATCTGCTGATTGCCATTAAATCCTGATGTTTTGCTTGCTTTAATATTTTCTTTTGTTTTCTTTAATTTATTATCACCGTAAACATCATACATGGATTCGTTGATAAAAATTGGAAGATATGTTTTCCCGGTTACATCAGAAGTATCAACATGCTGAAATATAAACTCCATTCCTTTAAAGAGTTTGTTTTCCATAAAAGCACTATCAATCGTGTTCATATCAAACTCTATTTTTTCGTATTTCTGCAATTGATACTGATTGAACTGGTAGAGTCCGTTTTTACGTTTTCTTTCCCAGATCTTTCTTAGAATATCCAGCGCAGGATTATTTTTTTTGGATGTTTTACCAGAAAATATCACGACTTCATTGAGTGCTTCAGCTTCTCCCAAAACAACTTTAAAATTGTAATTTACCGCTTTTTCAAGTTCCACTTCCTTATCTGAAAAACCAGCAGAAGTTATTATTAATGTGGTATAGGTAGTGGGCGATTCAAGATAAAAACGTCCATCTTCATTCGAAACTATTCCGGTATTGGAACCTTTAAAAACAACATTTGCAAAGGGAATAGGCTGATTGGATTTATCTAAAACGATTCCACTCACTTTGGTCTGTGCAGTAGCAATATTTGCAAGTACAAATACAAAAAACAGGCAGAGTAAAATTATTTTTTTCATAATCCGGCAAAAAAAAAACTTCATCAATTATAGTATGACTGATGAAGTTTTATGAGCATTGTTTATTTTATTATTTATACATTACTTTTTTTACTGCTTTTACTACATCAGCCGCATTTGGCAGCCAGTCTTTTAGCAAAACAGGAGAGTAAGGCGCAGGTGTATCTGCTGTTGTAATACGCTGAATTGGCGCATCAAGAAAATCAAAAGCCTGTTCTTGTACAATGTATGTGATTTCAGATGAAATACTGGCAAAAGGCCATGCTTCTTCTAGAATTACCAAACGGTTTGTTTTCTTAACTGATTTTAAGATCGCATCGTTATCCATTGGACGAACGGTTCTTAAATCGATAATCTCACATGAAATTCCTTCTTTTGCTAATTCATCAGCAGCAATAAAAGCTTCCTTGATGATTTTTCCGAAAGAAACAATAGTAACATCCGTTCCTTCACGTTTAATATCAGCAACTCCCAGTGGAATTGTATATTCTCCGTCCGGAACTTCGCCTTTGTCACCATACATTTGCTCAGATTCCATAAAAATTACGGGGTCATTATCACGAATGGCTGATTTCAAAAGTCCTTTTGCATCGTAAGGAGTTGAAGGAACAATAACTTTAAGCCCCGGAGTATTAGCAAACCAGTTTTCTAAAGCCTGAGAGTGAGTTGCCCCTAATTGACCTGCAGAAGCAGTAGGTCCGCGAAAAACGATTGGCACATTAAACTGTCCACCAGTCATTTGACGCATTTTAGCAGCATTATTTATAATTTGATCAATACCAACCAAACAGAAGTTGAAAGTCATATATTCTACGATAGGACGACAGCCATTCATCGCTGATCCTACTGCAATCCCTGTAAAACCAAGCTCTGCAATTGGAGTATCGATTACTCTTTTTTCGCCAAACTCAGCAAGCATTCCTTTTGAAGCTTTGTAAGCTCCGTTATATTCTGCAACTTCTTCGCCCATTAAATATATGGATTCATCGTGACGCATTTCTTCGCTCATCGCTTCGCAAATGGCCTCTCTAAATTGTATTGTTCTCATAGTTGTATGTTATGTTCTTTTTTCTGAAGAGCAAAAATAAATATTTTAAATTACTTAAAAGCATAAATTGAGTTTAAAAAAAGTAGCACTCTGCATTAATTACATTTTATTGAAGTTTTGACTTATAAAAAAACCGATTTCATAACTACGAAATCGATTTCTTTATGCAAATTTCATAAATAAATATTTTTTTTCTACAAACTTCTAATAATTTGTTTTTTATTCTAATGTTAAAATTACATTTACAATACAAACAATTAGCTAAATCTAAATTTCAGCTCAATAAATTGTTTATTTCACATTAACACAAATTGAATTTTATAATTCAGCAAAAAGTAAATAAAAACTTTCAAAATTAATTTATTATATTTTACTTTGTAAGTATAAATTTAAGTTTTGCACTTGTAGCATTTTCAGGTTTCGCAAAAGACAAAGAGGTTAAATCAACTGTTTTGACTGCAAAAGAATCAGTAATAACTTATGAGGACAAATCCAATAATGAAGAGGATGTTTGGTTTTGTTATTTAGCATCTACTGACACAAGTGCTCCTGATATGGCAGGTAACACAACGACTACTGAAACTTATCATTGTACTTGGTATAATTTAAATTAACCAAGACAAATAGAATTTGTAATCATGTAAATCTGTACAATTTAAAGTTGTACAGATTTTATGACTTTATAAAACATCAAATTAATAACTTTGTAAGAAATCTAATGTCAACAAAAAATATGAAAGTAAATATTGTTATACTCTTTTTTATATTATTCTCATATCAACTACAATCCCAAAGTCTAAAGGGTATCTATACCAGACAACAACTAAAAGGTAGTGGAGACAATCCATCTTTATCTGAGAAAGCAAAAAAAGCAGAAGTTTTCAATTATGTTTATTCTCAAAAAAAATCTATCCAAAAATTAATTAGTATTCAAAAAACATCTATTGATACTATTTTCATAGAAAAATACGACGATAAAATAGCAACAACCTCTACTGTTCACTTATCATCAGCAGTAATTAATTATAAAGATTTTGATTCAAAAACATATAAAGTCTTAATGACAAACGATGGGGTCGATACAAATGTCAAAATAAAACTTCCATCACATAATTGGAAACTATATCCTGAAAGTAAAATTATAAACGGCTTCACTTGCAAAAAAGCAACAACTAAAAATACCGAATTTAACTCTAATCAAAATATTACAGCTTGGTACACAGAAGAGATCCCCATAAATGATGGACCTATGTTTTATAGTGGCTTACCTGGTTTTATCATTCAATTAGAATTAGATGATAAATCTATTTTAACATTTCAAAAATTAGCTTTTAGCGAAGAAAACACAGTAATTGAACAACCAAATAATTCAGCCAAAGAAATGAGTTTTGAGGAATATCTGGCCCAACGAAAATAAATCATGACTTTTATTCATTCACAAAATAAATTTTATTTAAAAAATATTCATTCACAAAATAAATTTTATTTAAAAAAAGCAGTTTACCTGCTTTTTTTTCTGTTTACTATATCCCTACATTCTCAAAGTGTCGTTACTGGAAAAATTATTAACTCCAAAAACATTCCTATTGATCAGGCAACTGTCCAAATAAAAAATATAAAAACGGACAACACTATAGCATTTATTCAAACTGACAAAAATGGTCTCTACAAGCTCGAAATAAAAGAAAAAGCTAATTATAATCTTAAAATAACTGCATTTGGCTACTCTACACTTATCAAAATAATCGAAATAGACAAAAAATTTTTAAATCTTGAAAATATTATTCTTCAGGAAAATCAGATTGAACTAAAAGACGTTATTATAAAAAACGAAAACAGAGGTATTACTGAAATCGGAGATACTTTAAGATACCGAATTGAAAAATTCATGAACGGAACTGAGGAAACATTAAAAGATGTAATCAAAAAACTTCCCGGATTGGATATTGACCAACAAGGAAAAATTAAAGCAAACGGAAAAAATGTCGATAAACTATTAATTAATGGTGAAGAATTTTTTATCAATCAACAAAAAATTGCCACTGAAAATATAAGCTCAGAAATGATTAAAAACATTGAGCTCATTAAGAATTACACTGAATTTAAAAATCTGAGAACAAATGAAAAATCTGATATTACCGCAATTAATATAAATATAAAGGAACAATTTAAAAACAAGATAACGGGCAATATTGAGGCAGGCATTGGTAATGATTCTAAATACAAATTACACTCTACTTTATTTAGCTTTAGAAAAAAGTTATTATTAAGTTTAATTAGCGACTCAAATAATACCGGACAACTTTCTATTTCTGTTGATGACTACATGAATTTTGTGAATCAAAAAGAAGAGAATACAACCGGAGAAACCACTTTTACAAGAAACGAAGAACTTCCTCGTTTTCTAACAATCGGAAATAATGTCAAAATGAGATCTTCTTATTTTACAGGATTAAATTTAAAGTATTCCCCCATAAAAAAAGTACAAATAAATTTTTATTCAATTATTAACAATACCGATCAACTAGAAGAACAATCAATCATCCAACAGTACTTTACCGAACCTAATCCTTTGATCAATAAAGAAATAAAGAATATAAATGAAAAATCTAAAATTAATATTTCACATTTCGATATTGCGGCAAAATTCAATGAAAAATCATTATTAAACTATAAAATTTCCTTTTCCGGATTGGATAAAAATAATAAATCCGAAATTGAGAACAATACAAACCTTTTATCAAACAAAATAGAATTTTCTAACTTTGATCTAACCCATCAATTCAATTTTAATACCATTTTTAAAAAAGACAAAGGTCTAAACGTAACACTAAAACAAAACATTTTAGAATCTAAGAATGGCTTGAATATAAATTCAAACAATGAATTTTTAAATTTAATCTTTGATGATTCAAACTATGAAATATTTCAAAAAACTAAAATAAGCAGAAATGAAATTATTTTTAAATCAGACTATTTTTTTAAAATAAAAAAGTTGAATTTTAATTTGTTTTTGGAATCAAATAGGCAAAAAGAGATTTTTCAGAATAATGAAATTCGATTTTCCCAATTTGAAAACAACATGGATTTCATTAAAAAAAACAACACTCTAGGTTTTGATACTAAATTCAAATTATTCAGTAAAACTACATTTACATCATCATTATCTTATTCCAAAATAGATTATGAATTCAATAGCGAATTTAATTCCAAGACATTTTTTGCGCCAAAATTCACTCTAAAAAAAGATTTCAATTCGAGTCATTATCTTAAATTAAGTTATAGTAAAAATAATAATTTAGCAAAAGCAGACAATCTCATACAAGGTGAAATCATAAGCAATTACAGAACAATTTTTTCCAATCAGGATATAAAATTTGACATTATAACTCCTAACTTTCAAACAGTTATGGATTATTTTTATTTTAATTCAAAAAACAGATTTTCATTAATTGCAAATGTTTCTTATTTTAAATCAAAAAATATCATTTCAAGTAATTCGATTTCAACTTCTGTTTTAAATACTCTTTCCTATAAGTTAGCTCCATTAGAAAACAGATTTAATTCTTTAGTATTTTTAGAGAAAACATTTTCTAAGATTCCATTTTCTGTTAGAAGCAGTGCATCATATTCTGACAGTAATAAAGATTTCTTTTACAACAATCAAAATCAAAGTTTAAATTCTAAATCTATATCCGGTTATTTTTCTATTCTTTCCAGATTTAAAGAAACAAGTTTTCAAATTGAAACAGGCTTTTTGTATGCAAAAGATAATTACAAAGACGACATATCATCAAATTACTTATCTGTCATAAATCCATATACAGAAGTCAGTTATAAAATTTCTAAAGGAATTTCTTTTACAACGAAATTTTCTTATAAGAAATTTGAGTCCAATATATCCTCTAATGATACATATGAGTTAAATCCAAAACTTAGATATGTTTTTCCTAAATCTAAAGTAGAGATGAGTTTAATTGGTTATGATATTTTGAACATCAAAAATAATGAACAAATTTCCCTGACCCGATTAGATAATTTTACAGAACAGAATATTTATAAAACCTTATCCGGTTATTTCCTGCTAAATATTAAATTGAAATTGTAAATCCCCGAAATCGTAATAGTTTTTAAAAATATTATGCATGCATAGTATAATTATTCCAAATTAAATTCTAAATTTGTAAAAGAATATTATAAATATAAAATATATACTTATGAAAATATTAGTTTGCATCAGCCATGTGCCTGATACTACTTCAAAAATTAACTTCTCCAATGGTGACTCAGAGTTTGATACCAGTGGTGTACAATATGTAATTAATCCTAATGACGAGTTTGGTTTAACACGTGCCATTTGGTTTCAGGAACAACAAGGTGCTACGGTAACAGTTGTAAATGTTGGTGGTCCTGATACTGAACCAACTTTGCGTAAAGCTTTGGCAATTGGCGCAAACGAAGCAATACGTGTAAATGCTAATCCAACTGATGGTTTTTTTGTTGCTAAACAATTAGCTGAAGTAATTAAAACTGGTGGCTATGATTTAGTAATTGCAGGAAAAGAATCTTTAGATTATAATGGAGGAATGGTTCCCGGAATGATTGCCGGAATTTTAGGTTCTAATTTTTTAAACTCTTGTACTTCTTTAACTGTTGATGGAAACAATGTAAAAGCTGTTCGTGAAATTGACGGTGGAAAAGAAACGGTAAGCACTACTTTACCATTAATTATTGGCGGTCAAAAAGGTCTTGTTGAAGAAAAAGATTTACGTATCCCAAATATGAGAGGAATTATGACTGCCAGAACAAAAGCACTTACAATTCTTGAACCAGTGGATGCCCCTGTAAATACAAAAGCAGTAAAATTCGAAAAACCTGATCCTAAATCAGCAGTAAAATTAATCTCGGCTGATAATTTAGATGAGTTAGTTAATTTATTACACAACGAAGCAAAGGTTATATAATTTTAAATTGTGAATTAATATTTACATTTAAAATTCACAATTTCATTAAAATTTATAATTCAACATTCAAAATAATAGAAATTATGTCAATATTAATATATGCAGAATCTGCAGAAGGAAAATTTAAAAAAGTAGCATTTGAATTAGCTTCGTACGCTAAAAAACTAGCCGAAATTTTAGGAACAACCGTTACAGCCTTAACTGTTAACAATAGCAATGTTAATGAATTAGCTAAATACGGAGTCGATAAAGTATTAAAAGTAACCAACGATAAATTAGCAGGCTTTACAGCTAAGGCGTATGCTGACGTAATCAAACAAGCTGCTGAAAAAGAAGGAACAAAAGTAGTTTTGCTTTCTTCTACTACAGACAGTATTTATCTTTCATCATTGGTGGCTGTTGCATTGAATGCTGGATTTGCTTCCAATGTTGTAGGATTACCAGTTAGCACTTCACCTTTTCAGGTAAAAAGGAATGCTTTCTCAAACAAGGCTTTCAATATTACCGAAATCGCTACAGATGTAAAAGTTTTGGGTCTTGCTAAAAACTCTTACGGAATTTTTGAAAGTGCAGGTTCTGCAACTGAAGAAGATTTTAATCCAACAATTGGAGATAATGATTTTGGTGTAAAAGTAGAATCTGTAGAAAAAGCAAGCGGTAAAGTATCTATAGCTGATGCTGATATTGTAGTTTCTGGCGGACGCGGATTGAAAGGTCCTGAAAACTGGGGGCTAATAGAGGATTTAGCTGCTGTTTTAGGTGCTGCAACTGCATGTTCTAAACCAGTTTCCGATTTAGGATGGAGACCCCACAGTGAACACGTTGGCCAAACAGGAAAACCAGTCGCAACAAACTTATACATTGCAGTAGGTATTTCGGGTGCGATCCAGCATATTGCAGGAATTAACTCATCTAAAGTAAAAGTAGTTATTAATAATGATCCTGAAGCTCCATTCTTTAAAGTTGCTGATTATGGAATTGTTGGAGACGCTTTTGAAATTATTCCTAAACTAACAGAAAAATTAAAAGCTTTTAAAGCTCAACATTCTTAATTTAAAATTCTCTATAAAAATATAGCTGCCTAAAAATAAGATAATCGTATCTTTGTTTTAGGCAGCTTTTTTGTTCCATATTTTTTGATTAAAATTGCACCTTTATTTTTAAATTAAAAAAGTACTAAAATTGGCAGTAAAATGCCCTTTTTTACCAATATATATGAGTCTAGTAAAATTGTCCATAAAAGGAATTTCATACAGTCAAACTCAAAATGGCGCTTATGCATTAATTTTGAATGAAGTTGATGGCGAAAGAAAATTACCAATTGTCATTGGTGCTTTTGAAGCCCAATCAATTGCTATTGCCTTAGAAAAAGAAATTAAACCCCCTCGCCCATTAACACACGATTTGTTCAAAAACTTTGCAGAAAGATTTGACATTGTGGTAAAACAAGTCATTATCCACAAATTGGTTGACGGTGTTTTTTATTCGAGTTTAATTTGTGAAAGAGATAAAATCGAAGAAATTATTGATGCCAGAACTTCAGATGCTATTGCATTGGCATTACGATTTAACGCGCCAATTTTTACTTATAAAAATATTCTTGACAAAGCAGGAATTTATTTAAAATCTAATTCGGCAGAAACTGATCAGGGATCTCAGGAAATAGACGATGTTCTTTCAAATCCTGAAACTTTTGGACATGAAGAAGAAACTAATCAGTCTGGTAATCTTTATACAAAACATAGTCTGCAGGAATTAAATGAGCTTTTGGATAAGGCAGTAGCCCAGGAAGATTATGAAAAAGCAGCCAAAATTAGAGACGAAATCTCAAAAAGATGATAATTATTGCTATAAGCACAATAGGTTTTAGGCAAAATTCCTGAAGCGCAGCGCTTATATCGTAGAGCTTACAGCTAAAAATATGAAACAATACTTAGATTTAGTAAAACACGTTTTAGAAAACGGCTGCCAAAAAGGAGACCGAACAGGAACAGGAACAAAAAGTGTATTTGGTTACCAAATGCGTTTTGACTTAAGTGAAGGTTTTCCAATGGTTACAACAAAAAAATTACACTTAAAATCCATCATTTACGAATTACTTTGGTTTTTAAAAGGCGATACCAATATTAAATATCTTCAGGAAAACGGAGTGAAAATCTGGGATGCCTGGGCAGATTCAAATGGCGATTTGGGACCAGTTTACGGACATCAATGGCGTAACTGGAATAGTGAAGAAATTGATCAGATTTCGGAACTGATTACTGAATTAAAAACAAATCCAAATAGCCGTAGAATGTTAATCTCGGCATGGAATCCATCAGTATTACCGGATACAAAAAAAGCATTTGAAGAAAACGTTGCCAACAATAAAGCGGCTTTACCTCCATGTCATGCTTTTTTTCAGTTTTATGTTTCGAGTCCCGATATTGAAAAAGGCGAAACAAAAGGAAAACTTTCCTGTCAATTATACCAGAGAAGTGCTGATATTTTTTTAGGTGTTCCCTTTAATATTGCTTCTTATGCACTTTTGACCATGATGATTGGCCAGGTTTGCGAATTGGAATGTGGTGAATTCATTCACACTTTTGGGGACGCACATATTTATAATAACCATTTTGAACAGTTAGAATTGCAGTTAACCCGTGAACCGAAACCATTACCAAAAATGATTTTAAACCCGGAGATTAAAAATATTTTCGATTTTGATTATAACGACTTTACTCTTTTAGATTACGAACCACATGCCGGCATAAAAGGAAGTGTTGCTGTATAAAATCATATAGAAATCCGTTTGAATCAAGCGGATTTCTTATACTATTACAATACTATTTTCACTGCCTGCAAAATCATTCCATTTATAAGAATCAGCTTCAGGATCATTAATATAAAGGCCGTCAACTACATACTTAAACTCATAAATGGCATCTTTTACTAAATCATAAGTTGCTTTAAAAGTTCCATTTTTCAATTTACTCAATGTTCCTTGTTCTATATTCCAGTTATTAAAATCCCCCACTACAGCTGCTGAGTTAGCATTTTTTGCTTCAATCGCAAATGTTACTTTACAAACTGGTTTTGTTTTTACAAATTGCTTCTTCAAAGACATAACTATTTCATTTTTAGATTTATACAAATTTCGTGAATTCGTTTCAGTAAACAATACTTACAAAATCGATTTATGATAATAACAAAAAAAGGATGTTTTTTTAAACATCTCATTATTTTAGACTGATATATTTTCAATATTTCAATTCTTACTCCTTGCTAAAGGAATTATTCTACAATCAGAATATTATGTTTTAAAAATAAATCATAACTTTATAAGCTTAATAATAACATTTATGGAAAAGGAAGTACATGAACAATACGAATATGCACGCAGAAGAATTCGTCAAAAAAAAATACTTTATTTTCATTTTGTTCTTTTCGCATTAGGAAGCCTCTTTTTATTTGTTTCCAACAGATTTTTTGGATTCAGTATTGGAACAGAGCAAAATTGGTGTGTTTGGATTATTACAGGATGGCTTTTTATATTTATTTTACATTTCATAAAAATTTACATTACTGATCGATTTATGAATAAAAAATGGGAAAGAGAACAAATTGACCGTTTGGTTGCACTTCAACAAAAAAGAATCAATCAATTAGAATCTTCTATTAACGGGAATTCAGAAAATAAAAATTAGTTTAGCATAACATGATTATAATAATAGCAGCAGTCGCAGATAATAATGCTCTGGGAAAAAAGAATAAATTAGTGTGGCACCTTCCTAATGACTTTAAAAGATTCAAATCTCTTACCACAAACCATCATATAATTATGGGAAGAAAAACTTTTGAAAGCTTTCCTAAACCACTACCCAACAGAACACATATTGTGATTTCAAGACAGGAACACTATAAACCGGAAGGTTGTATTATAGTTGACACTATTGAAAAGGCATTAGCTATGTGTCCACAAAATGAAGACTCTTATATTATTGGAGGAGGAGAAATTTACACTTTAGGAATGCAGTTTGCAGACATTATAGAAATAACCAAAGTCCACCATAGCTTTGAAGCAGATGCTTTTTTTCCTGAAATACCTAAAAAGGAATGGCAATTAGTCGAATCTGATCCAAATTTTAAAGACGAAAATCATCTTTACGATTACACTTATGAAACTTACATTCGTAAATAAAAAAACATCCTCTATTGAGGATGTTTTTATTTAATTCAATGATGTAGAGCAATGACCTACTCTAGAAACAATATTTGATAACATAAAATAAAAATTACAAATATTAAGAATACTCCTGAAAGAAATATAATAACATTTGATACTTTTTGAGAGTACATCTCAAAAAAACCCTTAATACCAAATACCACGAAGGTACTAAAGGCAAAGAAAATTAAAATTTCCAAAAACAAATTTAATCCTAAGAACGTATTTTGCGCTTTAAATACAACACTGTTATCAAAAACAGTACTTTCAAAACAGCTTACAAGAACAAATGAGATGCCAAGCGCAAACAGCACCCACTTGATTTGGGTCATTGTACCTCTATTTATCATTGAAAATATTAACATTTTTACAATTGCTAAATTCATTAATAAATATCTCACTTACAATACCCACTTTTAGTGATTTTGCAAAATCAGTGCTAAAAACATTTTTAACCCATTAAAAGAAACATATTGCAGTTAAATAGTTTATCTTATATTTGTTGCGTAAATTAAAAAAAATGTCTGAAAATATAACTCCATATAAAAATTCCACACTAGGCAAAAAAGAACAGGTTGCCCAAATGTTTGATACCATTTCCGGAAATTATGACAGCCTGAACCGCGTCATTTCATTTGGAATTGATGTAAAATGGCGCAAAAAAGTATTAAAAATCGTTTCAGATACAAAACCTAAAATCATTCTGGACATTGCAACAGGAACAGGTGACCTTGCAATTTTAATGGCACAAACCAATGCTGAAAAAATTATCGGCTTGGATATTTCTGCCGGAATGCTTGAAGTTGGGAAAAAGAAAATCGAAGAAAAAAAATTATCTGCTATTATTGAGCTTGTTTTAGCGGATTCTGAAAAAATTCCTTTTGGGGATAATTATTTTGATGCTATAACAGTTAGTTTTGGAGTTAGGAATTTCGAAAACTTAGAAAAAGGTTTTGCTGAAATCTTAAGAGTTTTAAAACCAAATGGGGTATTTGTTATTTTAGAAACTTCTGTGCCGGATAGAACACCATATAAACAGGGATATAAATTTTACACTAGGAACATCCTGCCTATTATAGGCAAATTATTTTCAAAAGACAATTCTGCCTACGGATATTTATCAGAATCAGCAGCAGTTTTTCCATATGGAGAAGCTTTAAACAATATTTTAAGAAAAATTGGGTTTATAGATGTTGTGGCCATGCCTCAAACATTTGGAGTTGCAACCATTTATTCAGCTTCTAAAAAATAGTATGAAAAAAACAGTAATCTTAATTTTATTAATCTTTTCAGCAAAAGGATATTCACAATTCGCTAAAAGCATGTTTAGTAAAGATCCTATTATTAACCTTGAAAACTGGCAAAAACAGCGCCTTTACTTTGGTTATTATTTGGGATTCAACAGTTTTGATTTTAAATTTGATTATAAAGAAGTTGTGCAACAGGATATCCAGGTAAAAAAAACAACCGGATTCAATGTCGGAGTTGTAGCGGATGTAAGATTACAGGAATATCTTAATCTGCGTTTTGAACCAGGTATATATTACACTAAACGAGATTTATATTATCCCAATTTCAATTCAGAACAGGATTATTTAAGAGAAGTCAGCAGTACTTATATTCATTTTCCGTTATTGCTTAAATTTTCTGCTTTACGTACAGGAAATGTACGACCGTTTTTGGTTGGAGGATTTTCTACTACCTTAAATTTATCCAGCAATTCAAAATCAAAGGATGATAACTTTGAACAAAAATTCAGGGTAAAACAATGGTCATCAGCTTATGAACTTGGTTTTGGTGTTGACTTTTTCTCTGAATACTTTATTTTCTCACCTTCGATCCGAGGTGTTTTCGGAATAACAGATGAATTAATTCGCGATAGTAAGTCACCTAGTCCATGGACAGACAATATTGATTCTATGAAATCAAGGGCAATTTTAATAAATTTTACTTTTCATTAAAACAAAACCCTAAGTATTTCGTTTAAACTCACTAAGAATAATTGCTGTTGCGGTAGCTACATTTAAACTTTCAGTTTTTTGCATCGCTCCAAATCTGGGAATCGTGAGTCGGTTTGTGACCATTTTTTCAATCTCTTCTGAAATACCTTTGGCTTCATTACCCATAATAATGATTCCGTTTTGAGGCAAATTCGATTGGTAAATGTTTTCTCCGTTCATAAAAGTTCCAAAAACCGGTAATTCTGTTTGAGTGATAAAAGCTTTCAAATCGACATAATTTACATTTACTCTTGTTATAGATCCCATTGTGGCCTGAACTACTTTCGGATTATAAATATCAACGGTTTCTTTAGAACAAATGATTTGTCTAATACCAAACCAGTCGCAAAGGCGTAAAATTGTCCCTAAATTTCCGGGATCACGAATATCGTCTAAGGCTACAATTAAACCTGAGTTGATTATTTTATTTTCCGAAGGAATTTTAAAAACAGCCAAACATGAATTTGGAGTTGTTAAAGCACTTATTTTTTTAAGTTCCTGTTCTGTAATAGAAATACGTTTTGAAAATTCAACCGTTTCAAAATCATTTTGCGTGGTAAACAAATGCTCTAATTCAAAATTGGATTGCAATAATTCCTGAATTACCTTTATCCCTTCTGCGAAAAATAATTGATTTGCGAAACGTTGCTTTTTTTGATGTAAACCTGAGATAAGTTTTATTTGGTTTTTACTAACCATAAAATAATGTACTTTTGAATTAAATATTAAAAACACTTGAAAAAGAATTCGACAAAAATAGGAGCATTTATTTTAATAGCAATATTTATTTCTGCTTGTAATGCCGTAAAAAGAGTTCCGGATGGGAAAATGCTTCTTGTAAAAAACAATATTCTGGCTAATGGAAAGTCTACCAATGACGAAACTGCAGTAAACCAAATGTACCAAAACCCGAACAGTACTTTATTAGGTTACAAATTGCGTTTGAATTTATACAATCTAGCCAATTTAAATCCTGACTCCACCTATCAGGCAAAATTTAAACATAATCCGGGAAAATACGAACGGGAATCAAAAATATTATCTGCTAAACAAGTTGACCGTCTTGGACAATCATTTTGGTACAAAGGAATTCATGATTTTTTAAAAAGAACTGGCGAACCGCCGGTAATTATTGATACTTCAAAAACTAAAAAAACTTTACTTCGCTTAAAATCTTATTATTTTAATAATGGCTATTTTAATGTAGCAACAAATTATGATATTGACACTTTGGCTCATAAAAGAGGAAAAATCAATTACAACATTACGACTGGCCCTGCTTTCATTTTAGATTCTATTAAAAGTACCATTAGTACTCCGGCTCTAGATTCATTGCATAAAAAAAACCCGGAACCCTCTTTTTTAAAATCAGGAAATCAATATAAAAGCAGTGATTTTGAAGAAGAAAAGAATCGTGTTACGACCTATTTTAGAAATCATGGAGCCTACTATTTTCAACCCACTTATGTTACTTTTGACGTTGATACTATCGGTAAAAAAAACAAGGCTGATATCAATTTAATTATCAAAAACAATAGTATTCAGGAAAAGGATTCCAGTAGAACCGAACCCTTTAAACTTTATAAAATCAGTGATGTTAATATTTATACTGATTATTCTCCTGCACGTGCAAAAAGCCGGATTAAGGATAGTACCACTTACAACAACTTTAATTTGTATAGTTATGATAAATTAAAATACAAACCCCGTGCTATTACAGATGCCATTTTTATTACAAAGGGGGGGACTTATGCCGATTTTAGAACGACTCTTTCATCGCGTTATTTAAACAATCTGAAAATTTTCAATTATCCTTCCATACAATATGAAGTAGACAAACGTGATTCGACAGCTCAGTCATTAATTGCAAATGTTTATTTAACACCAAGAAAAAAATATAGTTTTGGAGCTAGTTTAGATTTAACGCATTCTAACATCCAGGATTTTGGAATTGGAGCCAGTGTTTCAGAAACGATTCGGAATGTGTTTAACAGAGCTGAAACTTTAGAAATTTCAGCGCGTTTAAATATTGGATCTTCAAAGGACATGGCAAATCCAAATAATAATTTTTTTAATGTTTCAGAATATGGGGTTGATATGAAACTTAATTTCCCTAGAATTTTAATGCCATTTGGTACAGAGAAAATTATTCCTAAAAGTATGATTCCATCTACATCAATAGCAGCTGGTTTTTCCAAACAAAGAAACATTGGACTGGACAAGGAGAGCTTCACAGGAGGAATGTCCTACCTTTGGTCTCCAAAAAGATATAATACTGCAAAATTAGATTTACTAAATGCGCAATATATCCGTAATTTGAATCCGAATAATTATTATAAAGTATATACTTCTTCTTATGATGAATTAAACAACATTGCAAATGTTTATAATGTCAATCCATCGTATGTTGACAGTAATGGAAATCTTATTGTAAATGAAGGAACTAGAGGCTTTACAAATGATGTTTTATCCGGAAACACTTTATTAACACCACAAAATAATGAATATCAGAACGTAGAAAGCATCGAAGAAAGAAGAGTCCGGCTTACAGAAAATGATTTTATTTTAGCCACAAGTTATACTTTTACCAAAACAACCAAAAAAGATTTAGCAGACAATACTTTTTATCAATTTAAAACTAAAATAGAATCAGCAGGCACTTTATTAACGGCTATTTCAAATGTGGCAGGTTTACCTAAAAATTCAAATGATAAATATCAGATCTTTAATTTAGAATATTCAGAATATATAAAAACAGAATTTGACTATATCAAACACTGGGATTTTGGCAAAGAAAAAGTGTTAGCAGTAAGAAGTTTTTTTGGTATCGCAATTCCTTTTGGAAACTCAGATTACATTCCTTTTACACGAAGTTATTATGCCGGAGGTTCAAATGATAACAGAGCATGGCAGCCTTATGCGTTAGGTCCCGGAAGTACAGATGCAGTAAATGACTTTAATGAAGCCAATATGAAAATTGCCCTTAGCGGTGAATTTAGGTTTAAAATTGCTGGAGATGTTAAAGGTGCGATTTTTGCCGATGCCGGAAATATCTGGAATGTACTCGATAATGTAACTGATGAAAAGGCAAAATTCTCGAGCTTAAACGATTTCGAAGAAATTGCGTTAGGATCAGGATTTGGTTTACGATATGATTTAAGCTTTTTTGTTATTCGTTTAGATTTAGGGTTTAAGACTTATAATCCGGCACATGAGCCGGGTAATCGTTGGTTCAAAGAGTACAATTTTGGGCACTCGGTTTTAAATTTTGGGATAAATTATCCGTTCTAATGCTAATTAATTCTTATTTTTGCAACCTAAAAACTAAAAACAACTAAAAAAGAATTACAATGGCACACAATATTAAACCAGGAGTAGCTACAGGAGATCAGGTACAGGAAATCTTTAATTATGCAAAAGAAAAAGGATTTGCACTTCCGGCAGTAAACGTTACCGGATCGAGTACAATTAATGGAGTTCTTGAAACTGCAGCAAAACTTAATGCTCCGGTTATAATTCAATTTTCTAACGGAGGAGCACAATTCAACGCTGGAAAAGGTTTATCTAATGCAGGTGAAAAAGCAGCAATTGCAGGAGGAATCGCAGGAGCAAAACACATTCATACTTTAGCAGAAGCTTACGGTGCAACTGTAATTTTACATACTGACCACTGCGCAAAAAAATTATTACCTTGGATTGATGGTTTGTTAGATGCATCTGAAAAACATTTTGCAGAAACAGGAAAACCATTATTCAGTTCTCATATGATCGATTTGTCTGAGGAGCCAATCGAAGAAAACATTGAGATCTGTAAAGAGTATTTGGCAAGAATGAGCAAAATGGGCATGACATTAGAAATCGAACTTGGAATTACAGGTGGTGAAGAAGATGGTGTTGACAACTCTGATGTTGACAGTTCAAAATTATATACTCAGCCAGAAGAAGTAGCGTATGCTTACGAAGAATTATCTAAAGTAAGCCCTAAGTTTACTATCGCTGCGGCTTTTGGAAACGTTCATGGTGTTTACAAACCAGGAAACGTGAAATTAACTCCAAAAATCTTAAAAAATTCCCAGGATTTCGTTCAAAACAAATTCAACACTGGTCACAATCCTGTAGATTTTGTTTTCCACGGAGGTTCAGGTTCTACACTTGAAGAAATCAGAGAAGGAATTAGCTACGGAGTTATCAAAATGAACATTGATACAGATTTACAATTTGCATTTACTGAAGGAATCCGTGATTATATGGTTAAAAATATAGACTATTTGAAATCTCAGATCGGTAATCCAGAAGGTGCTGATGTTCCAAACAAAAAATATTACGACCCAAGAAGATGGGTTCGTGAAAGTGAAGTGACATTCAATGCAAGGCTTGAGCAAGCTTTTGCAGATTTGAATAACGTAAACACTTTGTAGTTAACAATTAACAATTGACAATTGATAATCACAATATTTATCAATTGTCAATTATCAATTAATAAATATGGCTTGGTTTAAAAGACAGGAAAAAGGAATTACGACCGCTACAGAAGATAAGATGGACGTTCCGAAAGGATTGTGGTATAAATCTCCTACCGGAAAAATTATTGACGCTGACGAATTAGCCCGAAACTTATTTGTTAGTCCGGAAGATGATTTTCACGTTAGAATTGGAAGCGCCACCTATTTTGAAATTTTATTTGACAACAACGAATTTGTTGAGTTAGATAAAAACATGACATCAAAAGACCCTTTGCATTTTGTGGATACAAAAAAATATGCTGAGAGACTGAAAGATGTAATGGAAAAAACACATCTTAAAGACGCTGTGCGTACGGGAGTAGGAAAATCTAAAGGAAAAGAACTAGTTATCTGCTGCATGGATTTTGCTTTTATTGGCGGATCTATGGGAGCTGTTGTAGGAGAAAAAATCGCAAGGGGTATTAATCATGCTATCAAAAACCAATTACCTTTTGTAATGATTTCTAAGTCTGGTGGAGCCCGCATGATGGAAGCTGCTTATTCATTAATGCAGTTAGCCAAAACATCTGTAAAATTAGCGCAATTAGCAGAAGCCAAATTACCTTATATTTCGCTTTGTACAGATCCTACAACCGGAGGAACAACTGCATCGTATGCCATGTTAGGAGATATTAACATCTCTGAACCAGGCGCTTTGATTGGCTTTGCCGGTCCGCGTGTAGTTCGTGATACTACAGGAAAAGATTTACCGGAAGGTTTTCAAACTGCTGAATTTCTTTTAGAGCACGGTTTCCTTGACTTTATCACGCCTAGAAAAGAATTGAAAGACAAGATTAACTTGTATATTGATTTGATTCAGAATAATAATATTAGATAGTTTTTAAACTTCTAAAATATTTAAAATCTCATCCGCTTAATTGCAGGTGAGATTTTTTTATACCTTTAATTCAAATCTTAGTTTATGAAAAGAATATTTATTGGTTTTATTATTTGTGTGTTTTTTTTGAATTGTGCTAAAAAAGAGAAGATTCAAAAGTCAATTCCTTATGTTATTTCAAAAGAACAAAGTCAAACTTCATAAGAATTAAAAAAGAAGAAAATACCTCCTCCACTTCCAATACCCGGCTCTCTAATTTACGGAACAAATACGTTTATTATTATTTTCAAGGAAACGCAATATTTCCTTTTTGCGGAAATGGATTTGAAAATGACACAATTCCACATTTTATCAATTTACAACCCAAAGATTTAATCGAAATTCCAAGTAAAAGTTTATCTGATTTTGTAAAACTGAATTATAAGGATGATTTTCGAAATCTAACTTTTGTTTCATCAAAATTAGATACTTTAAAATCTGAAAGTTTTTTTAATTTAATTACTGCATTAAAAGCATCTTTAAAAGATCGTGATTTCTATTATATAGGAAGAACTACCCAAGAAGAAGATACAGTTCTTAAATATAAGAAAAACAATGATTACTATCTCTCAAACAATATTAAATGGGACAGGACAAAAATCACATTTCCTGAAGAAATTAAATTTATAAAACCTCCGATAAAAAAAACAAAAACTTAGAATCAAAAACCTACATACCTGTTCTGATTGCTTCTACCGGATCTAAATTTGCAGCAGAAATAGCTGGCAATATTCCCGATATCAATCCAATTATGGCAGCTAAACTTGTTCCTAAAATTACATTTCCTATACTTAAAACAAATTCAAAATCAAGTAATGTGGTTAAAAGAACCGAAATCCCCCAAACTAATAATAACCCAATAACACCTCCAATTACGGATAAAATTACAGCTTCAAATAAAAATTGGAATAAAATAAATCGATTTTTAGCTCCCAGCGATTTTTGAATTCCAATTAAATTGGTTCGTTCTTTCACCGAAACAAACATAATGTTAGCAATTCCGAAACCTCCAACCAAAAGAGAAAATCCGCTGATAATCCATCCCACTACATTCATCTGTCCTAATATTCCATCAATTAAATCAGTAAATCCTGAAAGCACATTAATAAAAAAATTATCAATATCCCCTGCTTTCATCCCTCGAATTGTTCTTAATTTTTGAGTAACTTCTGCCTTGTAAGCCTCCATATCTACCCCTTTTACAGGCTTTAAAACAATTACAGGAGTCATCGAATCACTGTCACCATACATCCTTCGTAAAAAATTGGCTGGTAAATAAACAGATGTATCATTACTATCACCAAAAAATCCTGCTCCTTGTTTTGACATTACTCCAATAACCGTAAAACGCTGGCCGTATAACC
Source organism: Flavobacterium sp. (assembly GCF_039930565.1). Taxonomy (GTDB): domain Bacteria; phylum Bacteroidota; class Bacteroidia; order Flavobacteriales; family Flavobacteriaceae; genus Flavobacterium. The sequence goes on along the minus strand of NZ_JBDTTP010000004.1, from coordinate 2,779 downwards.
TAATATTTTTTCCAATAGGATCTGTTGTACCAAAAAGCCCTTCTGCAATTTCAAATCCTAAAACAATTACAGCAGTTCCTGAATTCGATTCAGATTCATTATAAAATCGTCCCTTATCAAAATTTAATCCATCAATATCAACCATTTCGAAGGATGAAGGAACAATATTTACATCTGCAACAGTTTTAGAATCATATTTCAGACTTTCCCTGTTTACAAAAAGCTGATATCCTACCTGATCTGTATTGCTGAGTGAATTTTTAAGCGCTATGTATTCATCATATTTTACATTTGGAAATTGTTCTCTCTTCCATTGCGGAATTTCAGATGGACCAAAACTGAATTTCATTAAATAGATTGTATTTTTATCTAAGCTGCTTAAATCTTTAGAGATTTTTCTATCCAAAGAATCAACTGCAGCCAATACGGCAATAATCGAAAAAATACCAATAGTAACACCTAGTAACGATAATAAAGTCCGTAATTTATTATTTCGTAAAGCGTTTATGGCAAAGCTTAAACTTTCTTTTAATAACCTAAGATAAACTATCATACATTCTATTTTTGCGATAAAGTAAAATTCAATAAATTTAAATCAAAAACCTAATAAAAGGTAACTTACTCATCAGTAGATTTTTTTACTATAATGTTACAAGAATTCCTTTAAATATATTATCAAAAAAACTACTTTTGCAGTCTGAAAATTATAACTACACAATGAGCACAACTAAAACAATACAATCGGCCTTAATATCTGTTTTTTCAAAAGATGGATTAGAGCCTATCGTTAGAAAATTACACGAACAAAACGTTACACTTTATTCGACTGGAGGAACTGAAGATTTCATTAAAAATCTGGGCATTCCGGTAGTTCCTGTTGAAGATATTACTTCCTTTCCTGAAATTCTTGGTGGAAGAGTAAAAACACTGCATCCGAAAATTTTTGGTGGAATATTAAATCGTCAGGATAACGAAAGTGATGTTCAGCAAATGAAAGAATTTGATATTCCGCAGATTGATCTGGTTATTGTTGATTTGTACCCGTTTGAAAAAACGGTTGCTTCTGGTGCCAGCGAACAGGATATAATTGAAAAAATTGATATTGGCGGAATTTCATTGATTCGTGCTGGTGCAAAAAACTTCAAAGACACTGTAATTGTTGCTTCAGTAAACGAATATAGTGTGCTTTTGGATTTGATTACAGAGCAAAATGGGGCAACAACTCTTGAAAACAGAAGATTGTTGGCTACAAAAGCTTTCCATGTTTCTTCTCACTATGATGGAGCAATTTTTAATTATTTCAATACTGACGAAACTATTTACAAAGAAAGTATTGCTGGCGGTCAGGTTTTAAGATATGGTGAAAATCCACATCAAAAAGGATTCTTTTTTGGAGATTTTGATGCAATGTTTAAAAAAGTTCACGGAAAAGAGTTATCTTATAATAATTTATTAGATGTTGATGCTGCAGTAAATTTAATTAATGAATTTAAAACTGACGGACCAACATTTGCAATTTTAAAACATAATAATGCTTGTGGACTGGCTTCAAGAAAAACAATTAGCGAAGCTTATTTAGCGGCATTGGCTTGTGATCCAACATCTGCTTTTGGCGGAGTTTTAATCGCGAATACTAAAATAGACTTAGCTACAGCTCAGGAAATCAATAAATTGTTTTGTGAAGTAGTTATTGCTCCGAGTTATGATGACGATGCAATTGCGGTTTTACAAGAAAAGAAAAACAGAATTATATTAGTTCAAAATGAAGTTGAATTACCTTCAAGACAAGTGAGAACATGTCTTAACGGTTTGTTAATTCAGGACAGAAATAATATTACAGATACTAAAGAGCATTTAAAAACCGTTACTACTACAGAGCCTACCGCTCACGAAATAGAAGATTTGATATTTGCTTCAAAAATTTGTAAAAACACCAAATCAAATACGATTGTTTTTGCTAAAAACGGAACATTAATTTCATCGGGAACTGGTCAGACATCAAGAGTAGATGCTTTAATGCAGGCTATTGAAAAAGCTAATGCTTTTGGATTTGATTTAAATGGGGCTTCCATGGCAAGCGATGCATTTTTTCCATTTCCGGATTGTGTAGAATTAGCCAAAAATGCAGGAATTACAGCAGTAATCCAGCCAGGAGGTTCAATAAAAGATGAATTAAGCATAAATTATTGCAACGAAAATAATCTTGCAATGGTATTTACAGGAACACGTCATTTTAAACATTAATTTGTTTAACTTTGTTCAAAATAATTTATAACATTCTAAACCCCTAAAAAACTTATGGGATTTTTTGATTTCATGACCGAGGATATTGCGATAGACCTTGGTACCGCAAACACTTTAATCATACATAATGATAAAGTTGTTATTGATAGTCCGTCAATCGTTGCACGTGACAGAATATCAGGCAAAATCATTGCTGTTGGTAAGGAAGCTAACATGATGCAGGGTAAAACACATGAAAACATCAAGACCATAAGGCCCTTGAAAGATGGTGTAATTGCTGATTTTGATGCTTCGGAAAAAATGATCAATATGTTCATTAAAAGTATTCCAGCATTAAAGAAAAGAATGTTTACTCCGGCTTTAAGAATGGTAGTCTGTATTCCTTCTGGCATCACTGAAGTAGAGATGCGAGCTGTAAAAGAATCTTGTGAAAGAGTAAACGGAAAAGAAGTTTACCTTATTCACGAGCCTATGGCAGCTGCAATTGGTATTGGTATCGATATTATGCAGCCAAAAGGAAACATGATTGTTGATA
>NZ_JBDTTP010000003.1:0-120615 GCF_039930565.1 Flavobacterium sp. | reverse complement strand
GGTTGTACAGGAGCTAAACTTTCTGTTCAGTTATTTGATGAGATGAAACGCAGAGGAAATAAATACGGAATTGTAAGTATGTGTGTGGGGACTGGACAAGGAAGTGCTGGTATCTATGAAGTTCTTTAATTATTTTAAATTTTGAATTATAAATTTTAAATGTAGATGAAAGAAAATATTATTGCTACAAAAACTTTTGATTTTGCTTTGTCAATAGTAAATCTTTTTGTTCAACTTAAAAAAGAAAATGAATTCATAATTTCTAAACAAATTTTAAGATCTGCCACAAGCATTGGAGCAAATGTTGAAGAAGCAATTGCTGCTCAATCCAGAAAGGATTTTATTCACAAAATGTCCATTGCTTCAAAAGAAGCAAGAGAAACAAAATATTGGTTACGATTACTGGATAAATCAAATTTAACATCAATTGAAATTAATAATTATCTAATTGAGGTTGAACACATCATTAATATTATAACCAAAATAATTAAAACATCACAAGAGTTAAAATAATTTAAAATTTATAATTCAAAATTTAAAATAATAAAGTCATGAGCGACAAAACAAGAGGAGGTCAATTCCTAGTTAAAGAAACAAAATGCGAAGATGTCTTTACACCAGAAGATTTTTCAGAAGAGCAATTGATGATGCGTGACTCTGTAAAAGAGTTTGTAGACAAAGAAATTTGGCCCAACAAAAATCGTTTTGAGAAAAAAGATTACGCCTTTACAGAAGAAAGCATGCGTAAAGCTGGTGAATTGGGACTTCTTGGAGTTGCAGTTCCTGAAGAATATGGCGGATTAGGGATGGGATTCGTTTCTACCATGTTGGTTTGTGATTACATTTCTGGTGCAACTGGATCTTTCTCAACTGCATTTGGTGCTCATACCGGAATTGGAACTATGCCAATCACCCTTTATGGAACTGAAGAACAAAAGAAAAAATACGTTCCTAAATTAGCTACAGGAGAATGGTTTGGGGCTTATTGCTTAACAGAACCGGGCGCAGGATCTGATGCCAACTCAGGAAAAACAAAAGCCGTTTTATCTGAAGATGGAACGCATTATAAAATTACAGGTCAAAAAATGTGGATTTCAAATGCAGGTTTCTGCAGCGTTTTCATCGTTTTTGCCCGTATCGGTGATGATAAAAACATTACAGGTTTCATCGTTGAAAACGATCCGGCTAACGGAATTTCAATGAATGAAGAAGAGCATAAATTAGGAATTCGTGCTTCTTCTACACGTCAGGTTTTCTTCAATGATACAAAAGTTCCCGTTGAAAACATGTTATCTGAAAGAGGAAACGGTTTCAAGATTGCTATGAATGCTTTGAATGTTGGTCGTATTAAACTGGCTGCAGCATGTCTGGATGCTCAACGAAGAGTTACTTCCGGAGCTGTAAAATATGCTAATGAAAGAATTCAGTTTAACACACCAATTTCATCTTTTGGAGCTATTCGTTCTAAATTAGCTGAAATGGCAACTAGCGCTTATGCAGGAGAAAGTGCTTCTTACAGAGCTGCAAAAGATATAGAAGACAGAATTGCTGCCCGTGAAGCCGAAGGAACAACGCATCAGGAAGCAGAATTAAAAGGTGTTGAGGAATATGCTATCGAATGTTCTATTTTGAAAGTGGCTGTTTCTGAAGATGTTCAGAACTGTGCTGATGAAGGAATTCAGATTTTTGGCGGAATGGGATTCTCTGAAGATACTCCAATGGAAAGCGCCTGGAGAGATGCCCGTATCGCGAGAATTTACGAAGGAACAAACGAAATTAACAGAATGCTTTCTGTGGGAATGTTAATCAAAAAGGCCATGAAAGGTCATGTTGATTTATTAGGACCAGCAATGAAAGTTCAGGAAGAGTTAATGGGAATTCCATCTTTTGATGTTGCGGATTTCTCTGAGTTATTTGCTGAAGAAAAAGGAATCGTTGCGAACCTGAAAAAAGTTTTCCTGATGGTTGCAGGAAGTGCGGTTCAAAAATTTGGCCCGGATTTAGATGCTCATCAACAGTTGTTAATGGCTGCTTCTGATATCTTAATCGAAATCTATATGGCTGAAAGTATTATTCTGAGAACGGAAAAATTAGCCAAAAAAGAAGGAGAAGCAAAAGTTCAGGAACAAATTGCAATGGCAAAATTATACTTGTACAAAGCAGTTGATATTGTAAACCAGAAAGGAAAAGAAGGAATTGTTTCTTTTGCTGAAGGTGACGAGCAACGTATGATGTTAATGGGATTAAAACGTTTTACAAAATACACCAACATGCCAAACGTAGTGGCATTGAGAGAGACAATTACCAATAAATTAGTTGCAGAAAACGAATACTGCTTCTAACATAAAAATAGTTTTTAGCTTTTAATTTGTCTAAACCCGCAAAAGTCCGAAACTTTGCGGGTTTATTTTTATGTTCTTGCGGGCATCAGAAACTATTATATGTACTATTTTTGCATGCATTTGCAAATTTTATTAAAGATTAAATGTATTGCATTATATTTAATATTCTAAAATGCAAAAATATAAAAATGAGAAAAATAAATCTGATCTGCTTTTTTTTAGTGTGCTTATCTACTACAATTATGAGTGCGCAAAAAAACAAAAAATTTGACATTATTGCTTACTACACAGGCGATGACAAATTGATTAATGAATTTGATATTCAGAAACTGGATCAAATCATCTTTAGTTTTTGCCATTTAAAAGACGGTAAATTAAGCGTTGATAATCCTAAAGATTCTACAACCATTAAACACTTGGTTTCTTTAAAGGAAACAAATCGACAACTTAAAATTATATTGTCATTAGGTGGATGGGGTGGCTGTGAGCCATGCTCTTCAGAGTTTTCAACAGCTAAAGGAAGACTGAAGTTTGCTAAATCAGTAAAAGAAGTAAGTGATTATTTTAAAGTTGATGGTTTAGATTTAGATTGGGAATATCCAGGAATTGAAGGACTTCCCGGGCATTTATTTCAACCTGCAGACAAGACTAACTTTACAGAATTGATTAAAATACTGCGTTCTACTTTAGGAAAAAAGTATGAAATAAGTTTTGCTGCAGGAGGATTTCAAAAGTTTTTAGACGAATCTATAGAATGGAAAATTGTCATGCCATTAGTTAATCGTGTCAATATAATGAGCTACGATTTGGTAAATGGGTATTCTAAAGTTACCGGACATCACACGCCATTATACAGCACCAATACAACTGAAGAATCAACAGACAAAGCAGTATCCTATTTATTAAAGCTAGGAATTCCTCCTGAAAAATTGGTTATTGGAGCTGCTTTTTATACCAGGACATGGAAAAATGTTGAAAACATAGATAACGGTTTGTATCAGGATGGTGAGCATATTGAAGGGGTTTCTTTTAAAAATTTTGACTCAACTTATACAGAAGCAAACGGTTGGAAATATTTTTGGGATGAAAAAGCGCAGGCATCCTATTGGTACAATAAAAAAGAAAAAACATTTGCAACAGGGGATGATATTGCTTCAATAAAAGCCAAAACAGAATATGTAAACTCTAAAAAATTAGGTGGCATTATGTTTTGGGAATTAGTTTTGGATAAAACTAAAGGCGGTATGGTGAATGCTATTTATGAAATAAAAACAGCCAAATAAAATTTAGATTAGTTCTGAGTATTACTATTATTATCGGATTGAGTTTTTGGTGCTCTTATATTTCCATCATAAGAAATCGGAGCCCTTTTATTACTATTGATCGAAAGTGTAGTGCCTCCATCATAAAAGACAGAAAAAATGAGATCATAAGTATCCTCTTTGCCTCTTACTGTCATTTTTACGATATGTGATTTTTTCTTTTTTTCTATTTTTACATTTTCAGGTTTGCCTTCAAATTTAATACCACCATCAGACCCGTAAGCTATATTGAATGCACGCCCGAAAAAAGGTAAATCACCTTCAGCCTTTTCTATATTAAATTTTACAAAATAGGTATTATAATCCAAAACAAGTAGTCTTCCTCTTTGCGTAATCACCCTTTCAGCGTCAAAAACAAAATTTTTAGATGCTATCAAAGCTTCAGTTTGTTTTTTTTCCTGGAATTTTCTGTCGTTCTTTATTTCTTTTTTGGTTTTTTCCTGAGCAGTTCCATCAAAACTAAGAAAAGAAATTAGTGTTAAAAAAATTGCTAATTCAGTTTCCATATCATTTCTTATTTTTTAGCAAATCGCATCGTGACAATATCACCAGAAATAAGATTTAGGGTTTTGCCATCATCAGTTATGCTGTACGAAGTTATTTTTTGCAGGGTATTCATATACGTTTGCTCCCCATTACCATTCTCACACATCATTTTAGTCATTACCATTGGTTGTGTAAAATCAATTTTATTACCCTTAACACTCAATTTTCCTGTGTAGGAGTTACAACTGCTATTACCAGAAACACGATTCTCCTTTAAATCAAAAACTATTGTTGGTTTTTTATTTGGATATAAACCTTCAAAAGTAATTCTTGGCCCTGATATATAATTAAGCTCCCATGTTCCTTCAAGTTTAGAATCAGCATCACTTTTTTTGCATTTAAAAATATTACATGAAACCAATAAAAGTCCTAAAACAACTAAAATTAAAGCATTCTTTACCATATGTTATAAATTAAATTAAAAATATCATCTTAAAATTAGATCAAATAACATTAAAGTTAGCTACTTTGCTATAATTACACTAATTCAAACAATAGTTTTGGTTTTTTTTAACTTTGATCATCACAGAATTTGTTTAACTTTATTACAAACTTACTTTTTATATAATTAAAATCTTCGTACATGAAAAAAATACTAGTTTCTTTCGCAATAATTACATCCTGTATAATTGGCTGTAAAACAAATACAAAATCAAATGATGCTAAAACTATTACTGTAGCTCTTGAGCCAAAAAGCAGTAGTACTTTAGCGGGAACAGCAACTTTTACAGAAAAAAATGGAAAGGTGACATTTGTTGCAAAAATGTCAGGATTAACTCCTGGAATTCACGCAATCCATATTCACGAAAAATCGGATTGTAGTGCAGCAGACGGCAGTTCAGCAGGTGGCCATTGGAACCCTACTTTTAAGAAGCATGGAAAATGGGGAATTGGAGAATATCATAAAGGCGATATTGGCAACTTTACCGCTGATTCTCAAGGCAATGGAACCATCACACTCACGACAGATGAATGGTGTATAGGATGTGAGGATGAAACCAAAAACATATTACAAAAAGGCTTAATAGTGCATCAGGGTACAGATGATTTTACAACACAGCCATCAGGAGATGCTGGTGGCAGGGTTGCTTGTGCAGGAATAATCAAATAAAAATCTGATAACCACTTTTTTTACAAAATTAGTGGTTATTTTTTTAAATTAGATTTTAAGATGAGAAAAAGATATAGCTTTGCATTCTCAAACTATAGTAATGATTAACCCGTCTGCATCAGGTTGGATAGATAAATTTTTTAGTGAACAAAGGTTTTCAGAAGCAATTTCTTTTGAGAATCCGGAGTCTTTTTACAATAAAGTGAGGGAAACCGGATTTATTTATGGTCACATTATTTCTATAAATTCACAAATTCCGATTCCTATAAAAGGCTGGTTTAAAACAGAAATTTCTAAGGTTGCTTTATTGAATACTTTGTACGGTGTTTATTGTTTAGAGAAAAGAAGTTCAGAAACTAATAATTTTATCCCAGACGTTTTAAAATTTTACAAACAAATGAATCCGGAAGGGTTTAATTTATTCAAAATTTTACTTCCTAAAGATACTCCATCAATAGCATTAGAAAGTATTATTGATGAAAGGGTACAAACCAATGATAGTATAATAAGTAAAAACTTTTCGCATTTAGTAACAAATGCTTTATTATTCATTGATGTTTTAGCATTCAGACAATATCTTGTCCATGGGGCAATCCCTGAAAAATATTTGAAGAAAATTGAAGATACTGTTCTTGGTATAGTAGGTTTGGCTTTAAAAACTAAAACTATCAAATCACAGCATGATGATTTATTAATTAAACTTTTTGAAGCTTCTATTCGATATACAAAGTTTTCAAAAGTGACTCTTAATACATTAGAAACTTTACAATTAGATTACTTTAATAACAAACTGGAACAATATTATTTGATTGATATGGCCGGAATGGCTTTGTGGAGTGATGGCGTAGTTGAAAATGAAGAAGCTTATTTTTTATATTCCTTAGCTTCAATGATGAGCGTAACTGATGATTTTGTAACCAGAAGTATTGCTACAACTAATAATTTTATTTCAAATCATAAAAAGAAAATCCCCTATTTTAATTATTCAAATCCTGTGAAGCATTTTTATGATCAAATGACTCACAGTGTAATTAAATTGATTGTAAGAAACAAAAACAGGCTAATAAGAGAAATAATTCAAAGTAAAGAATTAATGATTCTATTGGCTCACTCTACACGCAGGGATTTGGATGCAAAAGAAAAAAAGAAAGTAAAAAAGCAGCTTTTGGATATTTGTAAAACGATACCATCGCTGACAATATTTTTACTTCCGGGGGGAAGCTTATTATTACCTATTTTAATAAAATTCATACCCACATTGCTGCCCTCTGCTTTTAATGAAAACCTGGACGAAAACGAATAAAAAATCGCCCTTAAAAGGGCGATTTTTTTATAGATTACTTAACTGGTAAACATCATCTAATTCATCATTCGAAGCGATATTGACATTTAAATCGGTTACAAAACCAGAATTTAAACCATAAACCCATCCGTGAAGCATCAATTCCTGTCCATTTTTCCAGGCACCTTGTACAATTGAAGTTTTTGCTAAGTTATAAACCTGTTCCTTAGCATTGATTTCAACAAACGCATTGAAACGTTGTGTTTCATCTTCAATTGAATTTAAATATTTATCATGTAAACGGTATTCATCCTTAATATGACGAATCCAGTTATCAATAATTCCCACAGACATATTTCCCATTGCAGCTTTTACACCACCACAGCCATAATGCCCGCAAACAATAACATGTTTTACTTTTAGAACATTTACTGCATAATCTAATACACTTAGCATATTCATATCTGAGTGTACAACCATATTGGCAATATTACGGTGAACAAAAACCTCACCTGGTTTAGCACCAATGATTTCATTGGCAGGGACACGGCTGTCTGAGCATCCTATCCATAATAATGGAGGTGTTTGGCCTTTTGCTAAATCTGCAAAATAATTTGGATCTAATGCTAATGATTTTTCAACCCATTCTTTATTATTGTCTAATAATTTTTGATAAAATTCTCTCATTACTTATTTAGTTTTTGAAATAGTATTTTTATATTTTAAAATATCAATGAAACTTTTGTAAAGTTATTTAAATTTTGACACTTTCTTTAGCTATAGAAATACCATAATTTATTTAAATTGTTTAAAATTTTTCTTTGGATGTTTCTTTTTTAATCAATGCTCTCTTAGCAACATCATAATAATGTTCTATCGAAACATGATTGTCTTTATCAGGAGTATTTTCTAAATCGTATGCCTTTTTAAAGCCTTTTAATTTTACTTTGATATTTTCGTCTACTGCACGTGTTTCTTTAAACTCCCGTATTAAATCAAGTACATCATGCGCGATATACTCTGTGTCATGAGCATTGATAATAACTTTAGAGTTTTCAGGAATTTCACTCAATGTCTGCTTTATAGCAGCTTTGTTTAAAAACGAAACTTCTTGTGCCAGATCGATGTGAATGATATCTCCATCTTCGTATTCTTCTTTTTTAAAGATATAAGCTCTTTTTAAGTTCCCTCTCAATACAAAAATAACACTGATGATAATTCCTAATGCTACGCCTTTAAGTAAGTCTGTAGCAACTACAAATACTAAAGTTGCAATAAACGGTACAAACTGATACTTTCCTTTTTCCCAGAAATGCTTAAAGGTTGCAGGTTTTGCCAATTTGTATCCAACCAGAATTAATACGGTTGCTAATGTGGCCAATGGAATTTTATTTAGTATGGCAGGTATGGCCAATACACTAATTAATAAAAGCACACCATGAATAATGGTTGACATTTTAGATTTTGCTCCGGCGTTATTATTAGCAGATGAACGTACTACGACAGAAGTCATTGGTAAACCTCCTAAAAGTGAACTCATAATATTACCGATTCCCTGTGCTTTTAACTCGACATTAGTATTGGTGTAACGCTTTTGAACATCCATCCTGTCAGCAGCCTCAATACACAATAAAGTTTCGATAGAAGCAACAATAGCAATTGTAATACCTACAATCCAAACCTGCGGATTTGTTATCGCACCAAAATTTGGTGTAATAATAATTGATTTAAACTCATCAAATGATTTTGGAACAGGCAAGGAAACTAAATGTTCTTTTGCAATTGCTAATGAACTTCCTGATGAAACAAAGATTTCATTTAATACTACTCCGGCAATAACAGCAATAAGAGCACCTGGAACCAGTTTCAATTTTTTCAGAAAAGAAACTTTCTCCCATGAAATCAATATTACCAGTGAAACTAATGAAATCACTATTGCACCCAGCTGAATATGATTAAAAACATCAAACAATGCTGTAAATGAATTATGCCCATCGTTTTGAACGAAAGCCTGATCTCCTTCAAAATCAGTATCATATCCAAAAGCATGAGGTAATTGTTTCAGAATAATAATAATTCCAATACCAGCCAGCATTCCTTCAATAACATTAGTTGGGAAATAATTTGAAATACTTCCCGCTTTTAGAAAGCCCAAAGCCAGTTGAATTAATCCTGCAATAAATACAGACATTAAAAAAACATCAAATGCACCAAAATCTGTAATTGCAGTTAAAATAATAGCTGTTAATCCAGCTGCGGGTCCTGAAACACTAATATGTGACTGACTAAGATATCCAACCACGATACCTCCAATAACACCAGCAATAATACCCGAAAACAAAGGAGCCCCTGAGGCCATTGCAATACCTAAACACAAAGGAAGAGCCACTAAAAAAACCACTAATCCTGACGCAAAATCAGATTTAAGGTTGGCAAAAAGATTTATTTTTTTTGTCATAATATAATACTAAAAATTATTCATTAGATACGGCTACATTATTAAAAATATAGACTCGTTAAGATAATCGGGAAGTATTATACGTGATTTGGGGGTGGAGCAAATATACTTGGGGAAATATTATCAAGCTTGACTATATTTCCAGATAGAATCAATTTTGATCCTATGTAAGCCGGAAAAGCAAATTCGTGTTCAAAAATTGTCGGATATACAGCTGCCTTAAGCTCCTTGTGAACATGTTCTTCTTCAGAACAGCTAAAAAACATAGAGGTATCGCTGCTTTTCTTTATCGCCGTGACAATAGCCGGGGTAGATAAGAAGGCAAAAAATATGAATAATAATATGCGAGCGATTAATTTCATTGCGGCAAAAATAGAATTAAACGAACAAAATCAAAGCAACATAACCAAAAAATTTAAAAAAATTTAACATAAATTAAAAACACCCTCTAATTTATTATATCATTGTTTTTTAGAATTTTGATACATAGTCTTTTACAATTTCTCTTTGCTATCGCATTTTAACTTCTATCATTCAATAAATTTAAAATAACTTGCTTAAATAATTATAAAAAAAAATTATATTTACTTATTTTTGCATCACAAAATACTATCAAAATGACTATAACACAACTAAAATATGTTTTGGCTGTCGCAGAACACAAAAATTTTACTCTTGCTGCAGAAAAGTGCTTTGTTACACAGCCAACCTTAAGCATGCAAATACAAAAAATTGAGGAAGAGCTCAGTATACTAATTTTTGACAGAAGCAAGAAGCCCATTCAGCTTACTGATGTAGGTCAAAAAATAGTAAGTCAGGCAAAAAATATTGTAAACGAAGCCAACCGCATCCAGGATATTGTAGAACAGCAAAAAGGATTTATTGGGGGTGAATTCAGATTGGGAATTATTCCAACTATCATGCCGACCCTTTTACCTATGTTTTTAAATAATTTTATCAAAAAATATCCAAAAGTTAAGCTTTTAATAGAAGAACTTAATACAGATGAGATCATAACAAAATTAAAGAATGGTCATTTAGACGCAGCAATTGCTGCAACTCCATTAGAAGATGAAAAAATAAAGGAAATTGTATTGTACTTTGAACCTTTTGTCGCTTACATCCCAGAACATCATTCTAACTTTTCGAAAGAAGAAATTGAAGTTTCTGATCTGAATATAAATGAAATCCTGCTTTTACAGGATGGGCACTGCTTTAGGGATGGAATATTAAATTTATGCAAACACGGTTCTGATGTTGAGCAGAATAATTTTCAAATACAAAGTGGAAGTTTTGAAACCCTCATAAAATTAGCCGATGAAGGTTTGGGCACAACGCTTCTTCCGTACCTGCACACTTTAGATCTGAAAGAATCAGACAAATTGAAATTACGCAATTTTAAAGAACCAAAACCTGCTCGTGAAGTAAGTTTAATTTATCCTAAAAGCGAACTTAAAATGCAAATTATTGATGCTTTAAGAAGCACTATTGCCGGAGTTGTAAAAGGCGCAATTGTATTTCAGAATGTTCAGATTATCAGTCCGCTGCAAAAGAAATAACAGCAAACTATAAAATGGCGATGTATCTCAATTAGATCTATCGCCATTTTAATTTTTTTAAATTGTTGCAGAGTTTAAAACAATTATTTTATTTAATGCTTTTCTTAAGTTTTTCAACAGATGGATCTTCTAAAAGTTTGATTTGTCTCACAACAATTTGTGCAATTTCAGTTGCTCCCTTTTTAGATAAATGTGTATCATCTGCTTTATCTTCAGAATAATAAGGGTGCTCTCCTTTTTTAAAATGCAAATGCAATTGCATAGATTTTTCAGGGCCATAAGATTGTTCCAGCATCTCTGTATAGTATTCCAAATCAATAAAAGGAACTTTATACTCCTGAGCAACTAGCCTGGTTTCTAATGGATATTCTCCATGTGTGCCAATCAAAACGCCTTTATCATTAAAATTACGCCTTGCGATTGAAGTTAATAATATAGGGACTGCTCCTTTTTGCCGGCTTTCTTTTACAAACTTAATCAGATTATAACGGTAGCTTGTATGCGGATTGGTATATCTTGTTGAATCGGCTGTTTTTTCATCATTATGTCCAAACTCTATAAAAACGTAATCTCCTTTTTGAAGTTTTTTATAAATGGAATCCCAACGTTTTTCATTGATAAAACTTTTTGTACTGCGTCCATTCACTGCTTTATTTTCGATAACAACATTATCTTTAAAAAAGGGCTGAAGTACTTGTGCCCATCCATGTTCAGGGTTTTTGTCCGAATCTTTTTTATTCGCCATTGTCGAGTCACCAATAGTATAAATTATCGTTTTTTGAGCAGTGAGGCTTATTGAAATTAAGGAAAAAATTAAAAAATAATATTTCATTCAGATCTTAAATTTATTGATTATTGAACTTCTTAAACTTATTTTGCTGCTGAAGGAACAGTCGCTTTTTCACCAATAAAGACTTCATTCATAATGACATTTTCAGCATTTTCACTTGATATAGCATTTTTTGCCCATTTAATTTCAATATTGTTCAAAGAGGTTTTTTTAATTTTCTTATCCTGAAATTGAAAAAAAATAAAAATAAAAAAGCTTTAAGTTTCATTTTTTTTAGCTTTTGAAAAGTCAAATCTTCTATGTTAAAATTTATTGATCTTAAAGATTATTCCTCAGAAATTCTTTCTCCATATTTCTTAGACCATTTTTTATATTTTTTCAAAACTTCTTTAGGCTCATTAGAATACCATGAATAACCATTTCTTCTCTCTTCACCAATGTCAGTTATATATTTCTTTTTAATTCCGTCACGGTCACAGAAAAACGCCTCATTGGTATCAAGCTCAGCAAATCTTGGCCAAATAGGAGCAACATCATCCATAGGATACATTTTTTTACCAATAATTTTGCCTTCATCATTATAGATACGCTCCTCTTTAAGGTTTGTGATTTTTGTTTTTTCAAACCAGTCATAAGCACTTTTTACTGCAGTTTTAATTTCGGGTGAAGGATTATCAACAGACATTAATAATAAAGCTACTTTGGCAGATTCTTTTCCGCTCAACGAAGCAAGCTCATAAGCTCTCGCATCAGCTGGTGCAAAAGTAACTTCATCATGTTGCGCGCACCAAACCGTTAAAACACCATTTTGTTTGTATTGCGTTTTTAAGATGCAGTCAATTCCTTTTTCAAAAGCAATTTTAGCTTTATCTACAGTTTCCTGTGGAGGTTTTATACTGTAATATTCTGTTTGGTTTGCTACTTCTCTCAATACATTCAAAACATCAACCATTGAATTATCATTATAAGTGATGTGTGTGTAATATCCTTTTTTTAATGGAAAATATTGAGGCCATCCACCATTAGCATATTGTGCAGAAAGTAAATAATTGACAGCTCTTAAAAATGAATCCTTGTATTTTTCTTCTTTTGTCTGCGCATACATTTTCGAAACAAAAAGTATTTCCTGAGTGGTAGCCCTATTATCTATAGTGCAATCTTTTGCAATGGGTTTCAGGGCTGTCAGTTTTGCTTTTTCTTCTTCTGTCAGTTCATTAAGCATCGGAATGTTTTTAGGCCATCCGCCTATATCCCTTTGGTAAAGCAAAACATTCTCTGCAATTTTTTTGCCCTCTTCAGAACCAAACCAGGCAGAATAACTTTTTAAGATTAAATCTGGCCACTTTTTAGCTTTTTCCTGTGCGTTAAGATAACAGCAACTACTTAATAAAAGTAATAATACCGTTTTTTTAAGTTGATTCATTTTAAATTCGTTTGTTTAGTTATTGTTTTTAGTTAATTATTTTAATAGGTGTAATTTTATTTTGTTACTCTAAACCAATCAATTGCAACGCTCCCGGCATCATTAATACTGCCATCCCGTAATGCCAGAAAACCCATTTTAGCACCAATCCATTTACCTTCTTTTGCAGTAAAACTTTCACCAATTGAATTGAATTTTAGACCATCTTCACTGTAGAAAAAATTACAAATTCCACCCGCCTTTATTCTTACCTGCAAATAAATGGTTTTATCCTTGATTAAAATTCTTTTACTCTCAGATTCTTCACTTTTCTTATCTATTTTTAATGCTGTTTTTTGCGAAATAAACAATTTGCCGCTTTCTTGTTGCAAACATAAAAAACTATAATCTAATCCCATAATAACCAAGCCTGTATATTCACCATCAAATCTTGAATTAAAAGTCATTTTTGCGGTAGCAGTAAACTCGTTTGCCGGAAGTTTTTGCAAGAGCAAGTTTGGAACATCGAATAAACTGACATAATCTTTTGGAGCCGGAATACAATTCAGATTATAATATCCCAGTGTAGTAGGAAATCCCCAGGTAATTTGAGGATTAGCATGCCACTGCCATTGTAGTCCTAATTTACCAACATTAAATTCATCGCTTTCAGGCGGTGTTTTAACAGGAAAGGTTTTTTTGCCAACATTTGGTTTTTTATACAATATAACAGGTTCTCCTGTACCGTTTTTATCATCGTCATTTCCAATTACAGGCCAGTCATTTTCCCATTTCATTGGCTGCAGGTGAACCACTCTTCCGTAGGCAAACTGATCCTGAAAATGAATAAACCAATCTTCTCCTGTTTGAGTTTGAACCCACGCTCCCTGATGTGGACCATTTATAGTCGATTTTCCCTGATCCATCACTTTCCTTTTCTCATAAGGACCCAATACATTCTTAGATCTCATGACAGTCTGCCATCCCGTTGCTACTCCGCCTGCAGGGGCAAATATGTAATAATAACTGTTTCGTTTGTAAAACTTAGGTCCTTCAATAGTGGCTTCATCTGCATGACCATCAATGATCATAACATCATCATTATTTGAAGATGTGCCTTCAGGATTCATTGTACATACTGCCAGAACACTTTTTATTCCTGCACGGCTTCCTGCAAAAGCATAACCCAGATATGCTTTTCCGTCATCATCCCACAAAGGTGCTGGATCAATTAATCCTTTTCCTTCTTTTACCATAACAGGTTCAGACCATGGGCCTTGAGCTTTTTTAGCTCTTACAACATATATTCCGAAATCAGGATCGGGATAATAAATATAAAATTCATTCTTATGATATCTAATACAAGGAGCCCAGACACCGTTTCCGTGTTGGGCTCTATTGTATACATCTAAAGGTTTTTGTTTTGAAAGTGCATGCCCTATGAGGCTCCAGTTTACTAAATCTTTTGAATGAAGTACAGGCAGACCCGGAATACAATTGAATGATGATGCTGTCATATAATAATCATCTCCAACACGAATAGCATCAGGATCTGAATAATCGGCATATAAAATGGGATTTTTATAGGTTCCGTCTCCATTATCAGATATCCAAACCTGCGAATTGCTTTCATTTTTTTCTTGTGATAGTACTGTTTGAGAGACAATACAGCATAAAACAAAAAATATTATTTTTATAAATTTCATTAGCAGGAATATATTATCTGTTTAATTCTAATGCCGCCAAAATAAATGGACCTGTTGCTTTAGGATCATTGTCTTTTTTTCTTTCGTTGACATAATATTCATATGAACCATCACGATAAGGATCACCGCCTAAACCTGCAACTTGGCAAGCCTGTGTTAATATAATTGTACCATCAGCATCAACTTTTATTAATTTTTGAGTTAAGCCGTCAAATGATTTATTAGCTAATTTTTTATATTTTGAAGGTAAATATCCTTTATTTGCTCCTTTTGCAAAAGCATAAGCAAACATCGAAGATCCTGAAGCTTCCAGATAATTATCTTTTCCTCCTGCTCTGTCAGTTACCTGATACCATAAACCTGATTTATCCTGATATTGTGCTAAACTGGCAGAAACACTATTTAGGTAACCTACTAATTCTTTTTGTTTTGGATGGTCTTTTGGAAAGTAATCCAATGCATCAACAAGGGCCATTACATACCATCCTAAAGCTCTTGACCAATAATTTGGAGAATTTCCGGTTTCCTTGTTAGCCCAGGGCATTTGTTTACTTTCATCCCACCCATGATATAACAGGCCTGTTTTTGGATCTGTAGCATGCATTTGAATTTGTTCAAATTGTTTCGCTACATCATCTAAACTCTTTCCGCCTTCAAAAGTAGCTGTATATTGGGCATAAAATGGTTCTCCCATATATAATCCATCCAGCCACATCTGATTGGGATAGATCTTTTTATGCCAGAATCCACCGCTCTTAGTTCTTGGCTGTTCTGCTATCTGCCTGCGCAATAATTGCATTGCTTTTAAATACTTTTCTTCTTTTGTTTTATTGTAGGCATTAAAAAGCAAACGTCCGGCTACAATCATGTCTATATTGTATTTTTCAAAATCATACGTTTTGATTGTTCCGTCATTTTCAATCAGCGCATCTAAATAACCCTGCACGTAAGCTGTATATCTTGGATCTGGATTTTTCTTATTCAACTGTTCAAATGAATATAAGACAAGCCCATGAACATAATCCCATTTTGGAGCTTTGGAATCATCAATCTGCCAGGATTCCGGATGACGTTTCATTAAGGTCAAAGCCATTCTGTCTGACCATTTTAAGTCTTTTGAAATGGTAGTCAGGTTTTGTGAATCAGTATTTTTTATCTGCTGTTGCGCCACGCTGCCACAGCCAAAAAATGCAAATGAAATAAAAAGTGTTACTGCCTTAAATGGAATCGATTTTTTGTTTAACATAATAACTTATTTTTGACTTTATTGAAATTTTATTTATTTAATTCTATTGCACTTAGAATAAATGCCGCCAATGCAGGTGAACCATTATCTTTTGTTTTTCCGGTAATATAATATTCATTTGTGCCATCACGAAAAGGTTTACCGCCTAAACCAACACTTGGTGAAACATTTAAAATATTTACTTCTCCCTTTTCATTTAATCGTACAAATTGTTTTGTAAAACTAATAAAGGATTTTTGCGCTGATTTTTTATATTTTGAAGACAGATATCCTTTACTGGCACCTTTTGCAAAAGCATAAATAATCATCGCAGAAGCCGAAGGTTCCAGATAATTACCTTTTAGAGCGGGTTTATCCGCAACCTGATACCACAATCCGGATACATCAGCATGTCTTATTATATTTTTAGATATTTCATTCAAATATTTCACCAGAACTTTATACTTTGGATGACTTTTGGGAAAATAATCAAGAACTTCAATCAGGGCCATCATATACCATCCATTTCCTCTTCCCCAAATTGTTGGCGATGTTCCTGTTTCTTTGTTTGACCAGCCAATTTCTTTGCTTTCATCCCAGCACTGATAAATCAAACCTGTTGTTTTATCTATCATGTTATCGTGAGCCAATTCAAATTGTCTGGCGATGTCATTTAAACTTTTTCCATTTTCATAAGTAACTGTATATTGTGTATAAAATGGTTCAGCCATATATAACCCATCAATCCACATTTGATTGGGATAAATTTGCTTGTGCCAAAATCCGCCACTTGCTGTTCTTGGCTGATTTTCTAATTGATTTCTTAACTGAAGAAGGGCTTTTCTGTATTTCTCTTCTTTGGTTATTTCATATAAATTAAAAAGAACTTTTCCCGGATTAATGTAATCTATATTATATTCCTTAACCTCATACTTTGCAATATTTCCCGAATCATCAATAAATTCGTCGGCATATTGTTTTATATAATTCAGATATTTTGCATCATTGGTTTTTTGATATAATTTCTCAAAAGAAAACAACAAAAATCCCATTTTATAATCCCATTTTGGTTTCTCGTTACTATCAATCTGCCAGGCTTTGGGATAATTATTTAAAATTGTAAGTGCCGTTCTTTCTGACCATTTTGAATCGTTTGGAATGACATATTTATTCTGATTATCCTGAGCAATTGTCTTACCTGAAAAAAGCAGTAAAATGATTACCAATTTAATACAATCTCTTTTTATAAAAACAGTTCTAAACATACATTACAATTTACCTTTTTTGTTGAGTAACTCTAATTTTTCATTTAAATATTTTACAAATTCATCTTGTGATTTAATTCCATCAGGTTGTTGTTCCCAGGCGCCTAAAAAATAAAATGAAATTGCTTTTGTTGCAGGTTTAAAAACTAATAGATAATCTAATTCAGCATCCACAGCATTTTCGATTGTACTGGTTTCATAAAAAATAGCCATGCCTAATTTATCTGGCACTAATGATTGTATACCATAAGTTGCCAAATAGGCCCATTTTTTATTTTTGCTTTCTTTTTTAAGTAATTCAGTATTCTTTTGTTTAACGATTCCTGTGCAAATACCCTTAATTTCTTTTGACGCCTTAATTTTATGCTCCGTATATAACTGATCCGGTTTAATTATCAATTCTGAAGTAAAATCAATTTTATCCGAAGCCGTTTTCCAGCCATAATAACGGATTTTTACAGAAGATTGTTTTACCTTATTTTCAACATTGGCAATAGTTGAATCTACTTCATAAAAGTGTAATTTTTTATTATCAAGATAACGGTCTATTGATCCAATTCCGATTCCTTTTCCGGCCTTCAAAATATCAGATCCCCAGTCACTCATTTCATGATAGGAATCAAAATTATCCTGACCTACCTCAGGTAAAATAATAGCTTCGGTTTTTTTACCAAAGATATCAATCGCATTTCTCCAGTCAAGATACAAACGATACCCTACCTTATTGCTTTCCCATCCCGGGCCTTCATAACGAATATCAAAAGAGTGGTCAGTGTGTTCCGGAGACAGTTTTAACTGATTAACATTTTTAAAAACAGTACCTCCAATATATTTACGATTTTCCCATTTTCCATCAGTTTTGGCCGATATTTCAGCATAGGTTTTAGCCGTTTTAATATCGTATTTTTGAGCATTGACTGTTGAAAAAACCAATAGGAATAAGGTTGCGATTGTGATTTTTGTTTTCATTTTTAATTATTTAAAAATTTTATCAAGGAATAATGTGGTATAATTTACGGTCTCATCAAACCAGGGCTGAAAAAACCAAAAGGAATGAGGCGAATTTTCTATTGTATGGAACTCATTGTAAATTTTATACTGATTTAATATCTTGATCATATCATCTCTTCCGGCATGAAACCTTGGAATACTGCTGTTAATAAATAATATTGGAACTGTATTTTTATTGGTATGACTTAAAGCAGAAGCGTTTTTCCAGTTTTCAGGATTTTCTTCATAAGAACCTCCTAACCAAAATGATGCCACTTCCCCCTCTGAAGATTCCGGATGCCTAAAAGCTAAAATACCGTCAATATTGATAATTGCATTTACTTTTGATGAACATTTACTATTATTAGTTGGATCGTCAAAAGCTGAATCTTCATTTGTTGTACCAATCAATGCTGCCATCTGGCCTCCCGAGGAGCATCCCAAAATAGCAATTTTGTCTGGATCTACATTGAATTTTCGAGCATTATCTTTTATGAATTTAATAGCGTTTTTTACATCATAAATCCCCTCGGGGTATTTTGCTTCTAATGATAACCTGTATTCAATTGCAAAACAGGAATAGCCTTTAGAAGCTATTATTTTTGCCAAAGCCTCCATCTGATTTTTATTTCCAGATTTCCAGCCTCCACCATGTATCATGATTACGGCAGGATTTCTTTTTTTTATTTTATAAATGAAAGCATCAAAATGCAATGCTCTTTTTTTACCTTCATTATAAACTACATCACTAATTTGGGTAACATTTGTATTTTTTTGACTTTCTGCAATTGTTATAAAAGGATAATCCTTTATTAATTTAGTGTAAGTCTTTTTTATTGTGTATGAAGTATCAATACTATAATTGCTTTGTGCAAAAATAACATTGGATAAAAAAAATGATATTAAACTAAATATATACTTCATAATCAAAACTTAAATTTAGTTAATAAAGGAGTTCTGCAAATTGCAAAACTCCTTTTTAACTAATTCAAAAAACAATATTTTTATTAATTCGGCACCAACCTATTTTTACAGATAAGCTGGATTTTGAGGGAAATCTTTATTTTTATTTAAATCGATAGTTTCCTGAGGTATTGGTCTCAGAATTTTTTTCTCTCCATTAGCACCATCAAAATTTACCGATTGTACTTTTGGATTATAAAGAGACGTTCTTTCTATTAGCTTATTTGTTCTTTTTAAATCGAACCACCTGTTATATTCGCCAATCATTTCTCTTGCTCTTTCATCAAGAATATAATCAATATTTAATTGTGCCGCTGTTGCATTTGGAACACCTGCTCTTGCTCTTACGGCATTTAGCCTGGTTAATGCCAATGGATTACCCGCTTTAAAATAGGCTTCAGCAGCTATTAGGTAAGTATCTGATAGTCTTGATATAATAAAATCACGTGTAGATACTCTGCTTGATCCCGTTGTAGCATAAGGAGCAGTTGGATCATCAAACTTACGAACACAAATCATGTTAAAATCTGATGTTTCAGTATTTTGAGATGAATAAGTTCCATAACGTCTGTATGTACTTAATACACTTTTTGGATCTGCAGCATTAATCTTAAGTTGTGGATGAGAATTCAAATAAGCAGCCTCATCATTAGGAGTAAACCATTTTGGTGCATAGAAACGTTTTACTTTAGACGGGCTTTTATCAGCAGTTGTACTGTAAAGATCATAATAATTGGTAAAAATTTCGGTCATAAAAGTAGCTTCCCATCTTTTATCCCCTTGCTCAAACAGGCTAATTGCATGATCAGTAAGGCATAATGAATAAATTCTTTGAGGAGATTTTCCACTAACTTCAGGACCACCTAAATAAGACCCAAAATAACTACCTTGAGAATTTCCTAATGTTTGAGGATTAGTACTTACACTGGCAGCACTAAATTTGGCAGAAAAAATAACTTCGCTATTTGTATCTCCTTTTACAGTAGTTGCAAAACCAGGAGCCCATAAATCTGCATAAGGAATAGTAAGTGCCTGCCCATTTATTGCCGCATCAGCATAGGATGCTGCTTTAGTAAAATCGCTTGCTTCTCCAAAAGCTTCATATCCTCTTGTTAAGTACACTTTAGCTAACAAATCCTGAGCTGCTCTTTTATTAACACGTCCGCTATATGCTACTGTACCTAAATCCGGAGTTATCTCTTCCAGTTCTTTTACAATAAAACTATATATTTCTTGCGCAGTATTTCTTGTAAATGAGGTTTTAGGTGTTGGATTATAATCTAATTCCAAAGGAACCCCACCATAAGTTTGCACTAATACAAAATAAGCATTAGCACGCAAATAACGAACTTCTAAAATTCTTGATGGAAGTGTAGTTGTCTTTTCTGTCAAATTAGCAAAATATAGAGCTGTATTCGCTTTTACTATTGCCTTATAACACTCTCTGTATAAAAAATCAATATTTGTTGAAGAAGGTGTTAATATCGCATATTGACTTACTCCAGGTGGCTCTAATCCTCTTCCTTCGGAATATAAATCAGTACCTGCAACAAAAAGCCAAGGTTCATTTCCATATATTTCCCGTAATTGAGAATAATTAACATTTACTAAGCCTTCAAAACCAGAAGCCTTTAAATATTCATCAGTAGTAGCACTAGACCTGTTATCTTCTTCTATGTAATCGCTGCAAGAACTAAGTGCAATAATCACAAAAGAAAGAATTAAAATTATTTTTTTCATCTTAAACATTTTTTTAGTTATATTTTATTAGAATTTAAAGCTGAAACCTAATTGATAGCTTATAGAAGCAACACGTGATACATTCAACGAAGCAGCGGCCCATTCAGGGTCATATCCATCATATTTAGTAAATACAAACGGATTTGATACATTGGCATAAATTCTCAAATATTTCATTTTAAACTTTTGAACAACATCGCTTTTAAAAGTATACCCCAATGCAATATTTTGAATTTTCACATAAGAGATATCTTTATAATAGGCTATTCCACCATCGTTGGCCCAAAAAGCACCTCCATTTAAAATTTGAGGATATGCATTAGTATAATTTGGTGTTAAGCCTGCCCCATTTTCTGGTACATAATAATCTAAACCTGCCATTCTTTGATTTCCTCTATTGGTAATATCTGCGAAGTATTTGTGAAATTGGCTTTGCACCATTCCTCCTTGACTTATTACTGCATTAGCAGATAAATCAAAATTCCCAACAGTAAGTTTAGTACTTACTCCTCCAGTCCAATCTGGATTTACATTCCCTAAAATTTGTCTGTCATTAGAATCAAATTTGCCATCATTATTAGTGTCTACTACTTTTGCCTGTCCTTCCAAATCTTTTACTGCCTGAATTTGAGCAGCAGTTGCAGTTGCAGGTAAAGCAGCTAACAAAGCCTGTACTTCACTCGCCTGACGAACGCCATCATACTTGTAATTATAAATAACCTCGGTAGCTTCACCTATGAATAATTTATTACCTACATCATTTGTCACTTTATCAGTTATGGATATAATTTTATTTACATTTTTAGTAAAATTAAATGAGGTTTCCCATGTAACGAAATCGGTTTGGATATTTTTAGTAGTTAATGATACCTCAACCCCTTTATTACTTACTGATCCCAAATTAGTCAGGTAGTTAGAAAATCCTGTTTCGTTTGGTATTTTAACAGAATACAATAAATCATCTGATAATCTGTCATAAACATCTACACTACCGGTTATTCTGTTTTCTAAGAACCCGAAATCTGCACCAATATTTAATTCTCTGGTTTTTTCCCATTTTAAATTTTGATTACCCGGAATATTCGGATAATATCCATTTCCTAAGTTATAATAACTTTGGGAGTCAACTTTATTAATTGTACTGTAAGGATCTATTTTATTATTTCCTGTAAAACCATAACTTACTCTTAATTTAAAGTCAGAAACTACATTTTGTTTCTTCATAAAATCTTCTTCACTCAATCTCCATGCAAATGCCCCAGAAGGGAACGACCCCCATTTATTTCCGTCTGCAAAACGGCTAGAACCATCCCATCTTTGAGAAAGTGTTAATAAATATTTACTTTTAAATCCATAATTAAAACGTACAGCATATGAGCTTAAAGAACTAGACGCATAATTAGGCAATTTACTCGTGTTTAAAGGATCAACATAAGTGTATGTTGCTGGTAAACCTGATGGAAAATCATTAGAACCTAAATCAAAAGGAGCCTGTCCGGATGCTGCAAAAAATCTTTCATCCTTTTCATAAGCATTGGTTATAAGTCCAAGCAAATTAAAATTATGAACATCATTTATTTTATAATCTATGTTAAATTGATTATCCCAAGTTGAATTAAAACTTTCTAAAGTCCTTTTATGAGCCATGCCCAAATTCTTATTTTGCACTCCAACTGTTGTTTGAGCCCCCCAAACAGTAGCTTGTTTATAATCTTCGTATCCTGCAGAATAGGCAGATTTAAATGTAAGCCATGAAAGTGGTTTGTATTCTACATAAAAATTTCCAATAATATTTAATTTACTTACCTTATTATTTGTATTCGCTATCTCTAATAATGGATTATAAGCACTGGTTTTATCAAATATATTTAAAGTTGGATTTAATGGATCCGGAACTTTAGAAGGAGCTACCAGTAAATTACCATTTTGATCATATGGTGTAGCAAACGGGTTTTGTGCAAAAGCCAAACTCATTGCGGTATCACTACCTAATTGTTGATTGGTTCTTGCTAAAGTTATATTTGTTCCTAAAGAAAACTTATCATTTATTTTGTGATCAAGACCTAATTTATAAGTATATCTGGTTAAATCTTCATTAATTACATTACCTGATTCACTTTGAACACCTAAACCAAAATTATAAGCTAGTCCTTCTTTCGATTTTCCTGAAACAGACAGATAATTATTTTGCTGAATACCTGTCTTTAACAATGCTTTTTGCCAATCAAAAGTTTCATTATTTGCAACTCTGGATCTGTATAACATTTGAGTACGTGTTGCCGGATCACCAAGTGACAAATTTCTAACAATACTTAAATTCGTCGCAGTATCAGGCGTATTAGCAGATAATCTGCTTGAAAAAATAAAAGCATCTACGTTAAATTTAGCAAACTCCGCACCACTCATTAATTTAGGAAGCCTCGCAACTTCTTTAGAACCAACATAAGAATCAAATGATACTGTTAGCCCTGACTTAGCAGTACTACCGCTTTTAGTTGTTACTATCACAACCCCATTTGAACCTCTGGATCCGTAAATAGCAGTTGAAGAAGCATCTTTTAATATATCCATTCGAGAAATATCCTGCGGGTTTAAAAAGTCCATATTATCAGAAAAAACTCCATCAATAACAAATAAAGGATTTGAGCCTCCTGAGGTTAGGGAATTGTTTCCCCTAATTACTATTTTAACGGGATCCCCTACGCGACCACTTGTGTTTTGAATTTGCACTCCAGGAACAGCACCCTGTAAAGCTTGTAATGCATTCGTAGTATTTCTTTCCGTAATTGCCTCTGCCTGTATGGTAGAAACAGTTCCGGTTAAATCTTTTTTCTTAACTTTTCCATAACCAACAACAACAACCTCACTTAGTGAATTTGATTGTTCTGAAAGACTTACATTCACTTTAGACTTTCCAGCCACACTCACTTCCTGTGTTTGAAATCCCAAATAACTAATCACTAAAATAGCTTTGTTATTAGAAACATTTATTTTAAAACTTCCTTCAAAATCTGTAGAAGTACCGGTTTTCGTTCCCTTTTCCTGAATGTTTACTCCCGGAAGAGAGAGACCGGCAGCATCAGTAATCTTTCCCTCAACAACACTCGTCTGAGCGCTCATGCTATTGATCAGTAAGAAATTCATAAAAAATAAAAATACAAAACTGTATTTTATCCTTTTCTTTAATAATTTGATTTTCATAGTTTGGTTTTAATAGTTAATTGATAGTTTTTAATTTTTAATTGCTTCTACTTTTTTCTCATTGATATAGGTATTTATAAAATTTAAATTTTTAACATTTTTAAGCAGATAAACAGAGTCTGCTTTTTCAATAACAACATCCTTTAGTGTTATGTTTTCAACTGGTGATTCTTTGTATCCTTCAGCCCAAATACCGTATTTACCTCCATTTTTTACCCTCACATTTTCCAGGCTTATATTTCTTATGGTCGGAATAAAATTTCCTGTCTGTGATCCATATACATTATAGAACATATTCAATTTCAGCACACATTCTTTAACCGTTCCCACTTCCAGATTTCTCACATAAACATGCTCAATAACGCCACCTCGTTTTGAATTTGTTTTAATACGGATAGCCCTGTCAAGATTTGGACTATCCATTACACAGTTTTCCACATACACGTTATTTACCCCTGCGGATATCTCACTTCCAATTACAACTCCTCCATGCCCGTCAATCATCTTGCAATTCTGCACAATTATATTTTTACTCGGAATGGCTACTCTTCTTCCATCAGCGTCTCTTCCGGCTTTTATCGCAATGCAATCATCTCCTGTATTAAAAATGCAGTTTCTTATTATTACATTTTGAGAGTATTCCGGATCACAGCCGTCATTATTAGGACCATGACTGTCAACAGTAACTCCGTCAATAATTATATTATTAGATTTAATAGGATGCAAAATCCAAAAAGGGGCATTTATTATTTTAACACCTTCTATCAAAACAGTATTACATTCAAAAAATTCAATAAAATTTGGACGTAAATAACGCCCTTCACCAAAAATCCTTTCTGTTACAGGAATATCTTTTTCAGCCATATCAACTAAAACTGCCCGGTTCAGAGGATCGTTTTGACACGGCATTCCATTTTTCCAACCGTAGCTTTTACCTCCTGACCAAGACCACCAATAATCATTATTTGCCTGACCATTAAGTATTCCTTTACCAGTTATAGCCACATTAGTTTTATTTTTCGCATAAATCAGTGGTGAATAATTCATTAATTCTGTTCCTTCAAATGAAGTATGAACCAAAGGATATTCTTTAGGATTTGTACTAAAAAGAATTTCAGCACCTTCTTCCAAATGAAGATTTACATTACTTTCCAAATGTATAGGTCCGGTTAAATATTTTCCTTTTGTAACAATTACTTTTCCGCCACCATTCGCAGAACAGGTTTTTATTGCCTTATCAAAAGCTGCTGTATTTAATGTCGTACTATCAGCTACAGCGCCAAAATCATTTACATTATAAACTTTATCTAAAAAATGAGTTGAAAGAACTTTTTTCTCAATTAATTCTTTTGTATTCCAAGGATTAATTAATGAAGCCACAGCCATCTGAGGTTTACATGACCAAAATAAAAATATACTAATCACAGTATTAATGAAAAAATTATAGCTTACTACCTTATTTACAACCATTTATATTTAGCTTAAATTTCTTTTTAAAATGTATATATTTATGTAATCGATTACACGAAAATAGAAAAATTGTTCCAATACACCAAAATTATTTTTGCTTTTTTTATAGAATTTATTTTAATCCTAAATATAATTTACACTTTATGCAAAAAATAACATAAATTATTATCATTGCCTAATTTTAAATAGCAATAAAAATAAATATGGTAATCGATAACAATTTATATTGTCATATATAAAAAAAATGTATTTTTGTGTTAAATTAATCAAAATAAAATTTTTGAATGAGCGAAAAAATAACCATTTATGATATTGCCAAAAAGCTAAATATAACGGCTGCAACTGTTTCCAGGGCTTTAAATAACAACCCTAAAATAAAAGAAAGTACAAGGGAACTGGTTATCGAAACTGCAGCTTTGATGAATTACAAACAAAATAAGCTTGCTTTAGCATTAAAAAGTGGTCGTAGTAATAATATAGGTGTTATTGTCCCACGAATAGACAGTAATTTTTTCGCTTCTGTTATCCGGGGAATTGAAGAAGAGCTTTATCCTCATGGTTATCAGGTAATTATTTGCCAAACTCATGAGAATCCAAAAAGAGAAAGTGAAAACCTTTATACTTTAATTGATGCTCAGGTAGATGGGATACTTATGTCGGTTACAGATGTAACTAGCGAAAATGATAGTGCGTTTCATAATGTATTAGAAAAAAATGTTCCCTTAATATTCTTTGACAGAAGCAAGCATATAGAAGGTGTAAGTTCTGTTACAATTAATGATTTCAAAGGAGGATATATTGCAACAAAACAATTAATCGATCAGGGATGTAAACAGATTGCACATTTTTCCGGTGATCTGTCACTTGAAATTTTTAAAAATAGGTTTTTAGGATACAAACAGGCATTATTGGATAATGGAATTATATTTGATGAAAAATATGTTATTCGGTCTAAGAGTAGTGTCGAAGCAGGGAAAAATGCAATTAATATTTTACTGGAACTTGAAACCCCTCCAGATGCTATATTTTCTTCAAGTGATTTTGCTGCTTTAGGCGCGATAGAGGAATTAAGAGATCGAAATATCAATATACCACAGGATTTCTGTGTAGCAGGATTTAGTAATGAACCTTTCACAAAATTCATGGAATTATCTATCACTTCAGTTGATCAGTCCCCTCTTGAAATGGGGAAAATGGCTGCACGCGTTTTTCTGGAACAGGTTGGTAAAACTGATACTATCAAAATCGAAAAAAAGGTAGTACTTGCCCCAGAATTACACATTCGTAAATCTTCGACAAGAACTACCTTTTAATAGGTTTATTTATTTTATATTAAAGCGAAACCCCTCTTTTCCAAGGAATAAAATCGTTTTGATTTAGAATAGCAGCTTTGGTTTTAATAGTACCACTTGCGACATCAATAATAAATTCAAGCATTTCATCTGCCATTTCATTAATTGATTTTTCACCTGTGATAATTCCACCAGTGTCAATATCAATAATATCAGACATTTTTGTAGCCAATTGAGTGTTAGAAGATATTTTTACAACTGGGGCAATTGGGTTTCCTGTTGGAGTTCCTAAACCTGTTGTGAACAATACCATATTGGCTCCGGATCCTACCATTGCAGTCGTACATTCAACATCATTTCCAGGAGTACATAACAAGGTAAACCCTGGTTCGTTAATATATTCTCCATAATCGTAAACACCTACAATTGGCGAAGTCCCTCCTTTTTTGGCAGCACCTGCCGATTTCATGGCATCCGTAATCAAACCGTCTTTGATGTTACCCGGAGATGGATTCATATCAAATCCTGAGCCTGCATCTACAACGGTTTTTTCATACCATTGCATCAGTTCCAGAAAACGTTTTCCATCTTTATCATCTACACAACGGTTTACCAATTCCTGTTCTACTCCACATAATTCAGGGAACTCAGAAAGAATTGTAGTTCCTCCTAAAGCAACTAAATTATCCGATAAAACTCCTAATGTCGGGTTTGCTGAAATACCAGAAAACCCATCAGAACCACCACATTCCAAACCTATTTTTAGTTTTGATAATGGAGTTGGAGTTCTTTTAATTTTATTGGCTTCCTTAATGGCTACAAAGGAGTCTTTTACTACTGTACTCAACATAGCCTCGATAGTTCCAATCTGCTGTTGATCGTAAATCAAAACAGGTTTATCGCTGGTTGGATTAATCGCCTTCATAGCATCCTGAAAAATTGATATTTGAAGGTTCTGACAACCTAAACTCAATACAGTAGCTCCTGCAACGTTTGGATTGTTTACATATCCCGCTAAAAGTTTAGCCAGACTGTGTGAATCCTGACGGATTCCGCCACAACCACCTTGGTGCGTAATGAATTTCACTTCAATATTTTCGAATAAATCAACTTCATTCGATTTTGCTACAACTTCGTCAGCACCTTTTTCTGTATTTACTAAGGAACGTAACAGTAGTTGATAATCGTTTTCTTTAGGTTTTGATAATTCTTTTTCAAAAATACCTTTCAGTATTTCAATGTTTCTGTTTTCACAGAATACCAATGGAAAGAACAACCATATATTTTCAGTACCAACTTGTCCGTCTGTTCTTTGGTATCCATCAAAAGTTCTGTCTTTCCATTTATCTACATCAGGAACTGTCCAGCCGATAGATTCTGTTTTAGCAGTTACCTTTGCACTTTGGTGTTTTACATTTTCAGTAGAAAGTAGTCCTCCTTTTGCAATGGGTGCACTTGCTTTACCTACCAAAACTCCATACATAATAATACGCTCTCCTGTTTCAAAAGGATACATCGCGATTTTATGCTTCATTTTCACATCAGATTCGATAGTGATTTCCTCTCCTTCAAAGTTAATAACTTCGCCTGCAACCAGATTAACTAATGCTACAGCTACATTATCCGAAGGATTTACTTTTATTAATTTTTTTTGCATGATAGTAATTTTAGAAAGTACGTATTCTAATTAATATTGTTTGCTGAAATTAGTATATCCTTTTTCAACACCATTCTCTTCGATTTCATTTAAAGCAAATACTAAAGCTTCAGATAAACCTTCAATTTTCGTTAAATCTTCACCCCAGAATTCGTTGTTTGATAAAATTGAACTTACAACTGAATCTAAAGTTCCTAATTGCCATGCATTTTTAAATGCTTCTACTATCTCTGGAGAATCTTTTACAGGTAATGCTTCGTTATTCCAGGTTCCTTTATAAAATCGGATTAAAGAAGCTAATGAAAAAGTCAAATTAACCGGCAGTTTTTTATTCGAATTATAATATCCTAATAAACTAGGCAAAACTCTTACTTTGAATTTTGAGATAGAATTTAAAGCAATATCTGCCAATGCATGTTTGATAAATGGATTCTTAAATCGATCCATTACTTCTTCAGAATAAGCAATGATTTCATTTTTGTCCATATCAAGGGTTTCACTAATTTCTCCGATAACATTGTTTACGAATTTTCCAGTAAAATCCCCGTTAACAGTTTCCATTACTAATTTGTTACCGTACAAAAGTGAAAAAGGAACCATTGCAGTATGTGCGCCGTTTAGAATACGGACTTTTATCATTTTGAAAGGACGGATATCATCAACGATTTTCACATTCAGATCCGTTTTATGGAAAGGTAATTTTTGTTTTAAATCTTCACCACCTTCTATAGCCCAAAGGAAGAATGGTTCAGCAGCAACAATTAAATTATCCTGATAGTCTAATTTGTTGTTGTATTCTTCAATTTCAGCTCTTGGATATCCGGGAACAATTCTGTCAACTAAAGTACTGTGGTAAGAACAAGCATCTGAAACCCAAGTTTTAAATGCATCTTCTAATTTCCATAAATCAACATATTGCAAAATTATTTTTTTCAGAGTCTCTGAGTTATAATCAATCAATTCGCAAGGAAT
Source organism: Flavobacterium sp. (assembly GCF_039930565.1). Classification (GTDB taxonomy): domain Bacteria; phylum Bacteroidota; class Bacteroidia; order Flavobacteriales; family Flavobacteriaceae; genus Flavobacterium. Next base: position 91,322 of record NZ_JBDTTP010000003.1, on the reverse strand, counting down.
GATAGTAAGTCCTTTAGAAGTATCTCCATTAAAATGTTTGAATCTTTCGTATAATAAAACAGTTAGCTTTGCAGGAAATGAAGCTGGTGGCTGCATATCCGGAGTATCACTTTCAACAAATTCAATTCCGGCTTCTGTGGTATTTGAAACAATAAATTGAAGTTCATCTTCTTTGGCTAAAGCAAGATAATCCGCAAATTCAGTATATGGATTTATACCTTTTACAATATTACTAATTAGCTCAATATCTTGTATTTTCTCCCCTTTTTTAATACCGTTCATAAACAACGTGTAAAGACCCTCCTGATCATTAATCAGGTGCACCATACCATCTTTTAGTGGCTGAACAATTGCAATACCGGCATTAAAACCAACTTCATTGTTTAATTTTTGAAAAGCGTAATCAACGAAAGCTCTTAAAAAATTACCTTCTCCAAACTGAACTACTTTAATTGGATTTAATTTTTCTAATCCTGTATTTACTCTATTTAATTTTTTCATTTTAAATCTTCTCTAAAAGTGTTATAACAACCTCATTTTTTTTTCTTATTATTGTAAAAGAAACATTACACTTGTACATGACAAAATAAAGCTTGCTGTGAGGAGTGACAAACTTTATTTCTCAAGCGTAATGCTCAATTACAACCTTTAAAACTCTAAAAAAACTGCCTTTCAATAAGGAATCAAACTGATTCTTTATTTATTTCTAATATCTTTTATGATGTTTAAAACATCACTTATTTTATTTTTTAAACCTTCGAAATCCTGTTTATCCAACAAGTCTTTCGAAATTAATTGTGAACCAAGACCCACACATGTAGCACCTGCATTCAACCATGAAGACAAACTTTCAACTGTTGGATAAACACCTCCTGTTGGCATAATTGTAGTCCATGGACAAGGTCCTTTTATTGCTTTAATAAATTCTGGACCGTAAAGATCTGCAGGAAATAATTTTACAATTTCACATCCTAATTCTTCTGCTCTTGCAATTTCTGTAAGCGACGAGCAACCTGGTGACCATAATACTTTACGACGATTACAGGCAATTGCAATATCTTCCCTAAAAACTGGTGTTACAATAAAATTAGCACCAAGCTGCATGTACAATGAAGCGGCAGCAGCATCAGTTATTGAACCAACTCCTAAAATCATCCCAGGCAATTCTGCCAATGCATATTTATTTAATGCTCCAAAAACTTCAAAAGCAAAATCCCCTCTACTGGTAAATTCCATTAATCTGGAACCTCCGTCGTAACAAGCTTTTAATACTTTTTTACTGATTTCGATATCAGAGTGAAAAAACAACGGAACCATTCCATTATCTTTCATCGTCTGAGCTACTTCAATTCTTGAATACTTTGCCATACTTCTATTTATCTTGATACTAATCCGGCAGAGTTTCCTCCGGCCATGTTTTCAACTTCTTTTAATGTAACTAAATTATAATCTCCGGCAATAGTATGTTTTAAACAACAGGCTGCTACTGCAAAATCTAGTGCTTTTTGTTTGTCTTCATATTCAACTAATCCATAAATCAACCCTCCCATAAAAGCATCTCCGCTTCCTACTCTGTCAATTACAGGAGTTACTTCTTGTACAGCTGCATTAAAAATAGTTTTTCCGTCAAACAAAATACCACCAATTCTCTGATGCGAAGCACTAACTGAATAACGCAATGTTGTTGCTACTGTTTTTAAGTTTGGACAAAGTTCATACATCTTCGAATATAAAACAGGTAATGACTTTTCATCCTGGTAATCAGGATTCACTTTAGGAATTCCCAACATAAAATACGCTGTATCAATATCTCCTAAAACAACATGACTATACTTTAACAGTTCCGGCATAACCTCACTAGGAGTTTTACCATATTGCCATAATTTTGATCTGTAATTCAAGTCACATGAAATAGTCAGTCCTAATTCGTGTGCCACCTGAACTGCTTCCAGACAAGCTTCTGCTGCACTTTGGGAAATTGCTGCTGTAATTCCACTAAAGTGAAACCAAGCAGCTCCTTCAAGTACTTTCTTCCAGTCAATAGTACCTTTCTGAATCGTTGCCATTGAGCTGTGAGCGCGATCATAAACCACATTGCTTCCTCTGGTTCCCGCTCCAGTTTCTAAATAATAAGTCCCTAAACGTTCTCCGCCGTAAACAATATTTTTAGATTCAACATTCATTTTACGCATTTCCTGTACTGCGCAGGCACCGATTTCATTCTCAGGTAATCTGGTTACAAATTCTGCATCAATACCATAATTAGCCAAAGAAGCACAAACATTGAATTCACCTCCGCCGTAAGACGCTGTAAATCCTTTAGCCTGAGAAAAACGCAAATGCCTTTCTGTTGAAAAACGCAACATTATTTCGCCGAATGCAACTACTTTACTCATTATAAATTAATTAGAATTTGAAATATTCTTTTGCATTATTATAACTGATATCAGATACCATTTTACCAATCCATTCCATGTCAGCAGGAAGTTCTCCTCTTTGAATTTCATCTCCTAAAAGATTACAAAGAATCCTACGGAAATATTCGTGTCTTGGAAACGAAAGGAAGCTTCTTGAATCTGTCAACATTCCGATAAAACAACTGATTAATCCCATGTTTGAAAGAGCATTTAGTTGTTTTGTCATTCCGTCTTTCTGGTCTAAAAACCACCATCCTGAACCAAATTGTACTTTTCCTTTAACGCTTCCGTCATTGAAGTTCCCAATCATGGTTGCCATTACTTCATTATCGGCAGGGTTCAGATTATAAATAATAGTTTTAGTCAATTTATCTTTACTGTCCAATGCATTCAAAAATGAAGACAGTTTCTGAGCCTGTGGATAATCTCCAATAGAATCCCAACCTGTATCAGGCCCTAAAATTCTATGCATACGGGCATTGTTATTACGTAAAGCACCTAAGTGAAATTGCTGTACCCAGCCTAATTCATGATAAGATTCACATAAAAACAATAAAACGGCACTTTGAAATTTCAATGCTTCTTCCGGAGTTATTGTTTGGTTTTCTCTTTTCTTTTTGAAAATTGCACTTACCTCTGATTCTGTAAAGTTTTCAAAATAAATCTGATCCAATCCGTGATCACTTAATTTACATCCGTTTTCATTAAAAAACTGAATTCTCTTTTTTAATGCATCACATAAATCAGCATATGTATTGATTGCTATACCGGCTACATTTCCTAATGTATTTATATAATCGTTATATCCGTCATTTGAAATCAGGATAGCTTTGTCCGGTCTGAAAGCCGTGCTCATTTTAGTTTCAAAAGGATTTTTGTTCAGTTTTTGGTGAAACTCTAAAGTGTCAATTGGATCTTCAGTAGTACAAACCGATTCAGCATTTACTTTTTTAAGCAGGCTGCGTGTACTATATTCTGCTGAATTTATTTTTGCAGAAGCTTGTTCGTAAATTCTTTCAGCAGATTTTTCGTTTAATAATTCTGTAATATCAAAATAACGGGCTAACTCTAAGTGTGTCCAATGATACAATGGATTACGCATCGTATATGGAACCGTTTTTGCCCAGTTTAAAAATTTATCTTTATCAGAACCATTACCGGTGACAAACTGCTCATTAATACCCAATGTTCGCATTGCACGCCATTTGTAATGATCTCCATTTATCCAAACCTGAGTGATGTTATCAAAAATTTTATCTTCTGTAATAAACTGAGGATTCAAGTGATTATGATAATCAATAATTGGTTGATTTTTTGAATAATTATGATATAATTCTTCAGCAAATTTATTTTCAAGTAAAAAATTATCGTTTATGAATGTTTTATTAGAGCTCATGATTTAAATATAAATAGATATTATTCGTTTGATGGTTTACCAATTGTTGCAAGGATTCCTCCGTCAACATATAAAATATGACCGTTGACAAAATCACTTGCTTTTGATGATAAAAATATTGCTGCCCCCGCTAAATCACTCGGATCTCCCCATTTTGCAGCAGGAGTTCTACTGATGATAAAATCGTTGAATGGATGTCCGTCAACCCTGATTGGTTTTGTTTGTTCAGTAGCAAAATAACCAGGGCCAATTCCGTTGATCTGAACATTGTGTTTTGCCCATTCAGTAGCCATATTTTTAGTCAGCATTTTCAAACCTCCTTTTGCAGCAGCATAAGCTCCTACAGTATTACGGCCTAATTCGCTCATCATGGAACAAATATTAATTATTTTTCCTTGTTGTCTTTCAATCATTGCTTTAGCTACATGTTTGGAAACAATAAAAGGACTTACCAAATCAATATCAATAACTTCTTTGAAATCTGAAACTTCCATTTCTATTAATGGAATTCTTTTGATGATTCCCGCATTATTAATCAGGATATCAATTGGTCCAACTTCAGTTTCAATTTTCTGAACTGCAGTTTTAACTTCCTGCTCATCTGTTACATTAAATTTATAACCAACAGCATTGATTCCTTCACTTTGAAGTTCTTTTACAGCATCGTCAATTTTTTGCTGAGAGGAGTTTCCGTTTACAACAATTGTAGCTCCAGCCTGTCCCAAACCTTTTGCCATTGCCATTCCCAGTCCGTGTGTACTTCCTGTGATTAGGGCAACTTTTCCTTTTATATCAAATAAATCTATCATTCTATTTATCTTAAATCTGTAATTTTACAAACGTCCATATCTCCGTAATCTAAATTCTCACCAGCCATTCCCCAAATAAAGGTATAATTGCTGGTTCCTGAACCAGAGTGAATAGACCATGGCGGTGAAATAACAGCCTGATGATTATTCATCCAGATGTGTCGCGTTTCCTGAGGTTCCCCCATAAAATGACAAACTGCCTGATTTTCCGGAATATCCAAATAGAAATAAACTTCCATACGACGATCATGAACATGTGCTGGCATCGTATTCCAAACGCTTCCAGGTCGTAGTTCCGTCATTCCCATTTGTAATTGACAAGTAGTTACTATACCACCAATAATCATTTGGTTTACTGTACGGTGATTAGCCGTTTCCATTGTTCCCAGTTCTAATTTCTTAGCTTCCGCCAAACTCACTTTTACTGTTGGATAATTTTTGTGAGCTGGTGCGGCATTAATATAAAACTTAGCCGGATTATTCTTGTCATCACTTTTAAAAACAACTTCTTTATTACCACTTCCAACATACAAAGCGTCCTTAAATCCTAGTTCATAAGAAGTTCCTTCGACTAACACTGAACCATTTCCTCCTACATTAATAATTCCGATTTCTCTTCGCTCTAAAAAATAAGGTGCTTTTAACGGATCAATGGTTTCCAGCTTTAAATCAGTATTCACTGGCACTGCAGAACCTGCAATATATCTGTCGTAATGCGAATAAACCAATACAATCTCATCTTTTTGCATTAAATCATCAATTAAGAATTCTTTTCTTAATTGGCTGGTATCATATTTCTTTACAGCTTCCGGGTTTGATGCGTATCTTGAACTATATTTTGTCATAACTTTATTTTAAATGTAATCGATTGCACAAAATTAGATTTTTATATTTAAAAATCATAATACAAACAATAATTTATCTGTGTAGTATATACACTTGCAATTTTAGCACTCCAATATATTAATGAATAATTCAACATTAATACATTAAAACAAATTTACCATTAGATTTTATTAAAGATCAGTAATAGGGCTGTATTTAGGAACTAATGTTTTCATTACTGCCCAGCCTATTAAATAACAAACAGAACAGATAGAAAAAATAATGAAGTATCCGGCTTCAATTCCTTTGAATCCCATAAAAACCATATTAGTTTCTTTAGTATAATCAAATAAAACTCCAGATCCTTTGTTGATTACTGTAGATCCTAAACCTCCTGCTAAACCTCCAATACCTACAATAGTAGCAATTGCTTTTTTAGGAAACATATCTCCAACAGTTGTGAAAATATTTGCTGACCAGGATTGATGAGCTGCTAATGCAATACCAATTATAATTATTGGCAACCAATAAGAATAGTGTCCTAAAGGCTGTGCAAGCAATGCTAATAATGGAAAAAATGCAAAAATCAGCATAGCTCTCATTCTTCCTTCATAAGGATTCATTCCTTTTTTGTCTACAAAATAAGTTGGCAACCAACCTCCAATAATTGAAAGTAAAGTAATTGCATATAAAACAAATAATGGAATTTCAGCTTGTAAAGCTGTCATTTTATAAACAGATTTTAAATAAGCTGGCGTCCAGAATAAGAAAAACCACCAAACCCCATCGGTCATAAATTTACCAAAGATAAAAGCCCAGGTTTGTTTGTACTTCAAACAATCAGCAAAAGTTACTTTTGTAGATGTTTCTGGCACATAACCTTCTAATTTACTATCGGCTACATCATCTTGTTGGATGTATTCTAATTCACTAGTATTTACTTTTGGATGTTTCTCTGGTTTATCATACATAAAAACCCAAAATCCCATCCAAACAAAGCCTAAAGCTCCAATGAGGATAAACGCCATTTCCCAACCGAAATATTCGGCAATTCTAGGAATAGTTATTGGCGCAGCTAAAGCGCCAACGGTTGCTCCTGCATTAAAAATACTGGTAGCGAAAGCCCTGTCTTTTTTAGGAAAATATTCCGCAGTAGTTTTAATCGCTGCAGGAAAATTTCCTGCCTCTCCAACTGCCAAAACAAAACGAGCAAAAACAAACAAAGTAACACTTACACTAGCCACCATACCGGTGTCGTTAACCAGTTTTAGCGCTTCTTTTGATCCTCCAAAACCTACGAACCAATCGCCAGTAATCCATCCAGCTGTGGCAATCCCTGCGAAAGCATGTAAACAAGCTCCGACAGACCAAATTCCGATTGCCCAAAGGAATCCTTTTTTGGTATCCATAAAGTCTACGAATTTTCCAGCAAATAATAAGGACACTGCATAAAATATAGAAAACAATGCAGTAATATTTCCATAATCATTGTTGTTCCAGTGGAATTCTGGTGCAATAAAATCGGTCCAGGTTAAAGAAAGTACTTGTCTGTCTAAATAATTAATTGTTGTTGCAAAAAAAAGCAGCGCACATATACTCCAACGATACTTTCCGGTAGATTTTTTGGTTTGATTCATAGTAAAGTTTATTTGGTTCTAAAAACCATTGTTAATTTTGAAACGAAGATAGTTATTAAAGATTTTATATCTATGACTTACTTAAATTTACAAAGTAAAAAACAAAAACTATCTAACAAAATAAAAAATGTAATCGATTGCACAAATATACTTTTAAATCTTAATATTCCAAATAAATTATTTATAAAAATATTTTTATCTGTTAAATTAACATATTTAATAAAAATATTTAATCTAAATTAAAGATTCAACAAGATATCTGCTAAACAGCAAATAAAACAAACTTAATATAAATAACTGATTGACAAGTTATAATTCATTGTTTATAATTTCTAAATATTGAAATTATAACATTTTTACATGAAAAAATTACATTTATAAATGTGCTATATATTTACAGCTAATTGGTTACTAACACAATATAGCAATTCACCATAGATTTTTCTAAAGTTATTCTATATTAATTGTTATATCGGGAAATCTCGATATATTTGCATCATGGAACATATAGAAATATTTAAGGCACTCTCCAACAAGTCCAGATTACAAATGCTGGAATGGCTAAAAGAACCCGAACTCAACTTTCCGGATCAACTCCAGCATTCAGGATTTGAACATGGCGTTTGTGTAGGGCAAATACAAGCTAAAGCAGGCCTTACGCAATCTACAGTTTCTGAATACTTGTCTATTTTACAACGTGCAGGATTTATAGAATCTAAACGCGTTGGACAATGGACCTACTACAAACGCAACGAAGGTGCCTTTGAAGCACTCAGTAAATTAATTCAAAATAATTTGTAATTACTATGAGTACAAACAACCTGTTTTCACCATTTAACCTGAAAACGTTAAATCTTAAAAACCGAATCGTAATGGCGCCAATGACGCGCTCCTTTTCTCCAAACGGAATTCCAACTGACACAGTAGCTTCTTACTATAAAAAAAGAGCTGAAGGTAAAGTGGGATTACTATTATCCGAGGGAACTGTAATCGACAGACCTTCATCGTCAAACGACCCAAATGTCCCTCATTTTTATGGAGATGAGGCATTAAAAGGATGGGAAAAAGTGATTGAAGAAGTTCATACTGCCGGAGGTTCAATGGGACCACAAATCTGGCATATGGGAATAATGGACAACCATCATTCTGGCTGGGTTCCTCCAGTTGCTTTTGAAGGTCCATCGGGTTTAAACAGACCGGGTTTCAGCAACGGAAATACTATGACTGAAAATGACATTGAAAACACTATTATCGCTTTCGGAAAAGCTGCTGCTGATGCTAAAAGACTAGGTTTTGATACTCTTGAAATTCACGGCGCACATGGGTATTTGATTGACCAGTTTTTTAGAGCTGAAACCAATTTACGCACTGACATTTATGGCGGAAAAACATTATCGGAACGTAACCGTTTTGCTATTGAAGTTGTAAAAGAAATTAGGAAACAAGTAGGAAATGATTTCGCTGTTATTATGCGATTCTCTCAATTTAAACCTTCAGATTACAACTATAAACTGGCTAAAAATCCTAAGGAATTAGAAGCCTGGCTTGCACCTCTTGTTGATGCCGGAGTAGATATTCTACACTGTTCTCAAAGAAGATTCTGGGAACCTGAATTTGAAGAGTCTGATCTGAATTTTGCAGGCTGGGCTAAAAAAGTAACGGGAGCTCCAACAATTACAGTAGGTTCCGTTGGACTTTCAGGTGATTTCTTTGGCGCTTTTGCAGGAGAAAGTTCTCAGCCAACTTCTCTTGAAGAATTAAACAGACGTTTCGACAGAGGTGATTTTGATTTAGTTGCCGTTGGAAGACCTCTTTTATCTGATCCGAATTGGGTTGCAAAAATCAAGGCAGGTAAGACTGAACAATTAAAAGGTTTCAGCAAAGAAGCATTGACAGAATTAGTTTTAGAATAATAATCTTAACTGATTTAAATTAATATAGAAAGGGATGAAAACATAAGTTTTCATCCCTTTTGAATATCTGCAAACTAAAAACAATTAAAATTTAAAAATTGTTTACTCTGTAACAACAACTTTGCGTTTCTGAAACTTATTCTGAAGCCAATTCCTAACAGGCTCATCGTATAATTTCAAACATAAATAAGCGATTACGATACTGCCAATCAAAACTCCTATCCCTAATAAATATCCATCTGCCAAAGAAACCTTATTATCTACAACCCAGACGGTGTACCAATAAATCAACGGATAATGAGTAATATAAACTGGATAGGAAATATCACCCAAAGCTTTGCATATTTTAAGCGAAAACGGGTTTTTTATTTCTCCTCCTGCTCCTATTGATACAATAATTGGAAAAATCAGAATTATACAGAAGGATTCATATAAACCGTTCATCCACAAACTATTTTCATCTCCCAATCTCGGCATCATCAATACAATTGTAATTAAAATACTGCAAATCCAAAAGGCAGCTTTTATATAAATTAATTTTCCTAAGCGGGATAATAAAACACCAGCAAAAAACGGATATAACAAACGGGTGAAACCAACATTCATTTGCTCCAAATTTAGTGACCAACCCCCAATAACATCGCCTTTCGGTCCAAAAACGGTATAATTGATTAACATTCCTGCGAAAATCAAAACAAAAACTCCAAGAACTTTATTAGAGAATTTTCTAAACAATAACGCGTAAAGAATGTTAGCGATATATTCGAAGAAAAGTGACCACGCTGGTCCGTTAAGCGGATGCATTTCACCCCAACCCCTAATTTCCATCGAAGGCGGAATAGGTAGCAGAGTAAAACCGATAATCATAGTCAAAATCACTTTCCAAACTTCCATTCCGGCAATCATCGGAAACAAAATATCAGAAGCCTGAAAGTAATAGAATATAGCACCAATAACCATTCCCATAATAACCATGGGCTGCAGGCGAATCAACCGCCGTTTATAAAATTCCAATTGTGTCATTTTAACCCAGCGGTCATCATAGGCATAAGCCACAACAAATCCAGATAAAAGAAAAAAGAAATCCACTGCTAAATAACCGTGATTGATAATCTGCACAAAACGGTTTCCTCCTGCAAAAGCTTCAAAAATATGAAAAGCAACAACTATAATGGCTGCGACTCCTCGTAGTCCGTCTAAAATTTCATAATGTTTTTTAGGCTTAATTTCTGTAGAAATGGAACTCATAAAATGATTAATTATTAGTGGTTGATGCTTAGTGTTTTTGATGATTATTAATTTTAAAATTGCAAAGTTTTACGCAAAGATCGAATGTAAATTTTCAAAACTCTTGAAAAGCTTGGAAAGCTTTGCGCAAAACTAATCAATTATCTAATTTTCAAATTATCTCAATTCTCTAATTCATTTTATTCCTGATGATTCTTAAGCCATTCCAATCTGCGTTGATCTGGCAAATGCGTTACTTTAAAATTTTCAAACTTGGCTTCAAAACCTTTTCCGTCAGGAGAGGCCGCCATTAAACCAACCATAACCGGCACATTATCCTGCAATGGTGCATTGCGGGTCAGAATGTAATTTTTATCGTCAAAAGAATAGAATACCTCAACAGCATCTAATCTTCTTACCGCTTTTATCCAGACAAATGGCGGTGCTTTTTCAAGAGTTGTTACACTCCAATCACTTTTATCGTGGGTTACGACGGTACTGATATTGAACTTCCCATCAACAAATTCAACTCCGGTTTTGATGTAGTTTTTTTCATCAACCCGAATCATGAGACCCATTTGATCAAAACGGGCGATATAATTACCTGTCAATTTTACTTTGGCCTCAAATTCCCCACCGTAAGTTGTGTAATAAAACGGAGCATCATCAACTGTAAATCCGTAATGTGAAATACGCCAGTAATCACTACCCGCAGTAACGTTCATAATCAATGCATTATTTTTGATTTCCCATTTTTCAGGTTCATTAAACCATTGCATTTTATTCAGGCTTTGCGCCGAAATGTTTTTTGCTAAAAATAAAACGATAATACTTAATACAATTTTTTTCATATTTTAATTTTTTAAAAAGCTGTAACTTTTTATCATTACAGCTTAACTAACAACCAACTTAAATTAACGAAATTATTGAAGTGAGAAACTCACTTTAGATTTTATATCTGTAGAAGATGCTCCAACGATAGCTTCAAAAGCTCCTGGCTCAGCAACCCAGTCGTGCTTTTTATCATCAAAAAAGCTTAGTGCCGTTTTATCAACCGTGAATGTTACGGTTTTTTCTTCTCCCGCTTTAAGCGAAATTTTTTCAAATCCTTTTAATTCTTTTATCGGTCGGGGCAATGAAGATTTTAAATCACTAATATAAAGCTGCACTACTTCAGAACCTTCTCTGCTTCCTGTATTTTTTACTTTTACAGAAAATGTAATCTGGTCTGCAGCAGTTATTTGTTTTTTGTCTGCAGTCACTTTTCCATATTCAAAAGTGGTGTAACTTAATCCGTGACCAAAAGAGAATAATGGTTTTGCTTTTTGTTTGTCTGCCCAGCGGTATCCAACAAAAATGCTTTCATTATATTTTACTTCATCACCGCCTGGAAATTCTCCTAAAGCATGTGCTCCGTTATCCGATAATTTAACTGGAAAAGTAAAGGGTAATTTTCCTGAAGGATTCACTTCACCAAGTAAAACAGCAGCCAGAGCATTTCCAGCTTCAGTACCTAAAAACCATCCCTGAACAATTCCGGGAACTTCATTTACCCATGGCATCGCCACAGCGTTTCCTGAAATATTTACAAAAACTATATTTTTATTTACCTTAACCAATTCAGAAATTAATTTATCCTGATGGTATGGAAGTCCTAATTCTAAACGATCGTTTCCTTCAGCATCCTGATGACCGCTTTTGTTCAACCCTCCAAAAAACAATACTATATCTGCATCTTTTGCTATTTTTAAAGCTTCTGTTGTTAATTCATCTGGAGAACGTTTGTCTTCAAGACTCATTTTTCCAACTATTCCCTCAGAATTACTTGTTGGGTCTCCAACGTAACCACGAGCATATACAACTTCGGCTTTATTACCATTTTTTTTCTTTAATCCATCAAGTGGTAAAACTTCATATTTCGCTTTAAGCGAAGAACTTCCTCCACCTATAGTCATCATCTTGATTGCGTTTTCTCCAATAACTGCAATTTTCTTTGTTTTATTCAAGTCAATCGGAAGAATATTGTTTTTATTTTGAAGCAATACAATTCCTTCTTGAGCAATTTTTAAACCAGCATCAGCATGTTCTTGAGTTCCAAATGAACCGAAAGGTCTGTTCTTATTCATAGTAGTCAAAAAAGACAAACGTAAAATACGACGAACTTTTTCATCTAATTCTTTAGTTCCTATTTCTCCTTTTTCAATCATCGTTGAATAGGGTTTTGCTAAATAATAATTGTCGTATGCATTACTGGTTCCCCATGAAAGTCCGTTTGTCCAGGAACCAAATTCCATATCCAATCCATTATGAATGGCTTGTTTTGTATCGTTAACTCCTCCCCAATCTGAGATTACCACTCCTTTGAATCCCCATTCTCCACGAAGAATATCATTCAATAAAAACTCATTGTGACAACACTGTTGCCCTTTGTATTTGTTATAAGAACCCATTATTGCCCATGCGTCCCCTTCCTGAACTGCCGCTTTAAAGGCTGGTAAATAAATCTCGTATAAAGCTCTATCATCAACAATTACGTTTACCGAATTACGATTCGTTTCCTGATTGTTTAGCGCAAAATGTTTGACACAAGCAGCAACTCCATTAGACTGAACTCCTTTAATATAAGGAACAACAATTTTTGAAGTTAAGAAAGGATCTTCCCCCATATATTCGAAGTTACGACCGTTTAATGGTGATCTGTAAATATTTACTCCGGGTCCTAATAACACATTTTTGTTGCGATAACGTGCTTCTTCTCCGATTGATTTTCCGTACAATGCTGCTAAATCTTTATTCCAGGTAGCAGAAAGTGCCGTAAGAGCAGGAAATGCAATACAGGAATCATTAGTCCAATTAGCCTGATCCCACTCGTCCCATTTCACTTCGGTACGAATTCCGTGAGGTCCATCAGTCATCCAGTTTTCAGGAATTCCTAAACGAGGAACACCAGGAGAACTGAATTTTGACTGCGCATGAATTATGGCAATTTTTTCCTCGGTTGTCATTTTCGAAATTGCATCTTCTACGCGCTCACTAATTGGTTTTTTATCATCCAGATAAACGGAAACTTTACTTTGTGCAATAATTCCAAATGAATTTAGTAATAGCAGCACAACTACTATCTTAACGTTTTTAAACATAATTATGTATTTATTAATCATTACCCTATTCTCAAAATCTGTTCAATCAGATATCTTCGAATAATAGGTAAAGCTATAACGTTATCGTATTCGTGGAAATGAGGAATATAAAAAAGTAGTAAATAAAAAATACAAAACATTAAAAATCAATATATTATATAAATTTTCACCTTGAAAAAAGTAGTAGTTTTAAAAAGATAACATTATGATTTTAGGGAAATTAAACCAATTTTCATAACCATCTCTTCGAAATCACTTCGGGAAACTATTGCCTTATTCCTGGCTCTGGTGCGGTAGTTATAAATTGTACTTAGTGAGTAGCGAAGGAAAGCAGCGATTTTTACACTATCTGTAATTCCAAGTCGGATTAAGGCAAAAATACGGAGTTCTGTATTCAGTAATTCCCCTTGTTTCAATACAATTTGCTCTTCAGTTATAAGAAGTAAATTAAAGTCCTTTACGAAACTGGGATATATGTTTAAAAAAATAATATCAAAATTTTTGTATAACTCTTCAAGTTCGTTATCAACCAAAGTAGTTGATTTCAATATTCGATAAATTTCATCAAATTGTTTTGCTGTCGCTTTTTTATTTAATATGACCCGGTAGTTTTCCAGCTTGTTGATGTATGCCGAACAAAGATTGAAGAAATGTGCAATGTATTCTTCCTTGATATGATTGGATTCCCATAATTGGGCATTTCTTTCCTGAAGCTGATTATTGGCTTCTGTTATGCCTTTGTTTAATTCGGCTAATTTTTGACTGGTTTCATATAATTCTCCCCGGATTCTGGAGACTTTTTTCATTTGCTTGTAAACGTAAATTACTGCTACAATCAAAAAAACGGAAAGCAGGCTAATGCATAACAGATACAACTTGAGTTCTGATTTTCTTTGGGCTTCACGCTCTAAATAAGCCGTATTAATAATGGAATATACCTGAGACATCAGCAGCGTACGAAATTGAACATTACAATACAACGCATCTTCAATTGCTGATTGCGTGAGTTTATACGCCATATCCACATCCCCTAACTCGTAAAAAACCAATGCAAGTTCTTGCTGAGAAGCATTGTCTTTTATAGCTTGCTTAATATCTGAAATAGCAGAAAGGGCATAATATTTTTCGACAGAATCTACTTCATGTGATTTCATTGCAATATACCCTAAAAGGTAGGTAATCATAGCATATTGCGGATTATCGTCTTTACTCTCTTTCAATAAGGTCAATAATTCTTTTTCAGCAATATCAAATTGACTCTGATAAATACTTTTTTGAATTTTATTGATTTTATAATCTAAGGAATTCGGATTTAAAACACCCAATAAAGAATCACGATACTTTGCTATTTGCTTTATAAAATCCTTGCTGTTACTATTCGCATTATAATGCTCGTAAAATTCACGATAGGTAATATAATAATTAGGCAGTAATGATTTATGAAGCTCGTTTCTTCTGATATTTTTAAGAATGGCTTCAGATTCACGATACTTTCCTGATGAAGAATAAAGATTGGCCAATTGCAGTTGTGCCAAATCCATCCAATCTTTTTTATGAAGTCCTTCCGCAATTTTAATGTTTTTCTTTACATACAAAATAGCAGAATCAGAATGGAATTTCTGGTATTCTTTGTACAAAGCCAAATTATAATTATACTCCTGTTCTTGTGAAAGATCAGCCGATTTTATCTTTTTGAAATTTAAAATCCGATCTTCTTTTAACCTGACATAATGCTGTTTATTTTTAATGGCATCATTTAGTCTAGCCAGAATAGTATCAGTAGCATTCGATGAATAAACAGGAAAGCGAACCAAAAGAATTAAAAAAAGCAAAAAATAATTTTTCAAGTTGATGGAAGATAAATGAGATTCGCAAATATAATAAAGTGACCTTATAAAATTAATTATTCAACAGCAATTGGTGCCGCAAGACAACTTTCCGGAATATCGAATGAATTGACCAGTGCAACAGCATCCGGTCTAATATCCCAACAAAGCTGGTTGACCATTTTACGAATTGCCTTCGTTTTTACAGCTTCCATATAACCATCTTCCAAATACCAGGCTTTGTTTTTTTCAATCTGTGAAACTGCGTATAACTGATATAATTTTTCTAATATTTCTTTAGTTTTTTCATCTTCCACTTTAATAATTGCTATTTGAAATTGCTCAAGCACGAGTCGTTCCAGATAAGCCTCAGCCACTTCAATCATTTGGTGCTGCACTACATTAAAAGCATCATAAGCCTCTAAGCCGCTATCCACTAATTTTTTAATACGATTGGCTGCTGAAGCTAAAATTGTTTTTTCCCTATGTTGAAAAGCTTGTAAATGAAACTGGCTGTCTGATAAATGTTCTTCATCCGTTCTTCTGGTGGCAATTGGGTTTTTCTCTGCGAAAGCCGTTTTTGCATTTTCAAATACATAATTTATGATCCCAAAAGAACCCATTTCCCCAAATGACTTTCTGAATTCAGACAAACGGTTTTTTGCGACCAATTGCATTAAAACGGTATTATCACCTTCAAAAGTGGTGTAAATTTCAGTATCATTTTTTAAGGCGTCAATTCTGTTTTCAGACAGATACCCTTTTCCGCCAATGGCTTCACGGCATTCCTGCAAAATATCCCTTGTGCTCCAGGTTGAATACGATTTCATTCCGGCTGCCAAGGCTTCAATTTCCTGCATTTCTGTTTCGGTTCTATTCAGAAAACGATTAGTCAGATACTGCAGCCCAAAATGTACTGCGTAGGTTTTTGCCAGATGAGGAAGCAGTCGGCGCTGGTGCATACGGTAATTCAAAATCGGCACTTCAGAACCACCTTCAGGCCCAAACTGTCTTCTCTGATCACTATATCTAATAGCAATCGTAAGTCCGGATTTTGCCGCTGCCAAAGCGGAACGGGGGATTCCGATTCTGCCTCCGACCAAAGTACCCAACATCGTAAAGAAACGTCTGTTATCACTTGGAATCGGGCTTTCAAATTGTCCCTTATCATTCACAGAAGCAAATCTGTCGAGCATATTTTCTTTCGGAATTACGACATTATCAAAACTAATTGTTCCGTTATCTACTCCATTCAGTCCCATTTTATGACCGCAATCCCCAATTGTGACTCCGTTAAGTGTATTTCCGTTTGTATCCCGTAACGGAACAATAAAGGCATTAACACCATAATCATGACCATCGATAATCAGCTTAGCAAAAACAGTTGCCATTTGTCCGTGAACAGCTGCATTTCCTATATATTCTTTTTGTGCCTTTTCGTGAGGGGTATGAATGATAAAAGTTTGATCATTATGATTGTAGGTTGCGGTTGTTTCTAAACCTTTTACGTTGGAACCGTGATGTGTTTCGGTCATGGCAAAACAACCCGGAATTTTTAATGATCCTATGTCTTTCAGGTATTTTGCATAGTGTTTTTCGGTTCCTAATGACTGAACGCTCATTCCCCAAAGTCCAAATTGCACACCAAATTTTATTACCAGACTCAAATCATGATAACTCAGCGTTTCCATAATGGCAAAATAATCGGCTATGTTTTCGCCCCCACCATATTGCTTTGGATAGGCCATATTTCCGAGATTTTCTTCTGCCAGAATTTTGCACCAGTCATATACTTTTTGGCGATAAATATTAATATCCGTTGAAGTTTCATAGGCAAATTCTGGTCTTGAAATAACCTCTTTTACTTTTTTGATAATGCTGGCTTGTTCTCCGTCCAGAATTTCGGTTAACTTTTGAATGTCAAAATTATCGGTAGTTTTCGTAGTCGCTGTGAGTGAATCTCCTTTGGTTTTGAAGTTCTGAATTAATTCTTCGCCCAAAACTCCCAAATCATTTTCAAGCTTTGTAAAATCGGCTTCTAATGCTGATATATCCAGATTTTTATCCGAAAGTGCTGTTGCTATATCAAAAATGGATTTTACAGAGGATTTATCTTTAATGCTTTTCTCTATATCCGATTTCCATTGTGCAAGTTCATTTCGCGAAGGCGGATTTGAAATATCAACTTTAGAAAGAAGATATTGCTGTTCTTCCAATGAAATTAAAGTTAAGGAATTGATGAATCCTTGTACTGTGACAAACTCATTTTCAGTTAACAGATCGTCAGACCAAACAAGATATAAAAGTGGTATAAAAGCATTGATTTTTGAATTCTCCATAGTAAACTAAATTATCAATTTATCTGTGGTTAAATTACTATAATTTATTGAGCTGTTCTATAAATTATATTCAATTAGGATTTTTTTCACATTTGAATAACATCAAAAATTAAAAGAAAATTTCCATTACGGTAAACTGCTGATCTAACGCATTGAATGTTTGAAAAGTATCTTTCATTCCGAATTTTTCATAAAAATTTTTTTATTGCTACTCGCATTGAACCAAACTCTCTTTAAATTCTTGTGTCTGGCAAAATCAAAAATATAATTCAAAACTTCTGAAGCTATTCCACGACCTTGATATTCGTGCAAAGTAGCGAGTTTCCTAAACTGCATTTCATCATCCGAAATAAAACAGGAAACTATTGAAACCAAAATCCCTTCGATAAAAACACCAAAATGCAATCCTAAATTATCTTCAGTTCACTGAAAAAATTCAAAAGGCTGATCGGGCCACATTACTTCATGGCGGATTTTCCAGGTATCAGCAGGTTTGATTGATTGTATTATCATTTTAACAGCTATAAAAAAACCGTCTTACTCCAACGGAAAAAGACGGTTCTAAAGTAATCTGTTTTTTTATTTTATTTAGCCAGCCAGGTATTATTTGCTGGTGTTGCATCCATAAAGATTCCTCCATCAAGAGTAATTTGTCTAATTGGTTTCTTCCCTTTTAAAACAATTAAAGCTGCCTTTTCATTTTTCTCCCAAATATCAGGATTTTGGTGCAAGGTTTCTTTTGAGTCATCTGTATAAACAATATTGACATCAAACGGAATGGCGAAACCACCCGGATTTTCAACAGTGATGTTTTTGCCTGAAACATTTTTTACACAAATATCTATATAGTGATTCGTAAAAAACCAATTATTGAAAAACCAATTTAAGTTTTTTCCTGAACCGGCATTTATCGAATTAAAGAAATCCCAGGGAATTGGATGCTTTCCATTCCAATTTTCCATATACGTATGCAATGCTTTTTTAAATAAATCGTCTCCCAGCATATCTTTTAGAGCCAAATAAGAAAGAGACGCTTTTCCATAGGAATTATTTCCATAACCGGAATCAGATAATTGAGTCGACATGGTAATGATAGGCTGATCTTCTTCGGTAGAAATATCATTTATGTATTGATTGACCCTGAACTCCTTATAAAATTTGTCAGTAGCTTCTTTACCGTGTTCTGCAATTCCAATTAAATATTCAAAGGTAGTTGCCCAGCCTTCATCCATAAAAGCGTAACGGGTTTCATTGATTCCCATGTAAAAAGGAAAATAAGTATGTGCTACTTCATGATCCTGAACCAATTGTGCAAAAACAGGATCTCCCATTTGTGAATCGTTGCACATCATAGGATATTCCATATCCGCAAACCCCTGAAAAGCAGTCATTTTAGAATATGGATACGGAATTCCAGGCCAATTATTCGAAAACCAGTCTAACGCATATTGATTGTATTTAATGGAGTTTACAAAATCAGTTCCTTTGATGTCATAAGCGGCCTGAACACTTGCGCGGCGATTTGTTTTTTTATCTACCACTACACTGCTGGCATCCCATAAATAATGGTCGCTTAAACCGAAACAGATATCTGGAATGTTTTTGGCTTCAAATTTCCAAACATTCCAATCGTTTTGTTTCGTAACCATTTTATTTTTTATTTCCTGCTCATTGGCAATATGCAAAATTTCACCTGTTACATATGATTTCTTTAAACGGGCTGCAAATTCAGGCTGCAAAACCTCATCAGGATTGAGTAAATCTCCTGTGCCGTAAACAACATAGTTTTTTGGTGCTTTTACAGAATAACTGTAGTCATTAAAATCGTTATAAAACTCCTGACCGGAAGTATGGGGTAGCTGATCCCATCTGTTATAATCATCAAAAACAGAAACACGAGGATAACTATACGCTGCAAAAAATGTGCTTTTATCAATTTGTCCTTCTCTTCCACTAACTTCTGATAATGGATAATTCCAACCGATATCAATTGTAATTTTAGTATGTGGAGGAACAGTTTTTTTCATCTTAACAATTCCTACAGTTCCCCAATCTTTAGCATCTTCTTTATAAATTTCGCCTTCTATTTTTAAAGCAGTAATTGTTAAACCGTCAGTAAAAAAGCCTTCACTATTTTCTCCTGCTCTTGGGGAGGTTTTTTTATGAATATTATTCACAAATCTAATTCGCAGATTTTTTAATGTATCATTACTATTGTTCTCATACAATATAGTTTCAGTACCGCTAATTATTTTGGTATCGGCATTTACAGTTAATATCATCGTGTATTTTCCATGATTTTGCCAGTAATTTTTACCTGG
The DNA here is from genome assembly GCF_039930565.1 of Flavobacterium sp. Lineage (GTDB taxonomy): Bacteria > Bacteroidota > Bacteroidia > Flavobacteriales > Flavobacteriaceae > Flavobacterium. Next base: position 71,472 of record NZ_JBDTTP010000003.1, on the reverse strand, counting down.
CTTTCCGTCTGTAGAACGGGTACCATTTGCATATGCCTGTTTGATATTCCTTGGCATATAAAGCTCCTGTGAAAAGCTGTATTGTGCTAACAACAGAAAAGCTGTAAGCAATAATTGTAATGTTATTTTTTTCATGATTGTTTGATTGATGATTATAACTCTATAAGTAAGAATTTCTCTTAGATTGTTACATTTATTTCTAAAAAATCATTTTATTAGTACTCTTAATTAAAAACCGCATACTAAACGTTTCTATTTTTTAGATAAAACAAAAAAGCCAGCCTGTTCGATTATTGAACAGGCTGACTTTTTTTAATTGTATTTATTTTATTTATTTTTTGAATGAAAACTTCATTCACAATTGCTTTGTCATTTATGCACTATATTCATCTGATGGAATATAACGTTCCAACGTAACATATTCCTCTAATTTTTTCTCAGAAAGACCTCTTGTCAGCCAGCCTTTTTTATGAGCTGTAACAATTGCGTATGGAGTAATCCAAAATAAGCTAAAAGTATAAAAAACGCTATAAGAATAAGCCCATAAAGCTTCAGAAGCACTATACTTTCTGGCATAAAAGAAAGCTGAAAAACTGGAAATAACTAATATGCTTAGTAGTGTTGAACTCACAAACAATATTGGATGTGTGGCTATAAAAAAGAACATAAACAGTAAAAACGGAAAAGACATAATAATTTTTGCAGTCTGATCTAAATATAAAAGCCTTGCTCCTAATTTTGATCCGTTTCTAAAATTTTTGAAAACATATTTAGCCATCATCAGGTTTTCACGTACATTACTTCTTCCCCATCTGATAAACATTTTATACAATCCAACATATTCTTCAGGAACGTTAGTCAGTACAACTGCATTTCTTTGAAACAATACATTGTATCCCTGTTTCAAAATCATATTGGTCATCGCGCGATCTTCTCCAATGTCGGAAGGTTCTCCCATAAAGGTCTGGTTGATCCATTCTTCCAAACAGGCAAAAACTGACGTATTACGATAAGCCGCCAAAGCTCCCGGAGTACAAAGTACAGAACCTAACATACTTTCTGCAGAACGAACAAACTCAAAACTCATTACAAAACTTACGTTCAGCATTTTAGGAAGCATTGCACTTTTATTGTTCAATACCTGAACATTTCCGGCAACAGCTCCACACTTTTCATTGTTAACAAATGGACTTACCAAATTTCTTAAAGTATCCCTCTTAACAATTGAATCACTGTCAACGGTTACAAAAATTTCTCCGGTCCCTAATTTAAATCCGCGGTAAAGTGCGTGACGTTTCCCTTTATTTTGTGGCTGCTGATAAATCGCCAAGCGATCTCCCAATTTTATTTTAGCCTTTTGTATCCAATACCATGTATCATCTTTACTTCCATCATCAATAGCCAGTATCTGCATTTTTTCTTCCGGATAATCACTGTCTGCCAGACTCATTAAAGTTTCCCAAACCAATTTCCCTTCATTGTAGGCCGGAACAATTACCGTACAGGTTGGCAATAATTCATCTGTAACAGATTCTATTGGTTTGTATTTAAAATACAAAAACGATTTGTATAAAAAGATACCTGCTTTAAAAAGGAATAGCGCAGTAGCCAGAATAAGAAAAGGCAGACCAATTACAGAGTTAATCCTTTCGAGTTGGAACTGATCGAAGTCTGATTGAAATGTATACACTAAAAAAGCACCTGCAAATAGTAAAATAAAAGTCCCAATAAGTACAAAAAGCCTTAATGAATTTGAACTTTTATCGATAACCATATCTAAAGGTTTTCCATTAATGTCGAAAATAGAATTATCTGCAGATAGTTTTTTATTACCTGTGCTCTCTTTTGAAGAATAAAATTGTTGTGAAGTGATTGTGTCAATTTCCATATACGTGTTATTGATTTCTTGAATGGCTTATTTCATTATCTAGATCCATATTTATTACTAAAGAAATAAATTACGAGCTTTAGATATTATGCATTTTGCAAGGCTTATGCCATTGTTGATTACAACACGTTTTGAGGCTTTTAGCACAAAACCGGAATAAATACAGTGTATAAACTTTACACACTCACTGTAATTTTACACACATTTAGTGTGTATACGCTAAGGAAAAACCTGAATTTACTACAAAGAAAAAACCGTCTGATTCAGAAGAAAAAGACGGTTTTGGAAATTAATATATAACCTTAAAAATTATAAAATGTAATCAGTATTGATGAAATTGGATTCCTTGCTGTTCAACAATTCCTGCAAAATTTCATTATTGTAAGCAATATCTTTTGAAGCTACAAACGTTCGGATAGAGAACGAACGCAATGCATCCGGGATACTCAGGGTTCCTACAGCAGAATCCTTACGACCTGTAAACGGGAACGCATCCGGACCTCTCTGGCAGGAACTGTTCAGGTTCACTCTGCACACTAAATTCACTAAAGCATCAATTAGCGGTGCCAGTGTTTTTATATCTTTTCCAAACAAACTTACCTGCTGACCGTAATTAGACTCTGCCATATCTTCAAGAGGCTCACTGATATCCTTGAAGGAAATAATTGGCACTACAGGTCCAAATTGCTCTTCATGGTACACTCTCATTTCTTTATTTACAGGATATAAAACTGCCGGAAAAATATAATTCTCTGTATGCTTTCCTCCTTTTTCATTAAGAATTTTAGCTCCTTTGCTTTTAGCATCGTCAATTAATCCCTGAATATATTCTGGTTTCTCTGTTTCAGGAAGCGGAGTCAGGGAAGCTCCTTTTTCCCATGGATTTCCAAACACCAAACCATCTACTTTTTCAGAAAAACGCCTGTTGAATTCAGCAGCAATAGATTCATGAACGTACAATACTTTTAGGGCTGTACAACGCTGACCGTTAAATGATAATGACCCGGTAATACATTCCTGAATCGCCAAATCCAAATCGGCATCTGCTAAAATAATTGCCGGATTTTTAGCTTCCAGACCTAAAATCAAACGCAGTCTGTTTTTGTTTGGATGCTGGTCCTGCAAAGCTATAGCAGATTTACTGTTTCCAATCAAGGCGAGAACATCGATTTTTCCTGACTTCATGATTGGCGAAGCTACTTCACGACCTCTTCCATAAACAATATTGATCACTCCTTTTGGAAAACTGCTTCTAAACGCTTCCAATAATGGCGAAATACATAAAACACCATACTTAGCCGGTTTAAAAATTACGGCATTACCCATAATTAAAGCTGGAATCAGTAATGAGAAAGTTTCATTCAAAGGATAATTGTAAGGTCCAAGACAAAGAACTACACCAAGAGGACCACGGCGGATCATTGCGTTTACTCCCTGTACTTTTGAGAATTTAGAACTGCGTCCATTCAATTCTTTATAACTATCAATGGTATCGTAAATATATTCAACCGTTCTGTCAAATTCTTTTTCAGAATCGCCAAGGTTTTTTCCAATTTCCCACATCAAAAGTTTCACTACTTCCTCACGGGTTTCCTTCATCTGTCTTACGAAATTTTCCATGCATTTGATACGGTCAATCACTTTCATCGTTGGCCATAAACCCTGCCCTTTATCATATGCAGCAGTGGCAGCCTGAACAACTTCATCAGCTTCTTTTTCAGCCATGAACGGAATAGATCCTAATAAGGTGGGTGCATATTTATCAGTAGAAGATATTGTCGAAAATACCGGAGTCGTCTGGCCTGTCCATTGTTTTAATTCTCCGTTTACAAGATAAGTATCTTGATTTATAATGGTTTTAATTTGATATTCTTCGGGTATAAAACTCATAATCTGGTTCTTTACAATTTGGTTATTTAATAATTTTAAAACAAAAAAGAGGCTTCCCGCCTCTCTTCTTATCTTTATGGATTTACGGTTTCGCCTTCCCAATCAAGGATTCCGCCCAATAAATTATAAGCGTTTTCAATCCCTAATTCATTCATGATCTGGCACGCTTTTGCACTTCTCGCACCAGAACGGCAATACACATAATAGTTTTTATTTTTATCCAGTTCTTCTATTTCATAAATAAAAGCCTGTCCTTTATTGATATCAATATTTACAGCATTCTCAATATAACCGTCGTTAAATTCGTCTTCAGTCCTTACATCAAGTATAACTGCTTTTTCATCAGACTCTAACTGAGCAACCCAATCTTCTTGTGATAAATTCATAATATTGTTTTTTGTAAAATTAAAGTTTTTCACTTAATAAAATTATGCATTGCATACGATTTCGATTATTATTCTCAGAAAACGTTTTAGCGAGCGTAAAATTGTCAGTGTTTTACAAATTTACTCACTATTTTTAAAAAATCAATCTATAAAACCAACAGAAAATAGGATTTTTTCATTTCAACAATCCATATCTTAAAAATAGTTTTCTAACAATCGATACCATTTCAATCTGCTATCTTTGTCCTGTAGCTACTTTTATAATCTTTTTATAAGCATTTTATTTAATTTTATTATTCATCCATGCAAAACTCATTAAAAAATATTTTTCCTAATTTCTCAGATGAGCTTATTACTACTATCGAAGTAAACGGCAACGTACAGGATTTTGAAGCCGGTACAATTTTAATGAGAACAGGGCAATACATCAAAAATACTGTTTTAATTACCAAAGGAAAAATCAAGATTTATCGGGAAGGCGAAGACGGAGGAGAGTTTTTAATGTATTATTTGCTTCCCGGACAAGCCTGCGCCATTTCCATGATTTGCACGGCAAAAAACGAAAAAAGCCAGATTATGGCCAAAGTGGTCGAAGATGTTTCAGTAATGATGATTCCGCTGCAAATGATGGACAAATGGATGATGGAGCACAGATCCTGGTACGAATTTGTTATCGAAACTTACCGAAGCCGTTTTGAGGAAATCCTTGAAGTAGTCGACAGTATAGCTTTCCGTTCCATGGATGAACGTCTGGAATTTTACCTTAAAAGACATTCAGATGCCTGTGGATGCACAGAAGTTAAACTATCCCATCAGGAAATTGCAACCGAATTAAATACTTCGAGAGAAGTTGTTTCCCGATTACTGAAAAAAATGAAACAGCGCGGCATGGTCAAATTAAACCGAAACCAGATCGAGCTTTTGAAAAAGATTTAAAAACACGAATTTCACGAATTAACAGGAACAATTTGTTTTGTCAGTTCAAGCGAAGTTAAGAACATCATCTCGATTCGCTTTATGTGACAATAAATGAGAATATCTTTCTTCTGTGATAAATGTTACTGTAGCTTTCTATTCAACATAGCACCTTTGCATAAAAAACTGACAATGGAATATCTTGGTTATTTTGCATCCATCATCATCGGAATCTCGCTTGGCCTAATTGGCAGCGGAGGTTCGATATTAACAATTCCTATTCTGGTATATCTTTTTAAGGTAAACCCGGAACAGGCAACCTCCTATTCGTTATTCATAGTTGGATTAACCGCTATGTCCGGAAGCTACAATCATTACAAAATGGGCAACCTGAAACTAAAATCGGCCTTATATTTTGCGGTTCCCTCTGTAATTTCTATCCTGATTATCCGCGAAGTAATCTTTCCCGAAATTGCAACGACCCTCTTCTCAATTGCTTCTTATAAAGTATCAAAAGACTTCCTGATAATGATTGTCTTTTCAGTATTAATGATTGCTGCGGCGTTTTCCATGATCCGAAAAACAAATACTGAAACCAAAACAACCGAAACTAATTATTTACAATTAAGCATAATCGGTTTTGCAGTCGGAATTGTAACCGGATTTCTTGGTGCCGGAGGAGGATTTTTAATTATTCCTGCACTATTATTTTTCGCGAATTTACCCATGAAACAAGCGGTGGGAACTTCATTACTCATTATAGCCATTAATTCTACAATAGGTTTTGCAGGCGATTTATACATTGGCACACCCATAAATTATCCGTTTTTACTAGGTATTTCTGCAATGGCACTTTTAGGAATGCTCATTGGGAGCCACTTTTCCAAAAAAATTGACGGTGCCAGACTAAAACCAATTTTTGGCTGGTTTGTTTTGCTCATGGGATTTTATATTATTACGAAAGAAGTTTTGTTTTAATCTACACCTTTATTTGGGCGTTCCCTACGGTCGGGCTCATCCGCTTTATCTTTTGCTTTTTAAAGAAAAAAGCAAAAGGATACCGCTTCTATCCCTAACGCAAATTTAGGAAGTTTTTGAGTTTAATATTTAACTTCTCAATACAAATACTACTGTTTAATATTAAATATTCTATATTAGCAATAGCAAAAAAAGTATTAATGGCACTTTATAAATCTACTAATGGGCATGACCAATTAAGAACTTTAGTATAAACTGAATATACGCTAAAAAGTATGTTTGATTTCTTTTCCGAGCCAAATACCATACACTTTCCATAGATTGTAAAAAACAATCCATTCTGTGATCCATGGAATTATTTCATATAGTGGTATCATACGGAATTTCGGTTTATCAAGCACTGGATGATATAAGCATAGAGACATGTCGCTATATAAATGAATTTTATCGTCATATATTATCGATTCGTCCTTAATATATATTCGTTCAAACCTATTTGTATTAAATGGAGAATAATATAACTCAATGCTGTACTTTTTACCATTAATCTCTAATGAGCCAAATCCATAAAGAGATTTATCTTTATGCAGAATTTTTAACTTCATCCAATTAAAATTATTCTCAACTTGATATTTGTTAATGTTTAGAAAAATGAACCAATTTTTTTTATTTTCGAATGTATTTTTAGCTTCCAAAGTTGTGATGAGATCCATTTTTGATTCCTGTATTTGAATTGATTTCTCCTTTCGTATTTGTGTAAGCATTTCCGCCAACGATTAAAGTACTAGATTTGATTAAAGAATTATCGGTTATTTTTGAAAAAGTTAAAAATTGTTCATTTAATGATTTTTTGTATATACCTTCTCCAAATAAATTAATGTAGTCATCTTTACTTGTTTCAAATGAATTGTTAAGATTTTGCCATTTAATGTAAAAATCTGAGATAAATGAGTGAAAATTATGATAATCCTCAATTGTCCAAGAATCAGTAAAATCTTCGTCAGGATTTACAGGATTTAATACTTTAAATTTATGATGAGAAGCTACTGCATCAAGATAACTAGATTTTATTTTTTGTATAACATTATCAACTGTTTCGAAAATTGAATTTTCACCATTATAGAACCTGGCAACAAGTGTTGTTATAACAATACTTGAGACACGGCTTTTTTTATTTTGAAAATAAATATCTCGATATCTTTTGATTAGTTGAACAGCTCTTTGTAATGGTGTTTTTTCATATAATTCTTTAGGTAACGGTTCGGACTCAATTTTCGCTTCTAATAAAACTTGCGAATAGTTTCTAAGCATTGAGCTTTGCGCAGAATTAGCTATTTCGAGAAACCAATTGGAAAAACCTTTTGGATTTCCTGAAGACCAATCTTTTTTTTCTTTTTCTGGAATAGCAATTTTTTGCCTTTCATTGTATGTAGGCATACATGCAGGCAAAATATCGATATGAAAATCACTTTTATAATTAAGACGAACACATCTTGTTTTCTTTTCACAAATCGTTTTGTAAAAACCATCATTTTCAATTACTCGTACAAGTTCATCATAAACTTGTTGAGGGGTATGATTAGTAAAAAGATCATAAATATGCAGGACAGTGTCAAGATCAAAATCATCATCGTTAATTGGTTTAACTGTAGTGCCAATTCTTTTTGAACCTTGAGGGTAGATTTCTATTTCAAGGTTATTAAAAAAAGTAATATCTTTTTTTAATAAATCAAAAACAGCATTGTAAGCAGATTCCATTCTTTCAATTCGAGTATTATCTAATTGTAATTCTTGTGCAATGCGAGCAAGCAGTTCTTCTCTTTGTAGTATGTAATTTTTAAAAATATCTATCATTTTAGAAAATTTTATTAATGAGTAATTTAGTGTGTTGACCTATCCTTGAAATTTGATGCCCATTTTGCAGTAACCTTGATTGCTCAATATCGTCACAAGTGACTATTGCATAACCTTTTGATAAATCATTTTTTTGTAGCGATAATTCTGTCAATGCCTTTTTTTGATCCTCATTTGGTATAAACTCAAAAATGTCATAAATTAAAATTTCATGACAATTAAAAAATTCACTCCATGATAAATTTTTGGAAAATCGACGAATGTGTTTATGATGTATGTTTCCAAATATTTTAGAATCCAATATATTTGTATCTATCAACTCTTCAATAAATTCTCTTTTTGGATCCGTCTCTCTTTCTTTTCCGGATTCATACCAATTTATTACGTCCATAACATTTTTACCATTTACAATAAAACGTAGATCAAAATTGCTTTTTTCATCAACATCTAATCCGTTTTTTAAATTATCAGGCTTATATAACCATTTATTAAATAAACTGTCATCTCCGTAACGTTTATAGACTCCTCCAACTGGTTGTAACTGGCCTTGAATTCTTCTATTTAAAACTAGCAAGTAATTGTTCGTGTTTGGTATTTGAATTTTATATAAACCACTTATAGAAAATCTAATTTCTTTATTTCGATAGCTTCCATATTTTGTAATAAAGAAAAGTTTTAGATACTTTCTATTCTCCCACACTACAGATGCTCCTTTTGTAAATAATGGTTTTATAAAACCCAATATTGTTACTAACATTTTATTTCTCATTTTTAAATTATTAAATATTAAAAAAGGTTTCCCTTTCCGCATAAATTTTTTACGGCAAAAAAATTATTTTTCTTTTGTAACGCCTTTAAAAGGATCTTGACTCGACGTTTTGACATTCATAAATTGCCCATTCTCAGAATTTCTTTTTGTCCATAATCCAGTTTTTGGATTTTGAACTTGAGTTCTATCCTTAACAGCTCCTTTTCTTGAATTGTCTTTTGGAGGATTTGTTGCCATATTCTTTAATATTTAATGTTATATAAATTCCTTTAACTTCGCGACATAAAGGATTTGACGACTTATTTAAATTTTTCTCCGCATATAGCGGCCCAACTTTGCCAAATAGTTGAAATGCATCTTTCTAGTGAAATTCCTAATCTATAACATATAGCTTTAGCATCATCTCTTGCTTTTTGTGCAGAATTGGTTGGATGGTAAAGTGAAGTGTTTGGTAGATAAATAATTCCGCAAGTGTTATCCGGAATTTTGTCAAGATAACCTAAGGTAAACATTTCATTTTTGAATTCTCGATGTTTGTTTGGGATGTCATAAGTAATAATAGTAGCCATGATGTGTATTTTATCGGTTAATTATACGATTTTATCGATTATATTAGTCTTTAATATTGTTATAATCTATTATTTTTAGACGTATTTGAGAAAATGTCGTACAAATGTACAAATAATATTTAAACTATTAAAATATTTTTTGGTATTTATTACGTATATCTCTCATGTTTTTGTATTTTTGTATTTAAAACAATCATTTATATAGTATAATGCTCGTAAAATTCTCTGTGTGTAATTTTCTATCGTTTAAAGAAAACACATCAATAAATTTATCTGCAACCTCTCTTACAGAGTACAGAACTGATAATATTTTTCAATCTCCAATTAATGACTTAAGTCTTTTAAAAAGCTTAGTTGTGTATGGGGCAAATTCTAGCGGTAAGAGCAATTTATTTAGAGCAATTTCATTTATGAAATGGCTAATTTTAACTTCATCTAAGGAATCAACATCAGGAGATGAGATTATGGTAGAAAGGTTCAAATTATCTACCGAAACAATCGATAAACCCAGTTTTTTTGAAATCGAATTTATAGTTGATCAAAAAAAATATAGATATGGATTTGAAGTTGATAGAGAAAAAGTTCATAAGGAATATCTATATTACCAGAGTAAAACAAAAGAATATGTTTTGTTTAATAGGATATTACAAGAAATTGAACTTGGGAAGAAATTTGATATCGAAACTCAAAAATTAGTTACAATTACTCGGGAAAATGCTCTTTTCCTATCTGTGTGTGCACAATTTAATGATACATTATCGACTTTGTTAACTAAAGAAATTAGAGAGATTACTTTCATTTCTGGCGTTAATGATCTTAGCTCTAGTGAATATACTATTAAGATGCTTAATGATGGTAAGTTTAATTTTATGGTAAATAATCTTTTAAGGAGTGCAAAACTAGGATTTAATGAAGTAAAAATTGAAAAAGTCTCAACTCAAGATATATTAGGAAAGTCAGATATTCCCAAAGATTTGCTTAAGATGATATTAAAGAAAAATCCGGAAAATAATATTGTAAGCACAAAACATGATGTATACAATGAAAATAATGAAATTGAAAGTGAAGAGTTTTTTGATTTGAATTCAGAAGAATCTTTAGGAACAAGGAAATTTTTCGCTCTATCTGGGCCAATAATAGAGGCTTTAACTAAAGGCGCAGTATTAATAATTGATGAATTTGATTCAAGATTGCATCCAGAATTATGTAAAGCTATAATTAAGCTTTTTAATTCTTCTCAAAATAACCCTTATAATGCTCAGTTAATTATTGCATCACATAATTCAACTTTTATTAACTCAAATAATAAATTATTTAGAAGAGATCAGGTTATCATTGCTGGAAAAGACAAATATGGAATGACTAGATTAGAAAGCTTATTTGAGAAAAAAATTAGAAAAGATGCTTCATTTGAAAAAGATTATTTATCGGGCAAATATGATGGTATTTCAATTGAATTAGATATAAGTAATCAATTGAATTTAGATTTATAACATAAAAAAAGTCTAATCTTTATTTAGTGCTTTTTTTACTTTTTGTACAGTATTTTTTGAGCAATCTGTAAGTTTTTCGATTTCTACTAGGGTAGGAGGATTTTTTTTATTTAGGTAATTTACAACAGAAGTATACTTAAGAAGAAATTTTTTAGGAGATTCTGAAGTATTTATTGACCGACCTTTATAAATACCCTTTGCCTTTGCTATTTTTATCCCTTCCTGTTGTCTTTCTAATATGGAAGTTCTTTCCATTTCACCAATATTAGCAAGTACACTTATTATCAATTTAAATGTTGGGTTTTCTTTACTATTCGTTAAACTCTCCAGTCCTAAATTATCAACTTTCAATCAGATGCTTTGTAAATGCAATTCTTCAATGGTTTGAAGTACATCTAATGTATTACGTCCTAATCTGTCAATACTGGATATGCTGATGTAATTAATTTTCTTTTCAATAATATCATTCATCAATGAAAGCTTGTGGTCTTTTTGAAAATGGAGTCGAGCCGCTTACTTTATCAAGTAAATTTCTTCATCTGGAAATTGCCTTGCAACCTGCCTTTCTATTTTTTGATTCAGTGTTCATACTCTAATATATCGTGCTTTCATTTTTACATTAATTAAATATCAAATTTAGGGTAGGTATACTTGATGTAATTCTGTAACATAAAAGTACAAAATTTAGATCAACTTTATACTATAGGTTTTAAATAATAATTTACTAAAAGTTATTCATCAATCCTAATGCTCCCCATACCCAACCTCATCCATCTTCCCGCTAAAAACGCGATACTGAATAATAAAATAAACAATCACTAAAAACAATGCCACAAAAAACCAGCTCATTCCGGCAGATAATCCGTATTCGCCGGCAGCAGTATTGTAAATCGTCAATGACGGATTTACTTTGTTGGTGGATGGCAGGACATTCGGAAAAATAGAAACTGCTGTTGAAGCAAATCCGCCCACTAAAAATAAAGTGGAAAATATAAAAGCCTGCCCGTCTCTTTTGAACGAACGCACTTTGAACAAACCTAAAATGCCAACAAAAGTCATTACAGGAAAAAACCAAAGAATCGGATTTTCGACAAAATTATGAAACGGTTTAGGCTCGATAAAATGCCAGATCTGCAAGGAGATGACAACCAAAATCAACAAAACAATATTGAGTTTGAAAACTACATTTTTAAGCTTTGGGTTTAATGACGAATTAGTTTTATAGATAATCCAGTTGGCACCGTGAATCGTTAAGGCGACAACACTCACAATTCCGAGAAACAGCGTAAACCAATCGATAATTCCCAGTTCATTCGCCTGCGGACTAAAAGTTGGATTCCATAAAGGCAAAAAGAAATAATGTGCTTCCTGAGTTGAAACGCCGTTGGTTACCATTCCGAGATTGACCCCGCGAACAATATTTCCCAACGCAATCCCGAAGAACAATGCCAAAAGCAAACTCGCGATACCGAAAGCCTTATCCCAAATCGCTTCCCACATGGGATGATGCACCTGCCCACGCATCTCTAATCCGATGGCACGGAAAATCAAAAGCCATAAAATCATAATCAACGGCAGATAAAATCCGCTGAAAGATGAGGCGTACAAGGTTGGAAAAGCAAAAAACAAAACGCCTCCTGCAGCAATAATCCAGACTTCATTGGCATCCCAAAACGGACCAATGGAACTGGTAATGGCTTTTTTATCTTTTTCTGTTTTCGCTAAAAACAAATGAATAATCCCTGCCCCAAAATCATAACCGTCCAAAACAATATAAACGGCCAGTATTCCCATTAAAATGATGTACCAAAAAAATTCCATAGCTATATTTTTTCTGTTGAAAGTTCTACATTATGCGGTCCTTTATTAATGATTTTTCCAATCAGCAATAAAAACAGCATTCCCAGTAAAAGGTATAATCCGATAAAACCCAGTAAAGTAAACAACGTATTTCCGGAAGAAACCGTTGGCGAAGCACCGGATGCGGTTCTCATTAAATTATAAACCAACCACGGCTGTCTTCCTAATTCGGCCGTGTACCAGCCTGCCGTGTTGGCGATATACGGAAACGGCATCATAAACAGCAGCGACCATAAAATCCATTTGGTTTCGTATAATTTTTTCCTGAAAAGCTGAAAAACGGCAAAAACCATCAAACCGATAAACACTGTTCCAAGACCTGCCATAATATGATAAGAATAATACAATCCTGAAATATTGGTGGGATGCAGATCTTCTTCAAACTGATCGAGACCTTTAATTTCCTGATTCCAATTTCCATAAGTCAGGAAACTCAGGATATTGGGAACGGCGATTTTATTATCCAGTTTTTTGTCTTTTACATCCGGCTGACCAATCAAAACGATTTCGGAACCTCTTTTTTCGGTATGAAAAATCCCTTCCATGGCTGCAAAAGTCACAGGCTGGTATTTTACTACGTTTTTCGCCAGCAAATCTCCCGTTGGAACTGCTACAACAATACTTGAAATCAATCCGAAGATCACTCCGGTTTTCAAAAACAATCTCCCAAAAGAAACATTCTTCTGACTCAGGATGTAAAAAGCACCAATTCCGGCTACCACAAACGAAGTGGTTACCAAAGATGCTGCCTGATTGTGCAGGTACGAAGGCCATAACCATGGATTTAGAAACAAAGCCTTAAAGTTTGTCAATACAAATTTTCCATTCTCCAGAATTTCATAACCAACGGGATTCTGCATCCAGGAGTGTGTTGCTATAATTAAGTAACCGCTGGCCCAGGAACCAATCATAATTAATAATCCGGTTACAAAATGCCACTTATGCCCTATTATTTTTTCGCCAAATAAAAATATTCCCAAAAAGGACGATTCCAAAAAGAAGGAAAACATGCCTTCCATGGCTAAGGTCTGACCGATGATACCGCCGGTTAACTCAGAGAATTTTGCCCAATTGGTTCCAAATTGAAATTCCATCGGAATTCCGGTCACCACCCCCATGGCAAAATTCAGGGCAAAGATTTTCATCCAGAAATGTGTCGCGTGATTGTATTGTTGGTTTTGGGTTTTTAAATATTTCCATTTGAAATAAACAATGATCAGCGAAAGACCCATTGTAAGCTGCGGAAAAAGATAGTGAAAGGTAATGGTGAAGGCAAATTGCATTCGGTCGTAAAAAAGCATTTCTTCCATAGAGCGGTATTTGTTTTATGAAGTCCCACAAATTTAACCATTAAACCCGAATTGCCATCCTGTAAAAAAAGTTTATCACCCAATATTTGTTAAACTTTTAGTTGTTTTAAAACATGGGATATTTTCACGTTATTATCCCTGTAAGTTCCTTTTAATTTTCCGTAAATTAGAGACCCTTAAATTTACTTATTCCTTATTTGGTGAAATATTCAACATTATCTTATTCAAAAATAAATTTCTGTAACATTAGTCACTTACTTTCCCAAAAAACAGGTTTATCTTTGTACAACATCATTTAGATTACCTATCATGAAAATTGAACAAATTTACACCGGATGTTTAGCGCAGGGTGCTTATTATATTACTTCGAACGGAGAAGCTGCCATTATTGACCCGCTTAGGGAAATTCAGCCTTACTTAGATCGTTTGGATCGTGATCAGGTAAAGCTGAAATATATTTTCGAAACGCATTTTCATGCAGATTTTGTTTCCGGTCACCTTGATTTGAGCAAAGAAACAAAGGCTCCTATTGTTTACGGTCCAAATGCTGCTCCTGAATTTGATTGCATAATTGCCAAAGACGGACAGGAATTTAAACTTGGAAACATAACTATAAAAGCATTACACACGCCGGGTCACACCATGGAAAGCACCACCTATTTATTGATTGACGCAAACGGAAAAGATCATGCCATTTTTTCAGGAGACACTTTATTTATTGGTGATGTTGGCCGGCCGGATTTAGCTCAGAAAGCTGCCGGAATGACACAGGATGAATTAGCCGGGATTTTATTTCATTCGTTACGGGATAAAATCATGACTTTGGCTGATGATGTCATCGTTTATCCTGCCCATGGAGCGGGAAGTGCCTGTGGGAAAAACATGAGCAAGGAAACGATTTCGACTATTGGCAATCAAAAAGTAACCAATTATGCTTTGCGGGCGAACATGACTGAAGCAGAATTTATTGCCGAAGTGACTGAAGGATTATTGCCTCCTCCAGCCTATTTTAGTATGAATGTAGCTATGAATAAAAAAGGCTATAAAAGCTTCGAATCGGTTTTGAATAGAGGAATGAAAGCTATTAAAGCCGAAGATTTTGAGGCTGTAGCCGAAGAAACAAATGCCCTGATTCTGGATACAAGAAACAGCGGTGATTTTAGTAAAGGCTTTATTCCGCAGTCCATAAATATAGGGATTAATGGTGATTTTGCTCCCTGGGTCGGAACTTTGATTGCCAATGTAAAACAGCCTATTATACTGGTTACCGAACGTGGTTTGGAAGAAGAAACTGTAACACGTTTGAGCCGTGTGGGATTTGATTCCATTATTGGACATTTGGAAGGCGGTTTTGAAGCCTGGGAAAAATCGGGTTTTGAAGTGGATACCGTAGATCGGATTTCGGCAGAACAATTTGCCGATACATTTAATATCAAAAAAGATAAAGTAATTGACGTTCGTAAAGAAACTGAATATGAAGCAGAACATATTGAAGATGCCTACAGTAGACCTTTAGCTTATATTAATGACTGGGTAAAAGATATTAATCCGAAAGAGCATTTTTACCTGCATTGTGCAGGAGGATATCGAAGTATGATTGCGGCTTCTATTTTGCAGGCACGCGGTTTCAGAAATTTTACTGAAATTGACGGCGGTTTTGGATCAATTGCGAAAACCAATATTCCAAAATCAGATTTTGTTTGCCAGAGTAAGGTTTTGAAATAGTTTTATACATTTAAATGATTCACACAGATTATTAATATTTTTAAACACAGAACATGAGTTTAGTAGAAATTATAAAAGAACCATGGCCTTGGTACGTTGCAGGTCCGTTAATTGGATTGACTGTTCCTGTATTATTAATTATCGGAAACAAATCTTTTGGGATTAGTTCTTCATTGCGACACATTTGTGCGGCTTGTATCCCGGCAAATATTTCCTTCTTTAAATATGACTGGAAAAAAGAAAGCTGGAATTTATTTTTCGTTTTCGGAATTTTCCTTGGCGGAATGATCGCGGCGCATTTTTTAACCAATCCAAATCCGGTTGAAATTACACGGCAACTTTCTGATCAATTGGCTTCTTATGGAATCACAGATCATTCCGGATTGTTACCGAAAGAATTATTTTCCTGGGAAAGCTTATGGACACTACGCGGATTTATCATGATTGTTGTGGGCGGATTTTTAGTTGGTTTCGGAACGCGTTACGCCGGCGGTTGCACAAGCGGTCACGCGATTATGGGAATCTCGAATTTGCAGTGGCCTTCCTTGGTAGCGACAATCTGTTTTATGATTGGCGGTTTTATTATGGCAAATTTGATTCTGCCGTATATTCTTTCACTTTAAAATTTCAAAAATGAACAATTTAGAAAATAAAAATACGGACACAGAAGGAAGCAACGGAAGTCAATTGAAAGATTCTGTGTTTTCAAATCTTAAATATCTTTTAGTTGGAATTTTTTTTGGAATCGTATTCGTAAAAGCAGAAATCATCAGCTGGTTTCGTATTCAGGAAATGTTTCAATTGCAGTCTTTCTTTATGTATGGTGTAATTGGAAGTGCAGTTGTTGTTGGAATTATTTCTGTTCAACTCATTAAAAAATTCAACATTAAAACTATTCAGAGCGAAAAAATTGAAATTCAGGCTAAAACTTTTAGTAAAGGTCAAATTTACGGCGGATTATTATTTGGTTTTGGATGGGCAATTACCGGAGCTTGTCCCGGACCTTTATTTGCTCAAATTGGCACAGGAGTTACTGTAATTGTAGTGACATTAATAAGTGCTATTATGGGAACCTGGGTGTATGGCCTGATTAAAAACAAATTACCCCATTAATATTATACCGCTACCTGGCCTCGATGTGTGAGGGATAGAAAGCCAACTACCGAAGTAGTGCGTATAGCCCGACAGCATTTAAGAAAAAGCCTAATGAGTACAAAGTATATCAGGCTTTTTTTTAAATGCTGGCACACCCAAATGAAAGCATTATCAATCAATCAGATTTGAAAGGTGAAGTAAATAACATTAAGGATGATTAAAATATTTTCAATCAAAAAATTGTTTATTTTTATGCTAATTATATAGAATATATATAGTTAATAATTTTGTTTAAATTAATTAACAAAAAATTAACAATACATTTGTATATACAAATATTAAAAGTTTTACATTTGTATATACAAATTATACACTTACGACTATGACAATTGAAGAGGTTATAAAAAGTACAGTTAAGATGGATAATGCGAAAAAAGTTATTCTGAATATCATGTACACGCAAAACGTGATTCAGGATCATTTCAATGAATTGATAAAACCATATGATTTATCCGGAGAACAATATAATGTTCTTCGCATACTGAGAGGACAAAAAGGAAATCCTGCAAATATGTTTGCCATTCAGGAAAGAATGCTGGCTAAGACAAGTAATACAACACGATTAGTTGATAAACTATTATTAAAAGATTATGTTACCCGAAACGTCTGCCCTGATAACAGGAGAAAAATTGAAGTTTTGATTACACAAAAAGGATTAGATGTTTTAAAGGAATTAGATCCTAAAGTAAACGAACACGAGCGTTTATTTGCTGCAAATATTAGCCCTGAAGAATTAGGATTATTAAATGAGTTATTAGAAAAATACAGAACACAAAAAAATAAGTTATGAATACATTCCTCGAAAATCAAAATTGGAGATATGCAACAAAACAATTTGATGCTACCAAAAAAATAGCAGTATCAGATTTAGAAAAGCTAAAAGAAGCTGTTAGATTAAGTGCCTCATCATATGGTTTACAGCCTTATAAAGTTATCATTGTTGAAAGTGCTGAATTAAAAGAAAAATTACGACCTGCTGCCTATAATCAGTCACAAATTACTGATGCTTCGTATCTTTTTATTTTTGCCAATGATATTGATCTTGGAGCACACTCTGTAGACAATTACATCAATAACATTAGCGAAACAAGAGGTGTTCCCACCGACGCATTAGCGGGATTCAGCGATATGATGAAAGGTACAATTTCCGGATTGCCAGTGGATGCAAAAAATATATGGACAGCAAAACAAACTTATTTAGCTTTAGGAAACTTACTAAATGCAGCGGCTGAATTGAAAATTGATGCCACACCAATGGAAGGTTTTAATGCAGCTGCTTTTAACGAAATCCTGGGTCTTGATAAATTAGGCTTAAATGCCTGTGTCATTGCACCCATTGGTTACAGAGATGATCAGGACACTTCCCAACATTTCAAAAAAGTCAGAAAATCAAAAGAAGAATTATTTATTACACTATAATTATTAATCAAAATCAATTTTAAAAATTTAAACATGAAAAATTTAAAAACAATTGCAATAGCATTATTCGTAGCGGTAGCTTCAGTTTCAGTAAACGCACAAACTAAAACAATCGATGTAAAGGGAAGTTCTATCAAATGGGTAGGTAAAAAAGTAACCGGAGAACACTCAGGAACGGTAGATTTTAAAGACGGAGCGGTGATTTTCAAAGGAAAAAAATTAGCGGGTGGTAGTTTTACTGTTGACATGACTTCATTAACTTCAACTGATTTAACCGGAGAATACCAGGGAAAACTGAATGGTCACCTAAAAGCTGACGATTTCTTTGGAACTGACAAATATCCAACTGCCAAATTAGTTTTCAAAAAAATTGGTACTACGAAAACGGCTAATGTTTATGCTGTAACAGCAGATTTAACTATTAAAGGAATTACTAAACCGGTAACTTTTGATCTTACTGTAGGTAAAAACAACGCTACAACTGCTTTTAAAGTAGACAGAACTAAATATGATATCAAATACAACTCTGGTAACTTCTTCGAAAACTTAGGAGACAAAACGATCAATGATGATTTCGAATTAACTGTTTCTGTAAAATTCTAATATTTAAGCTTACTAATTTAAATATTATAAACCCCAATAGTGAAAACTGTTGGGGTTTATTGCTTTTATTTCCTTTCAAAAACATAACGTTCTTAATACTACAGTAACGCTTTCATAATATCATTCCGGAGTTTGATTAACATTCGGCTTCTAATTTTGAACCTATAAAATCAAAAGCCTAGAATTAAAATCATAGTTATGAAAATAAAAATTAGTATTGCAATTATTATTCTCTTCAGCAATTTTTTTGTGCATGCGCAACAACAGCCAAAAGGAATTACAGGAACCTCAAACTGGATGAACAACTGGACAAATTTTAAGCCTGTAGCAGCCGAATATAATGAAGCTACTAATATTATTGCCGGAACAATTGATAAAGACACAAAGTTAACTAAACGCAATACCTATCAATTAGTTGGAATTGTTTATGTAACCAACAATGCAACGCTTACAATTGAGCCTGGAACAGTAATCAGAGGTGATGACAAAACCTGCGGAACATTAGTAATTACAAATGGTTCTAAAATTATGGCAGAAGGTTTAGAAACTGATCCAATAATCTTTACTTCTAATAAGGAAAATACAGAAAGAAAGCCAGGAGACTGGGGCGGAATTATTATTTTGGGAAAAGCACCAATTAATAAGTTAGGCGGTATCGCTACCCTGCCTTTTACTTTAGAACCAATGCTGAATCATTACGGAGGCCAGGATGCAGAAGATAATTCGGGTATTTTGAAATATGTAAGAATCGAATATTCCGGAAGAAAATTAAGTACCTTGAAAGAATTAAACGGCCTTTCACTAGCAGCAGTTGGAAGAAAAACAGTTTTGAGCCACATTCAGATTAGTTATTCCAACGATGATTCTTTTGAGTGCTATGGCGGAGATCTAAATATGAATAACTTAATTTCATATCGCACTACAGACGATGATTTTGATTTTACACAGGGAGCGCAAATCAATATCAGCAACAGTATCGCCATTCGTCATCCTTTTTCATCAGATGTTTCAGGATCAAGATGTTTTGAGGTTGATTCATACGATAAAATTGAAAATACGGATATGAGCAAGAAAATGACTAAAATAATTGCTGATAACATTACTTTGGTAAACCTGGAAGAAAACAATCAGGGATTAGTTCGTGAATCTGCACATATAAGGGAAAATACTTTTTTTAATTTAACTAATAGTGTCGTTTCTGGTTTTACTCCTTTCATACTTTTAGAAGGAAATATTGGAAACGGCGAAGTCAATTTATCTAAAATTTCATTAAAAAATATAATGATAAACAATTGTAATGGCGGAATTACAAGCGAAGCTTCAAGCAATGATAGTACAATTACAAATTGGTACAGCAAACCTGAATTTGGAGTAGAATTTACAAAAATAAAGAACAGCGAATTGTTTGTAAGTCCCAATATAAAAGGAAATCCAGACTTTAGGATGAAACTGAACAATACAATTGCAATAGGAAATTAAATAATTCAAAATACCAGCTAATTTTAAATTTTTAACAAATTTATACTTTTAGAAAAGTTTTTTTTGAACTTTTATGTAACATAATTCAAATTACATTTATATATTTGTCAAATCAAAATAAGTTATGAAAACAACAATGAACAATACTTGGTGGTGGAAGAATTTACGTCAGACGTCGTGAACAAAGCTTCCTATGGTATTGTAAAACTATAAATATAAAAGGCTTGTCATCACGACAGGCCTTTTTTTTTGGTCATAATTGAATCAACAGAAATATTAAAATTAAAAACGAAATACTTTGAAACCTTTTATACTCAACACACACTACAAACAAATCCTGGCAGATACCATCACGCCGGTAAGTATTTATTTTAAAATCAGGGATAAATTCCCAAATAGTTTATTGCTTGAAAGCAGTGATTATCATGGAAATGACAACAGCTTCTCCTACATCTGCTGCAATCCGATTGCTACGATTAAAATTGAAAACGAAATCGTATCCAAAACTTTCCCTGACGGAACAACAGAACAAATTTCAATTAATGCCTCAACCAATATTCCGGAAGTAATTCAGGGATTTTCAGGTCAGTTCAAATCGGAGAAAAACGATTTTAAATTCATTAATAATGGTTTGTTCGGATACATTTCGTACGATGCTGTTCGCTATTTTGAGAAAGTTGACATCGCCAAAAAAGATACGGCGACTTTAATTCCGGATGTATTTTATGCGGTGTATCAAAACATTATTGCTATCAATCATTTTAAAAACGAAGCGTATATTTTTTGTCATAGTGTTGATGGAAGAAACAACATTTCGGAAATCGAACAATTATTGCAATCCAGAAATATAGCGTCATACAAATTCACTAAAGAAGGGGAAGGTTTCTCTAATTTAACTGATGAAGAATTTAAACATAATGTGGCTTTAGCCAAAAAACACTGTTTCCGCGGAGATGTGTTTCAATTGGTTTTATCCCGTCGCTTCACGCAAGGTTTTAAAGGTGACGAATTTAATGTTTACAGGGCATTGAGAAGCATTAATCCATCACCGTATTTGTTCTTTTTTGATTATGGTGATTTCAAAATATTCGGTTCTTCGCCTGAAGCGCAAATTATTGTAAAAGACAGAAAAGCAGAGATTCACCCAATTGCCGGAACTTTCAAGAGAACCGGAAATGACGAACGTGATGCGGTTTTAGCCAAACAGCTTTCGGAAGATAAGAAAGAAAACAGTGAGCATGTAATGCTGGTCGATTTGGCCAGAAACGATTTAAGCAGAAATGGTCATAATGTGAATGTAGAAAGATACAGGGAAGTTCAGTTTTTCTCTCACGTGATTCACCTGGTTTCAAAAGTTACGGGACATTTACACGAGAAAGCAACAACCATGCAGGTCGTTGCGGACACCTTTCCTGCCGGAACTTTAAGCGGCGCTCCAAAACACAGAGCGATGCAATTGATTGAAGATTATGAAAAAACCAATCGTAATTTTTATGGCGGCGCCATTGGTTTCATGGATTTTGAAGGTAATTTTAATCACGCCATTATGATTCGGACTTTCCTGAGCAAAAACCATCAATTGCATTATCAGGCGGGAGCGGGAATTGTAGCAAGCTCTGATGAAGAAAGCGAGATGCAGGAAGTTTACAATAAATTAAGAGCATTAAACACAGCTTTGGAAATGGCTGAAAAGATCTAAAAAATGGGAAAAATTAAAATATTTGGTATCAAGGAAGAACTTTATCCGATAAGGGAAAAATTATCTGAAATTTTGAGCGAATGTATGTTTGAAGCTTTTCAATTTCCAAAAGAAAAAAAAGCACATCATTTTATTTATATTGACGAAGACAGTTTTTTTTATTTTGAAGGAAGAACAAAAAAGCATACCATAATAGAAATTAGCTATTTTGAAGGAAGAAGCATCGAATCGAAAAAGAAATTATATCAATTGATTTTTGAAAAATTTGAAACACTATTAGATATTACAACAATGGATGTTGAAATTACATTATTCGAAACTCCAATGCATAATTGGGGAATCCGTGGAAAAAGTGCCGATGAGCTTGTTCTAAATTACAAAATCAACGTATAAATACCAATAAACAATTAAAATCAAAAGAACGAAAATTTATCAAAAGGAGAACTTTTCAATCTTTAAATCATTTAATTTTTTAATATTTAAAAAAATGAAAAAAATATTAGTTATAGACAATTACGATAGTTTTACTTATAATTTAGTACACTATCTGGAAGATTTAAACTGCGAAGTAACCGTATACAGAAACGATGAATTTGATATTGACGAAATCGCTTCTTTCGATAAAATATTGCTTTCGCCGGGACCTGGAATTCCTGATGAAGCAGGTTTATTAAAAGACGTAATTCGTAAATATGCTCCAACAAAAAGTATTTTAGGCGTTTGTTTAGGACAACAGGCTATTGGAGAAGTTTTTGGAGGAACACTTTCCAACCTTGATAAAGTATATCACGGCGTAGCAACTCATGTAAAAAAAGCGGTTACTGACGAATCTTTATTTGAAGGCCTTGAAGATGAATTTGAAGTTGGACGCTACCATTCATGGGTGGTTGATGCTGATTTACCGGATGTTTTAGAAGCAACATCATTTGAAGAACACGGTCAGGTAATGTCGTTACGTCATAGAACTTATGATGTACGGGGGGTACAATTTCACCCGGAAAGTGTATTAACACCAAACGGGAAAAGAATTTTAGAGAACTGGATTAAAGACTAGAAATTAGTCAAAGTTTTAAAGTCGAAAGTTATAAAGTTAAATGCCTTATAGAAACTTAGTATTTTAAAACAAAAGCAGTAAACGATTCTAAAAATAAACAGTAAAAGTCAAAGACTTTAAGACCTTTGACTTTCGACTTTAAGACTTATTATGAAAAACATATTAAATAAATTAATCAATCATGAAGTACTTTCCAAACAGGAAGCAAAAGAGGTATTGATTAATATTTCAGGCGGAAATTATAACCCTAGTCAGATTTCAGCTTTCCTGACCGTATTTATGATGCGCAGTATTACAATTGAGGAGCTTTCAGGATTTCGTGACGCTTTATTGGAATTGTGTATTCGTGTTGATTTATCCGCTTACAATACTATCGATTTATGCGGAACCGGCGGTGATGGAAAAGATACTTTCAATATTTCGACCTTGGCTTCATTTGTGGCGGCCGGAGCCGGAATAAAAGTAGCCAAACATGGAAATTACGGCGTTTCCTCGATTTCCGGGTCAAGCAACGTCATGGAGAAAATGGGTATTAAATTCAGTAACGACCCATCATTTTTAGAAAAATGTATTGATCAGGCCGGAATTTGTGTTTTACACGCACCCCTATTTCACCCGGCAATGAAAAACGTTGGTCCAATCCGTAAAGAACTTGCAGTAAAAACGTTCTTTAATATGTTGGGACCAATGGTAAATCCATCATTTCCACAAAACCAATTAGTAGGTGTTTTCAACTTAGAACTGGCCAGAATATATGCTTATTTATACCAAAGCACCAATGTGAATTTTACGATCTTACATTCGCTGGATGGTTATGACGAAATCTCTTTAACAGGCCCAACCAAAACGATTTCAAATCATATGGAAGGTACGTTAAAGCCGGAAGATTTTGGTGTTCGCCTTTTATCGCAAAGCGAAATTGAAGGTGGAAAAACCATTGAAGAATCAGCAGCAATTTTCACCAATATCATTTCAGGAAAAGGTACAGAAGCTCAAAATAATGTGGTTCTCGCCAACGCTGGGATGGCAATTGCAACGGTTACAAAATGTTCACCGCTGGAAGGATTTGAATTGGCAAAAGAAAGTCTTTTCTCCGGAAGAGGTATAGTAGCTTTGAATAAATTGCAGGAATTCAGTAAAGAATAGGTTTATAGTAATAATAAAATTCAATTAACACATTTACAATGGAATTATTCCCGCTCATATCATTACTTATCGTGTTGTCTGCAAGTTTTGCTTATATCAACTTCAGGTATTTAAAACTACCAAACGCTATAGGTTTAATGTTAGTTTCGTTACTTTTTTCCTTAGGTATTATTGGAGCTAATTTTATATTTCCCTCTTTAAAAGAAAATGTAACACTTTTATTAAGCGGCATCAATTTTAGCGAATTACTCCTGGAAGTAATGTTGAGTTTTATGCTTTTTGCAGGAGCTATACATATTAAGTTCAAAGATTTAAAAGCTGAGAAATTAAGTATCCTGCTTTTTTCAACGATAAGCGTTGTTATCAGCACTTTTATGGTTGGCTATATCTGTTATTGGATGTTAACCCTTTTTAATCTCGAGGTAAGTCTTGTACAGTGTCTGCTCTTTGGGGCTCTAATTTCACCTACCGATCCAATAGCGGTATTGAGCATTCTAAAAACCGCAGGAGTCAGTAAATCACTCGAAACTAAAATAGCAGGTGAATCACTTTTTAATGATGGTGTAGCTGTGGTAGTTTTTATCACAATTTTACAAATAGCAAAACCCAATGCAGATGTTTCCTTCGTTAGTATATTAACCGTATTTGGTCAGGAAGCTATTGGCGGAATCATTTTGGGAGCTATTGTGGGATGGTTAGGTTACAAATTTATTGCAAGTATAAATAACTATAATGTAGAGGTTTTAATAACCTTAGCCATTGTTATGGGTGGTTATTCACTAGCTCATTATACACACGTTTCGGGACCTTTAGCTATGGTTATTGCAGGATTGATTACAGGCAATCAAGCAAAAACTTTAGGAATGTCAGACATCACTACTGAATACGTAGATAAGTTTTGGGAACTCGCAGATGAAATATTCAACGCTCTGTTATTTGTTTTGATTGGTTTGGAATTACTGGTGATCAATACCGACAGAAAAATTGTGTTTATCGGAACAATATTAATTTTTATCATTTTGGCAGCGCGTTACATTTCAGTTTTTATACCCTCTTATTTTATACGAAAAAAAGAAGAGCTGAACCAAAAAACAATATTGATTTTGACATGGGGAGGTTTAAGAGGTGGTATTTCTATTGCTTTGGCTTTATCAATTCCCACTGAATTAGGAAAAGATATTTGGGTTACTATTACATATGTTATCGTTTGCTTTTCAATATTAGTGCAAGGTATGACGATTGGTAAATTTGTAACTTCGCTTAAGAAAAGATAGTTTAAAATTTTAAGGCTGTTAAATTGCTACATAAATAATTCTTAGCATCCTTAAACAAAGAAAATTTCAAATAAAAATAATGAATATACTAGATAAAATAATAGTTGACAAACAACGAGAAGTCATTCTCAAAAAATCAATCATTCCGGTTTTGCAATTGGAAAGTTCTGTTTTTTTTGGAAGAGAAACCATATCATTAAGTCAGAAACTAAAAACAAGTTCAAGCGGAATTATAGCAGAACATAAACGTCGTTCTCCTTCCAAATCAGTAATTAATCATAATTTTACAGTTGAAGAAGTCGTTAAAGGATATGAAGATGCAGGAGCTTGCGGAATCTCGGTTTTAACTGATGGAAAGTATTTTGGAGGTTCTCTCGACGATTTACTTTTGGCAAGAGCGAGCGTGAATATTCCGCTTTTGCGAAAAGAATTTATTGTTGATGAATATCAGATTTTAGAAGCAAAAGCTTATGGAGCTGATTTGATTTTATTAATCGCTGCGGTATTAACACGTGAAGAAATCAAATCATTATCTGAATTTGCTAAGAAATTAGGTTTAGAAGTTTTATTGGAAGTTCACAATCTCGAAGAATTACAAAAATCGATTATGCCGAGTTTAGACATGATTGGAGTGAATAACAGAAACCTAAAAACTTTTGAAGTAAGTCTTGATTTCAGTAAACAACTGGCGTCTCAAATCCCGGATGAGTTTGTAAAAGTTTCTGAAAGCGGAATCTCATCAATCGAAGCCATTTCAGAACTGAGGCCTTACGGTTACAACGGATTTTTAATTGGAGAAAACTTCATGAAAACGGATAATGCAGGAAAGGCTGCAACAGAATTTATTAAATCGCTTTAAGCTAACAGAAATGAAACTCAAAATCTGCGGAATGAAACATCCAGATAACATTCTCGAAATAGGTGCGCTCCTACCCGATTATATGGGATTTATTTTCTGGGAAAAGTCCGCTCGATATTTTAAAGGTCAGATTCCTGAACTGATAAAAACGATTAAAAAAACAGGCGTTTTTGTAAACGAATCGGTTGAAAATATTATTTCAAAAATCAATAACCACGATTTACAAGCAGTTCAGCTGCACGGAAAAGAATCGGTTGATTTTTGTCAGGATTTGAAAAGTAAAATTGATACTAAAATCGAAATCATTAAAGTATTTTCGGCTGATGAAAATTTTGATTTTGAAAGTATAAAACCTTTTGAAAGTGTGTGCGATTATTTTCTGTTTGATACCAAAGGAAAATTACCGGGCGGTAACGGAACCACTTTTGACTGGACTATATTGAAAAAATACAATTCTGATAAGCCTTTCTTTTTAAGTGGAGGTATCGGAATAACTGAATTAAAAGCCATCGAGGAAATTTCAAAAAGTAACTTACCCATTTACGGTGTAGATGTAAATAGTAAATTTGAAATCAAACCTGGGCTAAAAAATAAAAATCTATTTAGCAATTTCAAGCGTAAATTTGAAATTGTAAACATCTAAAATTTAAAAAAATGAATTTTAACGTAGACGAAAAAGGATATTACGGAGAATTTGGAGGAGCTTATATTCCCGAAATGTTATATCCAAATGTAGAAGAATTACGCCAGAATTATTTACAAATAACGGCTGAACCTGATTTCAAGGCAGAGTTCGACCAGTTGCTAAAAGATTACGTTGGCCGTCCCAGTCCGCTTTATTTTGCGAAACGTTTATCTGAAAAATACAATACAAAAGTTTATCTAAAAAGAGAAGACTTAAACCATACAGGAGCCCATAAAGTCAACAATACAATTGGTCAGATATTAGTGGCAAGACGTTTGGGCAAAAAGCGGATTATTGCCGAGACCGGTGCCGGTCAGCATGGTGTGGCAACAGCTACTGTTTGCGCTTTAATGGGAATGGAATGTATCGTATACATGGGCGAAATCGACATTGCCCGTCAGGCTCCAAACGTAGCCCGTATGAAAATGTTAGGTGCTGAAGTTCGCCCTGCGCTTTCAGGTTCCAGAACTTTAAAAGACGCTACAAACGAAGCCATCCGCGACTGGATAAACAATCCGGTTGACACCCATTACATCATCGGTTCTGCCATTGGACCACATCCTTATCCAGATATGGTGACGCGTTTTCAAAGTGTGATTTCTGAAGAAATCAAATGGCAGTTAAAAGAAAAAGAAGGACGTGAAAATCCTGATTATGTTGTTGCTTGTATTGGTGGCGGGAGCAACGCTGCCGGGACGTACTATCACTTTTTACATGAACCTGAAGTTGGTATTATTGCCGTAGAAGCGGCCGGAAAAGGTGTTGACAGCGGTTTTAGTGCAGCCACCAGCAAATTAGGAAAAGTAGGCGTTATTCACGGCTGCAAAACGCTGTTAATGCAAACTTTGGACGGACAAATTACAGAACCGTACTCTATTTCTGCAGGTTTAGATTATCCTGGCGTTGGTCCAATGCATGCGCATTTGGCTCAAACCGGTCGTGGAGAATTCTTCTCGGTTACAGATGACGATGCGATGAATGCCGGTTTACAGCTTACAAAATTAGAAGGAATTATTCCGGCGATCGAAAGCGCGCATGCTTTTGCGGTTTTAGATCAGAAGAAATTCAAACCTACAGATGTTGTCGTAATCAGTCTATCAGGACGCGGTGATAAGGATTTAGACAATTATATTAAACATTTTAAGATAATTTAAGAAGAACAATTTGGGCGTTTCCCACGGGTCGGGCTATCCGCTAAATCTTTTCCTTTTTAAAGAAAAAAGCAAAAGGATACCGCTCCCATCCCTAACGCAAAGAAATAACGAGAAAAATAGTAGTATGGAACAGATATTCTCTTACGGAACATTACGATCTAAAGAAATTCAGATGCAGGTTTTTAATAAAATATTAACCGGGACACCAGATCAGCTTACGGGCTATAAAATAAAAGATCTGCAAATTGAAGAAGAATTTGGAATGGAAGATTATTTTGTGGCAACACCAAGCGAAAATTCTTTGGATGCAATTGACGGTATTGTTTACAGTATTACAAGTGCAGATTTAGCCAAAGCAGATTTATTCGAATCGAATGCCTATAAAAGATCTCAGGTTACACTGAAATCCGGAATTACGGCATGGATTTATCTTGAAAGTTAAATCGAAAAAGACATTTAAAATTAAAAACCTGTTGAGCTTTAAATCCTACAGGAATAAAAAACATTGCAATGAACAGAATAACTCAAAAATTACAAGAAGATAAAAAGATCCTTTCGATTTATTTTTCGGCGGGATATCCCAACTTAAATGATACCGTGCAGATCATTCAGGATTTAGAAAAAAATGGTGTTGACTTAATCGAAATAGGTTTGCCTTTCAGTGATCCTTTGGCAGACGGACCAACGATTCAGGCGAGTTCAACTCAGGCGCTGCATAACGGAATGACTTCTGAAATTCTTTTTAACCAACTGGGTAAAATCCGCGAAAGCGTAACAATTCCGTTGATTATCATGGGCTATTTCAATCCGATGCTGCAGTACGGAATTGAAGCGTTTTGCAAAAAATGTTCAGAAATAGGTATTGACGGTTTGATTATTCCGGATCTTCCTGTTGATGTTTACGCCGACCAATACAAAGCTATTTTTGAAAAATACGGACTAATTAATGTATTTTTAATTACACCACAAACTTCAGACGAGCGCATTCGTTTTATCGACAGCGTTTCAAACGGATTTATTTATATGGTAAGTTCTGCAAGCGTTACGGGTTCTCAATCCGGTTTTGGAAATGTTCAGGAAGATTATTTCGAAAGAATATCCAACATGAACCTGAAAAGCCCACAAATCATCGGTTTTGGAATTTCAAACAAGGAAACTTTTAATCAGGCAACAAAATTTGCAAAAGGTGCTATTATTGGAAGTGCTTTTATTAAACATTTAACCGAAAGCGGTTCCGGGAAAATTTCGGAATTTGTTGGGGGTATTCGATAATTAATAACATAAAACCTTGGTGTATTATTTAAAGTAAAACACGTCTATTCATTGAGCAAAATTATGAAATCAGCTATTTGAACTTAACAAACAACCAATCCTTAAATATAGTTAAAATTATTTTAAAGTATTAGAGATTATAGATCATTGATTTGTAAGTCAATATTGAAATTAGGAATTGGGAGAAGAAGTAAGATGGCTGATTTTAATTTATTGCATTATACGGTCAATTACAATCAGAAATAATTATGCTGTCTCTTTGAAGAATTTAAATTAAAAGTTTCAGTAAAAATAACAGTATTAACGTTGGTAGCGTATATCAATAATTTTTTTTGACAGGGAAACAACATCAATAATCAAATAATTTAATTACATATAAAAGTTTCATAATAACTCTATTATTGAAAACTCTAAATCTCAAAAAAAAATAAAAAATCTACCCCAACTCATGCTATCTTTTTGATTGGACATAATATTATATATTAAATCATTAACTTTGTCTCCAATATTCTTTTTCTCTTTCAAAATAGTGTAAACCTCATGTATTCTACTCTTGAAAAATTCATAAAAAGTAAAACGGATATAGATGACCAATCACTTCATAAAATTTATTTGTGCTTTAGTTTAGTGCAAACAAAGCGAAAACAAATCCTGGTAAACTATGACCAGATATGCCATCATTATTATTTTATAAACAAAGGTTGTGTTCGTTTGTATACTACATCTAAAGATGGGCTTGAAAGTTCGAGATATTTTGCTTTTAAGGGCAATTTTGTTACTGCTTTACCAAGTTTTATTGACCAAAAACCAGCAGAAGAGTATTTGCAAACGATAGAAAAATCTGAATTACTTTGTATTTCAAGAATCGATTTTTATAAATTAGTCAATGAAATACCTCAATTTGCAAAATTATATACTGAAATTTTAGAGCTTGGGTTTATAGTAGCTCAAAAAAGAATTTATGGTTTTCAAGGTTTTGATGCTTTAGATAAAGTTAAATGGGTTATCAAATATCAACCACAATTATTGTTACGCATATCCAATAAAATGATGGCTTCTTATTTAGGAATTTCCCCTTCTACCCTAAGTAGAATAAAATCGAAATTGTAAAAACGTTGACATAGAGCAACATTTTACAATTTTACAGCAATTAACTTTGCAGAAAAAAATTGTATGAGAATTATATTTTTATTTCTGTTAATTGCCAATGTTAGTATCGGCCAAGATACTTTAGAGACAAGAAAATCTGAATTGTCAATTAATAATTATGTTAAATCTGTTTCTAATTTAACCCTGGATGCAGCATTTGATATAAATAAACGTGTTACCAAAACAGCCGCTTTACTAGACAAAAAAGTTTCTATAGCAATATTGGATGCTTTAGGAACAATTATTTTAATTACCCGTGCAGATGGTGTTGGTCCACACAATACTGAAGCTGCCAGAAGAAAGGCCTACACTGCGCTATCTACAAAAACAGCAACACTTACATTATTAAGGAATGCAGAAAAAAATCCTGACACAAAAAATTTAAATACACTGCCAGAATTGTTACTCTTAAGCGGTGGGATACCAATTTGGTATAATGGTAATATAATCGGAAGCATTGGGGTTGCTGGTGGCAGTAGTCCCGAAAACGATGATTCGATAGCTAAATCAGCTGCAATTACAGAATTAGGAATCACGATAACAAAATAATTTTAACTTTAAAAATAAAAACATGAAAAAATTAATCATCACATCTTTCCTGGCAGTATTCTCAACAGTAATTTTTGCTCAAAAAAATAACTTTCAACTTTCAAGTCACATCTTAGATATCTCTAAAGGAACACCAGTAAGCGGAGTTACAATTCAATTAGAGCAGTACAATGAACAAACAAAAAAATGGTCTCTCATTGACGAAAAACAAACAGATGTAAACGGAAGAATAACAGATTTTTTAAACTCCCAAAAATCTAATTTAGGGATTTATAAACTGACTTACTTTACAGCCGATTATTTTAAAAAGAGTGGAATCGACAGTTTCTACCCCTTTATAGAAGTTGTATTTCAGATTAAAGATCAAAATCACTATCATGTTCCCATAACACTTTCTGCTTATGGATATTCGACTTATAGAGGAAATTAATTTAGAGTAAAATAAATATCTCAAAATAATAGCTTTTTAATATTTTAATAAGCTGAGAATAATATCATAAAACTCCTTTGTTTAATAATTGAATTAAACACATACTTTTTATAGTTTTTAATAAGTGATATTATATCTTTTGCTATTATGTAAAATTAAAATTATGTTGAATCCTAAAATTAAGAGAGGCTATCGCAAAACCCGATACATTATCTATAAAGAGACCTTAATTGATTATAAAGAACAGTTTTGGTCTTTTCTAGGTTCTTTTATTGGAATTGGACTGATTTCTTATTCGCAAAGCAAACATTTTTTGCCGCGAGATATTGTTTATCTTATTGGTTCATTTGGTGCTTCAAGTGTATTAGTTTATGGCATAATAGAAAGTCCGTTCTCGCAGCCTCGTAATCTTATAGGTGGTCATTTAGTATCTGCTTTTGTAGGTGTAACAGTAAATATTCTATTTCCTCATACCTTATACTTAGCTGCCCCATTAGCGGTTTCTTTATCAATAGTATGTATGCAAATAACTAAAACCCTACATCCCCCAGGAGGTGCAACGGCCTTAATCGCTATAACTAGCTCAAAAAAAATTACTGATTTAGGTTATTGGTATTTACTATATCCAGTTTTAACTGGGGTATTAATATTGTTTTTTACTGCACTACTATTTAATAACATGACTTCAAGTAGAAGTTATCCTTTATATGATTCTTATTATAATAAATACTTGAAAATCTTAAAACAATTAATAAAGTGTAATAAATTTTAAAAAACAACATTCTTTTTTTGTTATTAATCCTTTTAATATATCTAAAGTATAAATTGTCATTTTGATGAAAAAGGTACAATATAGAAAAAAGTTAACTTTTGTTATAGATCTACTTCTTAAGATTTCTCATTCGCTGGAATGAAAAGATTGTTAAAAAGCTGAAATATAATTTCAGCTTTTTTATGCTTAAAAATAACTATAAGGTTTTCTGTTAATATTATGTTAAACAAAAATTAAACAACTGTTTAATTTAAACACTTGTTTAATTTTGTATCCGATTAGAAACACTATCATGTCAAACATTGAATTAAACGACAAAAAGATTCAGATTCTTGAAGTAGCTGAAAGGCTTTTTTCTGAAAAAGGATTTGAAGGAACGTCAATACGGGATATCTCAAAACATGCAAAAATTAATATTGCCATGGTTTCGTATTATTTTGGTTCAAAAGAAAAACTTCTTGAAGCTTTGATTCTTTACAAAACTTCGGATTTAAAATTACAACTCGAAAATTTATTGCAGGAAAGTTTGAATCCATTGGATAAAGTCAATAAATTAATCGAAATATACATTAACAGAATCAATTGTAATAAAGGAATTTTCAGGATTTTACATTTTGAATTTACTTCCAAAAAAAAGGAACAAACCCTTAAAGCTTTTACTGAGCTAAAAAAAGGAAATCTAAAATCGCTTGAAAGTATTATTCAGGAAGGTCAGTCAAAAGGTGTTTTCAGAAAAGATGTTATTATCCCACTCATAACACCGACAATATTAGGAACCTTTTTTCATTTTCATATGAACAAAACTTTCTTTCAGGATCTTTTGCATTTAAATACTGAAGTATTATATAACGATTACATTACTACCAGTCTTACAAAGCACATTCAACAAACTATAAAAGCGCTACTTGTTTATGAAAATTAATCCATTATTGCTCTTTGGTATCTTCTTCATCGGAATATCATCAGTAGAAGCACAAGAAAAAATAAGTTTAACTTTAGACGAAGCCGTTAAAATGGCCTGGGAAAAAAGCAACGAAGTTTCGCTTGCCAATACTAAAGTGAATACGAAAAAATATGAATTACAGGAGGTTAAAAATAACCAATATCCGGATTTAAAAATTTCAGGACAATATCAAAGACTGACAAGAGCATCCATTGACATGCACAATAATAATGATCAGGCAAGTGCAGAACCAATGGCATCTCCGGATCGTGCGATGATTGGAATGGCCAATCTTAGCTTACCACTATTTGCAGGATTTAAAATCCAAAACAGCATCAAGGCTTCTGATAATTTATATGAAGCTGAAAGTGCTTATGCCGCCAAAACAAAAGAAGATATTGCGCTACGCGTAATTACCTATTACACAGCTTTATACAAAGCACAAAAAACATTAGAACTCCTAAATGAAAATCAAAAGCAGGCCAGGCAGCGTGTTACTGATTTTACAGAATTAGAGACAAACGGCATTATCCCAAGAAATGATTTGTTGAAATCGCAGTTACTGGTTTCTAAAACGCAATTATCTATTGATGAAGCTAATAACAACATCAACAACATTAATTTTTACCTGACTACTTTATTAAAATTAGATCCCAGTGTAAAACTTCAGGTTAATGAAGCTGATTTCTTTAACTTGAAAACAAGCAATGTCCCAACTTCAGATGTATCGGCATTAGAGAATAGAAAAGATTTGGAAGCTATTCGCTTTCAGCAAAAGGCGAGTGAAGCTAATATAAAAATAGCAAAATCTGGTTACTATCCTACTCTTGCACTATTGGGCGGTTACACCGCATTAGATTTAAAAGATTTTATTACCGTAAAATATGCCATGAATTTTGGAGTTGGTTTATCATATGATATATCAGCCTTTTACAAAAACGGCGCACATGTAAAACAAGCTGAAAGCAGGGCTTTAGAAGCAACAAACACAGAAGCAATTATGACAGACCGCATCAAAATTGAAGTCCAAAAATCTATTGAAGATTATGATCTGGCTATCAATCAAAGTGTGGTTTACGATGAAGCACTTCAGCAGGCAAATGAAAACTACAGATTAGTAAAGGACAAATTTGATAATGGTTTATCAGACACGAACGATTTGGTTGAAGCTGATGTTGAAAATCTTAGTGCCAAAATCAATACC
The DNA here is from genome assembly GCF_039930565.1 of Flavobacterium sp. GTDB lineage: Bacteria > Bacteroidota > Bacteroidia > Flavobacteriales > Flavobacteriaceae > Flavobacterium. The sequence goes on along the minus strand of NZ_JBDTTP010000003.1, from coordinate 36,989 downwards.
GCTGTTTCAAAAGCAAATATTATTCAAAAATATTACGAACTACTTTCAGTATCAGGACAATTATCACAATCATTCAATCTTTCTAAAATATAATCGATAGCTCTCATGGAAAAGAAAAAGACAAATAAAAAATTCATCATCATATTAACTGTTTTGATTTTAGTGGGCGGAACTTACGGAATATCAAAATACATGCATTCCTTATCTCACGAAGAAACGGATGATGCCCAAATCGAGAAAAAAATGAATCCTATTATTCCGAGAGTATCCGGATATATTAGTAAAGTATATGTAAAAGATAATGATTTTGTGAAAAAGGGAGATACTTTGTTCACGATTGACAAAAGAGATTATCAGTTAAAAATTGATGAGGCAAACGCTACTTTATTAGGTTCTGAAGGGCAGTACGAAGCTGCTAAAGCTGATATAGGAAGTGCATATGCAAGTGTTTCTGTTTCTGACGCTAATATGAGATCTGCAAGCGGATCTATCGAAAGTGCAAAAATCAGATTAAGACAATTGACAAACGATTACAACCGTTACAGCAATTTGTACAAAACACATACCATTACAAAACAACAATTTGAGCAGGCTCAAACTGCGAAAGACGAAGCTGAAAACCAAGTACGTGTTCTAGAGCAGCAACAAAGAGCAAGTTCTTACCAAAAATCGGTAATTCAATCTAAATCCAAAGCTTCTGACAAACAGACTGAAGTTGCAGCTGCTAACATCAAAAGAGCCAAAACAATGCTGGATGTAGCGAAACTAAATCTTACCTATACTGTCGTAACCGCTGCAATTGACGGTCAGGTTTCTAAAGTGGATATTCAGCCTGGACAATTGGTACAGCCGGGACAGTCTTTGTTTTATATCATCAATAATACTGAAGCCTGGGTTGTGGCTAACTTTAAGGAAACACAATTAAATAAAATGGTCGTGGGTCAGAAAGTGAGTTTAAAAGTAGATGCTTATCCAAACTATGAGTTTAAAGGGACCTTAACTTCATTCTCTCCTGCTACTGGATCTCGTTTTTCATTATTACCTCCTGACAATGCCACAGGTAATTTTGTAAAAACTATTCAAAGATTGCCGGTAAAAATTAGCCTGGATGACTCAAACGATCCTAAAAAAGTAGCCTTATTGCGTCCGGGAATGAATGTTGATGTAGATGTACATTTAAAATAAGATGACAGCAGTACAAGGAGAAGACGATTTAGTAGAATACGGTTACAGACGTGTCATTATCACGATTACAGCAGTACTTTGTGCTTTGCTGGAAATTGTAGATACTACAATTGTAAACGTAGCACTAACGCATATGCGAGGAAGCCTTGGGGCTACCCTGACAGATGTGGCGTGGGTTATTACAGCATATGCCATTGCAAATGTTATTGTAATTCCGATGACCAGCTGGCTTTCCCAGCAATTTGGACGACGTAATTATTTTGTGGCTTCCATAATTATTTTTACCGTATGTTCTTTTTTATGCGGTAACGCCACTAATATTTGGGAACTGGTAGCTTTCAGGTTTGTGCAGGGTATGGGCGGAGGTGCGCTTCTGGTTACAGCCCAAACAATTATTACTGAGAGTTATCCGGTTGCAAAACGTGGAATGGCACAGGCAATTTATGGAATGGGTGTAATTGTAGGACCAACTTTAGGACCACCATTGGGAGGATATTTGGTAGATACTTACTCTTGGCCGTACATCTTTTACATTAATATTCCACTAGGAATTATTGCCACTATTTTAGCAATAAGTTTTGTGAGAAGCCCTAAATATGGAGAAAAATTAAAAGCCAATCAGGTTGACTGGTGGGGAATTTTTTTACTAACCTCGTTTATCGGATCGTTACAATTTGTGTTAGAACACGGACAACAGGATGACTGGTTTAACGATTCGCTAATTGTGCTCTTAAGTGTTATCTCAGTTCTTGGTTTGGTATTATTTATTTGGAGAGAACTTACCTATAAGCACCCAATTGTAAATTTAAGTGTTCTAAAAGATGGAAATCTTAGGATAGGAACGATCATGTGTTTTATTCTTGGTTTTGGTTTATATGGTTCCACACTAATTATTCCGATTTATACGCAGTCAATTTTAGGCTGGACCGCTATGGATGCCGGATTATTATTAATTCCAGGTTCTATTACAACCGCTTTTATGATGCCTATTGTAGGGAATATGATTCAGAAAGGAGTACCCCAAGCTTATATGGTGGGAGTTGGATTTTTAGTATTCTTCTTCTTTACTTTTATGATGCAGACACGTATGACGGCTGATACTGGTGTAGAACATATGTTTTGGCCTTTGATTTTAAGAGGAGTTGGTTTAGGTTTGCTTTTCGTGCCTATCACAACACTTTCTCTTTCAACTTTAAAAGGGAAACATATTGGAGAAGGAGCCGCTTTTACAGGAATGATGAGACAACTGGGAGGATCTTTTGGTATTGCCATTATCACGACTTTTATAACGCGTTTCAGTCAGGAACACCGCGTAAACTTATTGACGAATTTAGACCCTGCCAAATACGAAGTCCAGCAGCGCCTTTTAGGAATGCAGAAAGCTTTTATGTCAAAAGGATATAGTGCTGAAGTTGCCCTTAAAAAAGCCTATCAGGCTATCGATTATGCAGTTTTAAAACAGAGTACTGTATTGTCCTATGTAGACATTTTTATGTATTTGGGAATTATGTTCTTATGCTGTATTCCAATTATCTTTTTTATCAAAAGAGGTAAAAACAAGATTAATCCTGCCGATGCAATGCATTAATAATAATTTATTTATAATACGAAAGCCGAGTCAATTTCCTGTGACTCGGCTTTTTATTTTCAACTTTTAAATCACTTTTTTTCTTCAATGATTTTATATCTTTTATCCTCTATAAACATTTCTTTAGGTTTCATTCCGTCTGGGAAATCAAAGATTACAGTACGAGTAATTTCTCTTTGAGGTTTAATTTTAGTATTGCTGTTTACAAAATATCCTTGAAAACCATAAAATCTGTACAAACTGTCTTGTCCTGTCGAAATATAAACATCATCAAAGTTGAATAAGCAGTTTTTTGTTCCTTCATTCTTCATACTAATTTTAAGTTTTACAAACTTCATTCCTTCAATTGCTGCAATCGGAGTTAAACCATAAGGCCCGTTTGGGGTTCCTGGAATCATATAATCTTCATAAACTTTATTGTCAAACCATCCACATTGTTTTCCTGACAATAAGAAAACGAAAAGTAAAAGAATAGTAAAAAAATGATTTCATTAAAGATATTTATTGAAGTTAATTAGAAGAAAATCTATCTCGTAAAAACCAAATGATTTCCTTTTGAAAGATTGGCATCAAACTGATATCCGTCGTAATTGAAACCTTTCAAATCATCAATAGTTTCAGCATTCGTATCAATGATATAACGTACCATCATGCCCCTCGCCTTTTTTGCAAAGAAACTGATCATTTTTAATTTTCCATCTTTATAATCTTTAAAGTCCGGAGTAATTACAGGAACTTTTAAAGCTTTTACATCAACCGCAGAAAAATATTCATTGCTCGCTAAGTTCACGAACAACTCCCCTTTTTTCAATTCTTTGTTTAGAGCTTTAGTCACTGTGGGTTTCCAAAATTCATGCAAATTCTTATATTCTCCAACTGGCAATTTCGTTCCCATTTCCAAGCGGTAGGCCTGCATTAAATCCAACGGTTTCAAAATCCCGTAAAGACCGGATAAAATTCGGAGTTTATCTTGCAAAGCTTTTACTTTTTCAACTGGAATTGTATAAGCATCCAAACCCGTATAAACATCCCCATCAAAAGTATAAACCGCCGGACGTGCATTTTTTGTAGTAAAAGGTGTTTTCCATTTTTGATTGCGTTCCCAGTTTAAATCAGATAATTTCTCAGAAATCGACATTAGTTCTGATAATTCAGAAGGCTTTTTAGGTTTTAAAACTTTATGAACCTGACGCGCTTCTTTTATAAATGAAGGTTGAGTATATTGATCAGTAGGTAATTCTTTTTCGAAATTCAGTGACTTTGCAGGAGATATAACAATTTTCATTTGTATGTTTTTGTATGACTCAAAAATACAAATTGAAATTTTAAAAAACAGCTATGCGAATTGATTTATTCGAGAGTCTTATAATTAGTTTTTTTTACCACAAATTACACAAATTTTCGCAAATTTCTATTTTTAAACTTTAACATAATTTGTGAAAATTTGTGCAATTTGTGGTTCTCCTTTTCTATTTAAAAAAATTCAATACTTAATATTTTGGATTTCTTTAAAAAAGTGAGCTATAGATTATAAAAGGCATTTTCTATGTTGTAAATTTGCACATGTTTCAATCTCTTCGAAAAGTGAAACATTTATTAAAAAATTACTGAATTCGTGGCTATACATACAAACTATAAAACAGCTTTACAACATAAAATCTTCGGAATAATTTCGCAGGCATCTCAGGAACTCAACGTTGAAAGTTACGTTATTGGAGGTTTTGTTCGTGATTTGCTTTTAAATCGTGGTACTAAAAAAGACATTGATGTTGTGGCTGTTGGAAGCGGAATCGAATTGGCTTTAAAAGTTTCGCAGCTTCTTCCTAAAAACCCGAAAGTACAGGTTTTTAAAACCTACGGAACTGCAATGTTACGTTTCGAAGATACTGATATTGAATTTGTTGGAGCCCGAAAAGAATCCTATAATTTTGAAAGCCGAAATCCTCTTGTAGAAAACGGAACTTTGGAAGATGACCAAAATCGTCGGGATTTTACCATTAATGCTTTAGCTTTATCGTTAAACGAAAAGACATTCGGAAATCTTTCTGATCCTTTTAACGGATTAGCAGATCTTGAAAACAAAATCATCAAAACACCTTTGGATCCGAGTATCACTTATTCTGACGATCCTTTGCGAATGCTTCGTGCAATACGTTTTGCGAATCAATTGGGTTTTGAAATCGAAAAAAACTCTCTTGATGCTATAACAAAAAATGCTGAAAGAATTAAAATTATTTCAGGAGAACGAATTGTTGATGAACTGAACAAAATTCTTTCAACAGACAAGCCTTCTGTTGGATTTTTACTTTTATACCAAACAGGGCTTTTAGATATTATTTTACCTGAATTAACCGCTTTGAATCAGGTAGAAGAAATTGAAGGTCATACACATAAAAACAATTTTTATCACACGCTGGAAGTTGTGGATAATATTTGCCCTAATACAGATGATGTCTGGTTACGCTGGTCGGCTTTATTGCATGATATTGGAAAAGCGCCAACCAAACGTTTTAATAAAAAACAAGGCTGGACTTTTCACGGACACGAATTCTTAGGCGGAAAAATGGCTAAAAAGATATTCGAACGTTTGCACATGCCATTGAATCACAAAATGAAATTTGTGCAAAAAATGGTCATTATGAGTTCACGTCCCATTGTATTGGCGCAGGATATTGTGACTGACAGCGCTGTACGACGTTTGGTTTTTGATGCTGGCGAGGATGTAGAAAATTTAATGACTTTATGCGAAGCGGATATTACAACCAAGAATCCATCGAAGTTTAAAAAATACCATAAAAATTTTGAAATCGTCCGTCAGAAAATTGTTGAAGTGGAGGAACGCGATCATGTTCGGAAATTTCAACCGCCAATTTCAGGCGAGGAAATTATGGAAATGTTCGATTTGAAACCTTCCCGTGAAATTGGCGTTTTAAAAGAAGCTGTAAAAGAAGCTATTTTAGAAGGTGATATTCCTAATGAATATCAGGCGGCTTATGATTTTATAATAAAACGAGCAGAAAAACTAAACTTAATACCAAAAAAATAATGGATGTTTTGGGTGCAGTTTTTCTTTTTTTACTTTTAACGATAATTATATATCCTAACTATCGCTTTTTAAAAAAAGTAACATCTATTAAAAATAAGCGAGCTAAATATAGATTAATTTATTTTTTGATGAGTGTTATTTTACCATGCATAATAATTTTCTTACTAGCAGCGTTTACAACGAGCCCATTTATAATTAATCAATTAGGTGTAAATATTGATAATAACACATATACTTCCAGGATTATTTTTGGCTCCATAATATTTCCTCTCAGTATTTTAATAAATCTATTTTTCCTGAAATTCTATTTAAGAAGAATTTCTAAAATAAAAAACGAAATCGAATTAATCGGAACAGAATGAAAAAACATTTTCCTACAATCGCAAAAACAGCATTAGTTTTAGTTTATTTAGTAATTGTTGCAGGAGCTTTGGTTCGTATGACAGGTTCCGGTATGGGCTGTCCGGACTGGCCGAAATGTTTTGGATATTACATTCCGCCAACTGAATTGAAAGAACTGACCTGGGAACCCAATCGTATTTTTGAAAAAGGACAGGTAATTATAAAAGATGAAACCTTGTTGGTAGCCAAAGACAATTTCACTACTCAGGCTGGTTTTGATGGTTCACATTGGGAAAAATATACTAAACACGATTATGCTATTTTTAATCCGCTGCATACCTGGATTGAATATATCAACAGATTGTTTGGAGCTTTAGCCGGATTGGCCTGTTTTATCATGGCGATTGTCTCTTTTAAATTTTGGAAAGAAAATAAAAAAATAACATTGCTTTCGTGGCTAGTGGTTTTTTTAATGGGTTTTCAGGGATGGTTGGGAGCAAAAGTGGTTTACTCGGTATTAAATCCGATAAAGATAACGGTTCACATGATTATGGCTTTGGTAATTGTTGCCGTAATTTTATATATTATTCAATTAGCAAAACCAAAATTAGCTGCTGTAAAACACAATACAAATTTCAAAAACATTCTCTTATTGTCCCTTTTACTGACTTTAATTCAGATTGCAATTGGAACCCAAGTACGCCAATTTGTAGATGAACAGGTGAAAAATGGTTTAATCGAAAGTATTCTTTGGCTTCAGGATCCTTCCATCACATTTTACATTCACCGGTCCTTCTCTATTTTGGTTCTATTTGTAAATCTTTATCTTTATGTTAGAAATACTAAATTAGCGTTAGGTTTCTCGAAACAAAAATGGGTTCTTTTGTTAATTGGAATTGAAATTCTAACCGGAATAGCTATGGCATATTTTGATTTTCCTTTTGGAAGTCAGGCGATACATTTGGTATTGGCCTCTGTCCTATTTGGAATTCAGTTTTACATGATTTTGGAGGCTAAAAAACCTATCCCAGCCAGCCTTTAAAATCCTGTACTTTCTCGCGGCTTACGATAACCTCATCTTCTTTGTAAGTAGGCAAAATTACTTTTAAGCGGGAATTAGTATACACCTGAATTTCTTTAATTGCCTGAAGCGGCACAATAAATTTTCTGCTTACGCGGAAGAAGTCTTTCATGTCTAATTCCTGTTCCAGAATTTCCAAAGTCGAATCAATTAAATAATTTCGATTATCAAAAGTATGAATGTACGTTCCTTTGTTTTCACTGAAAAAGCATTCGATTTCATCTGAAGTAATAACTTTTAAATGCTGACCAATTTTGACCGTAAAGCGCTTTTTGTAGTTTTTCTCAAAAGGATTTGACAGCATTTTTCTTATCTGTTCAAAATCAAGCTGAAGATTTTGATTCTCAAATGGTGTTTTAGGCAATCTTGCTTTAAATTTAGTAACCGCTACTTCCAGATCATCTTCATCAATAGGTTTTAAAAGATAATCAATACTATTCAGTTTAAAAGCTTTTAAGGCGTATTCATCATATGCGGTAGTAAAAATAATAGCACTTTTAATATCTGTTTTTTCAAAGATTTCAAATGACAAACCATCGGACAGCTGAATATCTAAAAATATCAAATCCGGATGTTCGTTATTTTGAAACCAATGAATGGACTCCTCTACAGAGTGTAACATGGTTTCTACGACAATTTCCAGTTTCTCCAGTTTTCGCTGTAATAATCTTGCTGCCGGTTTTTCGTCTTCTATAATTAATGTGGTCATGTATTAAAATGCAAAATTTAAAAAAATTAATGTAAAATTACTGCCATTTATTTTGATTATCGCTTTTATCCATATATTCCTGAATCTTTTTTTCTTCCCAGTCATGACCAAAGAATATGTCTCTTCCAAAAACAGATAATCCGTGTGCCAGTAAACCGATTCCCCAAAAAATAGCAGTAGAATAGATATGCCACTCTGATAATCCATTTTCATTGAATGAACTTCCAAAAAAGTCCCTATTGAGGTTTGAAATAATGATCAGCACATTGATTATAAGATATATTCTAAGATGTGAATAAAATCCTTTGATTCTTTTTACTTTTTTGTATGCTATGTTGTAGTGGTCATCCGTGCTAAACTTATGTGCATGTTCCTCGTACATTCGTTTTCTAAATTGTCCCATTTTATTATAATTAAAATTATTGCCATTTGTTTTTATTCTCTTTTTCCTTGTCCATCATTTCCTGGATTTTTCTTTCCTCCCAGCCTTTACCTAAAACCGGAAATATATTAAAAACTTTCATACCATGAAATACTACTCCTATTCCCCACCACATTAAGGGCCAATAAAACCATAAATGGTTGGGTGATGTGTACAAATTGATAAAAATTAAAACAATATTTACTACAATAAAAGCAGTTAAATTTCCGTAAAATCCTTTTAATTCCTCAACTTTCTTTTTGGCCAGATAATATTTATCTTCTTCGTTATAATTTATTTCCATGATTACTCCCATTTTTGTTTTTCTGTTTTTTTCTCTAATATGCTTTTTACTTTTCGTTCCTCCCATTCATCTCCAAAAATCTTATGGGTAGCGAATACGTCTATGGCCGAAATTAAGAATACTGTTGTCCAGATACCCATTACAAATCCGTTAATATACTGTATTGGGAAAAAATTAAAAGGAGCTCCAAAATATTCTTTCAATATGTAGACTATAACACCAATGATATACATAAAAGCATGTGAATAAAAAGCCTTTAGTTTTACAACTTTTTTACTGGCTATTTTATACAGTTCATCTTCCTGCAGCAGGTCATTATTAAAGTTTGGCTTCATTATTTCGAATGTTTTTATTATTGTTTTTTTCTAAAATCTCCAATATCTTCCGTTCCTCCCAATCCGCATTAAAAACTGGTGAAATTCCGAAAGCTTGCAATCCATGTATAATTACTCCTGTTACACCGCCCAGCCAGCACCAAATAAACCATAAACATTCTGGTGAAGTCATAAAATTTACAACAATCAGAATTATACTTACCAGGATAAAAACAGTTAAATGTTCGTAAAACATTCTCATTTCTTTTACCTTTTTTCGGGCCTGATGATAACGTTTTGCTTCAAAAAAATCTGACTCCATCATTATTTCAAGATTTGTTTATTGTTTTCTTTTTCCAGAATCTCTCTTATTTTTCGTTCTTCCCAATCCTTATTAAAAACTGGTGAAATCCTAAAAACTTTCAGTCCGTGCATCACAACTCCAAATCCCCAGCCTAATACACACCAAATAAACCATAAATATCCAGGCGAAGTCATAACATTGACAACAATGACTATTGGGTTACAAAGCAGATAGACGGTCAAATGTTCATAAAACTCCCTAATTTCTTTCACTCTCTTTTGTGCCTGATAGTAACGTTCCGCTTCAGTATAACTTGGTTCCATATTATTTCCAGGTTTGTTTATTGTTTTCTTTTTCCAGAATCTCTCTTATTTTTCGTTCTTCCCAATTTGAGCTGTAACCGAAAACCTTAAAAGCATGCATTACAACTCCAAATCCCCATCCAAAAACAGAGAACCAGAACCAATGGAAACCTGGCGAGACCCATAAGTTTATAAAAACCAGAAACGGAATCACACAACAGTATGAAATCAGGTTACCGTAAAAGCCCTTCAATTCTTCTACTCTTTTTTTAGCCCTGAAATAGGCTTTGTTTTCGTCACTATAATCTGCATTTGTTTCCATAACTGTTATTTGTTTGGTTAAAATCGGAATCTTAACTGTGAAATTTTTTTCGTTTTGTTCAATCACCACTTTTCTGTTAGTGATGATTCCGTAACGATTTACTATATTCTGAAGTCCCACTCCCTGCCTGTCCTGTAAAACTTCTTTCTTCTGAAAATCATTCTGAATCGCTAAATAATCGCCGTCAATAAAAATTCGGATATGCAAAGGCTTCTGTTCACTTACAATATTGTGTTTGACTGTGTTTTCAAGTAAAAGCTGTAAAGAGAGCGGAACGACCTTTGCATCCGGATTGATGTTTTCTTTTGGCAATTCGTAAAACAAACTGTTCTCAAAACGCATTTTCAGCAGATTCATATAGGTTTTTGCAAATGATAGTTCATCTTCTACAGAAACCAGTTCTTTGTCTTTTTGTTCTAAAACGTAACGATAAATTTTAGACAAGGAAGTGGTAAAACGCTGTGCATTATCCGGGTTTTCCTCAATCAGAGAACTTAATACATTCAAACTGTTGAAAAGGAAGTGCGGATCGATTTGATTTTTTAAGCTTTCGAATTTAGCATTTGCCGTTCCTGCAATAATCTTTTGTTGTGTAACTTCAAATTTTGATGCCTGTTTCCATTTCACCATGAAGCTTCTGGCCTGCATAAAAGTGGAAACTCCCAATGATAAAATGATATAAAACAGATGTACCCAAACCATTCTTTCGCTGAAAAAATTTTCTAAAGGCAGATTTTGCACAACTACAAAAACAATAAAATTAACACCTAAAACTGCAGGAACAGTATATAAAATTGTGACCAGAATTCCAAAATAAACCCTTAAATTAGTTTGTTCCAGCCAGTCCCATTTTTTATCCAAAAAGACATTGATAAAACCATTTCCAAAACCAAGTCCGAAAGAATAAAGGCAGCTTAACAAAAATGTCAGTAAAACATTCCTAACATTTAAATCGGCACCCAGGAAAGCTGAAAATATTATCGTAAAGATTAAAGAAATCTTGAAACAGACTATTGTTCCACTTTTTAAATCAGAAAATGTATTTCTATAATCTTTCATTATAATCAGCTTAGATTCGTTTTATTTTTTGCAGTTTTTTTGTGCTTCCAACGCCCTTTCTAATCCCCATTTTGGAGAAAAAGAAGTTTCCGGTTTAAAAGTAGCAAAAAGTTCGATAGCTTTATCAACCTCAACACAAAGCGGTTTGGTATCAACACCTGTCCATTTTGCCCCTCCTAACTGATAATCAGCTTCTCCAAAAACGGCTCTCGGATTATTAGGATCTATTGCTTTTGCTTTAGCGTAAGACTCCATTACCTTAGCCGAATATGTCATTCCGTTGGTCATCGGATCAGCAACTACCCAGCCTGTGTAAATTAAGGCCTGTAATACATGTAACTCTGCATTATTTTGATCTTTGATCATTTCAACATCTAAAGCATCCTGTGCTTTTGTCAATAACAATTCGATTTTGGTTTTGTCTTTTTCAGTGAAAGCTGATGTCGTATTGATCAAGGCTACATAATAATTTGGCAGATAACTTGTTTTGTCTGCTGCTGCAATTCTTTCGAACATTGCCGAAGCTTCAGCCGTTTTTCCATCTTTCCAAAGGCCCATGGCTTTTCCCATTCCTTGCTCAAATTGTGTCTGTGCAGCTACTAAACTGCAAATAAATAAAGTGATTGCTGTAATAATTTTGGTCATGATTTCTTGTTTTTAATTATTATTTTTTGATGATTGAAACTCAATTAATTTATACTTCAAAAGTATGTTGGTTTTAGCTGTTTTAAAATTAAATAATACTCAGTTGTCGAATTTGATGACTGAATTGTTTTTTTAGGTTGTGAGATTCTGATTTCATAAGGTGCTAAGTTTTTTCTTAGTAGCTTAGAATCTTAGGAACTCAGAAACTATAAATTTTTCAACTGATTTTCATTTTTGTTTTTACTGATCGTCCAAAAGAAACCTACGAAGAAAAATCTGTCCGCAGTTGGTAAAACGGCTTGTCGTTGGTAAACTCCGTTCCCATCAGGTGTTCTGGCATAATCATATCCAAAAACATTCTGGCTTCCTAATATATTTGAAACAGAGAAATAAAGGATTTTTTGAGTCGTCAATAAATAGGCCCAGTTAAAACTCAGGCTATTGTATGATTTTGTCTTACCGTTCATAAATTGTGTCTGGTTTGGATCATTGTATGGACGTCCTGAACTATAGCTGTTTGTAAAACCTATCTGCGATTTCCAGTCGGTGATGAAATATTTGGTTACAATAGATAAACTATGATTAGCAATAAAATTAGGTGTCGCCATTGTTGGAAAGTTCTTGTATTGACGTTCTGAATCGATGAAAGAATAGGATATCCAATATTCAAGATTTTTGTACAAATTACTGTCTCTCCAAAACAAGTCCAATCCTTTTGCATAACCCGATCCATTGTTATTGAAAACCGAATTATACTGAATATCCTGTGTATCGTATTGCACCAGATTGCGATACTCTTTATAATAGGCTTCGGCCCTGAAGGTTTGTCCCGGTTTAGTAAATTGATAGTTTAAAATATAATGGCTTGCTTTTTCACTTTCAAATTGATGGAATTTTGAATATTTGATGTAATCCACCATAGGCGTCTGAGTAAAATCTCCATAAGCAAAAGAAAACTGACTGCTTTTAGAAATTTTGTAAGCTATAGAAGCCCTTGGAGCAATATTGGTTTCGTCTAATAAACTGTTATTCGAAAATCGTAAACCTACTTTTGCAGCCAGATTTTTCGAAAACAAAATATCGCCTTCCGCATAAAAAGCCCCAATATTGGAATCATAACCGGTTGCAGATTGAACCGAAACATTGTCATTGAAATTTTCATTGAATTTGGTAATAAAATAGTCGGCACCAAAAGATAGTTTGAAATAATCAGAGACATTTTTTCTCAATTTCAATTTTAACTGGGCGGCATTTTCATCATTATCAATATCACTTACGTTAAATTTGATTTTATTTTTGCTGTAGCCATAACTCATTCCAGATGTCAATTGCCAGCCTGTTCCAAAAGTTCCTTTGTAAGACGCATTCAGATAAAAATTATTATTGTTCAAATCGGTTCTGATTTTATCTTCGAAGTTGATATTTTTTTGATTCAGATCAAACTTTGAAGCATCAAAAGCAGCATATAATTTAAAAATTCCATTAGTAAAATGATAACGATAAACTGTTTCTCCGGATAAAGACTGGTACGGCTTATTCCAATCTACATTTTGTGGAATCACAGCCTGATAAGGTGCTAAATTGATGTAAGCTGTGTTGATACTGAATGAACTTTTTTTCCATTTCTGCGTATTTCCTACTCCTAAACCAACAGTCATTAAAGAGATATCTGTTTTGTTCATATCTGGTTCGTCCTGTGTATTCAGCAATAAAACACTTGATAATGCTTCACCATATTCAGCTGAATATCCCCCTGTTGAAAAAGCAATTCCACTGAACAAAAAAGGAGAAAAACGGCCTCTTGTTGGTAAATTATTTGTTGTCGCTCCGTATGGCTGAGCTACCCGAATACCGTCAACAAAAGTCTGGGTTTCGCTGGCTTCTCCCCCCCGAACAAACAAACGCCCGTCTTCACCAACAGTTTGTGTTCCTGGTAAAGTCTGTAAAGCGGCAATGATATTTCCGGCAGAACCGGCAGTAGTTACTATATCTAATGGTTTTAAAACTGAAACTCTTGCTTTATCTCCGGATTCCAATGTTCCGGCAGTAATCACTACAGCGTCAAGTGCATTTACATTTTCTCTTAGTTTTACTATCTGGTCTTTAAAATTGGCAACATCAATTCCTTTTTTAAATGTTTCATAAAGTAAAAAACTCACAACAATAAACTGATTTCCTGTGGAAGTTGTTTCAAACGAAAATTCTCCTGTATCTGAACTTGTTGCTCCATCATAAGTTCCGTCAATATAAATATTAGCGCCAGGAACAGGTTTTCCTTTTTGATCGACCACTTTACCTGAAATTGTACTTTGGGCGAAAGTTACAACTGTGAGTAATAATAAAAATAATGTAAAATTGGTTTTCATAACATTTGGTTTTGATGTAGCAAATGTATTTTAATCATTCTTGTTAAAAAATATATAATAACCCAATTGTAGAATTTTGGGGATGAGTTGTAAAATACTTATTTGTATCTTAGCTTTTGTGATTTTTAAAACTCTTTATTATGTCAGAAAGTAACAGAATTTCAAATTTATACCAATCCATTTATAATGGAAATCCCTGGTTGGAGGTTACCTTAGAAGATACTTTAAAAAATGTAACTGCACAACAGGCATACAATAAAATAAACCCAAATCTAAATACGATTTGGGAGATTGTCAATCATCTTATTCAATGGAGGAGAAATATTTTAAAACGGGTTCAGGGAGAAATAATCATAACTCCTGATCATAATTATTTTGTACCTGTATTAGATCCGTCTGAAGCCGCCTGGGAACAATCACTCCAAAGTTTATCAAAATCACAAGAATCCTGGAATACATTTTTTGAGGATTTTGATGATGCAGATTTCGAAAAGATATACGCCAATAATAATCACACCTTATGAACACATTCACGGTATTATTCAGCATGATGTGTATCATTTAGGACAAATTGTTATTTTAAAAAAGTTACTTTAAAATAAAGAAGATAATGAGAAACATTGAAAAATTACAGACATTACTTCCTTTAGGTTATCTTTTTCTTGTGATTTTAGGGATAATCAAGGAAAGTGTATACTATTATCAATTAGGTATAAACATTATTCCATATTCATCAATCATGGATATTTTAATTAGTCCGATAGCGACAATAACTTCGCATCCTATATTTATGATTGCTATCATTTTAATATTCATAGTTCATTATCAATTACCTAAACTCTTGTTAAAATACGACCATAAGAAATGGGTTCAGAAAGCTTTTGAATTAAAAAAAACAAGTATTGAAGCAAAGTCCTTACTACCGGAAGATGAAATAAAAAATGAATACGTCATCATTTCAATAAGAACTCTGTGTTCGATTTTAATATCTCTTTTTCTTGGATTTGGACTTGGCGGAGGTTATTTTCTTTCTGAAAAAATAGAAAAAAAAGAATTAAAGTATGACTATAAACTCAATTACAGTACTGGAGAATCTGAAGATGTTTTTATAATAAATTCAAATAGTGTATACTATTTTTATCTCGCAAAAGGCAATAAAGCTATAAAAATAGCGCCTGTTAACTCAATTAAAAATATTGAATTAATAAAAAACAGAATGCTTAAATAAAAAATATACAAGATTTCTATATGAAAACAGAAAAAGAAAAAATGATTTCCGGAGAATATTATATAGCTATGGATTCGGTTTTAGTAAAGGAGCGCCGAAAAGCCAAAAACTTATTACACCGATTAAATGTAACCGAATATCGGCTGACCAAAAAAGCCCAGGAAATTTTAAGAGAATTACTCCCCAATACTGGCAAAAGTTTTTATATAGAACCTCCATTTCATTGCGATTATGGGTATAACATTACTTGCGGTGATAACGTTTATTTTAATGTTAATTGTGTTGTATTGGATTGTGCGCCGGTAACTATAGGCTCAAATGTGTTTTTTGCTCCAAACGTTCAAATTTATACAGCAACCCATCCGCTTGACGCCGTATTGCGTAAATCATTAGAAAATGCATTACCAATTTATATTGGAGATGATTGCTGGATTGGCGGAAATTCTGTGATTTGTCCTGGTGTAACTATTGGAAACGGCTGTGTAATTGGTGCCGGATCTGTGGTAACAAAAGACATTCCCGACAATTCATTGGCCGTAGGAAACCCTGCAAAAGTAATTCGTAAATTAAATCAGGAACCTGAATCAAAATATAATGCTTACCATAAATAAAGTTCATCACATTGCGATTTTATGTTCTGATTATCAAAAATCCAAAAGTTTTTACACCGAGGTTTTAGGACTGACTATTATTAGGGAAATTTACCGTGAAAAGCGCCAGTCGTATAAACTGGACTTATCCTTGAATGGAAATTATATTGTTGAATTATTTTCGTTTCCAAATCCACCGAAACGACCTTCGGGACCAGAAGCCGTTGGGTTGCGTCATTTGGCTTTTGAGGTCACTGATTTAGATGAAACCATTGCATTTTTAAATACAAAACACATCAAATCAGAACCTATTCGAACTGATGAAATTACAGAAACACGCCTCAAATTTATTGCTGATCCTGATGAATTGCCTATTGAGTTTTATGAGCGTTAATTTTAAATTTAACATTTTATAAAGAGCAAAATCTATTATAAAATGAATATGATTGCCTAATTTTGTGAAATCGCAAATAAAATCCTGCGATATGTAAATTCAACTCTGATGAATAAAACGACCCAAATCAAGAAAAATCATCAACTTATTGTTTTCCAAAAATTAGTCATTGTTTCTATTTTAATTGGGTTTCTATCTGCTTTTTTAGGAATTTCACTTAAAAAAATTACCGAATATTACGAAGAAATTTTCTTTTATGAAGTAACGGCAAATCCACTTTATTATATCTTATTTCCTGTTTTCGGATTATCTGTTATTTATTTCCTGAGACAATATCTTTTCAGAAAAAAAGAAAACAAAGGTATCAAGGAAGTGTTTGAAAGTACACAATCAAAATCAAAAAACCTGCCTTCCTATAAAATTCCATCCCACTTTATAAATGGATTATTAACTGTTATTTTCGGTGGATCAACCGGAATCGAAGTTTCTACCGTAGTTGCAACAGCTACAATAGGTTCTGTTGCCCAACAAAAACAAAACGTTTTTCGTCAATATAAAACCGAATTAATCTGTGCTGGAGTTGCAGCTGGTGTTACTGCTTTATTCAGCAGCCCAATAGCCGGAATTTTATTTGCTGTCGAAGTTATTTCACGAAAGGTAACACGTGCATTTATCATATCCAATGTAATCGCAGTTTCAATAGCTTTTGGTTTACTTTCTATTTTAAAAGAAGCACCCTTATTTACCGTTTCTATCACGACATGGCATTTAAAAGCAATTCCTTATTTTATCCTTTTGGGAATTTTGTCCGGAATGAATTCTGTTTACTTAACACGTTGCGTATTATTTTTTAAATCCCAGTTTGGAAAAATCGAAACTCATTACTACAAAATCCTGTTAGGATCTGTTGTTTTGAGTAGTTCTCTATTTATTTTTCCGCAATTATACGGAGAAGGATATCATGCCATAAAAGTAATTTTTTTAAATCCATCAGAAATTCCATTGACGATAACGTTAGCTTTTACTTTTATTGGGATTTTAATTTTAAAACCAATCGTAACTTCTATAACACTTGCTTCCGGAGGTGATGGAGGTGTTTTTGCACCGAGTCTTTTTATTGGGGCGTTTTTAGGGTTATTGCTTGCTTCTATTTTAAATACATTTTTTTATGCAAATGTAATTCCGGTTAACTTTATGATTATTGGTATGGCGGCAGTTTTAAGTGCGAGTATCCATGCGCCGTTCACAGCTATCTTTTTAGTTTGTGGATTAACAAATGATTACACTCTATTTCTTCCAATTATGGTCGTTTGCCTAATCTCAAAATATACTGCAAAAATGATTTATCCCTTTACAGTTTACACATATTCTCCAAGTTTATTAAAATAGGAAGCCATGCCCGTTCAAAAAATAAAAAGAGGATACCGAAAAACACGCTACATCCTTTACAAGGAAACTTTAATAGATTATAAAGAACAATTTTGGTCTTTTCTGGGATCTTTTGTGGGAATTGGAATTCTGGCATACATTCAGTCCATACATTTTTCAGGAAACGATGCCGTTTATTTAATCGGATCGTTTGGAGCTTCAAGCGTTTTGGTTTATGGAATTATTCAAAGTCCATTTTCCCAACCCCGAAATTTGGTTGGTGGTCATATTATTTCTGCTTTTATTGGCGTTACTGTCCATAAAATAGCTCCGGATATTATCTGGATTGCAGCTCCTCTGGCTGTTTCACTTGCGATAATTTTGATGCAGATTACTAAAACGCTACATCCTCCTGGTGGTGCAACTGCCCTTATTGCTGTAATTGGTTCAGATAAAATTAAAGATCTTGGGTATATGTATGTACTCTCTCCTGTATTAATTGGAGTTTTTATTTTATTTCTGACTGCCTTAATTTTTAACAATATGACTTCAAGCCGAAGTTATCCAAGCCACAGCACCTACAAACATTATCAAAAAATCAGAAAAAGACTGACTCGTAAATAACTGAGAATTTTTAAGTCTGATTTTCTTTAAAATCTTTTCAACAAATCGTAATTACCAATTCATAAATCATAATTTATATTTTACCTTTGACTTTTCAATAAATACAAAGAATATGGTTTATAAATTTAGAGTTATTCTGGACGCCGAAGAAGACATATTTAGAGACATTGCAATTCTTGAAGACGATACTCTTGAGGATTTACATAATGCCATTTTTAACGCTTTTGGTTTTGACGGAATGGAAGTTGCCTCGTTTTATACCTGCGATGAAACATGGAATCAGGAAGATGAAATTCCGCTTTTTGATACAGGAGATGTTCCTGGTGAACAAAAGACCATGAGCGATTATCAATTATCTGATATTTTAGATCAACAAAATACCAAGATTATCTACGTGTATGATTTTATTAATATGTGGACTTTTCTGGTTGAATTGGCCGCTATTGAAGATCAGATTGCCGGAGCGCCTTATCCTGAAACTTTATTTTCACACGGAGAAATGCCCGATGATTCAGGCGAAAAAAGTTTTGAAGCCGATATGCATGATGATATCTATGGAGAATTTGAAGATGATCTTGACGAAGAAGACCTGGATATGTTCGAAGGTGATGACACCTTTGAAGATTTTGGGTTTGAGGAGAATTGGAATTAAACAATAACAAATTAAGAATCAAGAGCCAAGAGTAAAGACTTTAATGCTGTCTTTCTTCTTGGCTCTTTCATCTGGAAATATTAAAAAACATGATAAACCTTTTCAACACCCACATCGAGACGCTTGCAATCCATCGCGTAGGAAATAAAAGCAGAAATGAGGCTATTTTTTTATCGGAACAGCCTTTTAATTTAAATGACGAAATCGTGCCTTTAATAAAAGAGTACTTTTTTAAACCATTTAGAGAGAAAGAAGAAAACTATTATCAGTTTGCACACGAAGTCGATTTGGATTATAACGACATGTTTAAATATGCCACGGAAATTTTTAACAATCCGAGTAAACTGCAAGAGGTTTCTAAAAATATCACTACCCATTTATTCGAACAGTCAAACCATCCACACATTAAAAATGGAGAAGTTTATGTCACCTATTTGACGAATTTGAGTATTGACAATAATGTCGTTGATGCTATTGGGGTTTTTAAAAGTGAATTACAATCTGATTTTTTACAGTTTGAAGAAAAAGACAGCAATCTTGAAATGATTTTACAACAAGGAATCAACCTGAGCAAACTAGATAAAGGCTGTCTGATTTTTAATTATAAAAAAGAAGAGGGATATAAAATTTTAACTGTAGACAGCAACCGTTACGATGCCCGTTACTGGTTAGAACATTTTTTATCTGTTGATGCTTTTGAAGATGAAAATTTCATCACTAAAAAATACTTAAAATTCTGCCAAAACTTCGCAAAAGATGTTGTTTTGCCAGCAGAAGATAAAAAGGAAGAGGTAATGTTTATGAATCGGTCTGTGAACTATTTCGCAAAAAATGATCAGTTTGAAGAAACGAATTTTTTAAATGAAGTATTGGACAATCCTGATTTGATTCCCGAATTTAAAAACTATAAGGTTGACAAAGGAGAAAAATACAGTATTGAAGATATTACTTCATTTCCAATTGCCAATGCAGCAGTTTCTGACGCAAGAAAATCAATTAAGAACGTTATAAATTTAGATACTCATATTCAGATCAAGATGGATTTCATTAATCCTGAAAGTGCTGAAAAATATGTAGAAAAAGGATGGGACGAAGAGAAACAAATGTATTACTACTTAGTCTACTTTAATAAGGAAGAAAAAAGTTAATAATTGTTAAAATATTATTTTTAACATAAAATCGAACCTTAATTACACACATAATTAAGGTTTTATTTTATAAGTCCATCTTGTTTTTTAAATATTCCAACATTGATTTTGATATAGGTTTTGAAAGAAAATCAATAACAGCTGGATATTTTTTCGCTTTTGCCTGATCTTCCGGATTAATT
Source organism: Flavobacterium sp. (assembly GCF_039930565.1). GTDB lineage: Bacteria > Bacteroidota > Bacteroidia > Flavobacteriales > Flavobacteriaceae > Flavobacterium. The sequence continues at coordinate 16,815 of NZ_JBDTTP010000003.1, read as the reverse complement.
GTAGATGATAATACTATTATTCCTATAGAATTAAATTCTTCATAATCAGAAGAGGTAAAATTATCCAGAAACTCCCAGCCTCCCATAATAGGCATATTTAAATCAAGAAAAATAAGTTGTGGCTTTTTGAAACTATTTTTATTATTTTTCAATTCATTAAAAAAGTTCAAAGCCTCCTCTCCATTCTGGACCGTAATTATTTCTGCCGAAAATGAAGCTTTTTCAATAACTTTTTTACACAACATCAATGTGATTGGATCATCATCGACACATAAAATCTGTTCAAGCATGTTATTAATTTTTAAACGTTAAGGTAAATAGTGTTCCTTTATTCACTTCACTTTCAACACTAATTTTCCCTCCCATTGATTCAACTTGTGACTTCACCAAATACAGACCAAGTCCTTTACTATCGGGATAATTATGAAATCTTTGATATAGTCCAAACACCTTCTCCTTATTTCTTTCTAAATCAATTCCGATTCCGTTATCTTTAAATGTTAAGTGTATATTTTCATCAATTTGTTCAGCCGTAACTGTTATTTCCAATTTCCTGTTTTCTGATTTGTATTTAATGGAATTGGTCATTAAGTTCAACAATATGCTTTCAATATAAGCTTTATTCGTATTCAACAAAGGTACTTTATCTAATTTTAGGTTTATTATGGGTTTATGCATTTCTATCTGAAAAGATAACTGGCTGAATACATTTTCAAAAACTTCATCAAGAGACACTTTCTCTTTTTGCATCGAATGATTATCTTTAATGATGATCACTTTTACCAAGTCATTAATTGTTTCATTTAGCAGATGAGTCGACTTATGAAAACCATTCAGTATTTCTTCCAGTTCAGTATCCTCTATAAATATATCTTCTATTAAATTCAACAAACCAATTAAATTAGATAATGGGGCTCTTAGATTATGTGATGTAATATATGAAAATTGTTTTAAATCATTATTATTTTGTGTTAATTCCCGTATTAAATGTTCTTTTTCAGTTTCGAGTTTCTTTTCTTCACTAATATCTCTTTGTATAGAAATCCAATGAGAAATATCACCTTCAGGATTAAAAATTGGTATCATGGATAAACGAACCCAATATTCTTTTTTTAATTTACTGTAATTTATTGTTTCAATTAAGCACTCTTCGCCATTTTTAATTGCATTTAAAAGTTTTTTTAACTCTGCAATATTAGATTTAGGCCCTTTAAAGATTTTTGGTGATTTTCCTAAAACTTCCTCAGATGTATAGCCTGACATTTTTGAAAAAGCAGGATTTACATAAACAATTTTTGGAATTCTGCTATGTGCAGAATTAGCTTCTGTAATTACAATAGAATCTTTTGATTGAGTAATTACGGTTTCCAAAAGCTTAAGTCTCTGTTCTTCCTCCTTTTGTTTGGTAATATCCTGTATAGCCCCAATCATCCTGATTCCTTTACCATTTTCATCTTTTAAAAGAAATCCTCTGTCTAATACATATTTATAAGTACCATCTGAACACCTGAAACGGTACTGATCCTGCCAATTTTGAGTTTTTCGTTCAATAAAAGAATACAATCTGACAGACATTTTTATAGAATCTTCGGGATGTATTTTATCAAACCACCAACTTGATGTCAAACCTACATCATCATATTTGTAGCCAAAAACAGTTTCAATACCCTTGTTCCATATCATATAATCTTCCTGAATCTTCCAATCCCATATAGTATCACTTGTGGCTTTCGCAACTATATCATACTTTTCGTTAGATTCCTTAATCTCTTCGTTAGCAGATTCCATTTTTTTCAAAATAGATTTGTTCCTGCTTTCATTTTTATTGAGTACGAAATTAAAAAGTAACCCCGTTAAAAGAATAAATATGATATCTTTTACAAAAGCGCAATAATAATATCCCATTTTCAAATTACAGCTAATAAAGAATTTATGACACAAAATGGCCACAAATAAAGAAATGATAATGTAAATTAGTGTGATTTGTTTTGGTTTACTTTTCATTACTCAAATATAAGTATTTTAAGCAAATTTCAATAAAATCATACATTTTTAAAAACTAATTTATAATCTTTTTTTTTAAACTAATTGGTTGGCACTACGTAAACTATCTTTAAAACGTTTTTTATATCAAAATAAAGTGTACCTTTGCACCCATTAAAAATAACAGATGGAATCTATTAGAAACATTGCAATTATTGCCCACGTCGATCACGGTAAAACCACTTTGGTTGATAAAATTATGTATCACTGTCAATTATTTCGTGACAACGAAAATACAGGTGATTTAATTCTTGATAATAACGATTTAGAGCGCGAGAGAGGTATTACTATTACTTCGAAAAACGTTTCTGTTCAATATAAAGGAACAAAAATCAATATTATAGACACTCCAGGCCACGCCGATTTTGGAGGTGAAGTAGAACGTGTATTGAACATGGCCGATGGTGTATGTTTGCTAGTGGATGCTTTTGAGGGTCCAATGCCACAAACTCGTTTCGTATTACAAAAAGCGATTGACTTAGGTCTGAAACCTTGTGTTGTTATCAATAAAGTTGATAAAGAAAACTGTACTCCTGAAGAAGTTCACGAAAAAGTTTTTGACTTGATGTTTGAATTAGGTGCTGAAGAATGGCAGTTGGATTTTCCAACAGTTTATGGTTCTGCTAAAAATAACTGGATGTCTGATCATTGGGAAAACGTAACTGATAATGTTGAAGCATTATTGGATATGGTTGTTGAAAATGTACCTGCTCCTAAAGTTTCTGAAGGAACTCCACAAATGTTGATTACTTCATTAGATTTTTCTGCATTTACCGGGCGTATTGCTATTGGTCGTTTAGAAAGAGGAGTTTTGAATGAAGGCATGCCAATCTCATTAGTAAAAAGAGATGGTACTATAACTAAATCACGTATCAAAGAACTTCATACTTTTGAAGGACTTGGACGTAAAAAAGTTCAACAAGTAATTGCCGGAGATATTTGCGCTATCATTGGAGTTGAAGGTTTTGAAATTGGAGATACTATCGCTGATTTTGAAAATCCAGAAGCTTTAAAAACTATTGATATTGACGAGCCTACTATGAGTATGTTGTTTACAATTAATGACTCTCCTTTCTTTGGTAAAGAGGGTAAATTTGTAACTTCTCGTCATATTAGAGACCGTTTGACAAAAGAATTAGAGAAAAACTTAGCAATGAAATTGGGTGAAACTGATTCTGCTGATAAGTTTATGGTTTTTGGTCGTGGTGTACTTCACTTATCTGTTCTTATTGAAACAATGAGAAGAGAAGGGTATGAATTGCAAATTGGTCAGCCACAAGTTATCATCAAAGAAATTGATGGTAAAAAATGTGAGCCAATTGAGGAATTAACAATCGATTTACCGGAAAGTCTTTCAGGTAGAGCTGTAGAGTTTGTTACCATGCGTAAAGGTGAAATGCTGAGTATGGAAACTAAAGGTGACCGTATGATTGTAAAATTTAATATTCCATCACGTGGAATTATTGGATTGCGAAATCAATTGCTTACTGCTACTGCTGGCGAAGCTATCATGGCACACCGTTTTATAGGATATGAGCCTTACAAAGGAGAAATTGCCGGACGTAACAAAGGTTCATTGATTTCTATGGAAAAAGGAAAAGCTATTCCTTATTCTATCGATAAATTGCAGGATCGCGGTAAGTTTTTTGTTGAACCAAATGCCGAAATTTACGAAGGTCAGGTAATTGGAGAAAACTCTCGTGGTGATGATATGTGTGTAAACGTAACAAAAGAGAAAAAACAATCTAACGTTCGTTCTTCCGGAAATGATGAAAAAGCGAGAATTATTCCTCCAATTATTTTCTCATTAGAAGAAGCTTTAGAATACATTCAAAAAGATGAATATGTAGAGGTTACTCCAAAATCTATTCGTTTAAGAAAAATCTATTTGACAGAAACTGATAGAAAAAGATTCAAATTCTAATTCTATTCTGAGTATACTAAAAAAAGCCATTCAAATTGAATGGCTTTTTTTGTACTTAGTTTTGACAAATTAGTATAATTTTTACTGCATTACAAATCTCTTTTTTTCAATAACTTATACGAGAAGTAAATGAATAAAAATGTCCATATTAAAACAATCAAAACAGAAAGAGAATGTACTCCATAATCTTTAGTTCCTTCAACACCCATTTGATTTCCAATTGTTTTTATTACTGATAATCTCGTAAAAGGCTCAATAAGTAAGTTTGATATTGCTTCTAAAGGAAGGAATTGACTGAAATATAAATCATTATTACTATTAGGAAAAACCATAAAAGCCAAAAAACCTTTTATTAACTGTTCAATAAAAAACCAAACCAACATAAAACCTAAAGCAAAAGCAGATCGCTTTACCAAGATTCCGGTAAATAAACAAAATGAGAAGAAGCCTAAAAGGTTCACAAAAAAGGCTATTAAATATTTTAAATCACTAAAAACAATATCAAATTGTGTATAAGATGAAAAAGATAATCCTAAAATTATAGTCATTACAAAAACAAAAATAGTCGAAAATAATGCTAAAATTACTACTGTTAAAAATTTGGATAAAATAAACTCTTTTTTAGTTAAACCATCAATCAAATTTTGTTTTAAAGTACCGTAAGTATATTCATTTGCCATCATTGAAACAATCACAATTGCTAAAAAAAGTTTAAACCATACAGCAATGTAGCTATTGAAGTGCCATATATATGGAAAGTTGAAAATTCCCATTTCTGCTAAATGAAATTTGAAAATTCCTAAATCAAATTTTATTGAAGCAATCAAAGCAATGAATGAAAGCAGAATAAAATAAGTAAGTGTCAATACTTTACTGGCTTTGTTTTTCCAGATTTTTTGTAATTCTATAGAGATAAGTCTGTTCATGGTTAGTTGTTTTTTGGAGTTGCACTTTTGGTTAATTCTAAAAACTGTGCTTCAAGGCTATTTTTGCGTTTTACTAAATGGCATAATGCAATATTTTTAGAAAATAAAAATAAATTCAGATCTGAAGCCGATAAGTCAGATTTCAAATAAACCAAAACTTTACCGTCTTCTTCAGTAATTCTATCAATAGCAGTATGTTCAAGTAACGCAGTTCTTAAAGCGGTATTATCGTTTGCCTGAAGTTCAAAAAATCCCTCATTAGCTGACATCCCATCAACAGAACCAGAATAAAGGATTTCTCCTTTTCGTAAAACAATTACATGCGAGCATACTTTTTCGACCTCATCCAATAAATGCGAGGCAAGCAAGATAGTAGTTCCCTCAGAAGCAATTTTCCTGATGATATCCCTAATTTGGTGAATCCCCTGTGGATCTAAACCATTCGTAGGCTCATCTAAAATTAAAATTTCGGGGTCATTTAAAAGTGCGGATGCAATTGCCAGACGTTGTTTCATTCCTAACGAAAAAGTACTGAATTTACTATCTTTCCTTTCGGTCAGACCAACTAAATCAAGCTTTTCATTTATTTTAGAATAATTGATGCTTTTTATTTTACAAACCAGTTTTAGGTTTTCTTCGGCTGTCATGTAAGGATAGAAATTGGGTCTTTCAATAATAGCACCCACTCTTTTTAAAGCTTCATGTGTTTGCATTGTTCCACCAAACCAGCTGTAATTTCCGGATGTTTTGTTCACAACATTCAGCACAATTCCCAAAGTGGTTGATTTTCCGCTTCCGTTAGGACCCAGAATTCCGTAAACGCGCCCTTTTTGTATTTCAAAAGATACATTTTTTAAGGCCTGAATCCGCCCGTATCTTTTATAAAGATTTTCAATAGTAAGTATAGTTTCCAAATTATTTCGGTTTTAGTTTTTAGTAAGACGTTTCAACTTGATTTTTGTTACTGTTACATTTTAAATAATGTAAATTTGCATAAAGATATTCAAAATGACAGAACCTTTAATGGTATTAAAGAAACCTTCTTACCCTTTAACACAATCTCTTTTAAATTATTTAGAACGATACGAACGAATTTCGAAAGTATCTGTGTTCTATGATGATTTGTTGCGCTTTTCAGGTTCTGTAAATGTGTATGACAAAAATGACACTGATACCTTATGGATTAGGGTTTATTATAATGAATTTGAAAGAAATGAAATTGATCTAAACCTTAAGAAAATATATTCTCTTTTACATTCTGATGGAAATAGCGAAATCATCCAGTTTCTTAACATCGACGCGATTGATTATTGCACCTTTGGAAATTCAAAACCATTCCGGATAAAGGTCAGGAACATTCTTAATGACAATTATGTTCATTTCTATATTAAAAAAGCAGATGCCTCCAGAATTTATGGTCTTGAACTTGAAGATATCCTTTCGCCTGACAAAATCAATTTCCTGGTTTATAACGATACTTTAATAGAGGAACATATCATCGGAATTCCCGGAGATGTTTTTATGGACACTTTACTCGAAACGTGCACAGAAACCGAAAAATCGCAAATAGCCAAAGAATTTGTCAAGTTTAACGAACGATGCATGATTCGGCTTTTAGGTGACATGCGCGCTTATAATTATGTAATTGTCCCTATTCATGATTTCGATCAGGTTGTCTATAAAATTCGTCCTATAGATTTTGACCAGCAATGTTACGAAGGCAACTTTAAAGTATATCGCCCACAGTTTTTCAAGGAAAATTATCCTATGATAAAATTGATTAAGGAAAAACTGGAAGAGCGTTCCATCATACAATACAAAGATGAAGAGCGCGCCATTTTAGCTAAGCGAATTCACTCTGCTGAGAACAGAATTAAAAAGTTACTGAACATAATGTGTCATGACACCATTTCAACAGACCAACATCTAAATCAGCTAAAAATGGAATTGTATCGTTACACGAACGACATGAAATTTAAAAATGCAAAATCAATGGGACACATTATGTTTGCCGCCTTTGAATTTATAATCCGTAATTTTAAAAACACTAATTTAATTTAGCCAATATGAAAAAGCAACTTTTATTAGCCGTTTCAATCATACTGTTAGCTTGCCAGCAACAATCAAATGATGATTTAAAAACAATATATTCACTTCCTAAAAAATTAAAGGAGGTTTCCGGAATTATCTATTTCCCTGAATCTGATTTGTTATATACTTTAGAAGACAGTGGAAATGCCAATAAAATTTATGCATTGAATGCTGAAGGCAAAATAGAAAAAACCATTACCATCACAAACGCAGAAAATATTGATTGGGAAGACATCACAAAAGACAAAAAAGATAATTTATATATTGGGGATTTTGGCAACAATGACAATATACGCCAGGATTTGTGTATTTACAAAGTCAATAAAAAAGAATTAGATAAAGATAATGCCCTAGCCGAATATAAGGTTTCATTCTCCTATCCGGAGCAAAATGAATTCCCTCCAAAGAAAAAAGAAATGTTCTACGATGTGGAAGGTTTTTTTGAATATCAAAATTACTTTTACCTTTTTACCAAAAACCGAAGCAAAGGTTTTGACGGAACGGCATTTATCTACAAAATACCGAATGCTGCTGGAACTCAAATAGCAACCAAAATAGGGGAGTTCAAAACTTGTGACAATTACAATCACTGCGTTTTAACCAGTGCTTCAATCAGTCCTGATGGTAAGAAGATAGTGGTTTTAAGTCATGACAAAATTGTTTTATTCGAAAATTTTCAGGGCGATTTATTTCATAAAGGAACTCAAACTGAAATTAGCTTAAATCATTTTTCACAAAAAGAATCTGTTGTTTTCAAAGACAATAATGCCCTGCTTATTGCTGATGAAAAAACAGGAAAATTGGATGGGAATGTTTATGAATTTAAATTAAAGTAATCAGCAATCGGTTATTTATGAAACATAATTTATTTACAATTGCACTTATTTCCTTATTTCAAATATGTTTCGGACAAAAAGGAATAATAATCAATAATCAGGCAACTCATTTAAGTATACAGCAAAAAAATGATAGTATTGACTTTATAGTAATTGATACTATTTTAAATATGAAAAAGCCAATTTTTTTATTCTGTCAGGGATCAATGCCAATGCCCCTTTTTGTAAAACCTGAAAATGAACCTGTGTGGATGATTGGTGGAGGTATTACGAATTTTGATATCATGGAAATAAAACAGAATTATCATATAGTGGTGATTTCAATGCCCAAGACACCTGTAATAGTTGGAGAAAAAAACCTTAATGAGTCTTATTGTTATATTCCAAATTCAGAATATCCTAATGAATTTGACAAACAATATATGCAATCTGATTATCTCGAAAATTATCAGCAACGTGCTAATGCCGTTTTGAAATACCTGCGAAAGCAAAAATGGGTAGATAATTCAACACTCATTGTAGCAGGTCATTCTCAAGGTTCTAAAGTTGCAACAGCAATAACACTTTCTAATAAAAATGTAACTCATTTAGGTTTATTTGGCGCCAATCCATTTGGAAGAATTGATCAGCTGATAAGAAATTACAGAAAAGAAGCTGAAACAAAGAAAATTAGCTGGAAAGAAGCTGATGAAAAAATCAATGATAAATATCAATTGTTCAAAGATGCGTATAATAATGATTCTCTAAAAAAAGATCCTTCATTATTACCTTGGAAATCTTTTTCCAGACCTCAAATAAATGATTGGCTAAAAATTACAATTCCTACTTATTTAGCTTATGCAACAAACGACATAGCTTCAGATTTATGCGATTTGGTTCCGATATTTTATATTCAGAATTCTAAAACCAATTTGGTTTATAAAAGATATTTAAACTTAGAACATAATTTTTTTGAAGTAAACGAAGACGGAACTGCAAATTATGATAAGGAACACTGGCCCGAAGTGATGAGCGAATTCGTAAAATGGACGTTACAAAAAAAAAAACCTGTAACTTTTAGCTGCCATTACTTTCGTCTAAAAACTATAAGCTGCACCTACGAAGACCCTGCCTACTTCATCCGGTGATTTGAAATAAGAAACTCTTGCAGTTATTACATTTATTCCGTTTATCCAGAAACCTCCACCAAAGTCATTGTGCCATTTTTTTGAATCTTCACCATCTAACCAAATTCGGCCATAGTCAAATCCTCCTAAAATTCCATAGGTAAAAGGAACAATAGTTCGGCGTATTTTACCAATAGTATAACGCAAATCGGTACTTTGGGAGTAAGAAGTATTTCCTAAGAAGCGTTCATATCTGTAACCACGTAAATCTTTATCACCGCCTAATGTTACACCCTGATAAAACTCGTAATTATTGTTTAAAATAGCTTTTGTTTTAAAAATAGTAGCAAAAACTAATTTTCCTTTCGAATCAATCTTATGAACAAAACTCAAATTTCCTTCTAATGTTGGGAAGTTTTTCTTGCTGTCATTCAAATTTGTTGTCCAGGTGCCTGCAACTAAAAAGCCCATTCCTAAGGTTGGTTTCGAATTAAAATCGGCATTTTTAAAGCTATATTGCATTCTGGCTCCACCATATTGCTGGTTTTGGAAAACAGTTGGATTTACTGTTCCGGGAGAATTGATAATTCGTCCCTCTGTATTTTCAACTTTCATTTGCTCAAAAATTGTTTGCAAAGTAAATTCAGTACCATAACGCCCAACGTGTCGTATTGCAGGTGCTGCCCTTATTTTCTGGATACGGACACGATTATAATCCATTCCCAGATCCTGGTCATTATTTACCGTTTCATTACCATATCCAAAGTAATTCATGGCAAAGTTTGGTGTTGTATATTTTGCTTCCACATCAATAACCCAATTACCTAACAATCCAGGAAAATGAGAGTTATATTGTAACTCAAAACCTCCGGTTGCAAAGTAATAATAGGCATTTACCACATGTCTTTGCGTATATGGATTTTGTTTGAAATTGTTTACAGTGTAATTAATATTGACACCAATTTTCACACCATCATCAGGATTAAAACCTGCAGTTGGCAAACCTGAAAACACATTGTATTTAGGTTTTTTAAAATTATATAAGTTCACATCATAATCATCCGTAAGATTGGTTTGTGCTTTGTTATCAAGATTATAAGTATTTGTTTTTGACTTAAAGTCATAAATTTTGACTCTCTTTCCGTTCGTAATAGTATACGAATCACTGTTTTGTCCTCCAATTAATCTAATTAGGATTTTTGATTTTTGATTCCCGTTTACTTCATAAACATCTTCGTCATCCAATCCGTAAATCCAAAGATTTTTTGTTGTTTTATCGCTGTAGTTTTTAGTGTAAATCAATTCTTCACCCTCTTTTTTAATTCGGTACACTTTTAATTCGATACTTTTTTTCGCATTATGATTCAGTACAAACTTATCCTTTTTGTCGGTTCCGGCTATCATGACGGTACGTGATAAAACATCAGAATAGGAAGCAGCATATTTCTGAAGCTGTTTTTTTCTATTCTTTAATTTTTGTTTAATATCTTCAATTGTTGCATCCTGAACTTCCTTAGGTAAATTATTAAACACATTGTCTATCTCCTTATCCGAAAGATGTTCCTGAATATATTTAGCCTGAGCAATCCAGTCGTTTTTATCTGAAGTTCTGACAAAAGCCAAATCTAATGGATACGGTTCCCGATTCAGCCATTTTACGTTATCAATTTCTTTTTTGAAACTTCTCATGTGTCTCAACACTGGAATATTCATCAATATTGAAAGTAATTTTCCATCATATTTGGTAAATGCCTGATCACGATCTCGAGGAATTGGCCTATATACAACTTTGCTGTTTTCTTTATATTCTCCCCATCGCCATTGATCATCATGCCTGTCCCAATCACCAATAAGCATATCGAACAAACGCGCTTTCATGTATTCTTTTTCATCCACTATATACTTTTCATCTTTGTGAAGGTTTTTCATCATATCTTCCGTGCTGATTATATCAGTTGGTTTTCCGAAACTTTTAGCATCAAGATGATTATCTGCAGGACGTTCTTCAATCATATATAATGCATCTCCAAAATTTGAATTAAACTCTTTTAATGCATTTTGTTTTGGAATGTAATATAGTAATGGATTAGTATGTGATAATCCTAATTTGTCTGCCATATTACCGACTGCAAACGGTGCGTACGGATGAGATGTTGTGTAAAAATCCAATAGAAAATCTTCGGCATAAGTATCCTGAAAATCTGTTACAACATATTGGTCTTTGAAGGCAACGCTCTGCAAAAACTGCGTGGCACTCTTTTTTAAAGCGCGCATTACATATTCTCTTTTTTGAGAATCAACAACTCTCAATGATATTGACTGATGTCCGCCGCCTTCTCTAACAGGTTTAAGACCTCCCATGAGTGTATCCAAAGTTGCAGTTTTTGCTACAATTGGCATACTATAATATTTTCTGTAATGTTTACCAAAAAGAAATCTGTGAAAGCCACTTTTTTGGGTCATTTCTTTTGAGTAAATAGAACTAGTTACTGTTTCGGGGAATTTATTCGAGGCATTTTTTGCCCAATTGATTTCTTTTGCTTTTATAATTTCGCGTTCAAAAAGTAATTTTTCTTTGCTATTTTCATTTCCGAAAAAATTCACTTTTGCATCCCCGCTTTTAAACAAGGTTAAAGTTGCATAACCATTTCCTCCATACGAAAAATCATTAGGATTTATTGCTCTTGCAGCCTCAGATTTTGAACCTGCTCCACTAATAATCTGATTGATATTCTCATTGTTTATGAACTGCAAATTATGATCATGACCCGAAACAACAATTACATTTTTTTGCCCCTGTAGTAATGCTTTTATCCTTTTTGCATAAATAGTGTATTGTTTATTTTGAATATCCTGCGGGCTTACTCCGGATGTTTTCCGCACTAAATTAATGAATGAGCCAATAACCGGAAGCGGTATTTTTTGTTCAAAAGGGAATAATTGTTTTTCTAATGAAAATTGTCCTCCGTGAGTTCCATTACTCATTAAAGGATGATGAATAGCGACAACAACCGTTTTTTCCTGATTTTTATTTAAGATATTTTCCAGTTCATCAAAAAAATCTTCGCGTGTTTTAATATCACAATTATCATTTATTGTTGGATGTTTGTCCCAATCTTCTAAAAACCATTCACTATCTATGGTTACCAATACTGCTGTACTGTCAATTTTCACATCTTCGATTGCGCAGTTCTTTGAAGGCATGAAAGCCTTTTTATTATTAAGGAATTTGGTAATAAATTCCGATTGATTTTCCAGGCCTTTTATACCACTGTACCAATCGTGATTGCCAGGTATAAAAATTGTTTTGCCCTTAAAACCTTTTGTAAGGAGCAATTGATTGTTAAGTTTTGTTTCTGCCTTTTTTTTTGCATCAGCATTATCAGTCCGAAAACCTTTGGGGTATATGTTATCTCCCAGGAATAAAAGTGTAGCATTCTTTCCTGATTTTTTTAATTTTTTATGAAGCAGATCTAGTGTTTCCTTAGCCTTTTGCTCATCAGAATTTCCGGCGTCTCCCACTAAATAAAAAGTGTGTGCAATTTTTATGGTATCTGTTGCGTTTTCGTTTTCGTTAGCACTTACATTTTTTCCAAATTGGGCATGATGTGTGGCACAGGAATAGATTAAAAACAATACGAATATAGCAGTGCAAAAGGTTTTAATCTTAGCAATAAAATGATTATCCAAAAACAATTTCATAATTTAGTGGTATAAAAATAAATTCTCAATGAACCTAATTGAACAATCCGAAGAATTCGTCAGCAAGTTACTCAAAGATAAACTATCTAATTTATATTCTTACCACAATTTTAATCATACACAAAGTGTGGTTAATGCAACAAAAGAGCTTTGCAATAATGAAAAAGTAAATACTGAGGATAGGGAATTACTTTTAATTGCTGCCTGGTTTCATGACACAGGTTATGTAAAAGGTTTTGAAAACCATGAAAATGAAAGTGTAAAAATTGTCGCAGAATTTTTAAAAGAAAGAAATCAATCAGCAGAATTCATTGATAAAGTCTCCCGATTAATTTCGGCAACCGCCAAAGAATATGTACCACAATCCCATTTTGAAAAAATAATCAAGGATGCTGATTATATTCATATTATCAGTTCTGAATATGTCTCTACATGTGAGTTGTTGCGGATGGAACTAAAAAACACAGGAATTATTAGTTTTTCTAATTTAGAATGGGCAAAAGAAAACTTTGATTTTTTATTAAATAAACATCGTTTCTATACTGATTATGCGCAAAAAAACTGGCAGCCTTTAAAAGAGAAAAACATGGTACGCATTCAGAAAAAAATAAAAAAGCAAAAAACGAAAGAATCGGAATCGGTTGAGAAAACAAAAAAGACAGAAAAAACAGATCGTGGCGTCGATACTTTATTTCGTGTAACTTTAGGAAATCACACACGTTTGAGTGGTATTGCTGACAGTAAAGCGAATATTTTACTGTCTGTAAATGCTATTATTATTTCAATTGCACTTTCATCCATTATTCCAAAATTAGACAGTCCCAAAAATGTACATTTGGTGATTCCAACTTTTATTATGCTTATGTCAAGTGTAATTACTATTATTTTTGCTATTCTTTCCACAAGACCAAAAGTAACTTCAGGTTTTTTTACCCGTGAAGATGTAGAAGCCAAAAAAGTTAACCTGATGTTTTTTGGAAATTTCTACAAAATGCCATTGGAAGAATATGACTGGGCAATGAACGAAATGATGAAAGATCGTGATTACCTGTATTCTACAATGATTAAAGATTTATATTATCTTGGCTTGGTCTTACAACGCAAATACAATTTATTGCGTATTGCTTACAATCTCTTTATGGTCGGAATTATTGTTACAGTCATAGCTTTTGTAATTGGTTTTAAAACAGCCTGACCTTAATTAAGTTCATCCAATAAATCCTGATATGTTATTTTTTCTAGCGCTGGATTTATTGTATTATTAATCACTTTTACACGAATTGCCCTTAATCCTGAAACACCTTGCAGATCTTCAACTTCAAATTGTTCTATTGCTGGTTCCAGTATTTTTTTGTGCTGCAAGTATTTAATATATTTTAAATATTCTGCTTCTTCACTATTTTGAGAATATACAATTGTAATCTTTTCTTTCTCGGTTATACGTTCTTTAGACCCTTTAATATTGGCCTTATCAATTCTTTTTTTTACAACTTCGTAACGTGCATTATAAGTGCCATCAACATCAAAGCGTTTTTCATCCATTCTAAAGCGTATGGATAATGGTGAGCTAAACACCAAAATAAGCGAAGTAACGTCTAATTCATAAGGCAGGGTTTCTTTTAGCTGATGATGCTCGAGCTCCATTTCGCATAAAGTCTGTAACTGCCACAAACGAAGATTATGCAGATACATAATATCAAATGGTTTTGTTGGTGCAATAGAAGCTCCTATGTATAAGTTATGCTCCACACCATCTGTTTTAAAACGCTCGTAATAATGCGGATAAATTTCCTGCGCTTCCAATTGTTTCCTGTCTAAAATTGTTGCCATTTTTTTATTGACAATAGACATGGCATTATCAAATTTTTTCCTATCGTGATAAAACATTCCTGTTTTTTCATCAAGGGTCTCAAAATATAAACGCTCCATTTTTTCATTTTTAGCAGTATCCTTAGTGTTTTTTAAGAGAGGATGAATTTCTTCTTCAATATAACGCTGAATATACTGCTCAGTATCTGCCTTTAATGGAAAATCTAATTCTTGACGCATAGATTCCAATTCAAATTTTCGCTGTTCGAGAAGTATCAAATTTGTGCTTGCGTCCTGATTTTCAAAAATTTGAAGAAGAGCTGTCAATTGATTTTTTAAATCATTTTTTACCGTTTCATTTCGATGCTCAGATGAACCTTTAATATCAATTTGCCCATAGAGCGGAAATACATTCTTAAAGACAATTTCCTTAAAAATATAATCTTTTGAATGATTGATATTCTGAAAATAACTCTGTGATTCCCTTTTAAATTTCCAATAAACACTAGGATGGATTGTAGTATATTCACGTTGAATAATAGCTTCTACCTGATGTTGCATATCTGTATTGTATCGATCAATGGTGTCTGTTAAATAAGGTAAAATCAACTCCAATTTTGTGGCATTTATACTATTTAAGTCTCTTGGATTTTCAGATACTATTTCCAGAACACCTAACAAATGATCGTCTTTTATGATAGGTGCAAATATGCAACTGCCTATATTTTGAGAAAGCAAATGGTGGCCGAGTATTTCATTTTCAGGTTCCTGAGAAAATTTTTCAACATTTGAAATTACAAACGGCTCGTTTTTTTCTAATAAATTTTCAAAAGAGCATCCAAATAATGCATTTTTACAATGTACTTCCTGATCATTAGACAGTAAAAAACTATTCATTTGTGTATCAAATTTAGCTGGCCTGTTGAATTTTTCTTCTTCTGGATTATAAATGATAAAACCAAACCTAAGACCAGGGATTTTGAATAGTGACACAAAGATTGATTCGATAATTTCTGTTGGAGTAACAGTATTTTCTGGTTTTAACAGATTACTTTTTAAATTCGAAATAGCATTTTCAGTAGTAGCATCAAATAAAGAGACAATTCCAAAACCTTTCATTATCCAACTCCCTGCCGGAAATTTTGATTTCCAAAGCTCAATATCTGTATAATTATCAATCAGCAAATCGAAGTCATCCTTATTTAGGTGTATTGAATTTTCAGTTGGAATTATTTCCAGAAAATCTGCATTATACAAAATACGATAATGCCTTACAACTCCTCTTTCATCAGGAATATCATAGAAAAAAGGTTTATTAAAATCAATTTTTTGATTGTAATATGTTGCTAAAATCAAACAGCAATTATTGATATAAAACTGATGGGCATCAAAATCACGAATCTCCATATCAAACTCTGAACCTGCATTGCTCAAAATTTTTCTGAAGCGCTCTGTATAATTAAAAGTTAAGTTCTGAAATGGAATTGTAACTGCTTTTATTTCGTTATTTGTCAAGGCAGTGGGAAATAAATCAGCCAATAGATTTTTTATCAGAGATTCATTTTTCTGAATGAATCCATAATCCTCAATACCGTTTTCAAACTCCGGTAATGAGTGTATTTCTTTCAGTATTGCTTTTGCATAATTAGATCTGTAATCAACATCTGACAAAGCAATTTCTTCAAAAGATTCGATTAGTTTATGAAATGATATTATAGTTCTGAAAGGACTTTCTTTAAACAAATGAGTATTCATCTGAAATGTAGTTTAGATTGCAAAATTAATAATTATGTCAATCTAATAGCCGGTTTAAAGTATTTTTTTCTTCTTTTCAAATTTAAAGAAAGGAATCGGTGTTGTTAAAACAAAAAAAGTCCTCAAAATGAGGACTTTTATGTATTTAGGAAATTGCAATTAATTACAATTTAGCAACATGTTTCGTTAATTTAGACTTCAGGTTAGAAGCTTTATTATCATGAATGATGTTCTTTTTAGCTAATTTATCAATCATAGAAATTACAGTTGATAATTTTGAAGCAGCATCAGATTTTTCAGTAGCTAATCTTAATGCTTTAATAGCATTACGAGTAGTTTTATGTTGGTATCTGTTAAGAACTCTTCTTTTTTCGTTACTTCTGATTCTTTTTAATGCTGACTTATGATTTGCCATTTTTTTTAATTTTAGATGTAATAATTATTATAGATACTAGTTAAAAAAGAAAAACCTCCCACAATTGTAAAACAATCACTTTGGTTTTAACTAATAAAACAAAAACAGAGACACCAATTTTTATTTTATAAAACTTATTCACAACTAATTTTAGTAGCCCGTAGCGGAATCGAACCGCTCTTACATGGATGAAAACCATGCGTCCTAA
>NZ_JBDTTP010000002.1:0-180065 GCF_039930565.1 Flavobacterium sp. | reverse complement strand
AAGTTAGATCTTCTGCTGAACAGGTTGAATACTTGGCTGAATTAGTAGCTAAATACCCAATTATTTCTATCGAAGACGGAATGGATGAGAATGACTGGGATGGATGGAAATTGCTTACAGAAAAAATTGGAGATAAAGTACAATTGGTAGGTGATGATTTATTTGTTACTAACGTTGAACGCTTATCGACAGGAATTGAAAAAGGAATTGCCAATTCTATTTTAGTAAAAGTAAATCAAATTGGTACTTTAACCGAAACAATTGCAGCTGTGAATATGGCTAAAAATGCAGGTTATACTTCAGTAATGTCTCATCGTTCCGGAGAAACTGAAGATAACACAATTGCTGATTTAGCTGTAGCCTTAAATTGTGGTCAGATTAAAACGGGTTCTGCTTCACGTTCTGATCGTATGGCAAAATATAACCAGTTATTAAGAATTGAGGAAGAACTTGGAAGTACAGCTTACTTTCCAGGATTAAATGCTTTCAAAATCAAATAAATATAACATTTATATTGTAGAATTAAACCATTCGTAATTTTCGGATGGTTTTTTTTTGGAGTTTTAACAAATTCATAGCAGTATTCCTTTTTTAATTAGTCTTAAATTCCTTAGATTTGATAAATTATTATTTTAAAGATTTATTTCCGATATATTATGTCAAAAATAGCTACATTAGAAGTAGATGGTCAAAAAATTGAACTTCCGGTAATTACAGGAAGTGAAAATGAATCAGCTATCGATATTAACAAATTACGTGATTTAACAGGGATTATTACAATTGATCCGGGTTATAAAAATTCGGGTTCCTGTAAAAGTGAAATCACTTTCTTAGACGGTGAATTAGGTATTTTACGTTACAGAGGATACTCAATCGAAGATTTAGCTGAAAAAGCAAGTTTTTTAGAAACCTCTTTTCTTCTAATTTTTGGAGAATTACCTAATGCTCAGGAATTAGAGCAATTTGAAAATGATATTAAAAAGCATTCTTTGGTAAACGAAGAAATGAAAAATATTATTGATGGTTTTCCAAAAACTGCTCATCCAATGGGCGTTTTGTCAGCATTAACAAGTGCTTTGACTGCTTTTAACCCAAAAGCGGTAAACGTTGAGAATGAAAAAGAAATGTATGATGCTATTTGTAAAACGATGGCCAAGTTTCTTGTAATCGCTACCTGGACCTACAGAAAATCTATGGGCTATCCATTAAACTATTATGATAATACAAAAGGTTATGTAGAAAATTTTATGCAATTGATGTTTCAATTGCCAACTGGTCCTTACAAAGCAAACCCAGTTGTTATTGATGCATTAGATAAATTATTTATCCTTCATGCAGATCACGAACAAAACTGTTCTACATCTACAGTAAGAATGGTCGGATCTTCTCATGCTGGTTTGTTTGCTTCTATTTCTGCAGGAGTTTCTGCACTTTGGGGTCCACTTCATGGTGGGGCTAATCAGGCAGTTCTTGAAATGTTAGAAGAAATTAATAAAGATGGTGGTGATACCGATAAATTTTTAGCAAAAGCAAAAGATAAAAACGATCCTTTCCGTTTAATGGGATTTGGTCACAGAGTTTATAAAAATTTCGATCCGAGAGCTAAGATTATAAAAAAAGCAGCCAAAGAAGTATTGGAAACTTTAGGTGTTGAAGATCCGATTTTAGAAATTGCTAAAAAATTAGAAGCTGCAGCTTTAGAAGATGAGTACTTCAAGTCAAGAAATTTATATCCGAATGTTGATTTCTATTCTGGAATTATTTACAGAGCCTTGGGAATTCCTACTGATATGTTTACTGTAATGTTTGCTATTGGAAGATTGCCGGGATGGATTGCACAATGGAAAGAAATGCGTGAAAATAAAGAACCAATTGGAAGACCAAGACAAATTTATACTGGACATCCTTTGAGAGATTTTAAGTCAAATAAATAAAATGAAAGCTTCACTTAAATGTGAAGCTTTTTTTATATTTGCAACAAAATCTAACATGTATGTTACAATTAAATATTAAGAACGAAACCTCAAGATTACGAGCTGTGATTTTGGGTTCTGCCTTTCACAATGGGCCAACGCCTGTTGCAGAAGAGGCTTATGATCCCAAATCATTGGAGCATATTAAAGCAGGAACTTACCCTGTTGAAAAAGATATGGTTACAGAAATGGATGCCTTTAATAAGGTGTTTCAAAAATATGATGTAACTGTTTATCGTCCTGAAATAATTGAGAATTATAATCAGATTTTTGCAAGGGATATTGGCTTTGTAATTGATAATTTTTTTATTAAATCTAATATTTTACCCGATCGTGAACGTGAATTAGATGCTATTCAATATGTTGTCGATCAGATTGATTCGCTAAAAGTCATTCGTCCGCCAGAAGAAGTTCATATAGAAGGAGGAGACATAATGCTTTGGAATGATCATATTTTTATTGGAACTTATAAAGGAAGCGACTACAAAGATTATATTACTGCAAGAACCAATATTCAGGGTGTGAATTTTATCAAAGAATTATTTCCAAATAAAATTGTCAAAGAATTTGATTTAGTTAAATCTAAGATAGAAGCCCGTGATAATGCTTTGCATCTGGATTGCTGTTTTCAGCCAGTTGGAAAAAGCAAAGGAATCATTTATAAAAGAGGTTTTCGAGAAGAAGCAGATTATATGTATTTAGTGAATCTTTTCGGAAAAGAGAATTTATTTCATATTGGAAGAAACGAAATGTATAATATGTTTTCTAATGTGTTTTCAATTGATGAAAATGTAGTTGTTTCTGAGAAAAATTTTACCAGATTAAATAATTGGTTGCGTTCGAATGGTTTTATAGTAGAAGAAATTCCATATGGTGAAATTGCCAAACAAGAAGGATTGTTACGATGTTCCACCTTACCATTAATTAGAGATTAATTTTATATCTGAAAATATGAAACAAACGACAAATGCAGTAGTTATGATTCGGCCAGTTGCTTTTAGAATGAATGAGCAAACAGCAATTAATAATTATTATCAAAAAGTATTAGACGGGCTTTTGCCTAGTACAGTAAATGCCAAAGCACAACAAGAGTTTGATGTTTTTGTTGAAAAATTAAGAGCAGTCGGAATTGATGTAACGGTTGTTGAAGACACTTTAGAAACAGATACTCCTGATAGTATTTTTCCAAACAATTGGATTTCATTCCATGAAAATGGTGAAGTGGCTCTTTATCCAATGTTTGCACAAAATCGTCGTCAGGAACGTCGGGAAGATATTTTGGATATCCTAGAAGAAAAAGGTTTTGAGATTAATAATATAATGGATTATACCAGTGCAGAAGATGACGGTTTTTTTTTAGAAGGAACTGGAAGTTTGCTTTTAGACAGAACCAATACAAAAGCATATTGTGCCTTGTCTCCTCGTGCAGATGAAGAATTGTTTATTGAATTTTGCGAAGATTTTGACTATGCTCCGGTAATTTTTGAGGCATTTCAGACTGTAGATGGAGAGCGTAAGTTAATATATCATACGAATGTGATGATGTGTGTGGGAGAGACTTTTGCTGTTATCTGTGCGGATTGCATTGATGATAAGAAAGAACGCAAAATGGTTCTGGAAAATTTAAAAGCAGATAAAAAGGAAATTATATTAATTACAGAAGCTCAAGTAAATAATTTTGCAGGTAATATGTTAGAAGTTCGAGGTCAAAATAATAAAAAATATATTATCATGAGTGCTTCAGCTCATCAAAGCTTAACTCCTAAACAAATTGAGCAATTAGAAAAGCATGCTGAAATATTGAGTTCAAGTCTGGATACAATTGAAGCTTGCGGAGGAGGAAGTGCAAGATGCATGATTGCCGAGGTTTTTTTACCAAGAAATTAAGAGATTTATAGACAAAAAAGGGGTAAACTGCGATGTTTTATCCCTTTTTGTTGGCTAAATGATCTACATCAGGTTTCCCTTTATAATATTAATAATTGAGCTTACAATATATTGTATTCCAATTGAGATGACAATAAATCCAACTATTCTCGAAATTGCCACAATTCCGGAGGCACCTAATATTCTGGCAAGATAGTGTGCGCTTTTAAGAATAGCGAAAATGACAATTGCAATTGCTAAAATAGCTAAGCTTGATATGATGATTTCGTTTAATTGATGATGTTCCTGATAAAAAGCAATTAATAAAGAAATTGACCCAGGGCCAGCCAACATTGGAATAGCCAAAGGTGTTAATGCAATATCATTTCTTTGTTGTGCATCAGTTTCAATTTTTTTATTGATTCCTCGTTTTTTATTGAATTTTCCGGAAAGTAATGAAAATCCCGAATTAACAATAACTATCCCACCAGCAATTCTTAAAGCATCAATGCTGATTCCGAAAAAAGTCAAAACATATTGGCCTATGAAATAAGAAACCATCAATATGATGAAGACATTTATCGCAGTCCATAACGAAATTCTGGAACGTTCTTTTTTAGAGTCATCATGCGTTAATCCAACAAAAATAGGGACAGTACCAATTGGATTTAAAACGGAGAAAAGAGCAGCAAATAAGTATATAAATAAATCCATATTGATTTGTTAAAAACGTAAAAATAGTCAAAATTTAATATTCTGCTCCAAATTGATGTTATGATATTATTTTATCTTATCATCCCTTCATCAACTATACCGAGAAATTAATGCTTTTTTTGATTACTTTTGTAGTATATTCAAAAATAATGAAAAATAAAAAAACCTTAGTTCTGGGTGCTACAACAAAACCAGATCGTTACGCTTTTAGAGCAATAAATATGTTAGTTGACAAGGGACATACGGTTTTGGCTATTGGTCAAAACACAGGTGAAGTAGCTGGTGTGAAAATTTATACAAAAGCCATTCCTGTAAAAAATATAGATACTGTAACTTTGTATTTAAATCCTGTTCGTCAGCGCGATTACTATAATTATATTATTGAGGCTCAACCAAAAAGAGTTATTTTTAATCCGGGAACGGAAAACCCGGAGTTATACCAACTATTAGATTTGAATAATATAAAGGCAGAAGTTGCTTGTACCTTAGTTTTACTCGCTACCAATCAGTATTAATTTTAAGGAGCTATTTCCAGCTATCCACTATATCTTTTTCTGGCTGGTATAAGCCAGAAAAAGGATGCCGTTACTATCTGGGCTACACCTAAAAACAACCATTAAAAGTATTACTTTTGTATCATGGAATTTTCATCAAAACTAATAGAAAAGGCAGTTGGCGAAATGTCTCAGTTACCAGGTATTGGTAAACGTACAGCATTGAGGCTTGTTTTGCATTTGTTAAAGCAGCCAAAGGAACAAACTGGTTTTTTATCTCAGGCGCTTATGAATATGCGTGAGGATATTAAATTTTGCGAAAATTGCCATAATATTTCCGATACAAAAGTTTGCGAAATTTGTTCAAATTCATCCAGAAATCATCAGACGATATGTGTTGTTGAAGATATTCGGGATGTTATGGCTATAGAAAATACAGGACAATATAAAGGTGTTTATCATGTTTTAGGAGGTAAGATTTCGCCAATTGAAGGAGTTGGTCCAAGTCAGTTAAATATCTTGACCTTAGTAGAGAAAGTTAAATCAGGAAAAATAATAGAAATTATTTTTGCACTAAGTTCCACAATGGAGGGAGATACTACAAATTTTTATATTTACAAACAAATAGCTGACTCTCACATTATAATTTCAACGATTGCCAGAGGAATATCTGTTGGAGATGAATTAGAATATGCTGATGAAGTGACACTGGGAAGAAGTATTTTGCATCGTGTTCCCTTTGAAAAAACTTTTAAAAATAATTAAAAACGTATGCAGGTGATGTTTTCTAAAAATTTAAGGAAAAGTTACATTTGCTCATAAAATTTTGAAAATGACAAAAAAAGCTCTTTACATATTACTATCAATGAGTACTTTGTTTACTTCGTGTATACCTGTAAAAGATTTAGTGTATTTACAAGATAAGGGAACTTCAAATAATCAGACAACAGTATCATCTGTAGAATCAAAACCTTACAGGTTGCAAGTAAATGATATATTGAGTGTTGATATAAAGGCAATAGACCCGAAATTGGTTAGTATTTTTAGTTCCTCACAAAATTCCTCATCTGGTACAAGTATTAATAAATCAGAATCAGGATTGTATTTTGAAGGTTTTACTGTAGATGATCACGGTAATATCAGGATGCCAATTTTAGGTGATATAAATGTCATTGGATATACCCTTGAAGAAGTGCGAATTAAAATTGAAAAAAAATTACTTGAAGAATATTTTAAGGCCGAAGCTAATATATTTATTACTGTAAAATTAGCTGGTTTTAGATATACGATAAATGGAGAAGTTGGCAGTACCGGAACAAAAACATTGTTTCAGGAACATGTAAATATTATGGAAGCAATAGCTAATGCCGGCGACATTACTACAGTTGGTAATAGAAAAGCAGTAACTGTAATAAGGCAGACTCCTACAGGTGTGCAAATGAACGACATCGACCTTACTGATGTCAATGTGATGAAATCACCTTATTATTATCTACAGCCAAATGATTATGTTTATGTAAAACCATTGAAACAAAAGACTTGGGGTACTGGTCAGACAGGAATTCAATCAATAGGTACAATTATTACCTTGTTATCTTTAGCAACAACGGTTTATTTATTATTGAAAAATTAAAATTAAGTAATAAGATGTTAGATATAAAAGATTTTTCAATTTTTGAAAACCATAAAAGCTTTGATTTTAAAGGTTTTATGGTTAAGATCGGAGGTTACTGGAAATTATTTTTAATAAGTTTAATTATTGCATTTACAATTGCTTATCAGATAAATATAAGAAAAGAAAAGATCTATGCAATGCAAACTTTAATTTCTGTTAAAGAACAAAGCAATCCTTTTTTTACATCTAATACAAGTTTGGTTTTTAACTGGGGTGGGGTTTCAGATCAGGTAACAGGTATTTCGACAATTTTGCAATCCAGATCCCATAACGAAATGGTTGTCGATAAATTACAATATTATATTGATTATCTTGAGCAAGGCAACTATAATATGGTTGATGCTTATGGTGCAACTCCTTTTTATATCAATATTTATAAATCGAAACCTCAGTTAGCAGGTTCTTTGATTGGGATTAAATTTATAAGCGAAGATGAATATGAAATAAAAATACCTTTTGAAAATAATTCTGTTTCATTACTTACTTATTCGGATAACAGTTATAGTCAGACAGCTGTTGAACCTATTGACTTTGTAAAAAAATATAAAGTAGGAAAACAAGTTTCATTACCTTTTTTGAATTGGAAGGTTGAAATAAAAGACAATCCCGGTTTTTATATTGGAAAAGAATATTCTATTAGATTCAATGATTTTAATGGTACAGTATCTCGTTACAGAGGAATTAATATTGATTCTGAAACAGGAGGATCTATTCTTACACTATCATTGCAGGGCACAAACAAAGCAAGAATGGTAGAATATTTAAATTCGACTGTAAAAATGCTTATAAAAATGCAGTTGGATAGTAAAAACCTTTTTGCAACCAATACAATCAATTTTATTGATAGCACACTTGTTGCTATGGAGTCGCAATTGAAAGAAACAGGTAATGAATTAAAAACATTTAGAAAAGGCAAAAATGTATATGATATTGAACAGGGCGGTGAAAAGTTTTCTGAAAAAATTTCAAACTTTGACGTGGAAAAGGATGAAATTACACGAAAAATCGCCTATTATAATTCGTTAAAATCATATCTTAAAAGCAGTGTAGATTACTCAAAATTGCCTGCCCCATCCGTTGCTGGTATTGGAGATCCTAATATTGTTGTAAATGTTTCTAAGCTTATTGCTCTTTCAACTCAAAGATCTGAAATGTCTTATGCTGTAAAAAGTGATAAAATTTTTAAGGATTTTGATAATCAAATGATGGCTATCAAAAATGTTTTATTAGAAAACATTGCTACTGCCAAATCTTCTTTACAATATGATTTAGCATTAATTAGCGGTAAAATTGGCGAAGTTGAAAGTACTATAAAAAAACTTCCAGAAGAGCAGCAAGAACTTTTAAAAATTAAAAGAAAATATGATTTAACGGATAATATTTATAGTTCATTTCTACAAAAACGAAATGAAGCCGATATTGTAAAAGCTTCTAACTTATCAGATATATATATTATAGATTCGGCTAAAGATATTGGGGGAGGATTGATAGGACCAAAAACTTCAGTCAATTATGTATTGGCATTATTTTTAGGAATTTTAATCCCTTTAATTATCGTTTTCATCCTTTTCTTTATTAATAATTCCATTCAGAATACTGATGATATTAGTAATTTAACACAAATTCCTTTAATAGGCGTTGTGGGTATCAATAAAGAAAAATCAAATTTAGCTGTTTTCGATAAACCGAAATCCCCATTGTCTGAAGCTTTTAGGGCTATACGATCGTCTTTGCAGTTTTTATATAAGAAACAACAACTTGAAGGAGCAAAAACATTAATGATTACTTCTTCAATTAGTGGTGAAGGAAAAACATTTTGCTCTATTAATATTGCGACGGTATTCGCATTAAGCGAAAAAAGGACTGTTGTAGTTGGTCTGGATTTACGAAAGCCAAAATTAGCCGAAGAATTTGATTTAATCAATCAATATGGTGTTGTGAACTATTTAATAAAACAAAAAAGCCTTGCAGAAATTACAAATAAAACTAAAATTCCATATTTAGATGTTATACTTTCAGGACCAATTCCTCCAAATCCTTCAGAATTAATTATTGGAGAAACAATGAAAGAGTTCATTGACGAACTTAAAGTAACTTACGACTATATCATACTCGATACACCTCCTGTCGGACTTGTCTCTGATGCATTAGAATTGATTCAGTATAGCGATGTTACACTGTATGTGGTAAGACAAAATTATACTAAAAAGGAAATGATTATGTTATTAAACAATCGTGTAAAAAGAGGTGAACTAAATAATGTAAGTATTGTATTGAATGGCTTTGAAAATAAAGCAAAATATGGATCTGCCTATGGATATGGTTACGGTTATGGAGCATATGCTAACGGATATCATGAAGAAGAAATAAAAGGAGGATTTGTAAAATCTATTTTTAGTAAATTCAATAAAAAATAAAATAGATGAAAACACCCATTCAAAATACGATATTAATAACTGGAGGGGCAGGATTTATTGGATCTAACTTATGCGAATATTTTTTAAACAAGGAGCAAAAAGTAATTTGCCTGGATAATTTTTCAACAGGTCATCATCACAATTTAGAAGGTTTTACTGATAATCCAAATTTTAAATTAATAGAAGGTGATATTCGAAATATAAACGATTGTAATTTAGCTGTAAAAGGTGTTGATTATGTGCTGCATCAGGCTGCATTGGGTTCGGTGCCCAGATCTATTAATGATCCGGTCACTACAAATGAGGTAAATGTTTCTGGTTTTTTAAATATGTTAGTAGCATCACGTGATGCAAAAGTCAAACGTTTTATTTATGCAGCGAGTTCCTCTACATATGGAGATTCTGAAGGATTGCCTAAAGTTGAAGAAGTAATAGGAAAGCCATTATCGCCCTATGCAATCACAAAATATGTAAATGAATTGTATGCAGAAATTTTCAGTAAAACATATGGACTTGAAACAATAGGGCTTCGTTATTTTAATGTTTTTGGAAGAAAACAGGATCCAAACGGTGCATATGCTGCTGTAATTCCAAAATTTGTCATGCAGCTTATCAACTATGAAAGCCCGGTGATAAATGGAGATGGAAATTATTCAAGGGATTTTACTTATATAGATAATGTAATTCAGATGAATGCATTGGCAATCTCAAGTGAGAACCCTGATGCTATTAATACTGTTTACAATACAGCATTTGGAGATAGGAATACATTAAAGGATTTGGTTGGATATTTGAAACAATATTTGAAAGAGTTTGATTCAAAAATTGCTGATGTTCCAATAGTTTATGGTTCTAACAGGGCAGGAGATATTCCGCATTCATTGGCAAGTATTGAAAAAGCAAAAAAATTATTAGGCTATATTCCTGAATACTCATTGAAAACAGGATTAAAAGAGGCAGTACATTGGTACTGGAATAATTTAAAATAAAGTTAATTGAAAATATATTAAATGGAAATTACAAAAATTTGCTGTATTGGAGCAGGATATGTTGGTGGTCCAACAATGGCAGTTATTGCACAAAAATGTCCACATATACAAGTTACAGTTGTCGATTTAAACCAAGATAGAATCAACGCTTGGAATGATCCGAATACAGATAATATTCCAATTTATGAACCGGGTCTTTCAGAAATTGTAGCACAGGCAAGAGGTAAGAATCTTTTTTTTTCAACCGATGTTGAGAAAGCTATTGATGACGCTCAAATTATTTTTATTTCTGTAAACACCCCTACCAAAACTTATGGTAAAGGCAAAGGAATGGCTGCTGATTTAAAATATATTGAATTATGTGCCAGACAAATTGCAAAAGTGGCCAGAGAAAATAAAATTGTTGTCGAAAAATCAACATTGCCTGTAAGAACTGCTGAAGCCATAAAAAGTATTTTAGACAATACCGGAAATGGAGTTCAATTCCAGATTCTTTCAAATCCGGAATTTTTAGCTGAAGGTACAGCGGTCACTGACTTATTAAATCCAGACAGAATTTTAATTGGTGGTGATACTACTTTAGAGGGCGAAGCGGCTATTAATGCTTTAGTAGATGTTTATTCAAATTGGGTAAGCAGGGATAAAATTTTGACAACTAATGTTTGGTCTTCAGAATTGTCTAAACTTACAGCAAATGCATTTTTGGCTCAACGTATATCTTCTATTAATGCGATGTCAGAATTATGTGAGAAAACGGGAGCTAATGTTAATGAAGTTGCTCGTGCAATTGGAATGGATAGTAGAATTGGTCCTAAATTTTTAAAAGCATCTGTAGGTTTTGGCGGCTCTTGTTTTCAAAAAGATATTTTAAACTTGGTGTATATAGCAAAAACTTATGGATTAAATGAAGTTGCTGATTATTGGGAGCAGGTAATCATTATGAATGATCATCAAAAAAGAAGATTTTCAAATAAAATTGTCCAAACACTCTATAACACTGTTGCTGATAAAAAAATAACATTTTTAGGATGGGCATTTAAAAAAGATACAAATGATACCCGTGAATCTGCCGCTATATATGTTGCAGATGATTTAATTAATGAAAGAGCAAAAATTTCTGTTTATGATCCTAAAGTCTCAAGGAATAAAATGTTGAATGATCTGGATTATTTAGAAACAAGAGGCACTGCAGAGAATGCGGATGCTATTTTTACTTTTGAAAACGCTTATGAAGCCTGCAATAAATCACATGCAATTGCTGTTCTTACAGAATGGGATGAGTTTATAGGTTATGATTGGAAAAGAATATACGACTCAATGCAGAAGCCGGCTTTTATTTTTGACGGGAGGAATATATTAAACGCGAATGAATTGGAATCAATTGGATTTATTTATCAAGGTATAGGTTCTTAAATGTAAATCAAATGAATTGGTACGTTGTTTATACAAAACCTAAATGGGAAAAAAAAGTAGCTGAAAAATTAAATCAAATGGGTATTGAGTGTTATTGCCCAGTAATTACACAAATAAAACAATGGTCCGATAGAAAAAAGAAAGTGGAAGTACCACTTTTTAATTCTTATATTTTTGTTCAATTACCAGATGCTGGAAGGAATTCGGTATTTCAGGTTGTCGGTGTTATTCGATATTTATTTTGGCTCGGAAAGCCTGCTATTGTTAGGAATGAGGAAATTGAAATAATAAAAAAAAGCATTTTAGATATAAATATTTGCGATGTTATGGTTTTGCCTTATAAAAAAGGTGACAGGATAAAATTAGAAACAGGCGTGTTTTCTAATCAGGATGCCATAATTCAGGAAATCTCAAAGACACATTATATATTGGTTTTAGAATCCTTAGGATGTGTTTTAAAAATAAAATATAAGAAAGATCCTTTTTAAAACGAAGTTAGGATATATAAATTTTTAGAAACAAAAGGTTACTAATTTTTGGTGACTTTTTGTTTTTATTTTTTTTAGTACGAATCTCATTATTTGTTGACTTTTAGATGCTTAAATTTTTTTAACGATTTTTAGGTTTTTTTAAATGGATAAATTTTTTGAGAGTTGATTAAATTGACTTATTGTGCTATATTTGCCGAAATTCAATTCTACATTATTCATGTCATTATGTGACTTTGAATGGCGGAGCCGTACAATATGATAAACGAGATTAAGGAAAAATATGAATAATAACATAAAAATAGCTGTAATAGGGTTAGGTTATGTTGGTTTGCCTTTGGCTCGTTTGTTTGCTACAAAATATGCTGTATCAGGTTTTGATATTAATCAGGCAAGAGTAACAGGTTTAAAATCAGGTTCAGATAGCACTCTGGAAGTCGAAGATAATGTTCTGCAAAAAGTATTGGTTGATACTCCGTATCAAAAAGGATTATTTTGTACTTCAGATGTAAATGATATAGCCAATTGTAATTATTTTATAGTAACAGTTCCTACTCCAGTAGATAAAAACAACCGTCCAGATTTAACGCCTTTATATAAATCCAGCGAAACTATTGGGAAAATATTAAAAAAAAATGATATTGTTATTTATGAATCAACGGTTTATCCCGGTGTGACGGAAGAACAATGTGTGCCTGTTTTAGAAAAAACATCAGGATTGAAATTTAATGAAGATTTTTTTGCGGGTTACTCTCCTGAAAGAATTAATCCAGGAGATAAAGAACATACTGTTGAAAAAATTCTTAAAATAACTTCCGGTTCAACTATGGAAACTGGATTAAAAGTAGATGAACTTTATAAATCAGTTATAACAGCAGGAACATATCTAGCACCAACTATAAAAGTTGCTGAAGCAGCTAAAGTAATCGAAAATTCACAAAGGGATATAAATATTGCTTTTGTAAATGAATTAGCTAAGATATTCAATCTAATGAATATTGATACTCAAGAGGTTTTAAAGGCAGCAGCAACAAAATGGAATTTTCTTCCTTTTAAGCCTGGTTTAGTTGGAGGACATTGCATTGGTGTTGATCCCTATTATTTAGCACAACGAGCTCAGGAATTTGGATATCATCCTGAAATAATTTTAGCTGGGCGTCGTTTGAATGATAGCATGGGTGAATATGTTGCCTCTCAAATTGTTAAATTAATGATTAAAAAAGGAATTTCTGTAAATAAGGCAGAGGTTTTAATGCTTGGAATTACATTTAAAGAAAATTGTCCGGATGTAAGAAATACCAAAATAGTAGATGTTATAAAAGCATTAAGGGAATATGGAATTTTGGTTACCATTTTTGATCCTATTGCTAATGTGGAAGATGTAAAAAATGAATATAATTTAATAACAATTAAGTCTGTTCCAAATAATAAATTTGACGCAATAATTTTAGGAGTTGCACATTCAGAATTTTTAAAATTAAATTTCTCTGAGTTGCAAAAAACAAATAGTTTAATTTATGATGTAAAGGGAGTTTTAGGTGCTATAGCTGATAATAGGCTATAGTTCTTAGAAACCCCATTTTTATTTAAAAAAAATGGAAAAAGATAACTTAATAATTCATGTAATTTTAACTGGTGGTGTAGGAAGTAGATTATGGCCATTGTCTCGTAAAAGCCAACCAAAACAATACTTGGAAATTTTTGAAAATAAATCATTATTTGAAATGACAGTGAATCGTAACAGTCATTTAGCCAATAGGGTAATGGTTGTAGGTAACATAGATAATCATCACTTAAGTGGCAAAGTCATGGGTAAAACTAATACTGATTACCTTAACATCGTGGAAGCTACACCAAGAAATACAGCTCCAGCTATTGCTTTTGCTGCTTTTGCTGCAAATCCTGATGATATATTAATTGTAACGCCATCAGATCATATTATCGATCATATGGACAATTATAACAAAGCAATTAATGAAGCAATTTCAAAAGCACAGGATGGATTTATTGTGACATTTGGGATTATCCCGACTAAACCGGAAACAGGTTATGGCTATATAGAATCAAAAGGGGATAAAGTTGTCTCATTTCGTGAAAAACCAAATGAAACTACCGCAAAAGAATTTATTGCAAAAGGAAACTTTTTATGGAATAGCGGTATGTTTTGTTTTAAAGCAGGAGTTTTATTAGATGAGTTGAAGCAGTTCCAGCCAGATATTTACGAAAAATCAAAAAAAGTTTGGGAGTTGGCCAAGGATGGTTTCCTTGATTTAGATTTGTCAATGGAAATTCCGTCAATTAGCATCGATTATGCAGTAATGGAGCGCAGTAAAAAAATTAAGGTTGTACCTGCTTCGTTTTCCTGGTCAGATTTAGGGTCTTTTGAATCAGTATATGATTACTTGGTTTCAAAAGGTCATCCTGTTGATAAAAATGGCAATATGGTTATTGGAAGCGCTAAGCATACGACATTTTTAGGGCTAAAAAATACTATTTTTGTTTATACGGATACAGCAAATTTAATTTTGCAAAAAGAGAATTCACAAGATGTGAAAGATATCTATAGCGAATTGGAGAAAATTAATTCAGATTTGCTAAACTAAATTCATAGAATATAAATGAAAAAAATTCTTATAACAGGTGGTGCCGGTTTTATAGGCTCTCATGTAGTACGTCGTTTTGTAAATAAATATCCTGAATATCAAATTTATAATTTGGATGCCTTGACTTATGCAGGAAATCTTGAAAATATAAAAGATATTGAAAATCAACCCAATTATGCTTTTATAAAGGGCGATATAACAGACCAAGCATTTATAAATGAACTTTTTTCTATTCATGAATTTGATGGAGTGTTACATTTAGCTGCTGAATCACATGTTGATAGATCAATTGAAGATCCGTTGGCATTCGTAAAAACAAATGTTTTTGGAACAATGAATTTGTTAAATGCGGCAAAAAATCATTGGAAAGATAATTTTGAAGGAAAACGATTTTATCATATAAGTACTGATGAGGTTTATGGTTCTCTCGGAGCCGAAGGTCTTTTTACAGAAACGACTCCTTATGATCCCAATTCTCCTTACTCAGCTTCAAAAGCAAGTTCAGATCATTTTGTCAGAGCATATGGAGAAACTTATGGTTTGCCGTATGTGTTGACAAATTGTTCTAATAATTATGGTTCTTATCATTTTCCTGAAAAACTAATCCCTCTTTTTATAAATAATATAATTAATAATAAACCACTTCCGGTTTATGGAGATGGAAATTACACACGTGACTGGCTTTTTGTTGAAGATCATGCAATTGCAATTGATTTGGTTTTTCATAAAGGAAAAAATCATGAAACTTATAATATTGGAGGCTTTAATGAATGGAAAAATATTGATTTGGTGAAATTATTATGCCAAATTATGGATCAGAAATTGAATAGAAGTACTGGTGCTTCAGAAAAGCTAATCACCTATGTTAAAGATAGACCCGGACATGATTTGCGTTATGCAATCGATGCTTCTAAAATTAATTACGAACTAGGGTGGAAACCTTCAGTTACTTTTGAAGAGGGTTTGGAAAAAACAATTAATTGGTACCTGCATAATGAAGACTGGTTACAAAATGTAACTTCTGGTTCCTATAAAGATTATTATCAAAAGCAATACTCTTAATACTAATTGTTTAAATTAGGATATTGCGGTTAAAATTAAATTTTAATTTAATATGAAAAAAATAACTACTGTCTTTTTATTGTTTTTTATCTTTTTATCTTTTCATGCCACGTCACAGGACATCTTCAAATCCAATGATTTAAGCAGTGTAAAGGTTGATTTTTTATCTGACAGTGAGATTGCTAGAATAAGCGCACAATTACAAAGCAATAATATGACAATTGATCAAGCTGAGCCTATGGCTTTGTCAAAAGGAATGAGTGCAGGAGAATTTGCTAAATTAAAAATGAGATTAAACAAAGAATCAGGTAGTTCTCTAAATAAAAGGAATGAAAATATTAATGAGAGTAAAAATTCAGGTAGAATCCAGGAAAAAATCACAAACAACAAAGTAAAAGATTCAGTAAATGCTTTGATCTTTGGTTCGGAATTGTTTGATAATCCAACTTTAAATTTTGAGCCGGATTTAAATCTCGCTACTCCTGTAAATTATATTTTAGGACCTGGCGATGAACTTCAGGTAAGCGTTTATGGTGTTCAGGAGTATAATGCGAGCATTCCGGTAAGTGCAGAAGGTAAAATTACTATTCAGTATGTTGGGCAAATTTCTGTTTCTGGGATGTCAATTGAAGCAGCTACACAAAAAATTAAAGCTTCAATATCAAAAGTTTACAGTACAGTCCGTTCAGGTCAGTCACAAGTAAGTGTTACTTTGAATCGTATAAGAACTATTAAAGTTACCGTTGTTGGAGGTAAACAACCTGGTAATTATTCTATTTCTTCTTTAGCAACAGTTTATAATGCATTACATCTGGCAGGAGGGCCCGGAAAAAATGGAAGTTACAGAAATATTGAATTAATTAGAAATAATAAAGTTTATAAAAACATTGATATTTATAGATTTTTAGTAAAAGGAGACCAATCAGATAATGTAGGATTGAAAGAAAATGATGTTATTAGGATTCCGTCTTACAGTCAGAGAGTTACTGTTGAAGGTGAAGTGAAACGTCCAGGTGTTTTTGAAATGAAAAAAGGAGAGACATTTGCCGATTTATTAAATTTTGCATCAGGTTTTAATGAATTCGCCTACACAGCATCGGTAAATGTTATGCAAAAAACGGGTAAGGAATTTAAGGTTCAGGATATAAACGAAAGTGAATTTAATACATACCAGCCACAATCTGGTGATGTTTTTAAAATTACTAAAATTTTAAATAGATTTGAAAACCGTATTAAAATTGAAGGAGCTGTTTTTAGACCGGACTACTATTCTTTTACAGAAGGAATGAGGGTTTCCGATCTTATTACCCGGGCAGAAGGACTTAAAGAAGACGCTTACAGCAAAAGAGCCAGAATAATTCGTCTAAAATCAGATTTAACTACTGAAATTGTAAATGTAGACTTAAGTGCTGCGCTGTCAGGAGATTTAAATGCTGATATTGAATTAAAAAGAGAAGATATTGTTACAGTGTATTCAATTTTAGATTTTAGAGAAGAATATAAGGTTACTATTGATGGAGAAGTGAAAAATCCTGGAGAATATGAGTATTTCGAAAATTTAACTTTGAATGATTTAGTAGTTCAGGTTGGCGGGCTAACCGGTTCAGCATCGAAAAGAGTGGAAATTGCAAGAATGGTCAAATC
The DNA here is from genome assembly GCF_039930565.1 of Flavobacterium sp. Taxonomy (GTDB): domain Bacteria; phylum Bacteroidota; class Bacteroidia; order Flavobacteriales; family Flavobacteriaceae; genus Flavobacterium. Next base: position 162,727 of record NZ_JBDTTP010000002.1, on the reverse strand, counting down.
TGATATAATTGATGATGGAGATCCGAAACGTATTGAATTAGTTGAGCTTGAAATTACTGCAGATAATAACGAACAGATTAAAAATTTTGTTTTGAAGCCCTTTGATGTTATAAACATACGGAGAATAGCAGTTTATGAAAAACCTCAAATGGTCATAATTAATGGGGCAGTTGCATATCCTGGAAAATATGTTCTGGCTAATAAAAAAGAAACCGTATATAATGTTGTAATGAGAGCTGGTGGTTTAACTTCTATTGCTAATTTAGATGGAATGAAAATTAAACGACCAATTAAACAAGATCAAATTGATCAGCTTGAAAGTGTAGATTTGAACTTGTCTAAAAATGATACAATTAGAGATAAATTAACTAAAAAGTTAGCTGAAGATTTAAGGTATGCTACAATTCCTGTTAATTGGGAAAAAATTGTGAAAGACAAGGATCACTACTCTAACGTTACCTTATTTCCAGGTGATGAAATTGAAGTGGCAATTTATAACGAAGGCGTAAAAGTTGCTGGTAATGTATTACTTACTTCTGAAATTCCATATAGAAGAGGTAAGAATTTTAAATATTATATAAATGCAGTAGGAGGAGTTGATAGTAAAGGTTGGAAGAAAAAAGCATATATCATTTATCCTAACGGGAAAGCTGCTGTTACTGGTTCATTTTTATTCTTTAGGTCTTATCCTAAAGTTACCCCCGATTCCCAAATAGTAGTACCTGAAAAACCAGAAACGAAGAAAATGAGTACTGGGGAATGGGTTAGTATAGGGAGTGTGATAACTAGTTTGGCTTTATTGATTGTAACTGCATTTAAATAAAATTTAAGTTTTGTATGGAGAAAAATTTACCAAATAATAATGATGAAATTTCACTAAAAGAATTAATCCAAAAAATAAAAGAATGGTGGAACTATTTACTTTTACAATGGAAGATTATTTTAATTGCAGTTACAATTGGATGTGCTTTAGGGATCGCATACTCATTTAGTAAAAAACCAATTTATACTGCTACATTGTCATTTGCTTTAGAAGATGAAAAAAGTGGTGGTTTCGGAGGCGCATTAGGATTAGCAAGTTCTTTTGGTATTGATTTAGGAGGTGGCGGTGGAGGCATTTTTAATGGTTCTAATCTTACTGAATTGTTTAAATCTCGCACAATGGTTGAAAAAACATTACTTTCCCCAGTTGTAGTTGGAGGAAAGACAATTTCTTTAGCAGAAATGTATATTTTAAATAATGAATGGCGTGAAAAATGGAAAGATAATCCAAAATTTGCAAGTTTGAAATTTTTACCAAATGCAAACCGAAAATTATTTACCCGCACTCAGGATAGTATTTTAGGAAAAATGCATGAAAATTTGTCTAAACAAGGATTTTCAGTGGGTCAAAGAGATAAAAAAATTGCCATTATAAATATAGATGTTTCTTCTCAAAATGAATTATTCTCAAAATATTTTTGTGAGGCTTTAGCAAAACAAGTTTCAGATTTCTACATAGATACTAAAAGCAAAAAAGCAAGAATAAATATGGCTATTCTACAACGTCAAACAGATTCGATCAGACGAGAGCTTAATGGCGCAATTACTGGAGTTGCTATCGCAAATGATAATACTTTTAATTTAAACCCTGCTCTTAATGTGCGTCGCGCACCCTCGGCCAGAAGGCAGGTTGATGTTCAGGCTAATACAGCAATATTAACTGAATTAGTAAAGCAGACAGAGTTGGCGAAAGTAACTTTACGAAAAGAAACGCCTTTAATACAAGTTATTGACAGGCCTATTTTACCTTTACCAAAAGAACGATTTGGTAAGGCTAGAGGATTGATTATCGGTGGTTTTTTGAGTGGTATTTTTATTGTTTTATATTTAATTTTAAAAAAAATAATTAGACAATTAGTATAAAAATGTTTGTTTAAATAAAGATGAAAAATTATACTTTAAAAGTTCAGGAAATAAAACAAGAAACAGAAGATACAGTTACTATATGTTTTAAACAGCCGGGGCTAAAGAAAATAAAATATTTAGCTGGGCAATATTTAACACTGCAATTTAGAATCAATGGGAGAAGATATATTAGACCATATTCGTTTTCTTCATCACCTTCAATAGATTCTACATTGAACGTAACAATAAAACGTGTTCCTGGAGGTATTGTTTCAAATTATATTAATGACTTTGTAAAAGTTGATGATATTATAGAGGTTCATGAGTCTTTGGGCGATTTCGTTTTTGAAGTCGATGAATCAATAAAAACCGCTTTTTTTTGGGGAGTTGGAAGTGGAATTACTCCTTTGTATTCCATGATTAAATCCTTACTTAATTCACATGAATTTATCAAGATTTATTTGGTTTATGGAAATAAATCTAAAAAAGCCGTAATTTTTGATGAAGAATTACAAAAGCTTAAATTTATTTTTCCAGACCGCTTTAAAATCTTTAATTTTTATTCGAAAGAAGATTTTTTTGATGATAATTCACATAATTTTAATGGAAGGATTAATGTTGAATTTATTAAGGATATAATAAAAAAAACAACAGAAGAGCCATGTAGACATTACATATGTGGACCTGTTGAACTTAAAAAAACAATAAAAGAATCAATATTTGATTTTACAGGCAGCCTCGATAATGTATTTTCTGAGGATTTTGAAATAATTAAAAATCCTGAAGATTTTAAAGATATTAATGATCATGAAATAAAGTTAAGTTTTCAGGGAATAGAAAATAAAATAAAAATATTCAAAGGAAATTCTGTTTTAGAAGACGCTTTAGAGTTCGGTTTGGAATTACCATATTCTTGTCAAACTGGAAATTGTAGTACCTGTAAAGCTACACTTAAGTCAGGAAAAATGAAAATGATTGGATTAACCAAGGAAAGAGAAGATTTAAAGGAAAATGAATATCTGCTATGTTGTAGTTATCCTTTAAGCGACGAAGTCAGTATTGAAATATAATTAAAAAAATAAATATAAATGAAAGTAGTAATTTTTGCAGGTGGTTTTGGAACCCGTCTTATGGAAGAAACTGAAGCTCGCCCAAAGCCTATGGTAGAAATAGGCGGTAAACCTATTTTATGGCATATTCTAAAAATGTACGAACAGCATGGTTATAATGAGTTTGTTATTTGCCTGGGTTACAAAGCTACTTTTATCAAAGAATATTTTTATAATTATTATTTGCATAATTCTGATGTTACAATTGAATTGGCTAATAATAACATTAACGTTCATTACTCTGAAACTGAATCTTTCAAAGTTACATTAATAGATACTGGTTTGTATACTAATACAGCTGGAAGGCTGAAACGTATTCAAAAATATGTTAAAGATGAAACTTTTATGTTGACATATGGTGATGGTGTTGCAGATGTAAATTTATCAGAACTGCTTAAATTTCATAAATCACATGGCAGATTAGCTACTTTAACAAGTGTTCAGGTTCCAGGACGTTTTGGAAATTTGGAAATAGGTGACAATGGTGAAGTTGACAGTTTTATTGAAAAACCAGTTGGTGACGGAATGTGGATTAATGGCGGTTTTTTTGTTTTGGAACCAGGTATCTTTAAATACCTTGAGGATGATGTTGAGGATATTCAATGGGAAAAGGAACCTTTAGGCGCTATTGCGAAAGATCAACAATTAGCAGCCTACAGGCATGAAGGATTTTGGAAATGTATGGATGCTTTGAGAGATAGAGTTGAATTAGAAGCAATGTGGAACTCTGGAATTGCAAAATGGAAAACATGGTAGATTCAGTATTTGAAAAATTAAAAAATGCATATTTTGGAAAAAAAGTTTTTTTAACTGGTCATACTGGTTTTAAAGGTTCCTGGATGCTGAAAACTTTGTCCTTATTAGGAGCTGAAGTAACAGGATATGCTTTGGAGCCTCAGACAAAAGAAGATTTATTTTATTTAATAAACGCAGATAAAATTTGTAATTCAGTTATTGCTGACTTAAGAGATAAAAAATGTTTAGAAAAAGAAATCATCGATTTTCAACCCGATTTTGTTTTTCATCTTGCTGCGCAACCATTAGTTCGTTTATCATATGATATACCTGCAGAAACTTTTGAAGTTAATGTTATTGGTACTGCCAATGTTTTAGATGCAGTTCGTTTATTAGAAAAAAAATGTGATGTAGTTTTAATTACTACAGATAAAGTATATCATAACAAGGAATGGATTTATCCTTATCGGGAAAATGACAGATTAGGAGGATATGATCCATACAGTGCAAGTAAAGCATGTGCGGAATTGGTAATTGATTCTTATAGGAATTCTTTTTTTAATAGCAAAACATATGCAAAACATAAAAAAGCAATTGCAGTTGCAAGAGCAGGTAATGTTATAGGGGGAGGAGATTGGTCGAAGGATCGTCTAATTCCGGATATAGCAAAAGCTTTTGCATTGGACAAGGCTGTTGTAATTAGAAACCCTAAATCAGTCAGACCCTGGCAGCATGTTTTAGAACCGGTTGTTGGTTATTTATTATTAGGGAAAAAGTTATCAGAAGATCCTCTGAAATTTAATCAGGCATATAATTTTGGACCTCATATCTCAGATGCATTACCAGTTGAAAATATGTTGGAATTAGCAATTCAAAGTTGGGGCAAAGGAGAATATAAAATTGAGTCAGATGAAAATCAACCTCACGAAGCTGGTCTGCTTAAACTAGACATCAGTAGGGCAATTTCGGAATTAAATTGGGAACCAAAGCTGAATGCAGAAAAAGCTGTTAGTATGACTATGGACTGGTATATTGAGTTTAACACTAATCAAAAAGAAATTAATTTATTTACTGAAAAACAAGTGAAATTTTTTCTAAATGAATAAAGTTTTAATAACTGGAATAACTGGTTTTCTAGGCTCTCATATTGCTGAAAATTTAATTTCGAATAATATAGAAGTTATTGGCTTAAAGCGTAAAAAATCAGATATATGGAGATGTAAAGAGTTTAAGAATAAAATTGAATGGGTTGATATTCTTGAAGAAGAGCCATTAATAAATCAATTATGCAATTATTCTTTTGATACAATTATACATGCTGCCTGGATTGGTGTTGAATCAAATGATAGAAATAATTGGAATGAACAAGTAAAAAATATTATTTTTTTTGTCGATTTATTAGAAGCCGCTAAAGCATTAAAAGTAAAGAAAATAGTATTCTTAGGGTCACAAGCTGAGTATGGTGAAATCAATAGTAAAATATCAGAACATACACAGACAAATGCTTTAAATGCATATGCAGCCACTAAATTGGCATGTTTGGAAATTTTGAAGACTTTTTCTGTTTCAAATGATATAAATTGGATTTGGCTCAGATTATTCTCCATTTTTGGCGAAAAAGAGAATTCTAATTGGTTAATACCTTCATTAGTTAATTCAATGCTAAATAGCAATGAGATGAAATTTACTTTAGGTGAGCAAAAGTATGCTTATTTATATGTTAAAGATTATGCTGAAATAATGAGAAAAATTATATTACATAGAATAGAATCAGGGATTTATAACATTTCTTCCAATGAAACTAAAACCATTAAATCTATAATTGAAGATATTAAAAATGTTATTAATCCTGAGTTTATTTTAGATTTTGGGGCATTAGATTATAGATTAGGACAATCAATGCATATGGAAGGCGACATTCAAAAATTATGCTCGCAAATAGGTAAAATTGAATTTTCTGATTACAATATTGCTTTGCAAAATACTTTAAATTACTATTTAAACAAAGAGAACTATGAAAGTATCTGACTTCATCGCAGAGTTTTTAGAAAAAAAAGGAATTAAAAGTGTTTTTGAACTATCGGGAGGAATGATAACACATATACTAGATTCCTTAAATCAAAAAACAAATATTGATATAATTACAATGCATCACGAACAAGCAGCAGCTTTTGCAGCTGAAGGATATGCAAGGGTTACTGGATTGCCTGGAATTGCCTTGGCAACATCTGGACCAGGGGCTACAAATTTGTTAACAGGAATGGGGAGTTGTTATTTTGATTCTACTCCAGCTGTTTTTATTACAGGTCAAGTTAATCGACATGAGTTAAAAGGTGATAGAGAAATTAGGCAATTAGGTTTTCAGGAAACTGATATTTTGTCAATGGCTAAGCCAATTACCAAGGCTTGCTTTCAGATCAATGACGCTAATGAAATTCCTAATGTATTCGAAAAAGCATTTAAAATTGCTTTAGAAGGAAGGCCAGGTCCTGTTCTTATTGATATTCCTATGGATGTTCAGCGTATTCAGATTGAACCTGAGTTTTTTATTTCAGAAATAGAAGATTCATTGGAAATTGATTTAGATATTTTTAAAGAATTAATACAAGATATTAAAAACGCTAAAAAGCCGCTTGTTTTATCTGGAAGAGGTATTAGAGCAGGTAAAAGCCAGGAATTATTTGAAGATTTTATAGTAAAAACCCAGTTGCCTGTAATTACTACTCTTTTAGGCTTGGATACAATTTCTTATGATAATTCTCAAAGAGTTGGATTTATCGGCAGCTATGGTAACAGATGGGCAAATATTGCCTTTGGTGAATGTGATTTATTAATTGTCTTAGGAAGTAGATTAGACATTAGGCAAACCGGAGCTGATACTAAATTTATAGAAAACAGGAAAATTTATCATATTGATTGTGAAAAAGGAGAAATAAACAACCGGGTTAAAGGTTGTGAAGCTATTATAGCGGATTTAAAATCATTTTTTAATGAATTTAAAAAGCAAACTTTTGATGATTCTTTTTTTATAAAGGAAGAATGGGTAAATTATATTAATGATTTAAAAAATACTTGGCCAGATATAAAAGAGCTTGATACAAAAGGTATTAATCCAAATGTTTTTATGCATTCTCTGTCTAATAAATCTAAAAATGCAAAAGCTTATTTAGCGGATGTTGGGAGTCATCAAATGTGGGCAGCACAATCCTTAGAACTTTATAAAAATCAACAATTTTTAACTTCTGGAGGTATGGGAGCAATGGGTTTTTCTTTGCCAGCTGGTATTGGTGCCTGTATTGCATTTAATAAAGAGCCGGTTATTGTTCTTATAGGAGATGGTTGCATGCAAATAAATATACAAGAACTACAAACCATCGTTAGGAATAAACTTCCGGTAAAAATTGTAGTATTGAATAACAGGACTTTAGGAATGATTAGACAATTCCAGGATAGTTATTTTGAATCTCGTTATCAATCTACTTATTGGGGATATGATGCGCCGGATTTTGCTAAAGTTGCCATTGCTTATGGTATAGATGCAAAAACAATTGAAGATGAAAAAGATATAGAAAATGCTGTTGATTGGTTTTGGAAAAATGAAAATAAGAATAAGCCACAATTATTGCAAGTAATGATTGACCCACATACAAATACTTATCCAAAGATTGCATTTGGTAGACCAATTACTGAAATGGAGCCTTTTGCCAAACCTATTGCTATGGAAGCAACATAATTCTAATTTACTGTTAAATAAAACTCATATGTTACAAAATTTAAAGGACGATTCTCTGTTAAATAGTTTAAGAGAAATTGCAAAAAAGAAATCAACACAAGTTATTGTTGCCGGAGAAAATTATATCCCTGTTACCGGAAAAGTATTAGATGAGGAAGATATTTTAATGGGAGTTGATGCAGCTCTTGATGGCTGGTTGACAGCAGGACGTTTTGCTAATAAATTTGAGGCTGACTTTGCTGCATATTTTGCTGCTCACAGGTCATTATTGGTCAACTCAGGTTCTTCTGCAAATCTTGTAGCATTTTATGCTTTAACTTCTCCAAAATTAGGTGACAGAGCTATAAAGCCAGGAGATGAAGTTATAACTGTAGCAGCTGGTTTTCCCACTACAATTAATCCTATAATTCAATTTGGCGCGATTCCTGTTTTTATTGATGTTGATATTGCCACCCATAATGTAAAAGCTGATATGATTGAGGCAGCCGTAAGTCCTAAAACAAAAGCTATTATGATCGCACATTCATTAGGAAACCCTTTTGATTTGGACGAAGTAATGCGTGTTGCTAAAAAATACAATCTGTGGGTAGTAGAAGATGACTGTGATTCATTAGGAGCGACTTACAAAGGAAAGAAAACAGGTACTTTTGGTGATATTTCAACATTTTCATTTTATCCGGCTCACCATATTACAATGGGAGAAGGTGGAGCAGTATTAATAAACAATCCAATATTATCAAAACTAGCAGAAAGTTTCCGGGACTGGGGTCGTGATTGTTATTGTGAACCGGGAAAAGATGACACTTGTGGATGTCGTTTTGGGCAACAATTAGGAACATTACCTTATGGATATGATCATAAGTATACGTATTCTCACATAGGATTTAATCTTAAAGTGACTGATATGCAAGCTGCTTTTGGGGTATCTCAAATTAAAAAAATTGATCAGTTTGTACAACGTCGTAAAGAAAATTATGCAGCATTGTATGAACGTATGAAAGAATTTGAAGAAGTTTTTATACTTCCTGAACCAACTCTAAATTCGGAACCATCCTGGTTTGGTTTTTTATTGACGCTTCGTGAAGGTGATGCAAATGACCGCCACATGTTAGTACAGCATTTAGAAAAAAATAAAATTGGAACTCGTTTGTTGTTCGGAGGAAACTTATTGAGACAGCCTGCATATGCTAATATAGAGCATCGTGTAGTAGGCGATTTGTCTAATACTGATATAATTATGAACCAGTCTTTTTGGTTAGGTGTTTGGCCAGGGTTAAATGAAACGCATTATGATTATATTGCGAATGTCATTAGAGAATATTTAAACTCATAATGTGATCAATTTAATTAAGAAAGGTTCTAAAAAAATCGGAATTGATGGTGCAATAGCATATACTATTTTGTCTAGGTTTATTCAAGCTGGTGGAGGTTTGATTACTTTATTATTTGTTGCAAAATGTTTGTCTAAAGTAGAACAAGGGTATTATTATACTTTTGGAAGCATATTAGCAATTCAAATTTTTTTTGAATTAGGTCTGTCTAGTATAATTACTCAATTTGTAGCACATGAAACAGCGAATATAACTTGGCATAATACAACTAGTTTTACTGGATCTGTTGAGTCTAGTTCAAGAATGTCTTCTTTGTTGCGTTTTACTTTAAAATGGTTTGCTGTTATTGCAGTTTTATTATTAATTGGGTTATTAATTGCTGGATATGCTTTTTTTGGTAAATTTGGTGAAGATGATAATTTGGTAAATTGGAAAATTCCATGGTTTATTCTGGCTATTAATACCTCTATGTCATTAATGTTGTCTCCTATTTTGGCTTTTTTGGAAGGATTAGGAAGAATTAGAGAGGTTGCTAAAATTAGATTGGTACAGCAGACAATTCAACTTTTTTTAATTTTGTTGTTTTTTTCTTTAGGTTTTAAACTATTTGCAAGTCCTTTAGCTGCAATACTTTCGTTTGGCATTGTACCATTTTGGATTTTAATGGGGGATAAAAAAAAATTATTAATTTTCATATGGTATAAAATAGATGTATTCACAGTAAATTACCGTGAAGAGATTTTTCCATACCAATGGAAAATTGCGATAAGCTGGATAAGTGGATATTTTATATTTCAATTATTTAACCCTGTACTTTTTGCGACTGAAGGAGCTGTCGTAGCAGGGCAGATGGGAATGACGTTAACTGTTTTGAACTCTATATTTGCCTTAGCTTTTAGCTGGATATCTACAAAAGTACCTGTTTTTTCAGGTTTAATAGCACAGAAAGAGTACGAAAAATTAGATTCTCTATTTAATAAAACACTAATTCAATCTGCCTTTTTAAATTTTTTTGTACTCACATTTTTTTTCGGAGTTGTTTTTGTGTTACGACATTTTGAGATAAAAATAGAAGGTAAAAATTTTGCGGATAGATTACTGGATTTTTTACCTATGTTTTTTATGATGATTCCAATTTTACTTAATCATATTGTGGGTTCTTGGGCAACCTATTTGCGTTGTCATAAGAAGGAACCGATGTTGTTGCAAAGCGTTGTGATGGGTATATTATGCAGTATTTCTACTGTTACGTTGGGTCATTATTTTGGGGTAATTGGCATCACAACAGGATATATGAGTTTGACAATAATTGGTTTTGTATGGACTTATTTTATATTTAAAAACAAGAAAAAAGAGTGGCATAATGAATAATAAAATATTATCTATCTGCATTCCTACTTATAATAGAGGGGCGTATCTAAAGTCTAATCTATTATCAATTTTCAAACAGGTAAAAAATAATCAATTAGTTGAGATTGTAGTTTCAGATAATCATTCGACCGATAATACATTTGAAATAGTTAAGGAGTTTCAAAATTATAATAATTTCAAATATTTTAGGCAGTCTAGGAATATTGGATTTGCTAAAAACACATTGGATGTAGTTTCAAAAGCTAATGGTAAATTTTGTTGGATTGTTGGAGATGATGATTTTATACTGGATGGGGCTATTTCTGAAATAATCAGGTTAATAGAACAAAATGCATACATTGATTTTTATTATGTTAAAGTCAAACCAATTAATTTAGAGTATTTTAATGCTAAAAAAGGAGTGTTTAATAACTCTGTTGGTTTTCCTCTTGATGTTGAAGTGATTGATAAATGGGAAGAATTAATTAGTCCAAATTATTCAAGTTTTTTTCTGGGAGAATTAATGGCATCTATTTTTAGAAAAGAAATTTGGGATAATTATAAAATATATCCAGACGAAGGGCATATTACAAATATTGAAAATACATATACTCATGTAGTGATGTATGCTAATACTTTTTTTGGTAAAAAAGCAATGTATATTAAGACACCAATGATATTAGTCTTAGAGGGAAATAGAGAATGGTGGGACAAAATAGGCTATATTTTAGTGGTTTTTGGTTATGATTTACTGGAAATCTTTAAGGAAAAAGGATTGAGATCCAAATTGTTAAAAGAGTGTTATATTCATTATGTTAAATTAACCTTTCTAACAGTAGCAAAACAAACTTTCTTTGGTAGTAAAAGTCACAAGATACCAACAAAAAAATATTTATTATTTCTTTTTAAGCATCCTATGGTTACATGTATCGCTATTTCAGTTTTAATTAAAAATAAAATTGTTAGTTTGTTTAAAAGGATTAATGCTTCATTTTGATTACTCCTTTTTGAAACATTTTGGACCTTTTATTTAGAATCTATTGTTTTTGTTGTAAACAAACGCTTAAAGTAAATTAAGTTTAGGAAATTAATAACAATAAATTGAATAAAGATAATATGGATGCTTCCTTTTTTAGCTTTTGTCTATCAGAATGTTTTTTTGATACATAAATGATTTTAATGTTAGTATTTAGTTGTCAATTTGTATATGAAAGAAGTGGAATCTAGACATATTGAAAAGAATTATTCTTGGAAGTATAATATTGTTTTTTTTATTATCATCTTTATTTCTGATGACACTTATAATTTTGGAAGCAATGAAAATTTTGTATATATCTTTGCAAAGTATATTATATATTTTATTTTGACTATATATTTGTTATCAAAAATTGGGTTAAAATCTATTACTTTTTTTACTAGAGGTATTTTAGTTTTCTTTTTGATAATGATTTCGATACTAATTACTTCTTTCTTTAATTTTGATATTTCTGGTGGGTATATATATCAAATATGGTTGTTTCTTCTCGGGTTTTTATTGGTTAATTTTTATTCTTACAAGCAGTTTATATATCTATATTCAAAGTTTATATATGTGCTAGCGGTTATTTCATTAATTGCTTTTGTAATCTCAAGTATTATTCCTTCTGTAATTGGAATTTTTCCTAAACAGATAAATTCAGCAGGAGCAAGCGTTCATAATTTGTGGCTTTGTGTGGTTTCTTTAGAATATACTTATTTACGAAATATGAGTATATTTAGAGAGCCGGGAGTTTATATGATTTATTTGAATTTTGCTATAATTTTCGAACTTTTTTTTAAAGAAGAAATCAATAAACGTAATCTTTTAGTTTTTGTACTCGCTATCGTTAGTACTTTATCAACAGCGGCATTTATAGCCCTAGGAACTATTTTTATTGCTTATTTGTTTACTAAAAGTAAAACGAAGGCGTCTCAAAAAACAAAAGCGTTTATAATAGCCATGATATTGATATCAATAATGGCTATTGCGATTTCAGGTGAATTATACAGTATGGTTTTTGGGAAAGTTAGCAAAGATAATGTTGGAGATGGCAGTTCACTTGCTAGAGGAGTTTCAGTCGTTGCTAATTTTAATATCTTTTTGGACAATTTTTTGTTTGGTGTTGGAATAAGGGATTATCCTTTGCTATTCGAAAAGTATACTCTCGATTTGGTTGGGATAGCTTTAGAAACGGGTAATAATACTAATACCATTACAACTATTTTAGCCGTTTATGGATTGTTGTTTGGGTCTCTTTTTGTCTATATGTTAATATGTTTTGCTAAAAAAACATCCAAGTCTATAATTGTAAGGGTTTTTATTTTCTTGGTTTTAATTATGTTCTATAGTAATGAAGATTTGAGATATTCAATAATGTCTGCAACGATGTTGATGTTTGGGCTTACAAGTCGAAAAGAGGCGAATTTTAAAAATAAAAATAATTAAGTAATTGAAAGTTTTAATAATATCATACGATTTTTATCCTGAAAATAAGCCTAATGCTTATAGGTGGTTTAATGTTGCCAAAATATGGAAGGAACAGGGGGTAGAGGTTTTTGTAATCTCTGCAAACAAAAATCAATTTTTGCCTTATGAAGAAATTGATGGGATAAAAATATACCGTTCAACTGAGTATTTTGTTGGAAACATAAAATATAAGTATAGAGAAAATGTGCAAGAGGAGAGTCAAATCTCTAAGCATAATAGCTCTATCGATATAAAAAAGTTTTTAAAAAAAGGAATAAAAAAAATATATGACTTTACGTGGTCTAAATTTTATTGGCCTGATTACTCTTTCTTGTGGTATTTCTCTACCATTCCTTTGGCTTCAAAAATTATTGAAGAACATAAAATAGATAAACTGATTACTGTTTCTTGGACTTTTACTTCTCATATGATAGGTAATAAAATAAAGAAAAAATACCCGTCTTTGTTTTGGCTGGCCGATACTATTGATGTTTTTAGTTTTAATGGTAAAATAAATAATTTGTTTTTCTACGAAAAACAGAATAGGAATATTGAGAAGGAAATTTTCTTAAATGCTGATTATAATACCGTGCTTACTGAGAAAATCAGACAGAAATATGTTGAACTCTTTCCTGATATAAAAGGTAAAATTGCAGTAAATCACAATGTTTATTTGCCAAATTCATTTGATTTCGGAAAAGAACCTGATTTGGATTCAAAAACCGTAAGATTTTTGTTCTTAGGAACATTGATCGAAGATGCTAGATCTCCTAAAAGAATGTTGGCTATTTTTGACATGCTCATAAAAAAATATACTGAGTACAATTTTATTTTAGACTTTTACGGTGAATTTTCAGACACTATGGGTAGTTTTAAAGAGTATCCGCATTTATTAGGAAAATCTATTTTCCTAAACGGATTTATAAATAGGGAAGAAGTAAATTTAGCTATTAAAAACTCAGATATATTGGTCAATGTGGGCAATAAAAATGAATTTCAGGAGCCAAGTAAATTAATTGAGTATATGTATTCTGGAAAAAAGATAATTAATTTTTGTTCTATAGAAGCTGATACTTCATTAGAATTAATCGAGAAATATCCCTTAAAGCTTAATGTGCTTTCTGAAGATAAATGTGATGAGAACTTATTAATTAATATTTTCAATTTTTTAAATTCATCAATAACAATAGATAAAGAATTATTAAAAACAATTGTTAAAGATTATTTAATTGATGAAGTTGCTGATAGGTATTTTAACATTATAAAAAAAGATATTAGATAAAATGAAAATACAAAATAAAATTCTCCTTATAACTGGTGGTACTGGTTCTTTTGGTAACGCGGTCTTAAACCGTTTTTTGCATACAGATCATTTTAGTGAAATTCGTATTTTTTCTCGTGATGAAAAGAAACAGGACGATATGCGTAATCAGTTGAAGAATGATAAGCTTAAGTTTTACATCGGCGACGTTCGTGATTATACTGGGGTAGAACGTGCAATGCGCGGAGTAGATTATGTATTTCATGCTGCTGCTTTAAAACAGGTTCCTTCTTGTGAATTTTTCCCATTAGAAGCTACAAAAACTAATGTTTTTGGAACCCAAAATGTTATAGATGCAGCTGGATTTAATAAAGTAAAAAAGGTAATTTGTTTAAGTACAGACAAGGCTGCTTATCCTATTAATGCAATGGGTATTTCAAAAGCTTTAATGGAGAAAGTAGCAATAGCAGCTTCTAGAAATATGACAGATACCACTGTTTGCCTAACCAGATATGGGAATGTTATGGCTTCGAGAGGATCGGTTATCCCTTTATTTTTAAAACAAATTAAAGAAGGAAATTTAATTACTATCACTGACCCTAAAATGACCCGTTTCCTGATGTCATTAGACGAGGCGGTTGAATTGGTGTTGTTTGCATTCGAGCATGGTAATCCTGGGGATTTATTTGTAAATAAAGCCCCTGCGGGAACAATAGGCGATTTGGCACTGGCATTAAAGCAACTTTGTAATTCGGATACTGAAATTAAGATTATTGGGACTCGTCATGGTGAAAAACTGTATGAAACTTTATGTACTCGTGAGGAAATGTTAAAAGCAGAGGATATGGGTAATTTTTACCGAATTCCAGCTGATAATCGTGATTTAAATTACGCACAATATTTTTCGGAAGGGGAACAAGATATTTCTTTAATTGAGGACTATCATTCACACAATACCGAACAACAAGGGGTAGAAGGAATGAAAAAATTACTATCAACTTTACCATTAATCCGTAAAGAAGTTTTTGGTGAGAATGTGGACCAAATGCCCGGGTAGAAATTTAGGTTTGTGCAGTTGGCTTTGAAATATAATAAATGATATGATTAAAATAGGAATTACGGGTCAGACAGGTTTTGTCGGAACTTATTTATACAATACTTTAGGTTTGTTTTTGGATGAATTTCAAAGAATTGATTTTAAAAAAGAATATTTTGAAAATGAAGATAATTTAAATGAATTTGTAGCCCAATGTGATGTGATTGTGCATTTAGCGGCAATGAATCGCCATGATGAACCTCAAGTTATTTATGATACAAATTTAAGTTTGGTAAAAAAGTTAGTTCGATCTCTTAATGCAACAAATAGTAAAGCACATGTTCTTTTCTCTTCATCAACGCAAGAAGAAAGAGATAATCTCTACGGAAAATCCAAGAAAGAAGGAAGAGGATTAATGGTTGAATGGGCGAACAGCTCAGACGGCGAATTTACGGGAATGATTATTCCTAATGTCTTTGGTCCTTTTGGACATCCAAACTATAACTCTGTAATTGCTACGTTTTGTCATAAATTATCACATAACGAAACGCCAACTATTGATGTTGATGGGGATTTGAAATTGATTTATGTGGGTGAATTAGTTGATTATATTATTTCTGAAATTAGAACCCGAAAAGGGAATCCAGAAATATTAGTACAGCATACTTCGGAATCTAAGGTTTCTCAGATTTTGACTTTGTTAGAAAAATACAAATTGGAATACCAGGATAAAGGTATTATACCGAGCATCGATAACACATTTGAATTGAATTTATTCAATACATTTCGTTGTTATATGGATATAAAAAATCACTTCCCAGTAAAATTTATTGAACATACAGATCAAAGAGGTTCATTTGTTGAGATTATTCGCTTAGGAGTTGGCGGACAGGTTTCTTTCTCTACAACTGTACCCGGAATAACACGTGGAAATCATTTTCATACCAGAAAAATTGAACGTTTTGCAGTGATCAAAGGTAAAGCTCTAATTCAATTGCGTCGTATAGGTACGAATGAAGTTTTAGATTTCTATCTTGATGGAAACGAACCAGCTTATGTAGATATGCCTATTTGGTACACTCATAATATTAAAAACGTTGGAGATGAGGTATTATATACCAATTTTTGGATTAATGAATTTTATGATCCGAGGGATCCGGATACCTATTTTGAGAACGTATGATGTAGATTTAAATTATCCTTTTTTTAGGTAAAAGAAATAAAAATGAAAGCACAATTAAAAGTAATGACAGTGGTTGGTACACGACCAGAAATTATACGATTATCAAGAGTGATGGCAGCTTTGGATTCTTCAGAAGCTATTGAGCACGTGATAGTACATACAGGGCAAAATTATGATTATGAATTAAATCAGATTTTCTTTGATGATTTAGGGATTCGTAAACCAGATTTTTTTCTAAATGCAGCCGGGGCAACTGCCACTGAAACGGTTGGGCAGATTTTAATTAAAATAGACCCTTTATTAGAAAGCGAAAAACCAGATGCTTTTTTGGTATTAGGTGATACTAATAGTTGTTTGTGTGCTATTCCAGCAAAAAAAAGACATATTCCTATTTTTCACATGGAAGCCGGGAATCGTTGTTTTGACCAAAGAGTTCCTGAAGAAACCAATCGTAAAATTGTAGACCATGTTTCGGATGTGAATTTAACTTATAGCGATATTGCACGCGAATATTTGCTTCGAGAAGGTTTACCAGCTGATAGAATTATCAAAACAGGTTCGCCTATGTTTGAAGTTTTAAATCATTATTTACCAGAGATTAGTGCTTCCACCATTCTGAATAAACTGAATCTGGAAGAGAATAAGTATTTTGTAATTTCGGCTCATAGAGAAGAAAATATAAATAGTGATAAAAACTTTAAGGGTTTGATGGAAAGTCTTAATCTGATTGCCGAAAAATATGGTTATCCCATTATTGTAAGTACACATCCAAGAACTCAAAAGATGATTGATTCTAAACAAATTGCCATGCGCCCTGAAGTACAATTTCTAAAACCAATGGGTTTTAATGATTATAATGCGCTGCAAATGAAATCGTATGCCGTTTTATCAGATAGCGGTACTATATCAGAAGAATCATCTACACTAAACTTCCCAGCCTTAAACATCCGTGATGCACATGAGCGTCCGGAAGCTATGGAAGAAGCATCTGTAATGATGGTAGGGCTGAATCCGGAAAGAATCCTGCAGGGATTAACGCAATTGCAAACCCAAAAAAGAGGAACTGAACGTAATTTTAGACCTGTTGCCGATTATTCTATGCCTAATGTATCTGAGAAAATGGTACGTATAATTTTGAGTTATACAGATTATGTTAAACGGGTAGTCTGGAGCGAATAGAAAAAATATAATTTTATGGATGTATCAGTAATAATTCCGATGTACAATTCTGAGAATACAATTAAAAATTGTATAGATTCAGTACTACGCCAGACTTATAATGGGAAAGTTGAAATTATTGTTGTCAATGATGGTTCTAAAGATAATTCAAAAGCAATAGTTGAAGAAATTATACAAAACAATTCTGGATTCCCTATAGAATTTATTAATAAGAACAATGGAGGGGTTTCTTCTGCAAGAAATATGGGTATGAAATTGGCCAGAGGAAATTGGATTGCTCTTTTGGATAGTGACGATGAGTGGTTGCCAACTAAATTGGAAAGACAAATTCAATTACTAATCGAGAATCCCACAATTGATTTTTTAGGAACTAATCGTAATGGAGAATATTTTGATAAAATCTTGTGGAAAAAACTGTCTCTCCTAACTCGTATTTCTCCTAAATTATTAATGGTTAAATTTATTTTTGTCGTTCCTACGGTAATTTTTAAAAAAAAGATTATCTCAGATGTCGGCTATTTTGATGAAACTCAAAAATATGCTGAAGAGGGGAATTATTTTATACGAATTGCTCAAAAATATAATTGTTTCCTTTTGAACGAAAGTTTAGTAATTACAGGAGATGGTAAAGCACATTTTGGACATTCGGGACTTTCTGGAAATTTAAAAGAGATGGAAAAAGGCGAATTGAAGAACCTAAAAGATGCTTTAAATTTAAAAATAATTAATAATTTTGAATATTCGTGTTTGGTTGCGTTTTCAATCCTGAAATATTTTAGAAGAATAGTGATTGTTAAAACAAGATAAGAGGAATTATGATAAAGAGATATGGAATTTTAGGTTGGATGCGATTATTTATATCAATGATTTACACAAAAACATTTTTTAGACAAGCTAGACTCATTAGGTTACCATTTGATATAAGGAATAAAAAAAATATTAAAATTGGACGAAATTTCACAGCTGGTTTTGGTTGTAGGATAGAAGCTTTCCCGTTGAGTGAAGATAATAGAATCTGTATTTCAATTGGTAAAGATGTGCAAATAAATGACTATGTACATATTGGGGCTGTTGGATCTATTACAATTGGTGATAATGTCCTGATGGCGAGTAAAATTTATATCTCTGATAATAACCATGGAAGTTATGATGAGTTAATAAGTGATCACCCAATGAGTATACCCATTGATAGAAAAGCAATATGTAAACCAGTAGTAATTGGGGATAATGTTTGGTTGGGAGAATCGGTTTGTGTATTGCCAGGAGTAACCATTGGGGAAGGATGTGTTGTAGGGGCATTGTCGGTAGTCACTAAGTCGATACCTCCATACTCAATAGCAGTAGGAAATCCTGCTAAAGTTGTTAAAGAATATGATTTTGAAATTAATAAATGGATAAAAAAATAACTTCTAGTATAGTTCTATACAGAAACGACATCAATATGTTGCAAAATGCCATCCAATCTCTATTGAAATTGGATGGGATAGATAAAATGTTTTTGGTTGACAATTCTCCTACGGATGAATTAAAAATATTAGTTATAGATTCAAGAATTGAATATATTCATAATCCAGGGAATCCCGGATTTGGAGCTTCCCATAATCTAGCGATGGAGAAGGCGACTAAGTTGGGTGCCAAGTATCATTTTGTTGTTAATCCAGATATATATTTTAAGGATGATGTGATTGGGCCTATGGTAGAGTATATGGCTAGTGATGCTACAATTGGAATGATGATGCCTCAAATTTTGAATAAAGATGGAACTATTCAGAATTTACCGAAACTTTTGCCGAGTCCGTTTAGTATATTGAAAAGGAAAATTAAAAAACCAGTAAGGGCTTATCAGAAATTCATCAATGAATATGAGTTAAGAGAAGTGGATAAGGCTTTGATTTACAACGTCCCTGTGCTTTCGGGTTGTTTTACGTTACTTAATCTCGATGCAATAAAAAAAGTAGGGATGTATGACGATTCTTTCTTCATGTATTTTGAAGACTGGGATTTGTCAAGACGCATACATCAACACTATAAAACCATTTATTTTCCAAAAGTATCGGTTGTACACGAATATGAATCGGGTGCCAATAAAAGTAAAAGATTGTTTAAGATATTTGTCGATTCTGCAATTACCTACTTCAATAAATGGGGCTGGTTTTTTGATAGAGAAAGAGAAAAATTAAATAAGGAAGCTTTATCCCAGTTCAAATAAATGAAAATCACCATAACAGGAGCCACAGGTTTTGTAGGCACGAATCTTCAAAACTATTTAAGGACAGCACACGATGTAGAACCGATGAGCGTACGTTATGTAGACAATCAGCAATTTGATGTAAAGACTGATGTTTTAATCCATTTAGCTGGTAAGGCGCACGATTTAAAAAAAGTTTCAAATCCTCAAGATTATTATAGAGCTAATTTTGAGTTGACCAAGCAATTGTTTGATGCTTTCTTTGATTCGGATTCGGCTGTTTTTATTTTTATGAGTACTGTAAAAGCTGTGGCAGATGATGTAAAGGGAATATTATGCGAAGACGAAATACCAAACCCTAAAACTCATTATGGCATAGTTAAACATCAAGCAGAGGAATACATTCTAAGTAAGAAATTGCCCCAAGGCAAGCGAGTTTATATTCTAAGACCCTGTATGATCCACGGACCGGGAAATAAAGGTAATCTCAATTTATTATACCAATTTGTTGCTAAAGGATTGCCTTGGCCTTTGGGTGATTTCGTGAACCAACGTTCTTTTTTGAGTATCCAAAATCTTTGTTTTGTTATTAAAGAATTATTAGAACAAACTGCAATACCTTCTGGGGTTTATAATGTAGCTGATGACAACTTTATATCTACCAATGAGTTAATAATAATTATGGGACAAAGTTTAGGTGTAAAAGTAAGAATCTTAAAAATTCCAGTTAAATTAATAAAATTTATAGCAATGATAGGCGATAGCTTAAAATTGCCTCTTAATATTGAAAAACTTCAAAAATTAACTGAAAATTATATAGTCAGTAATGAAAAAATAATCAATGCAATTGGTAAACAATTACCTCTTAACTCAAAAGAAGGCATGCGAATTACTTTTGATTCTTTTAAGGGGAATAAATAAATTAGTAATATCTTTTATCAATTTTATAATCTAATAAAATTAAAATATATTTGTATTATATGTTTATTATTGCTGCGATAGCCTATGCCTTTTCCATATTTATAGATGTATCTGTATATCATTTTAAATACTATATAAAAGATGATAAAAATGTTAGACATTTATTAGCAATGATAAATATTTTTCAATATTCTGCTCGTTTATTTATATTGATTTTTAGTCCTATAATGGCTTATTTAACGGAGTCGGTAAAAGATAAAAATGAAGTTTGGACGGTTACCATCGTCGCTCATTTTTTAGTTGTTTTGTTTTTGCTGCCACTTTATTCTCATCGATTTAGTTCATTTTTTTCAAAAAAAATTATAACTATTTTAAATTTAATCTTTGGCAAATCAAAGCCAATTGAATTAGTATATTTAGAAAAACAGAAGCTATTAAGAATGTTTTTTATATCGGATTTTTATTTTTTTATTATTAGTTATATTGCAGGGTTTTTATTTTCTGTAAGTATTACTTTTTTATATATTATTAGTTTTTCATATCCGCAAAAAGCTTTAATGTTAACTTCATTTACACAAATAATTAATATGTTTGGGTCAATGTTGTTAATTTTATTTATTGATCCCAGAGTTATGGGGTCAATTGATGAAGGACAAGGGCATCGCGAGATTATGATTTTAGCTACTAGTAGAATTTTAGTTCATATTACATTAGTGTTAATACTAGTATATATTAAATGATTTTATTAATTATAGTTTCTTTACTAAATTTTTTATTTTTTTATTTAGCATGTCTTTATTTTACTAAGTCAAAAAAAAGATTATTTATCCTCTGTTTTGTTTTTTGTTCATTATTACTTAGGGGTATACTTAATCCCGTTTTAAATAACGATTTTTATTTATATTATAACTTTAATATTTTTCAAAAGCCCACAAGTTTTCTTTCATTTTTTATAAATGAACCTTATCTGTATTCAATTTATCTCTTTTTTAGTATTTTTTCGGATGATAAATTAATAATATTTTCTTGCATATATTGGTTCAACCACATAATTACCACAGTCTTTTTTGTGTGGTTATTAAATGTTAAAGATGTTCAAGGGTGGAAAAAAATGGTGTTGTTTTCTATTTTTTATTTTTTTATATCTTTCGTTTTACTTAGAAATGGACCAGTTTACTTGTTATTTGCATTATATTTTTATTACAATTTCAGAAATACAAAATTCAATTATGTTTTAGTTACTCCATTTATGCATATTAGTGCTATTGTAATGCTAATTGTTTATTTTCATAAATGGAAAAATTATTATATATACTTTTTTATTATTTGTATTTTATTACCAATATTTTTTTTAATTTCTAAACCTCTTCTACAAGAAGTTGATGTTTTTCATCGAGTTATATTTAAAATAAATCAATATTTAATACTATATAATGTTCCAGGTATTTTAGATTGGCTTTTTTTTGCATTTGTTTCAACTCTCCTTATAGGTGGAATACTATTGTACAGAATGCAAATAAGGCATCCATTTTTAATTACAACAGCAGCTTTTTACTATATTGCTTATATAATTAATCCAATTGTGGCATTTCGGTTTTCTCCATATTTTCTATTTGCTATTTTACTCATGAATTTTGATGATTCAAAGAATAAAAAAGTTTTTCGGATATTAAATTTGTTATCTATTTTTATATTTCCTGTTTATTTATTTGTCTTGTATCATACTCATCATATATAATTTTTTGAAAAATTATAGTTTATATTTAATTTATAATGTACTACGTTTATTTATTTGTGTGTTTTTTTGTATTCGAACTGCTTTATTTTAAAGTAGCTAACCGATTTAATATTATTGATAAGCCTAATCAAAGAAGTTCTCATACAGAAATTACTTTAAGAGGTGGCGGTATTATTTTTTGGTTTGCAGCCTTAATTTACTTTATTCAAAACATTCAAAACTCTCTTTCCTTTTTTACTGCAATAACGTTAGTTAGTCTGGTGAGTTTTTGGGATGATATTCAAAGTTTATCTAACAAGATTCGAATTTCGATTCACTTTATGGCAATAACAATAATTTTTTATAACCTTGATGTCTTTCATGTATTACCACTTTTCGGGATTGTTTTGGCTTATGTATTTTCAATAGGTATCATTAATGCCTATAATTTTATGGATGGTATAAACGGTATAACAGGTTTGTATACCTTAGTAGTAATGGGGTCTTTATTATATGCAAATAAGAATGTTCAATTATTTACCGATGGGAATTTTATAAAATATGCAATGCTTGCCAGCTTAGTTTTTTTGTTTTTTAATTACAGGAAAAAGGCTAAATGTTTTGCAGGTGATGTAGGAAGCATAGCAATTGCTTTTTGGGTTATTTATTTAATTTTGAAACTTATTTTAGCAACAAATTCTGTAATTTGGATTTTATTTTTGGCTATTTATGGGGTTGATGCCGTTTGCACAATATTGCATCGTTTATATTTAAAAGAGAATATTTTTGATGCACATCGTTTGCATTTGTATCAGGTTTTAAGCAATGAATATAAAATTCAACATAGATTAGTTGCGCTGTATTATGCAATTGCACAAATACTAATTTCGATTTTGGTTATATTTTTATATAATAAGATTCTTGATATTCTATTATTTTTAATAATAATCATTCCTCTACTTCTAATTTATAATGTTAAATTTTATTTATTAAATAAAAAAAACTTAAATTAAATTTATGAATCCTAAAATAATCCACGGGGGAAAATTTTCCGATCACCGGGGAACTATTTCATATGTAAATGATTTTAGTTTCGAGGATATAGAAAGATTTTACATCATTAGTAATTCTGATGAAAATCCAATTCGGGCATGGCAAGGGCATAAACTGGATGCTAAAAATTTTTATTGTTTAAACGGGTCTTTCAAAATTCATTTTGTAAAAATTGATAATTGGGATAATCCTTCAAAAGATTTGAGCATTGAAACTATAACAATGAAGGCTGAAGAAAGTAAAATTTTGCATATTCCGGCAGGTTATGCAAATGCAATTGAGTCATTAGAGAACAACTCAAAATTAATATCATTTTCGACTTTGCCATTAGCCAATGTTAATGATGATGATGTTCGTTACAATTCTGATTATTGGAAAATTAATGAGTAATAAAAGAATTTTTTTATCCTTATCACAAAAAAGTGGTTTTGAACAAAAATATATTAAGAAAGCCCTTGATGATAACTGGATAACTTCCGGAGGGCCTAATGTTGATGCTTTTGAGACTGCGCTGGAGGATTACCTGCAGGACAAATCATATGTAACAGCTTTAAACTCAGGAACATCGGCAATTCATTTAGCATTAATTTTATTAGGAGTAAAATTAGGGGACGAGGTTATATGTCAAAGTCTAACGTTTTCAGCATCAGCTAATCCTATACTATATCAAGGTGCTATCCCTGTTTTTGTTGATAGCGAATCCGAAACATGGAATATTTGTCCTGTTAATCTTGAGATTGCAATTCAGCAAAGAATAAAAAAAGGTAAAAAACCTAAAGCAATAATAGCGGTTCATTTATATGGGAATCCATACAAAGTAGATGAAATTCATGCTATAGCAGATCGGTATCAAATACCTATTATAGAAGATAGTGCTGAAGCTTTAGGAAGTTCTTACAAAGGAAAAAAATGTGGTACCTTCGGAACTTTTGGAGTTTTGTCTTTTAATGGAAATAAAATAATTACGACTTCAAGTGGTGGAGCATTAATTTCAACTTCACGACAACTAAAGGAAAAAGCTGTTTTTTATGCGACTCAATCTAAAGATAAAGCAGTACATTACGAACATAGCCAAATAGGATATAATTACAGAATGAGTAATATTTGTGCAGGTTTAGGCCTTGGGCAAATAGAAATTTTGAATAAAAATATTGAGTCCAGAAGAAATATGAATCATTTTTACAAGATGATTTTTAAGGATATTGAAGAAATAGAAGTTTTTCAGGCAGATGAAAATAGTTATTTTTCAAATCATTGGTTAAGTACGATTTTAGTGAGACCAAATATTAAAAAATATAT
This sequence comes from Flavobacterium sp., assembly GCF_039930565.1. Classification (GTDB taxonomy): domain Bacteria; phylum Bacteroidota; class Bacteroidia; order Flavobacteriales; family Flavobacteriaceae; genus Flavobacterium. The sequence goes on along the minus strand of NZ_JBDTTP010000002.1, from coordinate 138,260 downwards.
AAATAGGGAAAGTTTAAGACTCGCTTTTGAAATTGCAAACATTGAATCCCGGCCAATTTGGAAACCAATGCATTTACAGACAGTTTTTAAAAAATACCCGTATTATGGAAATAATGTGTCTGAAGATTTATTTGAAAAAGGCTTATGTTTGCCTTCAGGAGCAGGGATTACAAAAGAGGATAAAGAAAGAATTAAAAAAGTAGTTGATACTTTTTTCAAATAATAAATAGAATCACATTTTAGCATGAAAATTGAAAAAACATTTATAAAAGATCTGGTAATAATAGAACCAACAGTTTTTGGTGATGAAAGAGGATATTTTTTTGAGTCGTACAGTAAAATTAAATTTGAAGAATTAGGTATTAATATTGATTTTGTTCAGGACAATCAATCTTTTTCTAAGAAAGGAACTCTAAGGGGAATGCATTATCAGAACCCCCCATTTGCACAAACAAAGCTAGTTCGTGTTTTACAAGGAGAGATTGTTGACGTTGCTGTAGATCTAAGAAAGAATTCTCCAACTTATGGTAAATCGTTTAGTGTTTTACTTTCTGCTGAAAATAAAAAGCAGTTATTAGTACCTCAGGGTTTTGCACATGGATTTTCTGTTATTAGCGAAACAGCTTCTGTAATGTATAAATGTGATCAGTTTTATAATAAGGATTCAGAAGGAGGAATTAAATTTGATGATCCATCCTTAAATATTGATTGGGGTATGGATTTGAAAGATGCAATAGTTTCTGAGAAAGATCAGATCCTTCCTTTTATTGAAAATTGTAATAGTTTATTTTAATGAAAAAGATACTGGTAACTGGCGCAAATGGTCAATTAGGTTCGGAACTTTCTGTCATATCTTCAAATTATTCTGAATATGAGTGGTTTTTTGCTGACAGGCAACAGGTAACATTAGATAATTTAGATCTTTTAAAAGAACAATTGAATAAAATTAAGCCTGATGTAATTTTAAATTGTGGTGCATATACTGCTGTTGATAAAGCGGAGACAGAAAATGAACTTGCATTCACAGTAAATCACTTAGCTGTTGAATTAATTGCAAAATACACTGCAGAAAATAACATACAACTTATTCATATTTCTACTGATTATGTTTTTGATGGATCATCTTCAATCGCTTTAGATGAGGAAAAAGTAACAAATCCAATAAATGTGTATGGGGCCAGTAAACTTGCTGGGGAATTGGCTTGTTTAAAAGAAAACCCTAATTCGATAATAATAAGAACTTCTTGGGTTTATAGTAAATTTGGAAATAATTTTGTGAAAACAATGCAACGGCTGATGCAGGAAAAAGAATCAATCAATGTAGTCAATGATCAAGTAGGATCGCCCACATATGCAGCAGATTTAGCACAAGCTATGTTAGATATTTTAAAATTTAAAAATTGGATACCAGGAATTTATAATTATTCTAATGAAGGGGAAATAAGTTGGTACGATTTTGCGTTGAGTATTAAAGAAATTGGAGGCTATAGTTGTAATGTAGGAGGAATTCCGTCATCATCATACCCAACCCCTGCGAAACGTCCTCAGTTTTCATTATTAGATAAGAAAAAAATAAAAACAGTTTATAATTTGAATGTGCCTGATTATAAGAAAAGTCTAAGAAAAATATTTATTTAATAAATGATGATTCTAGATTTAGTAATAATTATCAAAAAGTAGAGTCAAAATCTAAAATATGAAAGGAATTATATTAGCCGGAGGTTCTGGCACAAGATTACATCCTCTGACGCTTGCCATGAGCAAGCAAATGATGCCGGTATATGATAAACCAATGATTTATTATCCGCTGTCAACTTTAATGATGGCAGGTATAAATGAAATTTTGATAATTTCTACACCTCATGATTTGCCAAATTTTAAAAAATTGCTGGGAAATGGTTCTAGCTTAGGATGCACATTTAGTTATGCAGAACAAGCTGTTCCTAACGGTCTGGCTCAGGCTTTTGTAATTGGAGAAAAATTTATTGGTAATGATGATGTGGCATTAATATTAGGAGATAATATATTTTTCGGATCTAACATGCAGGAACTTTTAAAATCGAATACAAAACCCAATGGCGGTGTTGTTTTTGCTTATCATGTTTCTGATCCGGAACGTTATGGTGTGGTTGAATTTGATGAGAATCTGAAAGCAATTTCTATAGAAGAAAAACCAACAAATCCAAAATCGAGTTATGCGGTTCCAGGTTTATATTTTTATGATAATTCCGTTGTTAAAATTGCCAAAAGTATTAAACCTAGTCCTAGAGGAGAATATGAAATTACAGATGTTAACAAAGTCTACCTCGAAAAAGAATCTTTAAAAGTAGGTATTTTAAGCAGGGGAACAGCCTGGTTAGATACAGGAACTTTTAATAGCCTGATGCAAGCGGGGCAATTCGTTCAGGTGCTAGAGGAGAGACAAGGTTTAAAAGTCGGGTGTATTGAGGAAATTGCATGGAGACAGGGTTTTATAAATGATCAACAACTAGAGGAATTGGCCTTGCCACTTGTAAAATCAGGATATGGTTCCTACTTAATTGAATTTTTGAAACAAAAGAAAAAAAATTCTCTGCTTTAATTTTTAAAAAGCACTGTTTTTTAAAATCATTAATTAGTACTTTTGTAAGTATAGAAGTTTTTAATACTAAAACACTTAATTTGGATACAGATAAACCAACCAGGATAGCCACATTGCTGCATAATTATTTCTCGCCAAGAAATTTAAAAGCACATATTAATAATCTCAGTTATTTGCCGAGATGGATTATCGTTGGTATTGATGTAATGGTTCTTATTTTTTCATTTACTTTCACATATATGTTGTTTGAAGGAACAGCATTAGGATATATTATTACGTCACATTATTTTTATTTTGTTTTTTGTTTAATTTTTATAAATGTTTTTTTCTTTTGGTTATTTAGGACATATTCTGGTATCATCCGGCACTCCTCCTATATTGATGCGATAAAACTTTTGTTTTCTCAAATGTCAGTTTTGGTTTTTTTCTTATTTTTTAATTTGATATTTGAGTTGTATACTGGTCGTAAAGCTTTTTTAAATACGGCACTGTTCATTAATCTTGTGCTGTCTTTTTGCGGGTTATTTTTATATCGTGTCATTGTAAAGCAAACATTTGAAATTTATTTTTCAGAAAAAACAAACTCTAAATTAATCAGGACAGTAATTTATGGTACTGATGCTAACGCTATTTCAGTAGCCAATGCTTTAAAATTCGAAACACCTTCGCGTTTTAAAATCGTTGGTTTTGTTGATAAAAACAGTCAAAACGCATCTAAGAGGATGTTAGATTTGCCTATCCTTATTCAAAAGAAAAAACTTCCTGCACTAATGCGTTCTGTAGCTGCTGAAGGAGTTATCATAGCAGATAAGAGTTTATCCAAAGAGGATCAATTAACCATTGTAGACCAGTGTCTGGAATTTAACTACAGAGTATATACCGTACCGTTGATTTCAGACTGGGAAAATCAAAAGGAAATTTCACAAAAAGTTAAAAACATTCAAATTGAAGATTTGCTGGAAAGAAAACCAATTGTATTGGACAGTAAATCTATTTCTAAACAGTTAAAAGACAAAGTTATACTTATTACGGGTGCAGCAGGTTCTATTGGCAGTGAAATAACCAGACAGGTTTTAGGATTTAATCCGAAAATGATCGTAATTCTGGATCATGCCGAAACACCTCTCCATCACCTATGTTTAGAAACTTTAACGATTGAGTCAAATACTACCATAAAAGCTGTAATTGCAGATGTAAAGAGTAAAACAGCTCTAGAAAAAGTATTTAAAGATTATGGGCCTCAGGTGGTTTTTCACGCTGCGGCTTACAAACATGTTCCTTTGATGGAAGAAAACCCCTCACAGGCAATATTAACAAATGTAAAAGGGACAAAAAACCTTGCTGATTTATCTTGCAAGTATAAGGTAAAGAAATTTGTAATGGTGTCAACAGATAAGGCTGTCAATCCAAGCAATGTTATGGGAGCCAGTAAAAGAATTGCAGAAAAATACGTGCAGTCTTTATTCTTAAAAAACCAGGATGAAAAAATAGAAAAAGCAACAAAATTTATTACAACCCGATTTGGAAATGTTTTAGGTTCAAATGGTTCAGTTGTGCCATTATTTACGAAACAAATTGCAGAAGGTGGTCCGGTTACGATTACGCATCAGGATATTATTCGCTATTTCATGACCATCCCTGAAGCTTGTCAATTAGTTTTAGAAGCTGGTGCCATGGGTAACGGTGGTGAGATTTATATTTTTGATATGGGCAAGCCCGTAAAAATAATTGACCTGGCCAAAAAGATGATTAAGTTAGCAGGATTTATTCCTGAAAAAGAAATAAAGATCAAAATAGTAGGCTTACGTCCTGGTGAAAAATTATATGAAGAATTATTAAACGATACTTCAAAAACACTGCCTACTCATCATAACAAAATTATGATTGCACAGGAAATTCAGGATGAATATGAAAACCTTCATATTGAAGTAGAGCAATTGATTAGCATTGCCAACTTCTATGATAATGATGATATAGTTACTAAAATGAAAAAAATTGTACCTGAATTTAAAAGTATGAATTCTACTTTTGAGGTTTTGGACAAATAACTGGTATAGCTGTATTTAAAAATATTAAAGGTGTTTTCTGTAAAAGTATCCTCTGTTTTTAAGCCTTTTTGATATAAAATACAATAAGTTTTTAACTGTAATATATTTAGTTTAATTATAATGAATATTAGAAATAGTAACGATTGGCTATTTGAAATAACGCCAAAAAATAACTTCTTTTCACTAAATTTTAAAGAAGTTTGGCAATATCGAGATTTACTATTATTATTTGTAAAGAGAGATGTAATTACAGTTTATAAACAAACCGTTTTAGGGCCACTTTGGTACTTAATTCAACCCTTGTTTACTTCAGTAACTTTTACAATAATTTTTAATAATGTAGCGGGTATTAAAACAGGAGGGATTCCTCCGTTTCTATTTAATCTGGCTGGCATTACGGTTTGGAATTATTTTACAGCCTGTCTTACCGGAACTTCAGATACTTTTAAGGCGAATGCCAGTATTTTCGGGAAGGTATATTTTCCCAGAATCATAACACCACTTTCAATTGTAATTTCGAATTTGATAAAATTTGGAATTCAATTCCTGATTTTTATAGCCTTTTACATTTATTATTATATTATTGGATATGATTTAAAGTTAAACGGTTTGGTTGTTCTCTTTCCGGTTTTAATTGCCATAATGGGTATATTAGGATTAGGCTTGGGAATGTTAATTTCTTCTATGGTCACTAAATATCGCGATTTTACTCATTTAATTGGATTTGGGATACAGCTGCTAATGTACTTGTCGGCTGTTATGTATCCTATGGAATTGTTAAAAGAAAAATTACCAAAAATGGCGTGGCTTGTTGAATATAATCCCTTGGCTTATGTAATCGAAACCTCACGATATATGCTTTTGAATGTGGGAAAAGTTTCTATACTCGGATTGGTGTATACTCTGGCAGTGACAATTATTATATTTTTTATTGGAATTTTAATTTTTAATAAAACTGAAAAAAGTTTTATTGATACTGTCTAGAAGACAATATTTAATAAGAAAAAGTGTTTTAATAATTTACAATTTATAATTCATAATTGGAAAAGGATATTATATTAAAAGCCGAAAACATTTCTAAACAATACCGTTTAGGACAAGTGGGAACAGGAACATTGAGCCACGATTTAAATCGGTGGTGGCATAAAATACGCGGTAAGGAAAATCCATATTTAAAAATAGGTGATACTAATGACAGGAGTACCAAAGGAGAAAGCGATTACGTTTGGGCTTTACAGGATATTAACTTCGAAGTTGAACGAGGGGAGGTTCTGGGTATTATTGGCAAGAATGGAGCAGGAAAATCAACACTTTTAAAAATCCTTTCTAAAGTAACGGCTCCAACAACAGGAATAATAAAATCCCGAGGTCGTATTGCTTCACTTCTGGAAGTGGGTACAGGATTTAATGGTGAAATGACAGGGAGAGAAAATATCTTTTTAAACGGAGCTATCCTTGGAATGACTAAAAAAGAAATTACTTCAAAATTACACGAAATTATTGAATTCTCCGGTTGCGAACGTTATATAGATACTCCCGTAAAAAGATACAGTTCAGGAATGACTGTTCGTTTGGCATTTGCAGTTGCCGCTTTTCTTGAACCTGAAATTTTAGTTATCGATGAGGTTTTGGCTGTTGGTGATGCCGAATTCCAGAAAAAAGCGATTGGAAAAATGCAGGATATTTCAAAACAAGGCGGCAGGACGGTTTTGTTTGTAAGTCATAATATGGCAGCAATAAAAAGTTTGTGTACAAGAGGTATTGTTTTACAAAATGGAACAGTAGTTTTTGATGGTAGTATTGAAGATTCGATTAACAGATATATTTCTATAGATGAGCTTGACGATACATATCCTAAATATTTTGATCAAAATTCTCTTGTTTACGGAAATAAATTAGTTAGGTTAAATTCGGTTGAAATTATATCTGGCTCTAACGAAACTTTTTATACTATAAAAGAAGAACTAATAATTAAAATAAATTTTTCAACTTTTAAAGATGTTGATAATTTTAATCTGGCTATTAATTTTAAATCATTTACAGATGATACAGTAATCTTTAGCCAAATTACCCCGGTAAAATTTTCTCTCAAAGGCGATTATATTTCCGAATTGATTTTACCAGCCAATTTTTTAAATAGTAAGATGTATTGTATTGACCTGCATTTTGTAAGTAACAATGTATCGCTTTTAACAATTAGCAATATTGTTAATTTAGAGTTGGTTGATTTTAGAGTTGGAATTAATTATTATGGAGAATGGGCTGGTTATATAAGACCATCTTTGAAATTTGATTTTACAAGAAAAATATTTAATTAAAAAAAACAGAAACAATAATTAATAAAAATAAAAAGATGTTACAAAGAATTATAGATATTTTCAAAAATAAATCTACTAAAAATATTTTAAGAGATAAAATTAAAAAAATGCATTCTTTAATTCCACAGGATTTTGGAGGTGGGTGTAGTCACCAAAAGGCTCTTCTAATGGGCTTAGTTATTGGGGAATTTGAATTAAAAAACACTGCTGATATTGGAGTTTATAGAGGTAGGTCTCTTTTTCCACAGGCGATCGCACATAAATTATATTCTAATGGTTTAGCATTTGGAATTGATCCGTATAGTAATGAAGCTGCTGTCCAAAATGATCGTCCGGATTTACAAAAACAATTAGATGACTTTATAACTTTTACTGATTTTCAAAAGTTATACGATGATGTAACAAATATTATTGAAGATAACAATTACCAAAATAATTGCGTTTTGATAAGAAAAAAATCATCTGAAGCTGCGATTGATTTTAAAAACAATAATACTAAGTTTGGTTTAGTTCATATAGATGGAAATCATGATACAAAATTTGTAATGGAAGATGTTAATAATTATTTGCCATTATTAGATAATAAAAGTTTTATTGTTTTAGATGATATTTCTTGGGATTCAGTTCAGCCAGCACTTTCTTTATTAAGTAAAGAGATGATGTTAATAGATAAATTTATTACTGGAACCAATGATTTTGCTCTTTTTGCAAAAGGAGTTTCTACTAAGGAAGTAAAAATACTTAAAAATATTTTTAAAAAAATCAAAAGTAAATAAATCTATTCATAAAAGATGATTCTATATAAATTTAGAAGAAAAATCAGAAAAAAAATAAATGCCATTTTTTCAAGAACTAGGTTTGTTAAGAGCATTTATAAAAATGATTTATTTATTTATGATGATATTTTTCCACACCCAATTTCTGGTTTTAGATATGAAGAGTTTAAAACTTTGCTAAATGCTTTCACCAAATCTAAAATTTTTGTAGAACCGTTATCTTATCCGGCATTAAAAACGGATGCTACAATTCATAAAATTCACGTTTCTGAATTTAAATCTAAATTCCCAGCCTTAGAAAATAAAATCATACAAAAAACAGTATTTGTAAACATAAATACCAAACTTTTTTATTGCGTGTTTCTTTCTAATATATATGAAAATTTATTGTGGTTAGAAAAACATAAAATTCCATTTATATTTACACTATACCCAGGAGGCGGATTTCAGGTAGAAGACTTGATAAGTGATCAAAAATTACAAAAAGTATTAGCATCACCCCAATTTAGAAAAGTTATTGTAACACAATTGTACACCAAAGATTATTTAATCAAAAATAATTTTTGCGAAGCAAATAAAATAGAATATGTTTTTGGTTGTGTAGTACCTCAGCTTTCTTTAAATACAAATTTACCGGTTAAAAATAAATATCCAAATAAGGAAACATTTGATATTGTATTTTGTGCAGCTAAATATATGCCAAAAGGACTGGATAAAGGTTATGATGTATTTATTGCATTAGCACACAGTTTAATCGAAAAATACGATTTTATTCGTTTTCACGTTGTTGGCGGTTTTGATAAAGAAGAAATAGATGTTACTCTATTAGAAGGGAAAATTACATTTTATGGCTATCAAAACTTTGATAATTTAGCTGCAATTTATCAGCAAATGGATGTCATTGTATCACCCAATAAACCTTTCTTGTACGGAAAAGGAGCATTTGATGGTTTTCCTTTAGGTACCGTAATAGAAGCTGTTGTAAATAATGTTGTTGCTATTGTTACAGACAATCTGAACCAAAATACAGTTTTTGAAAACGGCGAGGAAATTATTATTACCAATGGTGATGTGAGTTCAATTGAGAAAGAAATAATAAACTTGATACAAAATCCTGAAATACTATTGGCTATATCTCAAAAAGGAAGAAATAAATTTTTAGAAATTTATTCTAACGATTATCAAATGAATCCCCGAATAAAATTACTATCTGAAGAAATTGAAAGCAAATAACATGATAAACGTAACCAAGACTTTTCTCCCGCCTATTAATGAATACAACCAGCAGGTACAACGTGCATGGGATAATGAATGGTTAACTAACCGCGGAGAATTAGTTTTAGAATTAGAAGAAAAGTTAAGAACATATTTATCTAGTACTACTATTTTAGTTACCAACAATGGGACAATTCCTTTACAAATTGCTTTAAAATTGTTAGCCAATAAAGGCGAGGTAATTACAACACCTTTTAGCTATGCGGCCACTTCAGCCGCTATAGTTTGGGAAAATTGTACTCCTGTTTTTGTAGACATCGATCCTGAGTATTTAACAATTGATGAAACCAAAATTGAGGCTGCCATTACAAATAAAACAACCGCTATTCTGGCTACACACGTTTTTGGAAATCCATGTAATGTTATTGCAATTGAAGCGATTGCTAAAAAACACAATTTAAAAGTTATTTATGATGCGGCTCATTGTTTTGGCGTTAAGTACAATGACAAATCAATTTTTGATTACGGTGACGTAAGCACTTGTAGTTTTCATGCAACAAAATTATTTCATACAGGAGAAGGTGGAGCCATGTTTGCTAAAAATAAGGATTTACAACATCAATTATTTTACAGCCATAATTTTGGACATAACGGGCCTTTGGCATTTCATGGTTTAGGCATAAACGGAAAAATGTCTGAGTTGCAGGCGGCAATGGGGTTGGCTGTTTTACCTTATATTGATACGATAATTAATGAGCGGAAAAAAGTAGTTGACTATTATAATGATAAACTGGATTTTTCAAAGATCCAAGGTTTAAAAATAAGAGCAAACACCGTTTGGAATTATAGTTATTACCCTGTAATTTTTGAAAATGAAGAACAATTACTCCTGGTGCAGAAAGCATTAAATGAAAATCAAATTTTTCCGAGACGTTATTTTTACCCTTCCTTAAATACAATAGAATATACAAACGGCCTGGCAATGCCAATTTCTGAAAGTATAGCATCCAGAATTTTATGTCTGCCTTTATATGTAAACTTATCCGTAACAGATGCTGCCAGAATAATTACTTTGGTAAATAAAAGCTTATGTTAATTGTTGGCGCGAAAGGATTCGCAAAAGAAGTATTACAGGTTGTTCAACAATTGAATCAATTGGAAAATTTAGTTTTTTTTGACGACCTGAATGAAGATATAAAAGGGAATTTATTTGAGAATTTTCCAATTTTAAAAACACCTGCTGATGCTGTTGAATATTTTAAAACTTTAGATAATCGATTTACAATAGGAATTGGTAATCCTGCTTTGAGAAAAAAACTATATGATAAATTTATTTTATTTGGCGGAGGTTTTACTTCCGTAATAAGCCCTTTGGCAGATATAGGTTTTTATGATGTTCAAATAGGTCAGGGAACAAATATTCTTTCCGGAGCTATTTTGTCAAATAGTGTAAAACTAGGCATGGGTTGTATTATTTACTATAATTCAATAATTACTCATGATTGTAATGTGGGTGATTTTGTAGAGATTTCTCCAAATGCCACCTTATTAGGAAGATGTAAAGTAGGTTCGTTTTCTCAAATAGGAGCTAATGCAACCATATTACCAGACGTCGTAATTGGTAAAAATGTTATTATTGGTGCGGGCTCTGTAGTTACAAAAGACATTCCGGATAATTGTGTTGCAGTTGGAACACCAGCAAAAATAATAAAAGAATTAATGCCATTAGATTTTTAGTATGCAGCAAGATTTGAAAGTTAGCGTTTGCATGATTACTTATGGGCATGAAAAGTACATTCGTAAAGCTATTGAAGGTGTTTTAATGCAGGAATGTAATTTTGAAGTCGAGCTTATTTTGGCTAATGATTGTTCTCCGGACCAAACGGATGAAGTTATTCAGGAAATTTTATTAAACCATCCTAAAGCTTCATGGATTAAATATTTTAAACATGAAAAAAATACAGGTATGATGCCTAATTTTATTGATGCATTAAAGAAATGTAAAGGAAAATATGTTGCCCTTTGCGAAGGCGATGATTATTGGACTGATCCTTTTAAACTGCAAAAACAAGTAGATTTTTTAGAGGCTAATCCTGATTACGTATTGTGTTTTCATCAAGTAAATATTCTAAAACCTGATGGTGAAATTGTTGATGACTTTATTACTAAAGTACCTGATAATTATAAAACTATAGAAACATTAGCAAGGTTAGGGAATTATATCCATACCCCTTCTGTTGTTTTTAGAAATATAATTAATGATTATCCTTTTGAGTTTAAAAACAGCCCTATCGGTGATTTCTTTTTATACATGATGTTGGCACAGCATGGAAAATTAAAATATATAGATGAAAAGATGTCAGTTTATAGATATGGAGTGGGCGTGTTTTCAGGGAACTCATCATTAATAATGGCAAAAAGCAATCTTACACTTTTTACCTGTTTGCTTTCATATCTGAAAGATGAAAAAATAAAGAAAATCATTTTTGAGAGGCAATTATTTTCTGTCATGGTTTTAGAAAAAATAATTGAAAACCAATATGAAAGTTTTTTTATTTCTAATCATATTTTTTTTAAAACAATAAAGTTTATTGAAGACAATCATAGAAATCCTTCTAAAATATTAAAAAAAATAATTACTAAATTATTAACGTAATGCTAGCCATAGTTATACCATACTACAAAAGTTGTTTTTTTAAGGAAACATTAGATTCTTTGCTTAATCAAACAAATCAACAGTTTAAAGTGTATATAGGTGATGATGCTAGTCCGGAAAATCCAGATAATTTATTAGATGATTTTAAGGGATTACTTAACTTTGAATATCATCGTTTTGAAAATAATCTTGGAAGTCAATCATTGGTCAGTCAATGGAAAAGATGCATTAATTTAATAAGAGATGAAGATTGGATTATGATTTTAGGGGATGATGATGTTCTTGAAGAGAACGTTGTTGAGGCTTTTTATAATAATTTAGATGAAATAGAACAAGAAAAAGTTGATGTGATACGGTTTGCAACACGAATTATTGATGTGAATGGTCAATATATTTCGGATATTTATTTTCACCCAAAATTAGAGAAAGCAGTGGACGCTTTTTGGAGAAAATTTATGGGAAAGACCAGAAGTTCACTTTCCGAATATATAGTTAAAAGAAAATCGCTTTTTAAATTTGGATTTAGAGAATACCCTTTAGCCTGGCACAGTGACGATATGGCTTGGTTAGAGTTTTCTGATTTTAAAAGGATTTACACTATAAATTCTGCAAAATTATATATAAGACTTAGTGAAAAAAGTATATCGGGAAACAAGGATAATAATTACCAAAAGAAAACAGCATCAAAACTTTTTTATTATACTATTTCAGATAAATATATTTCATACTTTTCTAAAACACAAAGAATAAAAATAATAGCTAGAGTTGAACGTGATTATTTTGAGAGCAAAAGTTTTTTTATGTTTTTAAAAATATTTAAATGGCATATATTAAAAACTGATTTGCTGAATTTAGCCAAATTTTTCCGAAGAATTTATATCAATAGATAATTATGCATCCTTTAATCTCTGTAATTATACCGTGTTATATGCAAGCCCAATATTTAGATGAGGCCTTAACTTCCGTATTTACACAAACTTATAAAAATTGGGAATGTATTATTGTGAACGATGGAAGTTCGGATGATACACACGAAATAGCAGAAAAATGGTTAGAGAAAGATTCACGCTATAAGTATATTTATCAAAAAAATAAAGGAGTTAGTGCGGCTAGAAATAATGGGATTGGCAATGCAAAAGGAGAATTTATTTTGCAATTAGATGCAGATGATAAAATTGATTCAACATTAATTGAAAAAGTTATTTTAAGATTTGATAGTTCCAATTGTCCCCAATTAATTTACTGTGATGTTACCTTTTTTGGAGTTATGAAGGGCATATATCAATTACCTACTTACAGCTATAAAAGATTACTAGTTCAAAATTGTTTTGTAATTTGTAGTGCATTTAAAAAATCCGATTGGATTGCTGTTGGAGGATATGATGAAAATTTAAAGTCATTTGAGGATTGGGATTTTTGGATTAGGATTTTGAATCCTCAAAGTACAGTTGTTAAAATTTCAGAGGAATTATACTTTTACAGAAAACATGAAAAAGGTAGTTTGACTAATAATTTTAGAATAGATAATGCTTTTTATAATAGTTTATATGATTCTATTTATAATAAAAACAAAAAAATTTACGATGCTCAATTCGGAAATCCAATATTGGCTTTTCAGGAAAATATAGAATTAAAGGCTTTCAATCAAAAAGTTAAAAAGCTTTGGATATTTAAATTATACGTAAAAATTAAAAAGGTATTATGATTAGTGTAGTAGTAAGAAATAAAAATCAGGAAAAAGCTTTAGAATTTTTACTTAGAAACCTGAATCAAAGATATTCAGCAGATATTAATGAAATAATTGTTTTGGATAATTTGTCTACAGATGACAGTAAAATCATCACTGAAAAATACAATGCAAAGTTCATCACAATTGAGAATTTTAGCTATGGAGGAAGTGCAAATTTAGCAGCTGAAAAAGCAAAAAATGATATTGTTGTTATATTTAGTGCACACTCATTTCCGGTGAGTCATGACTTTTTTAAATTGATAAAAGAAAAGTTTGAAGGAAGAGAGGAAGAATTAGCAGGTTTACGTTGTTTGCATAATATAAATGACTATTCAGCTTACATAAATAACATTTCCTCTATTGACGATTACAATAGGGCAGGACTAATTTTTGCAGGTTCCGCTTTTAATAAAAGGGTTTGGGAGAAACATCCATTTAAATCAGATATTACTACTTTCGAAGATAAGGAATGGAGCAAGAGAGTTATAGCATCAGGCTATAAAATAGAGTTTGTTTCTTCAATTTTTTGTTATCAGATACATAGAACAAAAGCACAAAACTTTTTCAGGTTTAAAAGCGAAACAATTGGAAGTTATCAATTGCATCATACTAATTTTACCATATTTAAATCTTTCAAAGGTTTTTCACATTCATTTTTAAAAACAACCCTCAATTATTTTATTGAAATTTTATACATATTTAAAAGATTCTTTTTTATGATTAAATTTTTAACAAATAAACCAAAAAGATTCTAAATAGTAGAATAAGTTATTATCCTTATAAAGTTGGTGAAATATTTTTGATGTTTATAATCCATAAATATATTTAACTTAAAAATAAGGCAAATTGAATATATCGAAAAATTTAAACCTAGATAGAATAAATTTTATAAAAAGATTGAGTATTTTGATAATCATTTAGAAGATGAATAATAAATATTTTGTAAAAAAATTAATTTAATATTATAGTGAAAAAAAAAATCGTAAGGTTGTTGTTATTTATATACAAGAATTGTAAAAAAAGTGATCTTTTAAAAAAAGTGATTAAAAGAATAATTGGGGAAGATAAAATTAAAGTTTCTTTTAATGGTTTTTTGGTTCAGGCAGGAATAAGAACATCAATTGAATCAGGAGTTTTTTTTGATAATTATAATGAAGTGATGGTTTTAGAATTGATAAAGTCTTATGCTTCTAAAGGATATAATTTTATTGATGCTGGAGCAAACATAGGATTACATTCATTAACCGCAGCAAATTCAAATCCAGATATCGAAATTTATTCATTTGAACCGGAGCTTTTTAATTATCAGCAATTTGTTAAGAATATAATTTTAAATGATTTTGTTAATATAAGACCATTTAAAATGGGATTGGGTAATTTGTCTGACAATAAGATCTTAAATATTAACGAAGGATGGAACAAAGGAAAACATTCCCTGAAAAATAATTTTGCAGGAAGTCAGAAAAAAATAAATATACCAATAACAACTATAGATGTCTTTAAGTACAATATCAATTGTAATAATCTCATTATAAAAATTGATGTAGAAGGTTATGAAAAAGAAGTTATCGACGGGGCTGAAAGTATTTGTAGACAAACACAAAATTGTATAGTAATAATAGAACTTTTAGAAGAAAATAATGGGCTGTCAATTTGTAATGAAATCACCCATAATTTGAAAAATAATAATTTTAATGAGATATATAAAATAATTGATGATACTAGTTTATGTAAAGTAGATAATTTTAAAGGAAGTGGTGATTATGTTTTTCTTAAAGGTTTAGATGCAAAGAAAAATATCGAAAACTATACAATTTAATTGTTAATATGCGAGTAGGTTACAACCCATATAAAGATCAACCAAATAATAATTCAACATATTTACACCAAATTATTATTCCTGTCTATATTCCCAATCAGGAAGGCTATTTTAAAGATAGTTTTGCGATTTTAAAGCTAAGTTTAGAATCATTATTTGCAACAACACATGATAAAACTTTTATAACAATTGTAAATAACGGAAGCGAAGCCATAATTTCTAATTATTTGGATTCGCTTTTTAAAGAAAACAAAATTCACGAACTTATTCATACGGAAAATATTGGTAAACTTAATGCTATTCTTAAGGGTTTGGCAGGAAATAATATAGAATTAGTAACGATTTCAGATTCGGATGTGCAGTTTTTACCGAATTGGCAAAACGAAACCGTAAAGGTTTTTGCAGCAGTTCCAAAAGCAGGAGTAGTAGGCATTGTACCTCAATTTAAAATGTATGAAAGTAATTGCGGAAATGTTCTTTATGACAATCTGTTAAGTTCTCAACTAAAATTTATTCCTGTAAAAAATTCTACCGACTTAATAAAGTTTTATGATAGTATAGGCTGGGACAGAAATTATAATCACGATTATTTAAAATACGCTTTGGGATTAGAAATCAATTCAGATTTTAAAGTTTTGGTTGGATCCGGACATTTTGTAGCCACATACAAAAAAGATATGTTTTCAGAAATAGTAACTTATATAGGTTATAAAATGGGAGGAAACAGTGAAGGTTATTTGGATCGATTACCACTCAAAAAAGATTATTGGCGGTTAACTACCCATGATAACTATGCCTATCACTTAGGAAACACTTACGAAGATTGGATGGCTCCTATAAACGAGTTAAAATCTGATACCGAAATGATATCTTCGAATTTTAATAAAAACAGAAAGCAAAGTAGATTTTTGTATTTTATAAAAAACAGGCTTTTTGTAAAGTTCCTATCTGTAAAGTGGATAATGAAGTTGTTTTTAAAATATAAAAAACTGCCTCAATCCATGACTGAAAATTACTGAGGATGAGCATCAAAAAAAAGTTTTCTATACTCATTACTACTAAAAATCGATTGAATGATTTGAGTTTTACTTTAAAGAAAATTCAATTTTTATTGGATAGAAAAGAAGTCGACTGTATTATTTGCGATGATGGCTCTACAGATGAAACGGTTTCTTATATAAAAGAAAATTATCCTGACATTCAATTGATTCAGAATCCGGTAAGTAAAGGATTAATCTACAGCAGAAACAGATTAATGAGTTTGGTTACTTCTGAATATGCTATTTCTATTGATGATGATTTACATTTTATTACACAGAATCCTTTAGAAATAATAGAAAATGCATTTCGTCAAAACTCAAAAATAGGATTACTTGGTTTTAGGATTTTTTGGAATCCGGAAGAGCCTAAAACAACCATTTGCAATGAAGTTTCACACAGAATGAAAAGCTTTGTAGGTTGCGGGAATGTTTGGCGTATGGATGCCTGGCAGGACATTCCTGATTATCCTTCGTGGTTTGTTTTTTATGGAGAAGAAGATTTTGCTTCGTATCAATTATTTAAAAATAAATGGGAAGTTCATTATTTGCCTGAAGTGTTGGTTAATCACAGAGTAGATATAAAATCCCGGAAAAATAATGCCGATTATTATATTCGCCAAAGACGCTCTTTACGATCAGGATGGTATTTGTATTTTTTGTTTTATCCCATACGATACATTCCTAAAAAAATAATGTATTCTATTTGGATTCAATTAAAAACAAAAGTATTTAAAGGAGATTTAAAAGCATTAGTTGTCATAATTTTAGCGGCTTTTGACTTATTTTGGGCAATACCAAAAATCATAAAATACAGTAACAGATTATCATTGGAGGAATATAGAGATTACAACAACCTGATGGATACAAAGTTATATTGGCATCCAAAAAATAATATTTAGATTTTATTCGGTATAAATGAAAACAATTGTTATAATTCCGGCCAGGGGAGGATCGAAAAGATTGCCAAATAAGAATATTTTACCGTTAGGCGAAATTCCGCTTATAGCACATTCTATTTTATATTCCCAACAGAACTTCGAAATCATTACCGATATTTATGTTTCAACTGATGATGAAGAAATAAAAAAAATTGCCATTCAATTTGGGGCAAAAGTAATTGAAAGACCCGCTTCTATTTCTGGTGATTTTGAGCCTACAGTTTCTGCCTTGAAACATGTTTTGGAATCAATTGGCGACGATATTGAAAATGTAATATTATTACAGCCTACTAATCCTTTAAGACCTCAGGATTTATTAAAAGAAGCGTTTCGCAAATATCAAAACGGAAATTATAACAGTTTATTTACTGTTTCCAGAAATCATCAAAAATTAGGAAAAATAACAGAGAATAACTACATACCGTTTAATTATACAATTGGGCAAAGAAGCCAGGATTTAGAGCCTTTGTTTTTTGAAAACGGATTATTATACATAACAAAAGCGGCATTGATTTTAAATGATCTTATTATTTCAGAAAATGCATTTCCATTCGAGGTAAATCATATTTTTGCAACTGTTGATATAGATACCCAGGAAGATTTGGATTACGCAGCTTATCTTTTTCAAAAATCAATCACTTAAATCATACTCATTTTATGAATCCATACATAGAAATTGCCGGCCGAAAAATCGGATTAGATTTTCCACCTTTAGTCATTGCCGAAATAGGAATTAACCACGAAGGCTCTCTGCAAGTTGCCAAAGAGATGGTAGATGCCGCACACAGAGCAGGAGCTGAGGTAGTGAAACATCAAACCCATATAGTTGAAGATGAAATGAGCGGTGCAGCCAAAAAAGTGATTCCGGGTAATGCTGATGTTTCTATTTATGAGATTATGGAACGTTGTTCCTTAAATGAAGCAGATGAGCTGGAGCTTAAAAAATATGTCGAAAGTAAAGGCATGATTTTTATTTCGACTCCATTTTCACGAGCAGCAGCTGAACGTTTGAAAAAATTTGACATTCCGGCTTATAAGATTGGTTCTGGCGAGTGTAATAATTATCCATTGTTAGAGCATATCGCTTCTTTTGGAAAACCGGTTATTTTAAGTACAGGAATGAACACTATTGAAAGTGTTCAGAAGGCAGTCGCTATTTTTGACAAGCACAATATTCCTGTAGCGCTTTTGCATACTACAAATTTATATCCAACACCAATTCATTTGGTTCGTTTTGGTGCTATGACACAACTGCATGAAGCTTTTCCTGATAAAGTTTTCGGGTTAAGTGATCATACTTTAAACAACAATGCGTGTTTAGGTTCAGTTGCTCTTGGCGCTAGCATTTTAGAAAGACACTTTACCGATCATATGCAGCGTACAGGTCCGGATATTATATGCAGTATGGATGAAAACGCCTGTCAGGAATTAATTATTTCCTCTGCTGAAATTGCATTAATGAGAGGAGGTATCAAAAAACCTGCTCCTGAAGAACAGGTAACAATCGATTTTGCATTTGCAACGGTTTGTGCTATAAAAAGCATAAAAAAAGGGGAAATATTCTCTAAAGAAAACATTTGGGTAAAACGGCCCGGTACCGGAAAAATACTCGCAGAGCATTTTAATGAATTGCTAGGAAAAACAGCTGCAAGAGATATACACGATGACGAACAGTTAGATTGGAGTCATATAAAATAATGGTTTTAATAATTTAATGATAGCTATTGCATTTGTAACTTTTACATGAATATAAAACAAAATAACAGATTAAGGGAACTTGATTTTTTAAGAGGAATCGCCATCTTGTTAGTATTGATGCGTCATCAATATCTTTGTGGTTTTACAACAACTATGGGATGGATAGGGGTTGATTTATTTTTTGTACTCAGCGGGTTTCTTGTTTCGGGATTGCTGTTTAAAGAATATTTAAAATTTGGGAATATAAAGCCAGGATTATTTTTAATACGGAGAGGTTTTAAAATCTATCCAATTTATTATTTGACTTACATCTTATATCTGGCTCCTAAAATAATAAAACACCAATTTGACTGGACAGGATTTTTATCTGATTTGTTTTTTATTCAGAATTATGTTTGGGGTTGGGGTTATGCGTACGTGCCGAGCTGGTCTTTAGCGGTTGAAGAGCATTTTTATTTTGGATTAGCCTTTTTTTTATGGTTGTCCATTAAATACATATGGATTGATTTAAATAAAGAGGCAGAAAAAAAGATAAGTAAATTCGAATTAGCTATCTTGTTCATTATGTTACTATGCCTGATTTTAAGGCTTATTAGCAATATTTATTTTCCAGATAATGCGGATAAGAATTATACGATGTCTCATTTACGGATAGATTCTCTTTTAGCCGGAGTCCTCGTTTCTTATTTCTACTATTTTAAGAGGGAAAAACTAATTTTCTTTTTTGAATCAAATAAAAATTTTTTAATGCTGCTATCAGTAGCATTAATTTCCTTTACACCTTTTATTGATTTTCAGGGTTCATTTTTTGTAATGACATTTGGATTTTCATTTCTGTATATTTCCTTTAGCATTCTTCTTGTTTGTTTTCTGGTAAACAGTAAAATAAATGAAAAACTGGATGATGTATTTTCAAAAAAAATAGTTGACATTATAAGTAAAATAGGATTTTCTTCCTATAGTATTTATATCATTCACAGTTTTGTAAATTTTGCTTACAATCTGGGCAATATACTTTTTTTAAGTAAGATTGGGACGATAAATCAAACAGCTGTTTTTTTTATTACTTCAGTCGTAAGTGTATTGTCCGGAATGTTTATGACTTATCATGTAGAAAAATATTTTTTAAATTACAGGAATAAGCATTTTCCGAGCAGAATACATTAATAAGAGCGAAAATTAAATAAATGAAAAAAATTCTATTTCTTACTGGTACGCGTGCTGATTTTGGTAAAATTAAATCATTGATTACTATCCTTGAAAAACAGGAGGGTTTTGAAGTTTTTGTTTTTGTAACCGGTATGCACCTGCAGGAAGTGTATGGTTACACGCTGATTGAAATTGAACGCTGTAATTTTAAAAATGTATTTACTTTCGAGAATCATACCCATGAAACAACAATGGATTTGACACTTGCAAAGACCATTGAGGGGTTGTCGGCTTATTGTAAAAACATAAATCCTGATATGATTGTAGTCCATGGTGACCGGGTTGAAACATTAGCAGGGGCAATTGTAGGGTCTTTGAATAATATTTTGGTTGCTCACATAGAAGGTGGGGAAATTTCGGGTACTGTAGATGAATTAATCCGGCATAGTGTGAGTAAATTAAGCCATATTCACTTTGTCTCCAATAAGCAGGCAGCTAAAAGACTCATGCAAATGGGAGAAATTAGTGAATCTGTTTTTATTATTGGTTCCCCGGATATTGACATAATGTTTTCAGACAAACTGCCAGATTTAAAAAATGTAAAAGAATATTATAAAATTGACTTTGAAAATTATGCTGTTGTTATGTTTCATCCCGTAACAACAGAAGTAAAAGAGATGCAAAAATATGCAGAAACCTTCGTAAATTCTTTGTTAGGTGACACTCATGATTATATAGTGATTTTTCCAAATAATGATTTAGGAAGTCAGTTTATACTTGAGGCGTATCAAAAATTAAAAAACGACTCAAGATTCAGGATTTTCCCTTCATTACGATTTGAATATTTTCTGACCTTATTAAAAAATAGTCAGTTTATCATAGGTAACAGCAGCGCAGGAATTCGGGAAGCTCCGTATTATGGTATTCCTATTATCAATATAGGGACAAGACAGCAAAACAGGGCAATTAATGCCAATATTATTAATACTGACTATTCGCAAAAAGGAATTATGAAAGCCTTAGCAACAATTGATTTACATGAAATTCAAAAGGTAGATGATGATTTTGGCAAGGGAAATAGTAGCGAATTGTTTCTTGAATGTCTTAAAAAATCTGATATTTGGCGACTCAATCAACAAAAACAGTTTAGAGATTCTTAATAATGCTTACAGTAAGTAATTATCATTATATCAGAACTGACTTTAAATCTAAATATGCAAGTATATTTGGACTAACTCCCAATGAGTTTAAAAATCAGTTACTATTGCTAAAAAGTCAAGGAGATTTCATTAAACCGAGTGATTTGGTTTTTAATACTAATGAAATTTTAAAATCTAAAGAAAATTTTTTTTTCATAACTTTTGATGATGGTCTAAAAGAACAGTTTGATTTTGCTTTGCCAATTTTAGAAGAACTTAATATTCCGGCCATTTTTTTTATAAATTCAAGGAATTATGAAGAACAAAAAGTGTCAACAGTTCATAAAATTCACCTGCTCAGATCCATTATATCTTGTTCGGAATTCTTACAAAAGCTGCCTAATATATTTTTTTCCGATTCAGACAAAATTACCGCAATTAATACATATAAATATGATAATGAAGAAAGTGCAATTTTAAAATATATTTTAAATTTTAAATTGGATTTTGAGCAGCAGGAAAAAATTGTAAAGAACCTTTTTGATAATCATTTTGATGAAGGCGAAGTTTTGAATTCATTATATATGAGTAAAAAAAACCTGAATGATTTGTCAAAAAAAGGGTTTTTAGGAAGCCATTCCCATAGTCATTATCCATTAGGGTTGCTAAATTCTAATCATATTAAGTTTGAACTTGAGAATTCAAAAAAATATCTTGAAAAACTGACAGAGGCGAAAATTGAAATCCTTTCATATCCTTATGGAACAATGGAAACTTCTACAAATGAAGTGGCTGAATTCGCTAAAAATGCAGGGTACAAAATAGGTTTTACAACTAAAAGAGGCATTAATACTTCAGCGGAAAATCATTTACTGTTAAATAGATTTGATTGCAATGATTTGATAGGAGGAAAAAATTATAACAAAATATGATAACAAGAGAAGCAACTGTAAAAGATTGGGAAATTTTAGAATCTTTTTTTAAAATAATTTACAGAGATAACCATCCACTCCATAATAAAGAGTTTTGGGAATGGCAATATGGAGACTCAAAATATGGACGTTCCTTTATTTGTTTGAATGATAAAGGTGAAGTTGTTGGTCATGTAGGAGCTAATTTTGGAGGAGGACTGGCGTGGATTATTAATGTATATCTTAATGAAGAATGTAGAGGAAAAGGTATTCTAGGCCGATTGTATGAATTAGCCCGTACGTATTATCCTCTAGCAGCAACAGCAGCAAATGAAGCTGGTTTGGGACTTTATAAAAATATGCGTTGGATACGTTATTATGACTTAGTCAGGTATGTGAAAATTAATCCAAATGTTAATGATAAAAACTTTAGCAGTATTTGTAGCTCTGTGAATGTAGATGTCAATCACTTGATAAAAAGAGATACGCATTATTTTTGCCAGCCCTCTATAAAAGGGATTGTATTAAGTGATGGTTCAAGAGCGGTAAGTCAGGAAAATGTTGGTGGGTTGCGGATTGTAGATATAGAAAATCTTGAACAATTGGAACAACAGGCATGGTTATTAGGATATTCATGGCTAGATTATATCTGTTCATGGAACGATTTAAAAACTAAAGATTTAGAAAAAAACGGATGGGTTTTAGATCATAAAAGCGTAGTTCCATGGCGCTTAAATCCTGTCGAAGAAAATTATTTTTGTGATATAACTTTCCTGTCTGAAGCACCTCTTGATAATAACTTTATAGTACATCGATCTCACTCAGATCACGGAAGAATAGGCAGTTTAAAATAAAAACACATGAAAAATTTAGGAGTCGTTATTACTGATGGTGTTGGATTTCGTAATTTTATTTTAACTGATTTTATTCAAGAGGCTAAAAACAATTTTGATGAGGTGATTGTTTTTTCCTGCTTACCAAAAATAGTTTATGATAATTTTAATTTAGACTGTAAAATTATAGAACTAGCTGTTTTTGAAGAGACTTTTTTTACCTGGTTTTTTAGAAAAGCTAAAGAGGTTACTCATTTACAATTACATAAAAAGGGTAATTTCGGGATATTGGATAATTTAAATATCACTAAATCGAAAGCGAAAAATCCGAGAGGTTTTGCAACTAGAATTATTCATAAATTGCCCAGTATTTTTCATTCAGAAAAATTGATTTTAAAATACAATCAATTACAGCAATTATCATTTCAATCAAATGCAATTACTAAGGAATATTCAGATTTGTTAAAACAACATAGAATTTCAATGTTGTTTTTTACACATCAGCGTCCACCTTTTATTGCGCCTCTTATCTATGCAGCCGAAAAATTAAAAATTAAAACTTCAGCATTTATTTTTAGTTGGGATAATCTGGCTTCAAAAGGAAGAATGGCAGGAAATTTTGATTTTTATTTAGTTTGGAGTGACTTAATGAAGCAGGAATTGCTTACTTTTTATCAATCCGTAAAAGAAGAGCAAATTAAAGTGGTTGGAACTCCCCAGTTTGAACCTTATTCAATGACTGAATTTGGATATAATAAAATTGATTTTTTACAGAAATTCAGGATTAACAACAACTACCCAATTATATTTTTTACCTGTAATGATGCCAGTAGTGAAAACGACCCTATATATTTAGAAATGCTCGCTGAATTTATTGTGCAAAAAAAGTTAATCAGAGAAGTTAATTTAATAGTAAGGACTTCTCCTGCTGAAGAGCCAACGCGTTTTGCTCATCTTATCAAAAAATTTCCTTCTGTAATATGGAATTTTCCCGATTGGTCTATTAGCAGAGCAGGACATCAGGAAGCATGGACACAAAGAGTGCCTTCAATATCAGATTTGAACGATTTGAAATCACTTTTGAAATATTGTGATTTGTGTATTAATGTGCTATCCACAATTACATTGGATGCTTTTATTTTTGATAAACCTGTGATAAATCCAGTTTTTGGGAACAAGGCAAATGGAATGTTTGATGATCTGAAGTTTTTAGATTATCATCATTTGTCTAAATTAGCGCAATTTGATGCAAGCAATATTGTTAAGAATGAAAAAGAATACTTAGATGGTATTAATTTTATTCTTGAAGGTAAAGACAATAAGCAAGAACAAAGAGAAGATTTTCTAAAACTTCAAATAGGCAGAGATTTAAAGGATACAAGTAAAAGAATAGCAAAAACAATATCGAATTTTGGAGAATATTATTAAGGAATCAACCCATTCTGCTGGGCGAATTAAAATTTTGGATGGTTTTAGGGCAATTGCAATTTTAGGAGTTGTACTATATCATTATTTTTACAGATGGAACGATCCTGTAACACCATATTATGGTTCTGATTTTTTTCACCAAGGATTTAGGGGGGTCGAATTCTTTTTTATGATTAGCGGATTTGTAATTTGTTATTCTCTAGAAAATACTTCAAGTCTGAATGTTTTTTGGAAAAAACGATTTATTCGTTTATTTCCTTCAATGTTTATTGCTTCTATATTGACTTTTGGGTTTTTGAGATTATTCGATTATAATCTAATCTTTCCTAAGAGTCATAATTTTAGAAATTTAATTACCAGTATAACTTTTTTGCCACCAAGTATTTTCGATTTTATTTTTGGGACAAAAAATCATTTTAGTTATTTAAATTTATCTTATTGGACTCTATGGCCCGAGATTCAGTTTTATTTTTTATCAAGTGCTATTTATTTTTTCAATAAATTAAAATTCAGAAAATTTTTTATAGCAATATGTTTAATACTAATATTGCTTTATCAATTTATTCAATTTAATAATTTAGGTCATATTGTTTATGTAGAGAAAATATTAAATTTATTTAATTTACTAAAATATTTATCTTATTTCGTGTCTGGAGCATTGTTTTATTTACTATATAAAAGCCAGAATTTTTCATATCATATATTATTGTTAGTTGTTTTTGTTTTATTGAACATAGAGTTTAATATACTTGGATTTATTTCTAGTACTTTTTTTTACTGTTTGTTTTTTTGCTTTATCTATTCTCCGGGATGGTTAAAATTTTTTGAAAATAAATTTTTCGTAAGTATTGGGGTTTCATCATATTTCTTATACTTAATTCACGAATATATTGGAGTGGTATGGATTAGAAATATAGTAACTTTCTTTTATCCAAACAGTTTTTTGGCTCCGGTCTTGGTTATAATTGTCATGATTCTTTTTAGTATATTTTATAATCAAAAAATAGAATCAAAGATTATTAAATATTTAAACACAATCTTGCTTAAGAGAAATGACTAAAATAGCCATAATCTGCAATTATAAATTGCTTCCTGAAAGAGTAGGGGGAATGGATTATTTTTTTTGGGAGTTTGATGAAAAATGTAAAAAGGAAGGAATTGAAATTGATTGGTTTTTTCCGAATCATTCAGATCATGGACATTATTCAGATCTCACTCTGTATGGTAATGAAAGTAAAAGTGTAGAAAATAATTTTATAGATTTTTGCATAGAAAAGAACCCGGTTTATTCTCATGTTATTACTCATTTTGTAGAATTGTGCACGCCATTTTTTCAAAAGATAAAGAAATTTTCAGATGCAGAAATTATTGCTGTCGATCATAATCCTAGACCTTTAGATGGGTATTCATTCAAAAAGAAAATAAATAAAAAATTAAAAGGTCTGATATTTTCAAGATACATTGACGTTTTTATTGGAGTTTCCAATTATACCGTAAACGAAATTCTGAATGATTTTGGTTCTCATTTAAAATCAAAAACCAAAACAATTTACAATGGAGTTATTATGGATTCAATTTTAGTCAGAGAACAAAGAAATGCTGTAAAACCTACTTTTTTGGTTGCTTCACATTTAAGAGAATCAAAAGGAATACAGGATTTAATTGAAGCAGTAAGTTTTCTGCCAGCAGACATCAAAAATGAAATTAGGATTGATATTTATGGAGAAGGACCGTATAAAAACTATTTGTCAGAAAAAATAAAACGGTTTTCACTCGAAAAATGTTTTGTTTTTATGGGAAGTAAACCGAACCTTAATGAGATTTTTTATTTATACGATTATATGCTGCAGCCCACTCATATGGAATGCTTTAGCTTGTCTATACTGGAGAGTCTCGCTGCCAACGTTCCTGTAATTACAACAAATGTAGGGGGAAATACAGAAGCGATCACTCCTAAAGAAAACGGATATATTATTAAAGCAAAAGACATAAAAGCTTTGACTACAATTATTAATGAGGTTTATTCAGGGAACAAAAAGATATCGATTAATACAAGAGAATTAATTGCCAATTCCTTTTCTTTGCCGAAAATGGTAGAAAATCATTTTCACTTACTTTTCAAATAAAATAGACCAACCTAAATTTATAAATACTTAGATGTTTTTTAATTCCTTAGCATTTGCTATCTTTTTACCAATTGTTTTTTTCTTGTATTGGTTTGTATTTAATAAAACCAAGAGCACACAAAATGCCCTTTTAATTGTTGCCAGTTATTATTTCTATTCGTGTTGGGATTGGAGATTTTTATTTTTATTAGTTTTTTCAACATTTCTGGACTATTACACCGGAATTCAAATCGAAAAAGGAAAGTCTGAAATAAGCCGGAAGTTCTGGTTTTGGCTTAGTATTGTAGTTAATTTAGGTTTCCTTGGAATCTTTAAATACTATAATTTCTTTGCTGATTCATTTGCAGATTTATTAAATTCAGCCGGATTTAAAGCAAGTCCTATTTTGCTGAATGTGATTCTGCCTGTCGGAATTTCATTTTATACATTTCACGGGTTATCCTATGTAATTGATATTTATTATAAAAGAATAAAAGCGGAATACAATTTTATAGATTATTCACTTTTTGTGAGTTACTTTCCCCTTTTGGTTGCCGGACCTATCGAAAGAGCGACCCATTTATTACCTCAGCTAAAAGCAAAAAGAGAGTTTGATTTTGAAAAAGCCAAAGAAGGTGTTTGTCAGATTATTTGGGGGCTTGTTAAGAAAATAGTAATTGCTGATACTTGTGCAACTTATGCCAATGCTATTTTTGATAATTATACTTCAATGAATTCATTTTCCTTGATTTTAGGAGCAATATATTTTGCTTTCCAGATTTATGGTGATTTTTCAGGTTATTCAGATATTGCTTTGGGAGTTTCTAAATTATTTGGATTGGATTTGTTACGAAACTTCAATTATCCTTATTTTTCAAGAGACATTGCTGAGTTTTGGCGCCGTTGGCATATCTCGCTTTCCTCCTGGTTTCGTGATTACTTGTATATTCCTTTAGGAGGAAGCAAGGGAGGAATCTGGATGAAAATAAGAAACACATTTATCATCTTTGTGGTTAGCGGTTTTTGGCATGGTGCCAATTGGACTTATCTTGCATGGGGTTTTATAAATGCTGTTTACTTTTTACCATTACTATTATCAAACAGCAACCGGAATAATATGGATGCTATTCAGCTGAAATTTAATTTCGATTCTACTAAAGTGATTCTAAGTATTTTGTATACTTTTTTACTGACTTGTATAGCATGGGTATTTTTTAGGGCAAGAACTATTACAGATGCCGTTTTATATTTAAAGCGCATTATTTTAAATGGCGAATTTAAAATTCAATATTTATCAAATGACCGGAGTAATTATGAATTGATAGTTTTGATTTGTTTATTTATTTTAGTTGAATGGAATAATCGTAAAAAAATAGAACCATTTTCAGGAAAAAGAAGCATGCTAAAAATAGCACTTGCAATTATGGCAATTATGGCATTTGGAACTTTTTCTGATTATAAAGAATTCATATATTTTCAATTTTAATGAAACAATTTTTAGTTTTTATTGGTAAAATAATAATCAGCATCATTTTAATTGCTGTATTTTTAGATGGTATTTTCACATATGTTTTTTTTTATTCTAAAGACATAGGAAAAATAGAAACTGTTTTTAACTCAAAAGCTAAAAAATACGATGTTATTATTTTAGGCACATCTCGGGCAAATAATCATTTTGTTTCACAAATGTTTGAAGACAAGGGTTTAAGAACTTTTAATTATGGAATAAGTGCCGGGCATTTATTTGAGACTTCATTGCTTTTAAAGTTGATGATCGAAAGAAAATATGATATTAAAAATATAATTCTTGAAGCTGATTTAAGCCTTTCTAGTGAGAATCAATCTGAAGGTATTTCTGCTAAATTTTTACCCTATATTCATAATTCTGATATTATAAAAAGACATTTTAAACCAGATGAAAATTTTAACAAACTGTATTATATCCCATTTTATCGATATGCTAAATACGAAACTAAGATAGGTTTTAGGCAGGCTTTTTTAACTGCAATTCATAAAAAAACAAATGCGTTAGATAATTTAGGCTATTATCCGCTTGTAAAGCACAAAAATGGTAATATGAAAAATAATATTGCTAATCTAGACCCTTTGCCACACAATAAATATTATGAGGAAATAAAAAGTATTTGCAAGGCTAACAATATTAATTTAATAACTGTAATGACGCCAATGTGCGAAAATATTGTGGGAATGAATTATTTTGAAAAGGTAAAAAAAGCTTATCCGGAAATTCATAATTATGAAAATGTTGTAGTAGAAAATAAATATTTTTCTTCTTGTGGTCATATGAATAATACAGGAGCAAGAAAGTTTACAGAAATTATTTTAAAAGATTTTTTTAATAGATGAAAATAGCTTTTCTAACACCAGAATATCCACATCCTAAAACAGGAAACTCCGGTGGTATTGGTACCAGTATTAAAAATCTTGCTATTGGCTTACTCGCTCAGGGTATTTCGGTACGAATATTACTATATGGACAAAAAGAAGATGGTTTTTTTGATGATAATGGAGTAGGTATTCAACAAATAAAAAATATAAAATTCAAAGGCCTGTCCTGGTTTTTGACAAGAAAAAAAATAGAGAAAATTATTAACCAGCTCTATTTAAATAAGGAAATTGACTTAGTTGAAGCTCCCGACTGGACCGGAATAACATCCTTTATTCAGCCAGATAAATGCCCGGTAATAATTAGAATTCATGGCTCTGATACTTATTTTTGTTACCTGGATGAACGTCCAGTAAAAAGGGTAAATAAATTTCATGAAAAAAGAGCATTAAAAAAAGCGGATTCCTTATTGTCAGTAAGCCAATTTGCTGCAGTTATAACCAATGCAGTGATGGGCTTAAATAAAAAATTCACAATTATTCCTAATTCTATTGATGTTAGCGTATTTCAATCATACGAAAAGGCGATATCAAAAGAAAAAAATATATTGTATTTTGGTAGCCTGATTCGTAAAAAAGGACTGTTAGAATTGCCTTTGATTTTTAATAAGGTAATTGAAAAACATCCTGATGCCAAGTTAATCATAGCAGGCAGGGATGTTCCCGATATAATTTCAGGTAATTCATCCACGTGGAAGATGATGCAGGAATTGTTTTCAGATAAAGCAATTTTAAATGTACTATACTTAGGAAGTATCCCATATTCTGAAATAAAAGAAAAAATTCAACAGGCAACAGTTTGTGTTTTTCCTTCTTTTGCTGAGGCGTTTCCTGTTTCGTGGCTGGAAGCAATGGCAATGAAAAAACCAATTGTAGCTTCAAATATCGGTTGGGCAAAAGAAATGATTGATAA
The DNA here is from genome assembly GCF_039930565.1 of Flavobacterium sp. Classification (GTDB taxonomy): domain Bacteria; phylum Bacteroidota; class Bacteroidia; order Flavobacteriales; family Flavobacteriaceae; genus Flavobacterium. Next base: position 108,558 of record NZ_JBDTTP010000002.1, on the reverse strand, counting down.
CGGAATGAATGGCTTTCTGGAACATCCAACACATCATGAAGCTTTTGCTCAACAAATTAATACGCTTTTAGAAGATGAAGCGTTATGTTTAAAAACAGGAAATTTAGCCCGGGAAAAAGTAACGCAATATTTTGATATACAGATTGTGGCGAGCCAAAATATTGAATTTTATAAAAGATTTAAAAAGTAACATATTCAGAATTAAATAATGAATCTAAATGAATTTGTAACAAGTGCTGGTGAAATTATCCTTTACAATGGTCAGCCTGATTTTTCTAAGTTAGAACTTTTATCCTTTGGAGCAGGCGATATTTGGCATAGTTCATTCGAACAGGGTTATAAAAATGCTTTTCCGGAATTAGTTTATCAAACGGCTGTTTTTTTTTCCTATATAAATGATTTTGATAATCTGGATGAATGTGTAAGCTGGAGAATTAATCCCAATCAATTCGCAATACGAAAATCGGTTTGGGAAACTTTGAACGGATTTGATCATGAATATCAGAATATTCAGTTACAGGCATTGGATTTCGGATATAATGCATTACGGAATTCAGCTGCAATTCCTTTATATATTAAAAATCTTTTTAATGAAAATAAAATTGAAAAAATTAATATATCAGTAAAAGACAGGTATGTTTTTTACAGAAAGAATTTCAAAATTGAGCATGCTGTTTTTATGCTGTTTCGAAAAGAAATCTGGAATTGGAAAGAATGGAATGCGTTTTTCTATGCTAAGAATAACTTCAAAAAAAATATTGAAAAACCAATTGTAAAAGTTCGGGAATTACAAAATATAGAGGGAAACCCATTAGTGAGTTATATCATTCCAACCATGTTGCGACAAGATTTTACGCTGCAATTATTAGATGATTTGGCTAATCAGACATATCCCTTATTTCAGGTTATTGTTGTAGATGCCACACCGCAGAGTTTACGAAATGAAGAATTATACAAGTCAAAAGATTTCCCCTTTGAGTTAATAATAAAATGGCAGGAGACTAAAGGGAGCTGCAGGGCACGCAATGAAGCTATAGAACTTTGTACGGGAGACTATATCGTTTTTGGGGATGATGATATTCGGATTCAACCTGATTTTATAAAAAATCATTTAAAAATTCTTCAGACGTATAAAACAAATGCGTGCAATGGTCTTGATATTCGGGCCGATAATCAACAGCAAAACCTGACTGATTTAGATGATAAGCTGAAGAAATTAGGAGACAAAAGATGGAAAGTTGGGATTTCCCAAAATTTCAGTAATGCAAATTCATGCGTAAAAACAGAATATGTGAGAAGACTAATTGGTAACGATATTAATTTTGATGGAGGTTATGGAGAAGATAGTGATTTTGGAATGTCCTTAGCGAAATTAGGAGTGCCAGTAATAGCAAATCCTTTTTCACCAAATTTGCATTTAAAACCTCCTGTCGGAGGCTATCGTTTTTGGGGAAATCAGGCCAAAACTGTTGGTAAAAAAAGAAAACAGCAACCTTGGGAATTAGACAATCCGGTAAAATGGATAAAACCCGTTCCAAGCCCAACCGTTATGTACGGAATAGTGAAGCATTTTTCTGCTCAGCAAATAGTAGAATATAAATGTAAATATTTTTTCCTGTATCTTTTTAAAGGATCAAAAGCAGGTTTTTTATATCGTTTTTTTAGACTTCCCTACAAAAACATACAATTTAAGAAATCGCTTTTTTATGCTAAAAAACTTAATGAATACGGAATAAGATATAAATAGCGCAATATGAAATTTTCCTTAATTATTTGCACTTACATGCGCCCTGAGCCGCTAAGTAAACTATTAAAATCCGTTCAGTTACAGGAAATGTATCCCGATGAGATTTTAATTATTGATGGATCTGTAAATAATGATACTGCGTTTCTTTTAAAAAACAGTTCAATTCAAAATTTAAAATATTTTTTAGTTTCAAACGAAAATCGAGGATTGACAAGACAACGGAATTTTGGAATTTCAAAAGTAAATGCAGCATCAGAAATTATTTGTTTTTTAGATGATGATACGGTTTTAGCAGCTGATTATTTTGAAAATTTATTAGAAACCTATGATTTGTATCCTGAGGCTTTAGGTGTTGGAGGATATATTGATAATGAAACAAAATGGGAAAAAGTAACAAATAGTTATGTTCCGAAAATAAATGAGTTTTATTTTGATGGATGGAAACGTAAAGACGGAAGCAGATTTGTTTTAAGAAAAAAACTGAATTTAGACAGTGATTGCCTACCAGGTTTTTCTCCAACATTTTCTCACGGAAGAAGCGTTGGTTTTTTACCTCCCAGCAATAAAATATATGAAGCAGAACAACTAATGGGTGGTGTTTCCTCATTTCGAAAATCAGTTTTTGAAATGTTTTCTTTCTCAATATACTTTGAAGGGTATGGTTTGTATGAAGATGCCGATTTTACTTTAAGGGTTGCAAAACAAGGAAAATTATATCTAAATACTGCTGCTAAATTAAGTCATTTTCATCATCCATCAGGCCGTCCAAATCAATATAAATACGGAAAGATGGTAGTTCGAAATGGCTGGTACGTCTGGCGGGTTAAAAATCCGAAACCAAATATTAAGGATTATTTGAAATGGAATGCAATTACACTATTGCTAAATATGGTCAGGTACACCAATGTCCTGAATGATAACAATAAAAAAGCAGCTTTTACCGAAGCTTTTGGGAGAACAATTGGATGGTGGAGTTTATTGTTTAATAAACCAAAGTTTAAATCATGAAGTTTGCCATAATTACGCACGTTAACCATAAATATTACAATAAGCTATATTTTGGTTATGATCCCTATATTCGTGAAATGAATATTTGGTTACAATTTGTTGATGAGGTTATTATTGTTGCACCCGCAGAAGGTAATTGTACAAGTGGTATTGATAGTTTTTATCAACATAGCAATATTAATTTTAGAAAAGTTCCTAATTTTAGTTTCATTACTGCTAAGGAAAGTATATTGGCATTGTTTAAATTTCCTATAATTATATGGAATCTATTTTCTGCAATGAAAAGTGCTGACCATATCCACTTGAGATGTCCAGGAAATATTGGACTATTAGCATGTTTTGTCCAGATTTTATTTCCACATAAAATAAAAACTGCAAAATATGCCGGTAATTGGGATCCTAATGCTAAGCAGCCGTGGACTTATAAATTACAAAAGTATATTTTAAAGAATACATTTTTAACCCGGAATATGCAGGTTCTGGTTTACGGAAATTGGAATAATCAATCTAAAAACATAAAACCTTTTTTTACAGCAAGTTATTCAGAATCGGAAAAAGAAATAGTTGCAAAAACAAGTATTGACTCAGTGGTTGGTTTTATTTTTGTTGGAAGTCTGGTCACTGGTAAAAACCCGATGTATGCTATAAAATTAGTTCACAATCTTATTAAAGAAGGAAATAAAGCTACTTTAAATATTTATGGAGAAGGTTCAGAAAGACTGTCTTTGGAAGATTATATTCAAATTAATCAATTAGGAGATTATATTATTTTAAATGGAAATCAAAGCAAGGAAACATTGAAAAAAGCGTACCAGGAAAGTCATTTTGTTATTTTACCATCTAAAAGTGAAGGTTGGCCAAAAGCAATTGCTGAGGGTATGTTCTGGGGCTGTGTGCCTTTATCAACTTCCATTTCATGTATTCCATTTATGTTAGATTTTGGTAATAGAGGTCTTTTATTAAAAATGAATTTAAAAACCGATGGTTCTCAGATTGTAGCTCTTTTTAAAAATAAATCAGATTTTGATAATAAAAGTCAAATAGCCAGTAACTGGTCACGAAGCTATACAACTGATATATTTGAAGCTGAAATAAAAAAACTGCTGACAAAATGAGAATAGCACAAATTATAGATTCCTTAGAACCGGGAGGTGCTGAACGAATGGCCTTAAATTATGCTAATGCATTAGCTGAGAAAATAGAATTTTCAGGCTTGATATCGACGCGAAAGGAAGGTATACTGCAGAATCAAATCAATAAAAAAGTTTCCTATTTATTTCTGGATAAAAAAATAAGGATTGACTTTTTAGCTATCTTCAGATTAAGGAAGTATCTCCAAAAAAATAAAATTTTTATTCTTCACGCACATAGTTCTTCTTTTTTTATTGCCGTATTGGTAAAATTGACTTTGCCTAAAATAAAAATTATCTGGCACGATCATTATGGAATTTCTCAGGATTTATCGTTGAGGAAAAATATCATATTAAAATTATCTTCTGTTTTTTTTATTGGAAGTATTGCAGTTAATTCTGATTTGAAGAGTTGGGCACAATCCTATTTATTCAGTTCCAGCGTAATTTATTTCCCCAACTTTATTCAGGTTTCGCAGGAGAAAGTTGAAAAAATTGAATTAAAAGGCTGTGATGGAAAAAGAATTATTTGTGTGGCAAATTTCCGGCCGCAAAAAAACCATAAACTGCTTCTGGAAGTTGCACATAGAATTAAAAAACAATTTCCTGAGTGGACTTTTCACTTGTTTGGAAAAGATTTTGATGATGCTTATTTTGAAGATATAAAAAGTATCATTAAAAGTTTTACTTTAGAACAAAATGTTTTTTTATACGGATCAACTAATACTATTTCTTCTGCTCTGCAACAATGTGATATTGCAGTTTTAACATCTTTATCAGAAGGATTACCTTTAGCATTATTAGAATATGGACAGTATAAATTACCTGTAATTGCAACAAATGTGGGAGAGATTGATAAAATAATAACTTCAGAAAAAGAAGGATTAATTGTTGAATCCAATAATGTTGATCAATTTATTCATGCTGTAAATAAACTTATTTCGGATAAAACTTACCGGAATGAAGCAGCATTAACATTAAATAAAAAAATCCAAAAGGATTACAGCGAAAAAAATATTATTGAAAAATATATTAAATGGGTGGTTTCTTTGTTCTAATTTCGCTCAAAAGATTTTTGTAAGAATGAAAAAAAACATACAGTTTTCTTATCCCTCCTTTGTGTTAGTGCATCTATTTATTGCATTAGCTGTTTTTGCTCTTCCTTTTTTGTCTAAAATTTATGCAATTTTAGTACCTTTTGCAGGTTTATTATATGTTTTTGGTACTAAAAATAAAAATAACGAAGTCCTTTTAGTCGCTGCCTACATGGTTGGGATGGAAGTTTTTTTGCGTATGACAGGCGGAAATTTTAATAATGAATATGTTAAAGTAAGCGTCATTGTTTTTATGCTTTTAGGTATGATTTACAGTGGGTTTTCAATGAATTCATTGGTGTACAGTGTTTTCTTAATATTATTAATACCTGGTATTTTAATGACATCTTTATCAGATGACTTATCAACAGATATAAAAAAAGTATTAGTTTTTAATCTTTCTGGTCCGGTATGTTTGGGCATTACGGCAATTTATACTTTAAAAAGAAATATTAATTTTGCTGATTTACAAAATATTGTATTAGCAATGGGACTTCCAATAATTACTACTACAGCATATTTATTTTTATATAATCCAAGTGTACAGGAAGTTGTAACGAGTACACAATCTAATTTTGAAACATCAGGAGGTTTTGGTCCTAATCAGGTATCTACCATTTTAGGCTTAGGGATGTTTGTTTTTTTTGCACAATTAATTTTGTTTTCAAAAACAAAAAAAATGTGGTTTTTAAATGGCGGATTATTATTGCTTATAAGTTATCGGGCAATTGTTACTTTTTCACGTGGCGGGGTAATAACAGGGGCAGCAATGATAGTAGGTTTAATAATTTTATTATATTATTATTCTAATGTAAAAACAAAACTTAAATTAAGCATAATAATGATACTAACAGCTCTGCTGTCATTAGCTGTGTGGAGTTATAGTTCACTGCAAACTTCAGGATTAATTAATAAAAGATATGCAAATGAAGATGCGGCAGGAAGAGTTAAAAAAGACAAATTAGGTGGACGTGAGGCCATTATGAATGCAGAATTTAATTTGTTTTTTAGTAATCCTATTACTGGAGTAGGGGCAGGTTTAGGTAAACAATACAGGAAAAACATGGGAAAAATTGAAGATGCAGCATCCCATAACGAAATAACCAGAATGTTAGCTGAACATGGATTGTTTGGATTATTTGGGTTATTGATCCTTTTTGTCACCCCTTTTATTATGTATATAAACAACCGGCAGCATTTCTATTTTTTATCTTTTTATCTTTTTTGGCTGCTAACTATAAATCATGCAGCAATGCGTACTGCAGCACCGGCTTTTGTATATGCACTAACTTTGCTTACAATAAATGGTATTAAAAAAAATACCATTGAAAATAAGGAAAATAGTACATATTAGGTAATGCTTTCTTATTATTTAATTATACATTTGCTCTGATAATTTTAAATTCCCCAAATTTAAATATACAAACTTAACGAGTAAATGAAATATGCAACAGAAAAAAAAAATACATTTCGAAATATCGGAACGCAAAATATTGCTTCACTTTTTTGATGTTATTTTTATAGTAACTGCATTCTATGTTTTTGGTCAAATTTTCGATTATAATTATTTTAACTTTAAAGACACGAACTGTTATTCCATTATTTTGCTTGTTTTGTATATCAATATTTTTGGAGCAATCTTTGAAATGTATGATTTACAAACCGCAAGTAATCAATTTCAAATTCTTAGAAGTACTATTTTAACTACTACAACTACAGTTTTAGTGTACTTGTTTACACCTGTATTATCTCCCGAACTTCCGAAACACAGATTAACGATAATCATTTTTTATTTTATCGTTCTGGGATCGTTGTTAATTTGGCGTTTTTTTTATGTTTATTTTTTAGCTTCAAACCGCTTTTCTCAAAACGTTGTTTTAATTTGTGATCAGAATCAGGTAGAAGAATTGGTGTTGGGTTTAGAGAATGTTGATCCTCATTATAAGATTATTGGGTTTGTAAATTCTGATTCCTTATCAGATGAAGATTTAGTTTTTAATTATGTAAAAGAAATTAAAAAACAAGACATTGAAACTTTTGTAAAAATGAATAATGTTTCAGAAATTGTTATAGCTTCCCAAAAAACTGATGGAATAACAGCAGATTTGTATCAGCAATTACTTCACTTATTAGAATTAGGAAATCTGATCAGAGAATATACACAGGTTTATGAAAGTAAAACCCAACGTATTCCTGTGCATTATATCTCACGGGATTTTTACCGTTTTTTTCCTTTTAGCAGAAGCAATACAAATAAATTATATTTATTACTGGTGAGGTTTCTTGATTTTGCTTTTTCGCTGATTGGATTATTATTTTGTGTCTTATTTATTCCATTAATTTATATTGGAAATCTCATTGCCAACAAGGGAAGTTTATTTTATACGCAGGAGCGGGTGGGTAAAAATGGAATTGTTTTTAAAATATATAAATTTAGAACAATGGTAAAAAATTCCGAATCAAACGGAATAAAATTTGCCACTTCAAATGATAAACGAGTAACCCCTTTCGGGAAATTCATGCGTAAAACAAGAATCGATGAGCTGCCACAGTTTATTAATATTTTAAAAGGAGATATGGCAGTTATCGGACCAAGGCCTGAAAGACCATTTTTTGTAAAAGAAATTGCCGAAATTATGCCTTTTTATGAAACACGACACGTAATTAAGCCAGGACTTACCGGCTGGGCACAGGTTAATTATTCGTATGGTGAATCTATACAGGAAAGTTTGATAAAATTACAATACGATCTGTATTATATTAAACACAGAAGCATTTTTCTTGATTTAAGTATTACTTTTAAAACAATTACTACAGTCTTATTTTATAGAGGGCAGTAATTGATTAAATTATTATTGGAATTCTCTTTTTATTCCGAATTGCTACTCTGACCAAGACTATTGCGGTAGTGATTATAATCGGTAAAACAATAAAAAAATGTGCTTTGTTAATTAAGAAAAGAGTATAAAAAATCAATAAAATTAAATGCAGTATAGCAAATTGATAAGTTGCCTTTTTATTATTCATTGCTGATAAAATAATCAAAATTAATAAAAGCGGGCTGAATAAAAGAATATTGTAATTCATAGCCAGTTCCTGATGAAAAGAATAAAAACCAACTGTTACAAAAAACATTCCCATTAATGATAGAATGAAAAGATAGAGTTTATCTACAAATCTTTTATTTATCAAAACAATACAAACAAGCAAAATAAGATAACTGAAAACATTGTTCCACCATGAAGCAGGTGTTTCTTTTTTAAAACTTAAAATCGTTTTACTTTCCTTTGCTAAAGGATGATTTTTATAAATCGTTTTCTCTAAACTATTTTTTAATTCGAAAGGCAAAAATATTTTGGTGCCTAATTGATCTACTTTCGTTCCGAAAATAATGCTTGTTCCTAATTTTTCATAAAAATGGCCATCGAAATAAGGAAATAAAATAGTTCGATAGGTTTTGTCAGTGTCAGTTTTTTTAGCGATTACATTTTCATTCAACGATTTATTAATTACTTCAACTACCATGGAAGTACAGTTTTTATCAATAAACTTATAGGTATAGTAGCGATTTTCTGAAAGCAGGGTGTTATTAAGATTGTCAAATATTTTTTGTTTTACATCCAGATTTAGGTCTAATTTCTGCTCGAATACGCTTCTCTGCTCATATACATAAATCTTAAGAAATTCTGTATAAGGATGGGCGACTGCAAAATATTGCAAATCCCCTTTTGCAAATTTCATAACAAAATTAGAAGTTCTAAAATCAAAGGCGCCATAATTAAAAACAATATCGATATCGTTTTTAATATCCCTAACCCTAATAGCCGTGTGTCCAAAATACGAATAGGTTTCATTTCCCAATCCACAGGTAATTATACTAACAGCAGCCTTTTCGGATAATGTTGAATTTTGAGCAAAACCAGGATGTAAACTTAGAAATGTTAGTAAAACAAAAACTGCTTTTGGAAATGATAATCCCTTCATGATTTGATTTTTATGATTGAAAATTACTATCTAAAGATGCCTAAATCTACTTTCAAAGAAAATATATTTGAATACAAAGCTGTACTTTGATTGCCTAAATCGGTTAATGCATAATCAACCTGTATACCTTTATATTTAAAGCCAAGACCAATGTTAGGCTGAAAGCTTAATTTTTCAGTATTATCGATTTGAGTAACATTTTGAAAATTCCCGGCACCAGCTCGCAAAAAAACAAGGTCAGTATAACCAAATTCAAATCCAACTGCCGGGTCAATGCTTATAACTTTTGATGAAATGATATCATTAGTCTGCTCAAATCTCATATTCAGATTAGTAGCAATTAAAAGACTGTAATCGTTGTGAAATTCAATTTTTTTAGCGATTCCTAATTGTGCTTTTGGTAAAGTGATCTCAGTACTTTCAGGTAATTCCTGATTCTCTCCGGGAATGGCATTAGCTACTTTTTGATATTCTTCTTCATCAATATTCCAAATGTTGTAGGTTGTAGTAATATCGCGGAGCATTAATCCAAATTGCCATTCATTTTTTTCAAATTGCAATCCAAAATCAAAACCAAATCCCCAGGAATTAGCAAACTTTCCAATAATCCTCCTGATAATTTTAGCATTAACGCCATATTGAAAACCTTCGACAGGTAATTTCCTGGCGTATGAAAAAGTAAAGCCATAATCAGCTGTTGAGAACAAACTAATTCTGTTGTAATCAATATTGCCCTGATTGTCAATCAATTCTGTAGTGTCTAAAATGTCATCGACACCAAAACGAATCATTGAAATCCCCCAGGCACTTCTGTCATCAATCGGAATTGCATATCCAATATAATCGTACTGGGCTATATTAGCAAAATAATTGGCGTGCATTAATGAGATTTGATGATCTTCAAGATGCGTTAGTCCTGCAGGATTCCAATAGACAGAGTTTACATCGTTTGTCGAAGCAACCACTGCACTAGACATCCCTAATGCAGCAGCATCCACACCAATATTCATAAATTCATTCGAATATTTCCGAACGGTTTGCGCATACTGTAGCGTATAAGTACAAAATAATGAAAGCACAAAAATTTTCTTCAACGTATGTTTTTTTGCAGACGAAAGCCTGTTTTAATTTTCATCAAAAATATAATTTTTTACTGAGCTTATTTCTTCCTTTTCATAAATAATGCAAAAGTCTGGATATAGATAAAAAAACTCTATTAAAAAACGTATATAACATTCACTTATTATACTAAATTTGCTCTCTGTAATCTCAAATTTTAAAACATGACCATTAAAAAGCATATCCCTAATTTAATTACGTTACTTAACCTTTTTTGTGGCTGTATTGCAGTTGTTTTTGTTTCGCAAAATAATTTTTTAATTGCTTTTTATTTCGTTTGTTTAGGGATTTTCCTTGATTTTTTTGATGGTTTTTTTGCCCGCTTATTTAAGGTTTCAAGTCCGCTGGGATTGCAATTAGATTCTTTGGCAGATATGGTGACAAGCGGTGTTGTGCCAGGTTATGTAATGTATAGTTTGTTTTTAAAAAGTGCCAATCCTAATGATGAAATTGGATCTGTTTTTATTCCTTTTCTTGGATTTATCATAACTTTAGGTTCTTGTTATCGTTTGGCTAATTTTAATATTGATACCCGTCAGACAGATTCGTTTATTGGATTGCCAACGCCGGCAAATGCATTGTTTATTTTGAGTTTGCCGTTGGTTATTAAGTATTCAGATTCTTTAATTGTTTTCGGAATTTTAACTAATCATTGGGTTTTATTAGCTATTACAATATGCAGTGCTTACATTCTGAATGCCGAAATCCCTCTGTTTTCTTTAAAAGTCAAGAAATTTAACTTAAATGACAATATTCTTCAAATTGTTTTTCTACTGATTTCTGTTGTGTTAGTTTTACTGCTTAATTATCTTGCCATTCCTTTAATTATTATTTTTTACGTATTGTTGTCAGTAGTAAATAATAAGTTTTTTAAAAAGTAGTTATTTTTAATGAAAAGAAAACCCGCTAAGAGAACACACAATTATATTCGAAAATCAAACTCAGGATCTTCGATTGGCAAACTTTTCAAGTACGTAACCATTATTGGGTTCATTGTCCTTTTTCTTGGTATTGCTTATCATTATCGTCGCGGATTAGCTTATTATTTAGGTTTTAAAAGCAACAGGTTATCCGAAAAAGAAATAGAAGATAAAAGGTTGTCCGATGTTCGTAATTTTCAGGTTCTCGCAAAACATCAGGGAAAATCTATTGGCTTGGATGTATCCGAATATCAGGGAAAAATCAGCTGGTCTTATGTCGATACTTTAGAACAAAAATACCCGATTGATTTTGTGTTCATTAGAGCAACTGTCGGTAGAGACAGAAAGGATTTTCAGTTCAAACGAAATTGGATTGGTGCTAAAGAAAATAAAATGATTCGCGGCGCTTACCACTATTACCGGCCAAACGAAAATTCTATTGAACAAGCAGATCTTTTTATTAAAACAGTGAAACTGGAAAAAGGCGATTTGCCACCGGTTCTGGATATTGAAAGGCTACCAAAAAACCAACCTTTGGATAGTTTGAAAAAAGGTTTAAAACGCTGGCTTTTAAAAGTAGAAAACCATTATAAAGTCCGTCCGATAATTTATACCGGAGAACGATATTATGCAGATTTCCTGAAAGATGAATTTGGGGAATATTTGTTTTGGATTGCCAATTATAATTTCTACAGAGAAAAAATTGAAGACGACTGGCTGTTTTGGCAGTTTACCGAAAAAGCTTCCGTTCCGGGAATCGAACATACTGTAGATGTAAATATTTACAACGGAGATTTACAACAATTGCAATTTATAACTGTCGATTAGTTTTTATTTTAATAAATGTATAAGCGGAATTAAGGCAAGAATTGCTATAAGTATAAAAACAGAATAGGGGTTGGCAAAGTTAACGGTCCAGCCCAGTTCTTTTATTTTCTTTGGAGGTAATAATCTTTTGTCTTGCGGATTGTAATATAAGAATCCCAAATACCAATTATTGGGATCTTTATGCCAATTTTCAAAATCTTCCTGAGTTGGTTTTTCTGAATTCATTTTAGATCATTATTAAGTTATAAACTAAAAACGTAGACTGAATGCTGTAATTAAAATTCCAATTTCTTTTTACGAAGTTCAAAATTTTGACCAAGATATACCCTCCGAACCATTTCATCTTCAACCAATTCCTCTGGAATTCCCGCTTTTAAGATTCCCCCTTCAAACATTAAGTACGTTTTGTCTGTAATTGCCAGGGTTTCCTGAACGTTGTGGTCGGTAATCAGAATTCCGATGTTTTTATTTTTTAACTGAGCTACAATTCTCTGGATATCCTCAACCGCAACAGGGTCAACTCCTGCAAAAGGTTCATCCAATAAAATAAATTTTGGATCTGTTGCCAAAGCACGTGCGATTTCAGTACGACGGCGTTCTCCTCCTGAAAGTAAATCACCACGATTCGTGCGAATATGTTCTAAACTGAATTCTTCAATCAGACTTTCCATTTTGGCAATTTGCTCTTCTTTAGAAAGTTTGGTTAATTGCAAAACACTTAAAATATTATCTTCAATGCTTAATTTTCTGAAAACAGAAGCTTCCTGTGCTAAATAACCAATTCCCTGTTGCGCACGTTTGTACATCGGATAATCAGTAATATCCAAATCATCAAGATAAATATTTCCTGAATTAGGTTTTACCAATCCCACAATCATGTAAAAAGAAGTTGTTTTTCCGGCACCGTTTGGTCCCAAAAGCCCAACAATTTCTCCTTGATTTACTTCAACAGAAATTCCTTTTACAACACTTCGGCCTTTATAGGTTTTGATTAGATTGTCGGCTCTTAATTTCATTTTTCAATTGATAATTAGGTAATTTGATAATGAGATAATTATTATCTCTGAGGGCAAAATAAAGTAAAATATGGCGATTAGATAAATCAATTAACATAACGTATTAAAATTATCTAATTGACACATTTTCTAATTTGCAGCTTCTTCTTCAAGAGCTTCCCAGAATTCATAAGCTCTTCTTAAATGCGGAATTACAATGGTTCCTCCAACCAAAGTTGCGATTCCCATTGCTTCCATCATTTCTTCTTTACTAACTCCTTCCTTATAGCTTGTTTCTAAATGGTATTTTACGCAGTCATCACAACGTAAAACTGCTGAGGCAACTAATCCTAAAAGTTCCTTTGTTTTAACATCAAGAGCACCTGGTGCGTAGGCATTTGTGTCAAGGTTGAAAATTCTTTTAACTATTTTATTATTATCAGCCAGTAATTTTTCGTTCATTTTAGAACGATAATCATTAAACTCTTGAATCATTTCAGACATTTTCTATGTTTTTATTTTTATAAACAATTCTTGATATAAGAATACTTATCTCGTAGATTATTAACATTGGAATGGCAACAATAGTTTGGCTGACAACATCCGGAGGCGTAACAATGGCGGCAACGATAAGTATAATTACAACAGCATATTTCCAGTATTTTCTTAAGAAAGCGGGAGTTACTAATCCTAATTTGGTTAGGAAATAAATAATAATGGGTAACTCGAAAAAAAGTCCGCCTGCTAAAAGACTTGTTTTTACCATTCCCATGTAAGAACTTAAGGTAAATTGATTTTGTACAACATCACTAACAGAAAAAGTAGCAACGAAGTTTACCGACATCGGAATTACGATATAATAACCAAACAGGACACCCATGAAAAAAAGTAATGAAGAGGCAAAAATAAACAATCTCGCATTTTTTCTTTCTTTTTCATATAAAGCCGGACTGATGAATTTCCATATTTCCCATAATATATAAGGGAAGCCTAAAATAAATCCTGCCAAAATACACATCCAAACAAAAATATTGACCTGTCCTTCCATTTCTGTATTCTGAATGATAAAATTCATTTCAGTAATACAAATGCTATCGGCAAATCCCAATTGATGTGATAAATCACAAAACCAGACATAGGTAAAAAAAGTAGGTCTTGTTGGTCCCAGCAGAATAACGTCAAAAAGGTAATCGCTGATAAAATAAGTAAAAAAAGCCATTACAAGAATAGCAATTGTACTTCGGACTAATAACCATCTTAGTTCTTCAAGATGATCCAAAAAAGACATTTCGCTAAGGTTTTTCTTTGCCATTATATAATTCCTTCTTTTAAAATGTCATGCAAATGCAAAACTCCTTTGTATTCTCCATTATCCGAAACAATTAATTGTGTTATCGAAAAATCTTCCAAAATATTTAATGCGTCAACGGCCATAGTTTCGGAAGTTACCAATTTTGGATTTTTTGTCATAATATCTTTAGCTGTCAGATCAGTAAAAGTGTCCCTGTCATTAAGCATTCTTCTAATATCTCCATCCGTAATAATTCCTATGATTTTATCATTGTCGATAACAGCAGTTACACCCAATCTTTTTTCAGATATTTCAAAAATAACTTTTTTGATTGATGTATCAGCAGATACCATTGGTTTTAATGAATTCTCGATCATGTCTTTTACGCGAAGCAATAATTTTTTGCCTAATGCACCGCCTGGGTGATAAACAGCAAAATCTTCGGGTTTAAAATCCCGCATTTCCATCAGGCATACTGCAAGAGCATCGCCCATAACCAATTGTGCAGTAGTGCTGTTGGTAGGTGCAAGATTAATTGGACAGGCTTCCATGTCAACAGTCGTATTTAAAACATAATCGGAGCCTTTGGCCAAAAAGGAAGTTATATTTCCGGTTATTCCGATTAAAATATTTCCAAAACGTTTCAATAAAGGAACTAAAGCTTTAATTTCAGGACTATTTCCGCTTTTTGAAATACAGATTATAATATCGTCATTTTGTATCATTCCCAAATCTCCATGGATGGCTTCAGAAGCATGAAGAAACATAGACGGAGTGCCTGTAGAATTGAAAGTAGCAACCATTTTTTGAGCTATGATAGCACTTTTCCCAATTCCCGTAACAATTAATCTGCCTTTTGTTTCGTAAATCCTTTGGGTAGCCTCGTAAAAATTTTCGTCAAGGAAATCAATTAGCTTCGTAATTGCTTCACTTTCAGATAGTATCGTTTTTTTTGCGATAGCTAATATATTTTCTTTTGTTATCAAATCAGGAAAGTTAAAATTTGTGAGTGTGAAAGAAATTTGTATCTTTATAATGCAAATTTATACAAAATACCATAAAATAAAGAATGAATTCAAACGAAATTGAAATACATAAAGAATTAAAGAAGTATTTCGGCTTTAGCCACTTTAAGGGTTTGCAGGAGCAAGTCATTACCAGTATTTTAAATAAGAAAAATACTTTTGTTATTATGCCTACTGGTGGCGGAAAATCTCTTTGTTATCAATTACCCGCTTTAATTCAGGAAGGAACCGCTATCGTTGTTTCTCCTTTGATTGCCTTAATGAAAAATCAGGTTGATGCAATCAGAAGCCTTTCTTCAGAAAATGGCATTGCACATGTTTTAAATTCTTCTTTAACCAAAACTGAAATTACTCAGGTAAAAAAAGATATTACGTCCGGATTAACTAAACTTTTGTATGTTGCACCTGAATCTTTAACAAAAGAGGAGTATGTAGCGTTTTTACAGAACGTTCCAATTTCATTTGTCGCAATTGATGAAGCGCATTGTATTTCAGAATGGGGACATGATTTTCGTCCTGAATACAGAAATCTTAAAAGTATTATCAAGCAGTTAGGCAATGTTCCTATTATCGGACTTACTGCAACTGCAACTCCAAAAGTTCAGGAGGATATTCTTAAAAACCTCGATATGTCTGATGCTAACACTTTTAAGGCATCATTCAACAGACCTAATTTATATTACGAAGTTCGTACAAAAACTAAAAATATAGAATCGGATATTATTCGATTTATCAAACAACATAAAGGAAAATCCGGAATTATTTATTGTTTAAGCCGTAAAAAAGTAGAGTCTATTGCAGAAGTTTTACAGGTAAATGGTATTAGTGCTGTTCCTTATCATGCGGGTTTAGATGCTAAAACCAGAGCAAAACATCAGGATATGTTTTTGATGGAAGATGTAGATGTTGTAGTAGCGACCATTGCCTTTGGAATGGGAATTGATAAACCTGATGTGCGTTTTGTAATTCATCATGATATTCCAAAATCACTCGAAAGTTATTATCAGGAAACAGGCCGCGCCGGGCGAGATGGAGGAGAAGGGCATTGTCTCGCTTACTATTCTTATAAGGATGTAGAAAAGTTAGAGAAATTCATGTCAGGTAAGCCAGTTGCGGAACAGGAAATTGGTTTTGCTTTGTTGCAGGAAGTTGTGGCATATGCTGAAACGTCAATATCAAGAAGAAAGTTTTTATTGCATTATTTTGGTGAAGAATTTCCGGATAATGGTGACGGAGCCGATATGGATGACAATGTACGCAATCCTAAAACCAAAATTGAAGCTGAGGAACAAGTGGTTAAATTGTTACAAGTCGTTCGTGATACCAAGCATATTTATAAGTCAAAAGAAATTGTTTTTACTTTAATTGGCCGTATTAATGCAGTCATTAAGGCGCATAAAACGGATACACAATCTTTTTTCGGTTCAGGATCTGATCATGATGAAAAGTATTGGATGGCATTACTCCGACAAGTTCTCGTGTCGGGATATTTGTCTAAGGATATAGAAACATACGGTGTGGTAAAAATTACACAACAGGGTTTGGATTTTATTAAAACCCCAGTTTCATTTATGATGTCTGAAGATCATGAATACAACGAATCTGAAGATGAAGCTATTGTTACTGCAGCAAAATCATCAGGAACAGCTGACGAAGTTTTAATGGATATGTTGCGTGAACTTCGTAAAAAAGTAGCCAAAAAACTTGGAGTTCCGCCTTTTGTAGTCTTTCAGGATCCTTCTCTGGAAGATATGGCTTTAAAATATCCGATTACCTTAACAGAATTATATAATATTCATGGTGTTGGCGAAGGAAAAGCCAAGAAATATGGCAATGATTTTATTACATTAATAAGTCGTTATGTTGAGGACAATGATATTATCCGCCCAGATGATTTAGTGGTAAAATCTACCGGAGTAAATTCAGCCAATAAATTATATATTATTCAGAATATTGATCGAAAATTACCTTTAAGCGATATCGCTTCTGCAAAAGGACTTTCTATGGATGCCTTGATCAAGGAAATGGAAATGATTGTGTACGCCGGAACTAAACTTAATATTAAATATTGGGTAGATGACATGCTTGACGATGATCAGCAGGAAGAAATTCACGATTATTTCATGGAATCACAATCAGATAAAATCGAAGATGCTCTTAAAGAATTTGATGGTGATTATGATATTGATGAATTAAGATTAATGCGAATTAAGTTTATCAGTGAAGTTGCGAATTAGTCTTAAAAAGTTATAAGTTAAAAGTCTTAAACTTGCTGTTTTTTGCTTTCAAATTTAAGATTTTTAACTTTCGACATATATTTCTCCACGATGCGGTTTCAAAGCATCACGTACCTGAATCATATGTTCATCGGTGACAACCATAAAAGCGATGGATTGCATTTCATTAATGATTTTAAATCCCGTAATATTTAACGGAATCTTTTCGATAGCAATATATTCTTTTAAATGAATTTCATGATGCTCAGCTGTCTTTGCTGACGCCGGACCACGAAAATCCCAAATTAGTTTTATTTTTCTGGACATTATTTACAGGTGTAAAGTTTCAAAAAGCAAAGGTACAAAGTCTCAGTTCAAAATGTTATTTTTGCAATATTCTTTTCATAAATAGAAAAGCTAATTGAATAAACACATAAAATGCCAAGAGAACTTTTACTTCAGGTAACGCCCGAAATTGCCGCAAACAAATTATTGCTTAAAGACTATTTGTCTAAACAAATAAAAGTTTCTCTAAAGGAAATTCAACATATTTCTATTTTAAAACGTTCTATTGATGCACGTCAAAAGGCAATTAAAATCAATTTGAAAGTGCTTATTTATTTACAGGCCGAACCTTTTCAGGAAACTAAAATAGAATTACCTGGCTATAAAGATGTTTCCTCGGCTCAGGAAGTCATTGTTGTTGGAGCTGGGCCAGCAGGATTATTCGCAGCTTTACAATTAATTGAGTCAGGCTTAAAGCCAATTGTAATTGAACGCGGAAAAGATGTCCGGGGACGCAGACGCGATTTAAAAGCGATCAATGTAGATCATTTGGTTAATGAAGATTCCAATTATTGTTTTGGAGAAGGTGGTGCCGGAACCTATTCTGACGGAAAATTATATACACGTTCCAAAAAACGTGGAGACGTTACCAGAATCTTAGAACTTTTGGTAGCTTTTGGAGCTTCAGAAGATATTTTGATTGAAGCGCATCCCCACATTGGAACTAATAAATTGCCAAAAATCATCGAAGACATTCGAAATAAAATTATCGAGTTTGGCGGCCAGGTTCTTTTTGATACCCGGGTTACCGATATTTTGATAAAAAATAATGAAGTGGAAGGAATCGTAACGCAGAGCGGAGACAAAATTCTGGCAAATAAATTGATTTTAGCAACAGGACATTCGGCTCGGGATATTTTTGAATTACTGGACAAAAAGAAAATTTTTATCGAAGCCAAACCTTTTGCTTTGGGTGTTCGTGCTGAACATTCTCAGCAATTAATTGACAGTATTCAATATAGCTGTGATTATCGGGGGGAACATTTGCCTCCTGCACCATATTCAATTGTGAAACAAGTTAACGGACGAGGAATGTATTCATTCTGTATGTGCCCCGGTGGTGTAATTGCACCTTGCGCGACAAGTCCTGGCGAAGTCGTTACAAATGGTTGGTCACCATCTAAACGGGATCAGGTTACTGCAAATTCAGGAATCGTGATCGAATTGAAATTGGAAGATTTCAAACCTTTCGCAAAATTTGGTGCTTTAGCCGGAATGGAATTTCAAAAAAGTATCGAACAAAAAGCATGGCATTTGGCCGGGCAGACCCAAAAAGTTCCTGCACAGCGAATGCTCGATTTTACACAAAATAAAGTTTCAGCAAATATTCCTAAAACGTCTTATGTTCCGGGAACAGCTTCGGTAGAAATGGGAGAGGTTTTTCCTGGATTCTTATCACAAATTTTGCGTGAAGGATTTAAGGAATTTGGAAAATCAATGCACGGTTATTTAACTAATGAAGCAATTTTGCACGCGCCAGAAAGCAGAACTTCATCACCTGTTCGCATTCCCAGAGATCCTTTAACATATGAACATTTGCAAATAAAAGGATTGTATCCTTGCGGAGAAGGTGCGGGTTACGCGGGCGGCATTATTTCTGCTGCCATAGATGGCGAAAAATGTGCTTTAATGATTGCTGAGAGCCTTAAGTATAGTTGATAAAAAAATATTTTGTGCTTTTTTAATAAAATGCAAGATTAAATTCAATTGTTTTATTTGATGTTCTCGATTCAGTCCTGAAGATGCTGAGTGTTTTATTTATCAAATGATAACTAAGGATTTTAATTTTGAATATCCTGAACAAACGTAAAGTTGTAATTTGTTACCTTATATTTAATCTTCCTTAGAAAAATCAAATTTAGAATTAATAAGTTGATACATATCCAGAAAGATAGTTATTTGTTTTCTTGTCGAATGAAATGATATAGCCAGAATATTTGATTTGTCTAAACTAAAAGCAATAGAAGTTAGTACTTTATAAATTTAAATTTTTTCTTAATAAAAAAGTATTATACATTCAAATTATGTTGTAATCAGTAAAAAAATTGCATAAAAATTTGAAATAATACAAAAAAAATCTATTTTTATGCAATCGATTGCAAATAATTATAAATACCAGAATATAGAGTTGTCTAAAATACTTTTTTAATAATTTCGTATATTTGACGGCTCTTAAATCTATGTTTATTATTAACATAAAAAAATTAAACAAAAATGAAAAAAATTACATCTCGTCTTCTTTTTGTATTCTTCATGTGTATTACTTTAATTAGTCATGCTCAGAAAGCACCCAAAATTGATTTAACACTTTGGAAATTAACAATCCCGGAAGGCTCAGTTACTAGTTATAAAGCACCTAAAATTTTAGATTATGCCGAAAATATGGATATTCGAAAATTTATGTTTAATGACCTGGAAGACAGATCATTGGTTTTTTATGCTTATCCATCTATTAAATCAACGAGAAGTTTTAATAAAACCGATTTAAAAGAGCAGAACTCATTTGGAGGTGATGCAGGCTGGACTTTTAAACAAGGTGCAAAACTTAAAGCTGTGGTTAAAATGGGTGAGATTTCTAAGAAGAATGATACTAGTCCAAGAGTTATTTTTGCGCAGATAGGAGGAAGGTTAAAAGAAGATCAGGTTAATTTAATTGGTGCTAAAGACAAAAATGCTCCATCCATTTTAAAAGTTTTTTGGGATAATGGATATATAAAATTAAGATCTAAGAGAATAGCTGATCCTTCTATTGAAGGAAATGATTTATTAAAAGAGGATTCCTGGATTGATGATGATGGATATATCTTTAAAAAGAAAGTTGATGGAAATAAATTTACTTTAAAAATAGAGATTTCTGACGGAAAAATGGAAGTAAGTGTTGATGGTGAAACAAAAGTATATTCAGGAGATGATTATAAAAAATGGGGTCTTTTTGATAATTATTTTACAGTAGGATGCAATCTTCAGGGTGATGTATTAGGATCGTTTGCCAATGTCAAGTTCTATACATTAGATGTTACTCATTAAATAAATTAATAATATAAAAAAGGTCTGTTTATTATAAACAGACCCTTTTTTATTACATGATATTTTATTTCTTCTTTAATTTTGTTTTAAAAACTTTTTCGAATTTTTCTATTTTCGGCTGAATTACCATTTTGCAATACGGTTGGTTTTTATTATTGGCATAATAATTTTGATGGTAATCTTCGGCTTTGTAAAACTTGGTAAAAGCTTCTACTTTAGTGACAATCGGGCTGTCGTAAACTTTTGCTTTATTAAGTTCGGCAATTATACTTTGGGCTGCTTTTTTTTGTTCTTCATTTTTATAGAAAATCACAGAACGGTATTGCGTTCCCACATCAGCACCTTGCCTATTAAGTGTTGTAGGATCATGAACGGTAAAGAAAACTTTAAAGATTTCATTAATATCCGTTATGTTTTTATCATAGGTAACTTGGACAACTTCCGCATGGCCGGTTGTTCCTGTGCAAACTTCCTCATATGTTGGGTCGGCGATTTTTCCTCCCGAAAATCCAGAAACTACAGATTTTACACCGTTTAGATTTTCGTAAACTGCTTCAACACACCAGTAACAGCCTCCGCCAATGGTAATTGTTTCAAAACTTGGTTTGTTTTTAGTCTGGCAAAATCCGTTAAGAGATAATGCACAAAGTAAAATTAGAATTGTATTTTTCATTTTATGACTATTTATTTTTGGTTATCCGGAATAAAATCAAGTGCAATCGAGTTCATGCAATAACGTTTTCCGGTTGGCGCAGGACCATCATCAAATAAATGACCTAAATGTCCGCCACAACGTCCGCAAAGAGCTTCTATTCTTTCCATTCCAAGTGAATTATCATTTTTATAAACGACACTTTTCTTATTTTCCTGTTCAAAAAAACTCGGCCATCCGCAACTGCTTGCAAATTTGGCTCCGGATCTAAAAAGCAAATTTCCGCACGAGGCGCAATAATAAGTTCCTTTCTCATCTGTATTCCAATATTTTCCTGTAAAAGGTCTTTCGGTATCTGCTTGGCGCATAACAGCATAAACATCATCCGGCAAGACTTTTTTCCATTCGGCGTCGCTAACATTTAGTTTTGTTTTATCTGTATTAGAATAATAAGGATTTCCGGTTTTATCGATTTTATTTTCCATGGTAACAGTTTTTATATTTTGTTTTTTTGATGATTGTCCGCATGCCTGAAAAATAAAAATTGGGATTAAAAAGCAAAGGCTGAAAAATTGGGTTCTTGTTGTCATAATTTTTAAAGGCTTTAATTGTAAACCAAAGATACGACGAGAGTTGGGTTCAAAATGTCGTGTAATTTACAATTGAGTTTTTTTTAAGTATGTTTTAACTTTTTTTATTTACGTAAAACGAATAGTTTTAGTTTTTTACGCTTATTTTTAAAGGAAATTAAATAAAAACACATTCTTAATATCTGAGTATTGTAAAAAAGCAGCTAGTTAAACTTTTCACAATCTCTTTCAGGATTTTCAAGCCATTTGTTTTTTCGTATTTTTGTTTGTATCAATACACTTTATGATAGAAGAAAACGTAATATTAGTAAACCAGAATGATGAACAAATTGGTTTAATGCCAAAATTAGAAGCGCATGAAAAAGCACTTTTGCATCGCGCATTCTCTGTTTTTATTTTAAATAATAAAAATGAAATAATGTTACAGCAGCGTGCCCGTCAAAAATATCATTCGCCTTTACTCTGGACAAATACCTGTTGTAGTCATCAAAGAGAAGGAGAAACAAATTTAAAAGCAGGAAGCCGAAGATTATTTGAAGAAATGGGTTTTAAAACAGAGCTAAAAGAACTGTTTCACTTCATTTACAAGGCACCGTTTGATAATGGACTTACAGAACATGAACTCGATCATGTTATGATTGGTTATTTTAATGAAAATCCTGCTATTAATCATGATGAAGTTGAAGATTGGAAATGGATGAAGATTGAAGACATTAAAAAGGATATTGAAAAACAACCCGAAATTTATACCGTATGGTTTAAAATAATTTTCGATCAATTTTATCATTATTTAGAAGAGCATAGAATTTAATTATACCAACTACCCAACCTAAATGAGAGTAACCATATCAAGAAAAGCACATTTTAATGCTGCACATCGATTGCACAGGAAAGATTGGACATTTGAAAAAAACGATGCTGTTTTTGGAAAATGCAATAACGCCAATTTTCATGGTCATAATTATGGTTTAACAGTAAGTGTAACAGGAAAAATTGATACCGAAACTGGTTTTGTTTTAGATGTGAAAGTATTAGCGGATATTATACTGGAAGAAGTAGAAATTCCGTTTGATCACAAAAACCTGAATCTGGATGTTCCGGAATTTGCGGATTTGAATCCAACTGCAGAAAACATTGCCGTTGTGATATGGAATAAAATTAGAAAAAGAATTCAGCCTGATTTTGATTTAGAAATCGTTTTGAATGAAACGGACCGAAATTTTGTAACTTATAAAGGAGAATAGTAAATGTCATTAAAAATAGGAGATATAGTTCCGAATTTTGCTTCAAAAGATAGTCGCGGAGAAATTTTTGAAAGCAGAAATGTTTTGGGAAGAAAACCGCTTGTGATTTATTTTTACCCAAAAGACAACACACCCGGCTGTACGACTGAAGCCTGTAGTTTTAGAGATCAATACGAAGATTTTAAGGAGTTAGGAGCGGAAGTAATTGGGATAAGCAGCGATAGCGTAAAATCCCATCAAAAGTTTGCCAAAAAATATGAATTGCCTTTTGTATTATTGTCAGATCAGGATAAAAAATTAAGACATCTTTTTGGTGTCCGTGATAATTTATTTGGTCTTTTGCCCGGAAGAGTGACTTATATAATCGACAGGAATGGGGTTGTGATTTATATTTTTGATAGTATGAATGCGGCGAAACATATTTCTAAAGCATTAAAAACGATAAAAGAATTAGTATTATAACAAATAAACATATTAGCCAAAACAGAAAATTTATGAAACCAAAATCATATCCTTTACAATTTGAGCCTATTTTAAAAGAACGCATCTGGGGAGGTCAAAAATTAAAAACACTTCTTAATAAACCAATTACTTCTAAAATAACTGGTGAAAGCTGGGAGTTATCAACTGTAGAAGGCGATGTTAGTGTTGTAGCGAATGGTGAGTTAAAAGGAAAATCATTAATGGAACTTATTAATGAAATGCCAAATGAAATTCTGGGAACACAAGTATATAAACGTTTCGGGAAACAGTTTCCGTTGCTTTTTAAATATTTAGATGCAAGAGAAGATCTTTCCATACAAGTTCATCCAAATGATAAATTAGCAAAAGAACGTCACAATTCATTTGGTAAAACTGAAATGTGGTATGTAACTCAGGCAGATGACGATGCCAGAATTATTGTTGGTTTTAAAGAAAACTCCAGTAAAGAGGAATATTTAAAACATTTAAATGATAAAACATTAGTTTCGATCTTAGATACTGTAAAAGCAAAACCAGGAGATGTTTTCTTTTTAGAAACGGGTACTGTACACGCAATTGGTGCCGGATTAGTTATTGCTGAAATTCAGCAAACATCTGATATAACTTATCGTTTGTATGATTTTGATCGTAAGGATGCGAACGGAAATACAAGAGAATTGCATGTAGATTTGGCACTTGATGCGATAAACTATAATAAAGTAGATACACAGAAAAAATATGAAACAAAAACCAATACATCTAATGTCATGGTTGATTGTCCTTATTTTACAACCAATTTTCTTCCATTAGAAAATAAATTGGAAGTTTCTAAATCTGGTGAAACTTTTACGGTTTATATGTGTATAGAAGGAAGTTTTGAAATTGAATATGAAGGCTTTAAAAATACATACATAAAGGGAGATACAATTTTGGTTCCTGCTGAAATAAATGCATTTATTTTGAATGGAAAAGCTTCAATTTTAGAAATTTACATTTCATAGCACTAAATCTAAAGATTATATGTACTTTTGCAGACGCAAATTAAAATTAAAATAAAATGGCAAACGTTAAGAATTTAAAGAAAGACATCAATTTCGTATTAGGAGATATTATTGAAGCAATTTACTTATTTGAAATGTCAACTACAGGAAATCCTACTCCAGAAACGAATGCTTTGATCGATCAGGCTATCGCCGCTTTTGACAGTTTAATCACAAAAGTGAATGCAAAGAATGTTGAAAACAAAAAAGCACATTTTAAGCAAATCAATGTTGAATTGGAAGAAACTGCTAATCAATTGATTGCTAAAATCAATGAATTGTAGTCGAAAAAAATAATAAAAAAGTGCAAATTTATTTTGGAAATACAAAAATCAGGATTATATTTGCACCCGTAATGAGTCGCCAGCGTAGCTCAGTTGGCTAGAGCAGCTGATTTGTAATCAGCAGGTCGTGGGTTCGAGTCCCTCCGCCGGCTCAACATAAAACCATCACTTCTTAGTGATGGTTTTTTTTGGAATAAAATTGAAAAATAGAATTCCAGCTTTTAGAAAATTTTACATATAGAATATGCTATCTTATTTTGAATTATGTTTAGCTGTATGATTTTTTAAAATTATAACATTAATTTTCTTATGTTTGTTTCTTAACAAAAAACAATACAATGGAAGAAACTTCAGTTTTTGAAAAATTTGAGCTGCATCTCAGTCAATCTGCAAAAGACTTTTTAAAAGAAACCGCTAAATGGGCTTATATAATATCCATAATTGGATTTATAGGCATTGCATTTTTAGTTATTGCGGCTCTCTTTGCCGGAACTCTTTTTTCAACTTTAGGAAATACCGTTCCGGGAATGGGTGGTATGGGAGGTTCATTTGGTTTGATAATTGGAGTTGTTTATTTTGCTTTAGCTGCCATTTACTTTTTTCCGGTTTACTATTTAAATAAGTTTGCTGTAAATGCTAAAAAGGCTTTTAGGGAAAATGATTCTGAAGCGCTTACTAATTCTTTAGAATATTTGAAATCACACTATAAATTTATCGGAATATTTACATTGTCAATCGTGATATTGTACGGTGCAATATTTGTTTTTGCAATATTAGGAAGTTTGTTTGCCAGATAATATTTAAAAAAATCCATTCATTGAATGGATTTTTTTATGGATTCTTATAGTTTATTTTTAATGTGCTTCTAACCAATCTTTACCTATGCCAATTTCCACCTCTAAAGGAACGGTCATCATAAAGGCATTTTCCATTTCGTGTTTGATTATTGGCTGAATTTTTTCTAATTCATCATTATGGACATCAAATACAAGTTCATCATGTACCTGAAGCAGCATTTTAGATTTCCAGTTTTCTTCTTTAAGCTTTTTATGAATGTTAATCATTGCGATTTTGATTACATCGGCAGCACTTCCCTGAATTGGGGCATTCACAGCATTTCTTTCAGCTGCTCCCCTGACAATTGCATTGGCAGAGTTGATATCCTTTAAGTAACGACGACGGCCTAAAATGGTTTGTACATAACCGTTTTCCCTTGCAAATTCTATCTGTTCCTGAATATAGGATTTAAGTTTTGGATAGGTTTTGTAATAGGCTTCAATTAAAGTAGCACTCTCGCTTCGGGACAACGAAGTTTGATTACTCAATCCAAACGCAGAAACACCATAAATAATTCCGAAGTTAACGGTTTTTGCATTGCTTCTTTGTTCTCGGCTAACTTCATCTAAAGGAACATTAAAGACTTTAGCCGCGGTTGCCTTATGAATATCTTCTCCGTCCTGAAAAGCTTTAATCATATTTTCTTCACCGCTTAAGGCAGCAATGATTCTTAATTCTATCTGCGAATAATCGGCAGAAATTAAGGTATGGTTTTCATCCCTTGCTACAAAAGCTTTACGAATCTGACGTCCTCTTTCAGTACGAATGGGTATATTTTGCAAATTAGGATTATTAGAACTCAAACGTCCCGTTGCGGCAACAGTCTGCATATAATCGGTATGAACCCGTAGTGTTTTCTTGTCTACCTGTTCCGGCAAAGCTAAGATGTAAGTACTTTGTAATTTTACCATTTGACGCCAGTCCAGAATTTCTTTAATAATCGGGTTGTCATTGGCCAAATACGTTAAGACATCTTCACCAGTCGCATATTGGCCGGTTTTGGTTTTCTTTTGTTTGGCACCGCCAATTTTCATTTTATCAAATAAAATATCGCCTAACTGTTTTGGTGAAGCAAGGTTAAATTGCTCTCCGGCACTTTCGTAGATTTTTTGTTCTAAAGATTTAATCTCAATATCCATTTCTTTAGACATGGCATTCAGGAATTCAACGTCAAGACGAATGCCTTCGCTTTCCATATCTGCTAAAACACTTACCAACGGAATTTCAATTTCATCAAATAATTTTTTAGTTTCAGTTTTGTCTAATTCATTTGTGAAAATTTCCTTGAGCTGTAATGTTATATCAGCATCTTCAGCAGCATATTCCTTGATTTCTTCCAAGGCAACATCGCGCATCGAAATCTGATTTTTTCCTTTTTTACCAATTAATGTTTCAATAGATTTTGGTGAATATTTTAAATAAGTTTCGGCTAAAATATCCATATTATGCCGCATATCCGGATTAATGAGATAATGCGCAATCATCGTATCAAAAAGTTTTCCTTTTACGGTAACGCCATAATTAGAAAGTATTTTCAGGTCATATTTTAAATTTTGACCAATTTTCTCAATTTTTTCATTTTCAAAGAAAGGCCTGAATTTATCAATTAAAATTTGAGCTTCTTCCTTGCTTTCGGGAAAAGGAACATAAAATGCCTTTCCTTTTTCATAAGAGAAAGAAATTCCAACTAATTCAGCATTCAAAGCGTCTAAACTTGTTGTTTCAGTATCAAAGCACACTGAAGGCTGGGTGAGTAAATTTTGTAAAAGTAATTTAATGCCTAAATTTCCCTGAATAGCTTGGTAAGAGTGAGATATAGATTCTAAAGTATCATAAAAGGATGTTCTTTCAGGATTTTCATTCGTTGTTGAATCTCCTCCAAAAAGATCAAACTGATCGTCGTTTTTAGGTTGTGGCTTTTTATATAATTTGGCATCAGAAGCAGAATTTGCTGAAGCAGCTAATTCATTTCCACCTCCAAATTTAAATAAATTATCAAATTGTTCTGCCATTCTTCTGAACTCTAATTCCTGAAAAATCGCATCTGTTTTTTCGATATCAGGACGGGAAAGCTCATAGTCATTTTCGTTAAAAACAACATCACAATCGCAGATAATAGTGGCCAGCTTTTTAGATAAAATTCCCTTGTCTTTATTGGCTTCGATGTTTTCTTTCATTTTACCTTTCAGTAAATGCGTGTTTTCCAAAAGATTCTCCATCGTACCAAATTCTTTCAGGAACTTTTTAGCTGTAACTTCTCCAACGCCGGGTAATCCAGGAATATTATCAACGGCATCTCCCATCATTCCCAGAAAATCAATTACCTGATCTGGTCTTTCTATTTCAAATTTTGCCAAAACTTCCGGAACTCCCCAAATTTCTATCCCATTGCCCATACGGGCTGGTTTGTACATAAATATATTTTCAGAAACCAATTGGGCAAAATCCTTATCGGGCGTTACCATAAAGACTTTGTAGTTTTCCTTTTCGGCTTGCTTGGCAATTGTTCCAATCAAATCATCGGCTTCACAACCTGCCATTTCAATAATCGGAATATGCATTGCTTTTAATAAATCCTGAATATAAGGAATTGCAATTTTAATCGCTTCAGGCGTAGCATCACGATTCGCTTTATAATCGGAATACATTTCGGTTCTCACCTGACTTCCTTCTTTGTCAAAAGCAACAGCCAAATGATCTGGTTTTTCACGTTTTATAACATCCAAAAGAGAATTCATGAATCCCATGATTGCTGAAGTATCCATTCCTTTTGAGTTAATTCTCGGGTTTTTTATGAAGGCATAATAACCACGAAAAATTAATGCATACGCATCGAGAAGAAAAAGACGTTTTTGAGTTGACATAAAAAAAATATTAGTCTGTAAAAATAAACAATTGGGTTTTAAAAATGATTCGGTTCTCAAAATTTATGTCTCAATAAATTTAAAAGCAAACGAAATATACGATTTGTTAACTGATGCAACGATTTCATCATATAACTAAATGTAAAAAAGCTTACCTAAAATGAATGTCCATAACTGATGATAAAAAAAAGCATGAATTGCCTAATAAGTTAATCTGGAGTTAAAATTTTTAAGAGGTATGGTTTCTTCATTTAATCTTCATTTTACAGAGGTAAATTTGATCTGTAATAAAAAAGTTATTAATTTAAATTATTAGAAATCATGAGAAATTTTTTAATGTTATCCGTAGCAGTTTTAGGTACCATATCTATGGTGCACGCATTTCCAACAACAGTAAAAGTTGGCCCTGTCAAAGAAATTAAAGTAACTCCTTCAAAAGAGGTAAAAGCTACAAAACACCCTAAAAAGAAATCTGATAAAAAAGCAAAATCTGATAAAAAAGAAGCTTCAAAATCAGAAGAATCTACAATGAAAAAATAAGAATTGTTTTTGTTTTGCTTTCGAAGGATTGTATGGGGAGCAAAACAGAAATAATAATGATGGAGAAGCTGATAAAGAAATTTATCAGCTTTTTTTAATTCGTTAATTTTTTAATAATAGCCGACAGGGCTTTTTATAAATGCTTAATTTTAGTTCTGTTTATAACGTATAGATATGAATATTTTAATTGTTGAAGATAATAAAGATCTTGCTGCAGAAGTCTGTGATTTTCTATGCAACACAGGTTATATATGTAAGATTACCCATAATTGCAGCGATGCGTTAGAAGAGGTTAACAGTAATGATTATGATGCAATGCTGCTGGATCTTGGCCTGCCTGACGGAGATGGTTTTGAGGTTTTGAAAGCTGTAAGGAAAACCAAATCTAAAATAGGAGTTATTGTAATTACGGCCCGTGGCGAATTGGATGACAGGATTAATGGTCTCCATCTAGGTGCAGATGATTATCTGACAAAGCCGTTTGCTCTAACAGAATTGAGTGCCAGGCTGTTTGCGGTTATCCGCAGGATGCATGGTTTTACTTTGAATGATTTAGTAATTCATGGTTTCTCATTGCAATTGCAGGACTATAAAGTAAGTTACAGTGATACACCAATCAATTTGACCAAAAAAGAATTTGATATTTTTCAATATTTAGTATTGAATAAAAACCGGGTGATTACCAGATTACAATTGACGGAACATATCTGGGGAGACATTCTTGAAGTTAATTCAGATTCTAATTTTATAGATGTACATGTTCGGAATCTTCGAAAAAAATTAGACAAGCATACTGATATTGACTGGTTTGAAACTGTTCGGAATGTAGGTTATAGGATTAATGAATAAAATAGACTTATTGTGAAGATAAAACACCAATTGGCAATTTTTAATGCACTCACAAGATTGTTGGTGATTCTGGTTTTATGGTTAATGCTGCCAATTTTGGTCGAAAATGTAGTTTACAGACATATTAATAATGGATTGCTGGAAAAAAAGAAAAAATTTATTGACCATTTAAATCAAAATGAAATCAATGATTTTATAGAAAGCTCCGGCGATTCGACAGAAACGTATTCGCAATTTTCTACGCTTCACAGTGAATTTCTGGTGCTTTCAAAAATTTCTGTAAAACCGCATCAAAAAGAAACCGCTTTCAGTAACGATTACAGGATTATTGAAGGAGAAAAAAATGAGTACCGAATTCTGAAATATCATTTTGCCTATGGAAAACAAGATTATCAACTTGAAATAGGAAGTGATCTTAGTGAAGTAAGCGACCTGACGTTTATTATCAGGTTCTTTATTATTATTGTTTTAGTCGTTATTCTTTTAGTGACGTTTTTGGCAGATACCGTTTATATCGAATATTTACTCACGCCTTTCTATAAAATTATAGACACTAAAATCCGGCGTGTTAATGAACCCCAAGCTTTTGACCATACACCAATAAAAGCAAAGTCAAGGGATTTCAGGGAACTTGATTTAGTTTTAAACCAAATGATGGATCGGATTGGTGAACTTTTTAAAAAAGAAAAACAATTTATTTCGAACGTTTCCCACGAACTTCTTACGCCAATTGCACTCCTCAAAAACAAGTTGGAAAATTTACTGCAGAATGATTCCTTAAACGATAATACTGTCGATAAAATCGCAAGTTCGCTGAAGACATTAGATATGCTGAAAAAAATCATCAATAATTTATTACTGATTTCCCGAATCGAAAACAATCAATATGCAACCGACGAAGAGGTTCGTTTTTATGAAATCGTCACAGATATGCAGGAAGATCTTCAGGATAGAATTGAAGATAAAGAAATTGAATTTTTGAATACAATGGAGCATGATTTTGGTTTTAAAGGAAATAAAACACTAATTCATATTCTCATTTATAATCTCATAACAAATGCAATTAAATACAATCGTCAAAAAGGAAAAATTACAGTTGCTGACGGATTCTTAAACAGACACTACTTTCTTTCTATTTCTGATTCCGGAATTGGCATGGATCCTTCTCAAATCGAAAAGATTTTCAACAGGTTTGCCAGAATCAATTCAGATCAGGACGGGCAGGGTCTTGGTTTGGCTATTGCCGATAGTATTGCTAATTTTCACCATATCGAAATTAAAGTCACCTCAGTGATTAACGAAGGAACAACATTTATCCTTTTATTTCCGGAAGCTGTAAAACGCAATTAAAAGTTATTTTTTTTTAACACTACAAATCTTCATGTGATCTTCATTTAGGGATACTATCTTTAGCTTATAAATAATCAAATAATAATAATTTATAAAATTAAAAGTCATGAAAAAATTAGTAATGTTAGCAGTAGCAGTTTTAGGAACAACAGCAATGGTAAGTGCTCAAACAACACCAGCAAAAACAACTCCTGTAAAAGAAGCCAAAGCTCCTAAAAAAGATAAAAAAGCAGATAAAAAGGCTAAAAAAACAGAAGCCAAACAAGAAGCTGCAAAATCTGAAGTGAAATAAAAAGTAATTTTTATTTGGTTTGATAGCTTTTGGTTTGGTTGTAAAAATGTTAATAAAGATAATTTTGAGCAGATTATAAGGCTGGTAAATAAATTTATCAGCCTTTTAGTTTTTATTTGAGTTAAATTTTTGATAATAAAAAGCCATAAAATTTTCATTCTTTGTTACTTTGCTTAAAATTGTAACTAATGATCCTTCGTTTTGTAATTCTTTGCGCTCTTTTTTTATGTATTGAATTTTATTCTTACCAGGCTATACGTACCTTGATTAAATTAAGATGGATTTTGATTAGTTATCAGCTTGTAAGTCTGCTTCTTTTAATTTTTATTATCTATTCTTTTACTCAGTTTGATCGTTCTGTAGGGCAAACTAAACAGACCATGTTTACAATGGGGCTGATGTTGTTGGTGTATGTCCCGAAAATTGTAATTACGATTATTTTATTAGGGGAAGATATCTTTAGGTTAGGAGCCAGTATTTTGAATTATTTCATGTATAATGCACCCAGATCAGAAATGATGCCTAACAGACGAAAATTCGTTAGTCAGCTTGCACTTGGTTTAGCAGCTGTTCCTTTTTTATCATTAATTTATGGAATTTTTGAAGGGAAGTATAATTATAAAGTTTTTAAACAAACGATTTTCTTTCCTGATTTGCCCGATGCTTTTGATGGTTTTAAGATCACTCATATTTCAGATGTTCATAGTGGGAGTTTTGATAATCCGGAAAAAATCAATTATGCAATTGATCTGATAAATGATCAGGAAGCAGATATGATATTGTTTACGGGAGATATCGTTAATACACATGCTACCGAAATGCATCCATGGTTAGATACTTTCAATAGAATAAAAGATTATAAATATGGAAAGTTTTCCATTTTAGGGAACCATGATTACGGTGAATATGTTACATGGCCTTCAGAGAAACAAAAAGACGAAAATTTTCAGGAAATTAAGAGCCTTTATGGACAAATTGGATTTAAATTAATGCTCAACGAGCATGCTTATATTCAAAAAGGGAATGATAAAATTGCGTTGATTGGAGTAGAGAACTGGGGTGTGAATTTTAAGAAAGCCGGAGATTTAAATAAGGCGTCACAACATGTTAATCAGAACGACTTTAAGATTTTAATGAGTCACGATCCAAGTCATTGGGATGCAGAAATTAAAAATCATCCAAAAAACTTTCATTTAACATTATCGGGACATACTCATGGAATGCAGTTTGGTATAGAAATTCCGGGATATTTTAAATGGAGCCTTGCGCAATATATTTACAAACAATGGGCGGGACTTTATGAAAATGTTGGAAGATACATTTATGTTAATCGTGGTTTTGGTTTTCATGCTTATCCCGGAAGAGTCGGAATTATGCCAGAAATTACAGTCATACAACTAAAAAAAGGCAACAAGGTGGCTTAATTCGGTAAAAATGCTACATTTGTATAAAGTATTATCTCTTTTAATAGATTTAAAAATTTAATTATTGATTTTATGTCAAAATTTGGAGAATTAATAAATGCTCAGGTTCCTGTTCTGATAGACTTTTACACAGACTGGAATGAATCATCAGTTTCGATGCATCCTGTTATTAAGGATGTTGCCGCTGCTCTTGGTGATAAAGCCAAAGTAATAAAAATTGATGTAGATAAAAACCAGGAATTAGCAGAAGCTTTGCGAATTAAAGGTCTCCCAACTTTAATGATTTATAAAGAAGGACAAATGATCTGGAGACAGTCTGGCGAACTTGATGCTAACACTATTATAGGAATCGTTCAGGACCAGTTTGGTTCCTAATAAATAGCAGCTGCTAATTTATTTCTAATTAAGAACATCAAAGACATATCCTTTTTCCTTTAAAAAACTTAAAGTTCTTGGTAAAGCAAATTTTAAATTTGGTGATGCTTTTACGCTGTCATGAAAAACAATTACGCTTCCGGGTTTTACATTTTTGGTAACATTTTTCAAGCATCTTTCAGGGCTTATTTTTTGGTCAAAATCCGCACTTAAAACATCCCACATTATTATTTTATAACCTAATTTTAGTAGAATTTTAGATTGTTCTTTTTTTATTTTCCCATAAGGAGGACGAAATAATAAAGACTTTGTAAGGTACTTTTGAGATAAGATTTCCGCACATTTCTTTACATTTTTAATGTATTCGCTGGTTTCACTTTTCCATCCATTGATATGATTCATCGTATGGTTGCCTATAGAATGGTTTTCGCTTTTTATTTTTTGGAATAATTCAGGGTTAGAATCTATATTTTTTCCTATACAAAAAAAAGTAGCTTTTGCATTGTGTTTTTTCAATTCAGCCAAAACCCAATCCGTTACCTGAGGAGTTGGTCCATCATCAAAAGTGAGGTATATTTTCTTTTCATTGTTAGGAATGTCCCAGCAATATTTATAAAATATCTTCTTAATGAATGTATTTGTTTTAACCCAATAAAAGCTCATTTTGGAAATATTTAGTAATAGTAAATATAAAAAATATAGCGCTATTAATCAATAGCGCTATATTTTTTAATTATTATATTTTATGTTTTTTATTCTTTTTCTCTTCCAAAGCGTTCAAAAACATTTACATAGGTATTAAAAGTAGTTTTATGAATGTTATAAAAGGCCAGGTCTTTATTGTCTTTCATAACCTGAAGTAAACTTCTGTAGCGTTCTATATCCGTTATGATATCAATAGCTAAATCTGACTGGTCGCCACCACTTAAAGTAGCATAATAATTAAGATTTTCCTTGTATTTTTGAACCAATTTATTAAGCAGATCCTGGGCTTTTGCTTTTTCATTAACTTTGTAATAACCATCAGCAAAAGGTTCTACTAATGAATAATAACCAAATTTTTCTAAAGGCATTTTTGTTACTGCTAAATTGATAATGTTTTTGGCTTTGTCAATTTTGCCTTCAAGGATAAGCTGGTTCATTAATCGGGAAAGATTGGTACGGTAAGTAATACTGTTTCTTCTGGTTTCCGGGTCATGATAAATTTTATCACTGTTACTGTTGCCCCAATCCCACTTCATAACGATGTCATACATTTTGTCAGCATCTATTTGCCCCATATCCATTGGTCCACCTTCTTTTGAAGGCGTATTTTTTACGGGAACCAATTTATATACCATTCCGTCTAATTGCAGATAATCTTTTAACCATAAATAATCTTCATCGTCAAAAGCACCGCCACTGAAATAAATTGGTCTTTTCCAGTTGTTATTAGCAATCAGATCCAGCATCATTAAGCGATTTTTATATAACGCGTTTCCTTTAATATTAATATCCATGTAAGGTACGATGGAATCATTGTATTTAGGATTGACTATCTTATTTTTTATAATTTTATTTTTATCAACTGTAATTCTAATTTTATCTGTTGGATAAAAGTGAATGGTTTGCCCGTTTTGTAAAGTAACTGTTGACTTCGGGTTTTTGATAAAGCTTATAAAATCATTGATGTCCCATCGTGTTTCTACTTTTTGAATATGAGCTACATAATCCAGCTTATCTCCAACATATTGATCATGGGTAAAAGATATAGGCAGCGGATCTGATTCATACGATTTTGCTTTCATCTGATCGATGTACCAATCAGTCATGAAAAGACTCGTATTAACAATTTTAACATCAGTCCTGAAATGCTCAATTTCTTGTGCATACCATAAGGGAAAGGTATCATTGTCACCAATGGTAAATAAAATGCCATTTTTGTCACACGAACTTAAATAAGCTTTTGCCATTGCTACAGCCGTATATTTACCTGACCTGTCATGATCATCCCAATTTTGAGATGCCATTAGAACTGGTGCAGCCAGTAAACTGGCAGCAATTACAACAGGACCGGCAATTTTTGGAGCGATAAATTTTTGAATACTTTCGTAAAGAGAATAGACGCCAAAGCCTATCCAGATGGCAAAGACATAAAAAGATCCTACAAGGGCATAATCTCTTTCTCTTGGTTCAAAAGGTCTTTCGTTTAAGTAAATTTTAAGTGCAATTCCGGTAAATAAAAATAAAGCTAAAAGCACATAAAAACTTTTGATGTCTTTATTGGCGTGGTACATTAAGCCAATTAATCCTAAAATAAATGGCAGAAAAAAGTAAACATTTCTTCCTTTGTTATTTTGCACATCTGCTGGCAAATTATCCTGCGGTCCTAAATGTAATGAATCCATAAATTTAATTCCGCTGATCCAGTTCCCGTCTAAATTGTCATATTTACCCTGAATATCACTTTGACGGCCTACAAAATTCCACATTAAATATCTGATGTACATGTATCCAAATTGATATTCAAACATGAAACTGAAATTGTCAGCCGTTGTCGGTTTTTCTATAATCAAATAATCTCCATAGCTTTTTAGGAATTTTACATATCCTTCATTGTCAATTTGTTTTTGAGCATATGCCTGCCTGAATTCTGTAATTGTTTTTTCTACTTCATTACGCAATTGAGCAGTCGCTTTGTTATATTCTTCTTCTGTTAGCTGGCTGGCATCAATTCCGTATTTTGCCAAATCATCTTCATAAGGATAATTAGGATTTATTTTGAATTTGGGAGGATTGGTAAAATTAATATAGTTCTGAATATGTCCTGTTTCTGTACTCCATAGCCTTGGCAGAATTGTTTTTTGATTGTCATCACTATTTTGCTCAGCGTTTTTATAATTATTGGTAATGACGTATTTACCGGTCTTATAATCTCTTTCGTAATTAGGTTTTTTGTCCAGATAAGGAGTTTCTGCATCTAAACCAGCAAAAACTTCCGTGTATTGAGGACCATAAAATAAAGGGTTAACACCATATTGTTCACGGTTGTAGTAGGCTAAAACTTCAGCAGCATCAGAAGGTTTATTTTCATTGATAACCGTATTTGCATTGGCACGTACCGGCAGCATAATCCAGGTGGAGAAACCAATTAAAATAAATAAGATGCAAAGAATAATGGTGTTGTAAAATACAAATCCTTTTTGTTTGGTATATTTTAATCCAAAATAAAAGAAAGCAATAAGTAGCAAGGCTACAAAAATACTTCCTGAGTTAAACGGCAATCCCATACTATTTACCATGAAAACTTCTGTCTTTCCAAAGAAAGCCATTGTTAAAGGCAAGAGCAATTTAAAAATGAATAACAAAATCCCAATTACTACTACATTGGCAATGATAAAATTCTTAATAGTAATTTTTTCGTAATGCTTAAAGTAATATAAAAATCCTATTGAAGGTATCGTCAATAAAGCCATGAAGTGAACTCCAAAAGAGAGTCCGACTACTAAAGAAATGATTAATAACCATTTGTTTCCTTTTGGGGTATCCATATCTTGTTCCCAGCGCAATCCAAGCCAGAAAAGTAATGCAATCAGCACAGAAGCCATGGCATACACTTCTGCTTCCACAGCATTGAACCAAAAACTGTCTGAAAAAGTAAAAGCAAGAGCACCTATCAGAGAACTTCCTAAAATAACAATAGAATTATTTTGATTTATTTCGGTAAAACGTCCTATCATTTTTTTTAAAATTATAGAAGACGACCAAAATAAAAATAAAATTGTAAAGGCACTTGAAAAGACAGACATCATATTAACCATCAGGGCAACATGTTGGTTATCTATAGCAAACATGGCAAAAAAAGCGCCCATCATTTGGTATAATGGAGCTCCCGGTGGATGTCCCACTTCTAATTTAGCAGCTGTGGCAATATATTCGCCACAATCCCAAAAGCTCATTGTAGGTTCAACAGTTAATGTATAAGTAATTAATGCGATTGTAAATGCAAACCAGCCAATAATTGTATTCCATTTATTGAAATTGAATTGTGCCATATTTTGGTATTAAAATTTGTATGTTTCTATCTTACAAAGAAAATGTTTTTTTGTGGAAAGAAACGAGCATTAACAAAAAATTCTACAAAACTCTTTGGTTAAAGTAATTTATTGTTTGCTAAATACTTGCGATACAATTAAGTGCTAAGAAGAAAAAAAAATAAAAAAAAATCGCTTTTTTTTGCTAAAAAGTTTGCGCAAACTAAAAAAAGCTTTAAATTTGCACTCGCTTAACAGCACTGCTGGTCTATGGTGTAATGGTAACACAACTGTTTTTGGTGCAGTCTTTCAAGGTTCGAGTCCTTGTAGACCAACATAAAAGCCTCTCAATTTGAGAGGCTTTTTTTATGCTGGTTTTTTTTTAAAAATAATTCTAAATATTGATTTTTATGTAAATAAAAAGTCCTGAAAAATTTCCAGGACTTTTGTTTATAGGTAAAAGGGCAATTATTTACTCTCTTGAATTTTTATATCATTTACATATTTAGTAAGCTTTTTGCCGTATAAGGATTTCGCTATTTTGGGAGTCATTGATTTCTGAATAGTATCCAGAAATTTAACATTAATGTCGTAAATTTCAGCTAAAGCTATATAGGGTGCTATATCATGATCTTTATGATTAATAGCAAAGTTAGTCGCAAATAAATATTTTCTTTTAATGTTGGAATCACTTTTAGCACTGATGCTATCAGCTGCTTTTTGATCTTTTCTTTTTAAGGCTTTGAATCTTGCTTCCAGCAATGTAAGGTTTTCATCTTTAAAACGTGAATTCATTTTTTGATATTCTTCGTATAATTCATGGTTTTTTGAACCCGTAATTTTTGCTCCGTTTATAAAATTATCAAGATTAGCATTGATATTTATATTTCCGGGTTCAGCAAAAAACGTAATGTTATTATCTAACGAATTGGTAACTCCACGATCAAGAAATAAATAAAGCATTTCAGGAGATTCTAGTTTAATATTGCTTTCAAAAACTGAATTTCCATTAATCTTAATAGTGTCTATTGCTACAAGTGCAGTATCAACAATTCTCTGAATGTATAAAGTTCCTTCTTTTAATCCTTTTATGTTTCCGGTTAAGTGTAAACCATCAGTTGACTCTTTTTTGTCACATGATATTAACATTACAATTGCAGCAAAGGCAATAATTGATTTTTTCATTGTTATTTTAGATTTTGGTGCAAAATAAAGAAAAATGTCTAACTAAAGAAATTTAATTGTTCACTATATAATATAAATTAGATAAAACTAAGATGTATCTTTGCAGCCTTAAAATTTAAAAAAAAGAATAAAAAATGTTACAAAAAAATGTTTTCAAAGGGGTTTTTCTGGTTGGTCTTGGTGCTACAAGTTATGGTATGCTGGCCACCTTTGTAAAAATGGCTTATGGTGAAGGTTTTACGACTGCTGAGATAACTACATCTCAATTTGTATTGGGAATTTTGGGAATATTGCTAATCAACGCTTTTCAAAAAATAAAAAATAAGGAAAAAGTAATAAAAGCTACGCCAAAAAATATTTTTAATTTAATGTTAGCAGGAAGTTCCTTGGGTATGACTAGTTTGTTTTATTATCTGGCGGTTAAATATATCCCGGTTTCAATTGGTATAGTTTTACTAATGCAAACCGTTTGGATGGGTGTTATCCTTGAAATGATTTTAGAAAAGAAATTGCCATCAAAACAAAAAGTAATTTCCGTTTTTATTGTGCTGACAGGAACCGTTCTTGCCACCAATATCATAAATAATGACATCAATCTCGATTGGAAAGGAATAGGGTGGGGAATATTAGCTGCGGCATCTTTTACTGCCACTATGTTTACCGCAAATCGGGTAGCTACCGAAATTTCATCAGCCCAAAGAAGTTTGTATATGCTTTTAGGTGGGGCAATAATCGTTTTTTCATTTGCATTTTTCACTCAGATAACCTCTTTTAATTTTGGCATCTTTATGAAATGGGGAATTGTACTTTCTCTTTTTGGAACTATAATTCCACCAATGCTCATGAATGCAGGTTTTCCGCTAACGGGAATTGGTTTAGGAAGTATCGTTTCTGCATTAGAACTTCCCGTTTCAGTAATGATGGCTTTTATTTTGTTAAATGAAGAAGTTGTTTTTCTGCAATGGATTGGGATCGTTCTTATTATTTTGGCTATCATCATAATGAATATAGATTTTAAATCTAAAACTTAAAATTTTATTTATAAATTCGTTACAAACTACTTCAATTATGACATTACCATGGCATTTATATCTAATGGCTTTTTTGTATGTGATAGCCGGAATAAATCACTTTATGAGTCCAAGAATGTATATTAAAATTATTCCGGACTCTTTTCCAAATCCTAAATTGTTGAATAGCCTAAGTGGCGCTGCAGAGATAATTTTGGCATTATTGCTAATAGTTCCTTCTTTAACTCAATTTGCCGCCTGGGGCATAATTGCTTTACTTGTCGCTGTATTTCCGGCTAATTTATTTATGCTTCAAAATGAAAAAGCTGGTTTTGGATTGCCCAAATGGCTTTTGCTTTTGCGTTTACCATTGCAGTTGGTATTAATGTATTGGGCATATCAATATACTTTTTAAAAATATTTAAAAACAGATTTCTTATTTTTTCTTTATTTTTGATTATAAATGGCTTTTTTGTAGCGGTTTAAAAAATACCAGAAAGTTTTGTGTCCTTAAATTATTTATGAATGATTCATATTATTGACTATTTCAGTACCATTCCGTCATCACACCGAAGTTTGATTTTGGTTGGAGGAATCACTATTTTTTGGTTAATAGAAAATGCGTTTCCACTTTTTCAGATGACATATAGAAAGTGGCATCATGCCGGGATCAACTTTTTCTTCACTTTTACTACTATTATTGTCAATTTTGTTCTTGCTTTTATTCTATTATTAGTCGCAGACTGGACAATCAATAATGATTTTGGAATATTACAGTTCCTGCCGGAAATGCCAATTTGGTTATATACGATAACAGGGTTATTATTACTGGATTTAATTGGTGCTTATTTAGCACATTTAGTGCAGCATAAAGTCAAAAGTCTATGGCGTTTTCACCTTATTCATCACTCAGATACCTGGATTGATACAACTTCTGCGAATAGACATCATCCGAGAGAAAGTATTATTCGGTTTGGATTTACCACTTTAGGCGTTTTAATTGTTGGCAGCCCGATGTGGATGGTTTTTTTATATCAATCCTTTTCTGTTGTGGCTTCGCAATTTAATCACGCCAATATTTCACTTCCCCGTAAATTAGATGTCTTTATCAGTTATCTTATTGTTTCCCCTAATATGCATAAAGTACATCATCATTACGTTTTGCCTTATACCGACAGCAATTACGGAAATATTTTTTCGTTTTGGGATCGCCTTTTTGGAACTTTTACCACACTTCCAAAAGAAGAAATAATTTATGGAGTTGATACTCATATGGATCACGAGGAAAATAATAAATTAAAAAATTTACTACAGATTCCTTTTCAAAAATCAAAATAAGGAAAAAATTGAAAAAAACATCATTCATCTGACCAACCAATTCTTTTTTTTATTAATATTGATACTTAAATTGAAAATCAATCTATTAATCATTTAATCTCTATTTTGAATTAATTTTCACCTGATGAAAAAGAGTAACCGCAAAGAATTGAATTGGGAAGAAACAGAAAAACTTGTTTCGTTGGCACTGGAAGAAAGAAATCCATTTGAAATTATAAAAAAAGAATTTGGATTTTCAGAAAAGGAAGTTTTGGAAATAATGAAGAAGAAAATGCCGCTTGAAAAGTTCGAGATGTGGAAAAAGAAAGCAATTGCCAATAAACCAAAACCCAAACCAGTTAAAATAGATGATTTTGATGAAGATTTAGATGGTAAATATTATATAAAAAATAAATTAGACTAAAATTAAAACTCCTGAAATTCAGGAGTTTTTTTATATTTATATTCTTACTGTAACAATTATGGATTTTGTAAGACTCATTAAATACTAAACACAAACAAATGAAAAAAATAGTTTACACATTAGCTCTTGCAATCGCATTTTTGAGCTGTAAAACAGGAAGCACTTCGGGTACTGCAAAAACGAATACTGTTGATGTTAATATTAATCTTATTGATGTAAAAGAGGACAAAGTTTTAGTTACCGTAATACCTCCGAAGATAAAAACAGACGAAATTATCTATAGTATTCCCAAAACTGTTCCGGGAACCTACTCCACTGACAACTACGGTAAATATTCAGATGATTTTAAAGCTTTTGATGCTAAAGGCAATGTTTTGGCAGTAAAAAGAATTGATGATAATTCATGGTCTGTGGCAAATGCAAAAACACTAGCCAAAATAACATATTTAGTTGGCGATACTTTTGATACTGAGAAAGGAACCGGATTTGGCAATGATGATGTTTTTTCACCAGCAGGAACAAATATCGATGCAGGTAAAAACTTTATGTTAAATACACACGGTTTTGTAGGTTATTTTCAGGATAAACTGGATGTTCCTTATAAAGTGACTGTTACACATCCTGAAACACTTTGGGGAGCAACATCAATGAACGATGACGATGCAAGCAATACAAGCGATGTTTTTGTAACACCTCGTTATGCAGTTTTAGTTGAAAATCCAATAATGTATTCTAAGCCGGATTATACAACTTTTAATGTTAACGGGATGGACATTTTGATTGCTGTTTACTCCCCTACAGGAAAGTTTACCGCAGAAAGCATTACACCGGAAATGAAAACGATGATGACGGCTCAGAAAAACTTTTTAGGTAAAGTAAATGCAACTAAAAAATATACTGTTTTATTGTATTTGTCAAGCATGGCAAAAGATGATGCGCATGGTTTTGGAGCATTAGAGCATCCAACTGCCACTACAGTCGTTTTGCCTGAATCAATGCCAAAGGAAAAACTGGTAGAATCTATGAAAGATGTGGTGTCGCATGAGTTTTTTCATATCGTAACTCCGTTAACTATTCACTCAAAAGAAATTCAGTATTTTGATTATAATGCGCCAAAAATGTCTGAACATTTGTGGATGTATGAAGGCGTTACGGAATATTTTGCCAATCTTTTTCAAATCAATCAGGGTTTAATTGACGAAGCTGAATTTTATACCCGTATTGCTGACAAAATAGAACAGGCAAAAGGTTTAAACGATACGATGTCATTCACTACAATGAGTAAAAATGTTTTAGAACAGCCCTATAAAGATCAATATTTAAATGTGTACCAAAAAGGAGCTTTAATTGGGATGTGTATTGATATCATTATTAGGGAAAAAAGTAATGGTGAACGTGGAATTCTTGATTTGATGCACAAATTATCAGAAGAATATGGAGTTGAAAAACCATTTAACGATAATGAGCTTTTTGATGAAATTACAAAATTAACGTATCCTGAAGTAGGGGAGTTTTTAAAAACGCATGTTGCAGGGACAACTCCAATTCCTTATGATACCTATTTAGCAAAAGTGGGTGTAAGTATAGCTAGTGAAAAAGCTCCGGGTTCTATATTTCTTAAAGGGCAAGTTCCTTACATTGCTGTAGATCAAAAAACAAAAGAAATAAGTGTTCGTCCTGATATAGAATTAAATCCGTTTTTTACCAATCTGAATCTTAAAGCCGGTGATGTTATTTTATCAATAAATAATAAACCTTATTCTTTAGCTAATATTTACGATTTGATTTCTGAAAGTGAGATATGGAAAGAAAACGATGCTGTTACACTACAAATAAAACGTGCAGGTAAAGAACAAACGATTAAAGGAACAATAAAATTACCATACGACGAAAAAGAAACTTTTAAAGCTACAGATGCTTCAAAAGACAAACTTAAAAATGCCTGGTTAAAGGGTTAAGATTGAAATACAATAAAAGCAAAAGCCCCTAAAATTTTATTTTTAGGGGCTTTTTATTTGGCAATAAAACAGAATGAAAATGAGTTCTTTAAATATTTTTTAAGAATTGATCCTGTTCCCAAAGCAAATGAAGAATATTCTCTTTAGCAGCATAAACAAAATATGAGTTTCTAAGAATAATGAATTCAATATTTTTTAAAAAAAATATTGAATTATTAATTACGAAAAAAGTGGTAATTTGTACGCTAATGTTTTAAACTATGTTTAAATTTACAGTCCAATTTTTTAACAAATAACAAAAAGATATGTATCACTCAAAAATAGCGGGCTTAGGGTATTATGTTCCTTCCAATGTGGTGACAAATGATGATTTGTCTAAACTTATTGATACTAATGACGAATGGATTCAGGAAAGAACCGGGATACAGGAACGCAGACATATTATAAGAGGAGAAGATACAACAACTTCAATGGGTGTAAAAGCAGCCAAAATAGCGATCGAACGTTCAGGTATTGCCAAGGAAGATATTGATTTTGTAGTTTTTGCGACATTAAGTCCGGATTACTATTTCCCGGGTCCTGGGGTTTTAGTACAACGAGATTTGGGATTAAGAACCGTAGGAGCATTAGACGTTAGAAATCAGTGTTCGGGTTTTGTATATGCAATTTCTGTTGCTGATCAGTATATTAAAACAGGGATGTATAAAAATATTTTGGTAATAGGTTCTGAGGTTCATTCAACCGGATTAGATATGACGACTCGTGGACGTGGAGTTTCAGTGATTTTTGGCGATGGTGCAGGAGCAGCTGTTTTGAGCCGTGAAGAAGATTTGACAAAAGGAATTTTATCTACACATTTACATTCTGAAGGTCAGCATGCTGAAGAATTAGCTTTGCAGGCACCTGGAATGGGAGCAAGATGGGTAACGGATATTTTAGCAGATAACGATCCAAATGATGAAAGTTACTACCCATATATGAATGGTCAATTTGTATTTAAAAATGCGGTTGTTCGTTTTGCTGAGGTTATCAATGAAGGTTTGGAAGCGAATGGCTTACAGGTTTCAGATATTGATATGCTGATTCCGCATCAGGCAAATTTGAGAATTTCGCAATTTATTCAGAATAAATTCAAGCTATCAGATGATC
Organism: Flavobacterium sp.; assembly: GCF_039930565.1. Taxonomy (GTDB): domain Bacteria; phylum Bacteroidota; class Bacteroidia; order Flavobacteriales; family Flavobacteriaceae; genus Flavobacterium. The sequence continues at coordinate 63,970 of NZ_JBDTTP010000002.1, read as the reverse complement.
AGGTTCACAATAACATCCAAAAATATGGAAACACAACGGCAGCTTCTATTCCAATTGCTTTAACCGAAGCCTGGGAACAAGGAAAAATAAAATCTGGGGATACTGTAGTTTTAGCAGCCTTTGGAAGTGGCTTTACCTGGGCAAGTGCCATTATTAAATGGTAATAGTTTAGTATATTATTATGTAAAACCTGCTTCAAACGAAGCAGGTTTTTTTATATTTGATTTAGCTACATTCAAAACTACTATTTATTATTCAATACAATGAAAAAAGATCAACTTGAAATAGCCTGTTTTAATTACGAATCAGCTTTTATTGCTCAGGATAATGGGGCAGACCGAATAGAATTGTGCGAGAATATGAATATTGGCGGTACAACACCTAATTATGTTTTAGCATTAAGGGTTCGGGAAAAGATTTTAATAAAAATGCACGTCATAATAAGACCGAGAGGTGGGAATTTTATTTATACCGATGAAGAAATTATTGAAATGAAGCAAGATATAAAACAGCTCAAGAAATTAGGAGTTGATGGTTTTGTTTTCGGAATTTTAAATGAAGACGGAAGTGTAAATAAGATTAGAAATAAGGAATTAGTCAATTTGGCTCAACCGCTTTCATGTACTTTTCATCGTGCCTTTGATGTGGTTAAAAATATGCAGCAGTCTTTAGAAGATATAATTGATTGTGGTTTTAAAACCATTTTAACTTCCGGACAGGAAATAAATGTTGAAAAAGGAATTTTTAACCTGGTGAAAATTCAAAAATTAGCCAATAACAGAATTGAAATAATGCCCGGAGGCGGATTGCGATCTTCCAATATTAAATTATTGCAGGATAAACTAGAACCGACTTTTTATCATTCATCAGCGATTACAGATGATACTGATACAGCAAATCCGGAAGAAATAAAAGAAATTAAGAACTTTTTATAGGATAATTTATAAATAGAAAATGCCTGAAGTTGGCAAACTTCAGGCATTTTCTTCTACAAGAACTAATTCAAAAAATATTAAAGTCAAGTAAAATAAAAGTGATTAAAACATTCCACCACCGTCTTTACTAGTATTATCATCTCTTTGTTTACGTTGTAAGTTTTTGATTTTTGCACCTCCAAAGTTGTAAGTTAAACCTAAATAAACCGTTTGGCTTTCCCACGTAAACTGTCCTGATTGGGGATAAGGATATTGGGTATCAAAAGCATATTTCATAGTGTTGAAAACATCATTAAAACGTAAGCTTATATTCATTTTGTTGTCTAATAATGTATAACGTGAGCCAATATCTATTTTGTACATTTCCTTTCTTTCCTGCTGTACATCTTCAACGTGTCCTCTATAAAAACCGAATAATAAAAAGCTTAAGCGTTTCGTGGCTTTAAAGTTCGAATTCATACGGGCATTAAATGCTGCAACTGTAACTGTTCTTTCCTCTGCAGAGCTTTTTGTGATTTGTGTTTCATCATATTTAAACACTACTCCTTGCTGGTTAATACTTGAAAAGTCAATAGACGGCTGGATATCCCACCATTTTGTAATTTTGTAATTTAAAGAAACTTCAAATCCATACGAAGTATTATGATCATAATTAGTAAAACTCATAATTTGCTTATTAGGATTTAATTCATCCGGTCTTAAAGTTCTGCTAATCGGATCATTAATGCTTCTATAAAAGACACCTGTAGTAAAACTTCCTTTTTCTAGAGTCTTAGTATAATTTAATTCTACAGAATTGGTAAACTGTGGTCTTAATTCCTGATTTCCAAATGAAGTAACTAATGGAGTCGAAAACTCGCGAATCGGTTTTGTCTGTTCTAAACTCGGGCGGTCAACGCGGCGGCTATAGCTCAACTGAAAAGTGTTTTTCTCGTTTAGGTTATAAGTTAAATAAGCAGAAGGATATAAGGTAATATAATCATCATTAAATGTTTTATAACCGTAATTTAAATTGGATTCCACTTTATAACTTTCAAAACGAGCCCCCAATTGATAACTAAATTTTTTGAATTTCTGACCAAAAGTTACATAAGCTGAATAGATATTAGTATCATACGTATAATTAGAAACTGGGAATTCAGCAAACGGATTTTCAGTTGTATAATTATTCTCTGTTTTTGTTATTCTGGCTTCGGCTCCAGCTTCTAATGTTGTTTTTTCATTTAAAGGATTTACATAGTCAACATTCAAAGTACTTAATTTACGTTCGTCATTTATGAAATCTTTATAAATATTTCTATTAGATGTATTATCTGTTTTTATGGTTTCAGTATCAAAAGAAGCATTCTGAGTTTCCTCTGTAGTGCTATAATTTCCTTCAAAATCTAATGTGTGGCCTTCTTTTTTAAAGATGTGTTTATAAGCCAGATTATAAGTTCCGGTTTTATTTGGACCTTCATATCTTCCTTTTTGATATACATTACTAATTTCTTCTGGTGAATTAAAATAATCAATATCAGTATTTACAAATCCAAGTCCTGTCGCTTTATTTTGAGTACTATAAAAAGATAAAGTATTATGATCATCAATTAAATAATCCATTCCAATTTTATATAAGTACGAATCATTTTCATTAGAAATGTCTAAGTTTTGGATAGTAGTTTTATCTGTTTTTTTGATGAGGCCATCATTGAAATAAGTTCCGAAATTAGTTCCTCCATTTCCAAAGAAATTCACCTTTCCGGTTTTGTAATTTAAATCTAATGATTGATTGTATTTAGCAGTTTCTCCAAAAGTGATTCCACCACTGTAGCTTCCGTTGAAACCTGTATTGGCATTTTTGTGCAAAACAATATTGATGATTCCCGACATTCCTTCCGGGTTATATTTTGCACTTGGATTTGTAATCAGCTCAATTTTCTTGATAGAAGTTGACGGAATTTGTTTCAAAAGCTGAGCAGGATCAATATTAGACGGGCGTCCATCAATTAATACACGAACATTGTCATTTCCACGAAGTGATAATTTTCCATCCTGATCTACATTTACTGACGGAATATTGTTCATAATATCTGATGCCGAAGCTCCCGCAGTAGTCAAATCTTTTCCAACATTAATTACTTTTCGGTCAATTTTTTGTTCGATTGTGGAACGTTCAGCAACAATGTTAACACCTTTCAGCTGTGTTGCTTCTTCTTCCAGACCAACATTAACAGTTGCAGATTTTTTATTATCGCTTAAAATTATGGATCCTATATATTTTCTAAATCCAATGTATTGAATTTCAATTGTATAGTTTTTTAATGCTAAGCTTTTTATTGCAAACTCTCCATTGTCATCTGTGTTTACTGCTGAAACTACTTTTCCATTGTCTTTAATAGAGACAGTTGCATAAGAAACAGGAGCCTTGCTTGTCTTTTCGGTAATTTTTCCGGAAACGGTTCCGGAGTTTTGTGCCTGAACTGTTGTTATTACACCCAGTAATGCGAACAGAAATAATTTTAATTTCATAATGAGTTATTGATTATTTTGATTGATTGATGATGATTTTTTTGTTTTGATTAAATCTTTAAAATGAATTTTCAATTTGCTATTAAGACTCTTTTATCATTGATATGTTACAAAATATTTTAAATAAATTTTCATTTTTTTTATGAAGTACTGTTTTACAATATATTATAAACTCATTTTTATAACACTTTTGGTAGATAAAAAAAGCTAGATTCAAAAAGAAGGCATGTTTTTTATAGTATTTTATATCTTTTTCGTTTTCTCTAATTGCTGAATAAGCACTATATTTGCTCACTTTAAAAATAAGTTTACATGTCATTATCACAAACTCTTACTCCTTCTATACAAAATGCTATACAGTCATTATTTGATGTAACTGTTGATAAAATTGAATATCAAACAACAAGAAAAGAGTTTGAAGGCGATATCACGATGGTAATCTTTCCTCTACTCAAAGTGATTAAAAGTAATCCTGGAGAGTTAGGAAATAAAATTGGAGAGTATCTGGTTGAAAATGTTGCCGAAGTAGCTCGTTTTAATGTAGTTTCCGGCTTTTTGAATATTGTAATTGCAGATCGTTATTATTTGAATTTCTTTAATGAAATCAAAGACAATTCAAAATTTGGACATGTGACACCTAATTCTGAAGATAAAGCGATCATGGTTGAATATTCTTCGCCAAATACTAATAAACCGCTGCATTTAGGTCACGTTCGTAACAATCTCTTGGGATATTCTGTGGCTGAAATAATAAAAGCTTCTGGTAAAAAAGTATATAAAACACAAATTATCAACGACCGTGGAATTCATATCTGCAAATCGATGCTGGCCTGGGAAAAATTTGGAAACGGAGAAACTCCTGAAAGTTCAAATTTGAAAGGAGATAAATTAGTTGGTAAATATTACGTGGAGTTTGATAAAGCTTATAAAGCAGAAATTAATCAATTAATAGAAGACGGTAAAACAGAAGAAGAAGCAAAAAAACAAGCACCCGTTATAATTGAAGCACAAAACATGCTGAAGAAATGGGAAGCCGGTGATGAAAAAGTAATTGCACTTTGGAAAAAAATGAATCAATGGGTTTATGATGGTTTTGCAACTACTTATAATAATCTTGGAGTTGATTTTGATAAATATTACTACGAAAGCAATACCTATTTATTAGGGAAAGATGTAGTTCAAATTGGTTTAGACAGTGGTGTTTTCGAAAAAGATCCAGATGGCTCTGTCTGGATAGATTTGACAGAAGACGGTTTAGATCGTAAAATCGTATTGCGTTCAGACGGAACTGCAGTTTATATGACGCAAGATATTGGAACAGCAATTCAGCGTGTAAAAGACATGCCAGATGTTGGCGGAATGGTTTATACGGTTGGTAACGAGCAGGATTATCATTTTAAAGTGTTGTTCCTGATTCTGAAAAAACTAGGTTTTGACTGGGCTTCAAGCTTATATCATTTATCATACGGAATGGTTGATTTACCTTCCGGAAAAATGAAAAGCCGTGAAGGAACGGTTGTAGATGCTGATGATTTGATGCAGGATATGACAGATACAGCAAAACAAATTTCTGAAGGTTTAGGAAAACTTGACAGTTACACTCCAGAAGAGAAAGCTAAATTGCACAAAACAATTGGACTTGGAGCTTTGAAATATTACATTTTAAAAGTAGATCCTAAAAAACGTATTTTATTCAATCCTGAAGAATCTGTTGATTTTGCAGGAAATACCGGGCCTTTTATTCAATATACGTATGCTAGAATCCAGTCAATAATTCGTAAAGCCGATTTTGATTTTTCAGCCAAAACTAATATTGAAGAATTGCACGAAAAAGAAAAGGAGCTGATAAAACAAATGGAACTTTTTCCTGAAGTAATTCAAAATGCGGCACAAAACTATAGTCCGGCCTTGATTGCCAATTATACATATGATTTGGTAAAGGAATATAATTCATTCTATCAATCTGTGCATATCTTAGGAGAGGTAGATTTGACTAAAAAGATATTCAGAGTACAGCTTTCGCAAAAAGTAGCTGAGGTAATAAAATCAGCGTTTACTTTGTTAGGAATTGAAGTTCCGGAAAGAATGTAAAACGGTTTTCAATAACTGCAGAAATTATATAAAAAGAGCCGCTAATCTTAACATTGGCGGCTCTTTTAACAACTAACACAAAACAATTTATTTTACGAATTTGTCAATAATTACATCAGTTTCTGCTTTTGTCGCATTTGGTTTCAAATCAAACAAAAGGGAATAAAGTGTTTTTTTCTCTACTTTAGCTTCCAGGTTTAAGTCTTTATTTCTTTCAAAAAAAGTTTGCCATTTATCACGTACATTTTTCCAAAGGGCATTATTTGCTGCCCACCATTTTTGACCGGCAAGACATTTAATATCTGGAACTTTAGTGTAAACGTCCATTCCTTTTTCCTCGGCCAATAAAACATCTTTTCCGCTGTCATCTCTAATTAGCTTTTTATTATCCTGTTCATGATTCCATCCTGTTGATGTAATTTCATGAATATTTCTTCTTTTGAGAACATTATAATCATTACGTTTTGTGTGCTCCCTCCTTGGTAAAGGAGCGTATGTTACATTTGCCCAATAGTCTTGTCCGTCTACATGAACCCATGTTGCGGATCCTTCATATCTTGGACTGTCATCTACCTGATATACTTTTTGAGTCCACTGTCCTTTTACTGCTTTTTTATCCAGTTTTTTATACTTCCAGGAAGTATTTTTGTCAAATAAATACAAATCAGTGTTTTCGAAAAGCCAGTCCTGTCTCCAGTGTTTAATGATCATGTCATCACTTACGATTAACAAATGCTGCATGGAGATTTTATTTGGAGAGTCTTCTATTAACGCTACCCATTCTAAAGCAGTTTCATGTTTGGTTTTTGAAGGTTTATAAGCAGCCGAATCTTTAGCATATTGAAAAGTTTCTGTAAAATTAAATTTCACTTCATAACAGCCACACATTGATTTAATTGATTTAGTGTCTTGCTGTTTTTTATCCTGACTAAATCCAAAACCACAACTTAAAGCCATAAGGGCTGATAAATAAAGACTTTTTGTATTCATAACATTTATTGTTTAAATTTTTTTGGCAAATATATAAACTTTATTTAGAATAAATAAAAATAATTATATATTTGCATTGCTTATTAAGACTTAATAAAAATAATGAAAATTAAAATTACCCATTTTGCACTGTTTGTTTTTTGTCAGATTTCTGTTGCTCAGGAAATACAAAAGAATGATAGTATTGCTGCAAATAAATTATCAGAAGTTATAGTTATTACAGGTACAAGAACAGAAAGAGTGCTTTCATCATTGCCATTACCAATGACAATCATTACATCAGAGCAAATTGTAAAATCGGGGGTTACAAGATTAAACGAAATTTTAAGTGAACAAACAGGAATTATTTTGATTCCGGACGAAAGTGGTTTCGAAGGGATTCAGATGCAGGGTTTAGATGCAGCGTATACCATGATTCTGATAGATGGTGTTCCTATTGTGGGAAGAACTTCAGGAGTTTTAGATTTATCAAGGGTTTCTGTTGGAAATATTGAAAGGATTGAAATTGTAAAAGGTGCTTCATCAGCTTTATATGGTTCAGAAGCTATGGGTGGTGTGATTAATATAATTACAAAAAGACCAGTAAAAGATGTATTTTCAGGTAATCTGTCTTACAGATATGCAACATTCAATACCAATGATGTGAATGCAAATGTTCTTTGGAAGAGGAAGAAATTTGCAGCCAATTTATTTGCTAATTTTTATTCATCTGATGGATATGATTTAGATGATAGCACATCATTGAAAAACGTTGAGAAATTCTATAATTATACAATTCAGCCAAAATTATATTATGATTTTTCAAAAAATTTGAAATTAATCATTAGTAACCGCTTTTATAATCAGAAAATGAATAATGTAGCTATTATTGATTCTGAAAATTATAAAGGGGATGCAAAAGAAAATGAATGGAATTCACAAGTAAAGCTTGAGCATAAATGGAATCCTAAAATATATTCTGAATATGAATTATATACGACCAATTATAAAAATGATTCATTTTTAAATGATCAAAATAACGTACTGTTTGAAAACACTTATTACAATCAATGGCTTTTCAGGCCGGAAGTCAGAACAACTTTTTCTATAAAAAATGACAAATTAACTGCCGGAGTTGGTTTAAATTATGAAACCCTTGACAGAACGTATTTTCAAGGTAATGTAAATTTTAATTCTCAATATATTTTTGTGCAGTATGATTACAATCCATCCGGAAAGTTGAATATTCTTGCCGGCTTCAGATATGATAATCATAGCGAATATGCCTCTCAGTTTAGTCCGAAACTAGCTGTGAATTATAAGTTTAATAATATTTTTTCCTTAAAGTCTTCAATTGGTTATGGATATAAGGCACCGGATTTCCGACAGTTATTTTTCGATTTCACAAATCCATCAGTCGGATATACCGTTTTGGGATATAATGTTGCTGAACATCGATTAAACGAATTTGAAGAGCAGGGTCAACTTTTGTCCAGGACGGCAGGAGTAAATTTTGACAAACCATTAGAAGCTGAAAGTTCAATCAATTTCAATTTTGGAGGTTTTTACAAAAGAAATAAACTAAAAATAGATGTAAATGCTTTCTATAATCTGATAGATAATTTAATTGATACACAGGCTGTAGCTCAAAAAATCAATGGGCAGAATATTTTTAGTTATACCAATTACGATAAAATATTTACGTATGGCGTAGAATTTAATTCGACTTATAGTTTTACAAAAGAATTTGTTGTGTCATTAGGTTATCAGTATTTAACAGCAAAAGACAAATCAGTCCTTGATAATTTTCAAGAACACCAATACATCCGAAATTCACAACTACAAACGGTTCAAATTAGTAAATCAGATTATTTCGGATTATACAATCGATCGAAACATACAGCCAATATTAAATTCGCTTATACGATTCCGAAAATAAAAACGGATATCAATTTACGTGTTTTTTACCGAAGCAAATACGGACTTTTTGATACGAATGGTAATCAGGTTCTGGATAAATACGACACATTTGTAAACGAGTATTTGCTCACCAATTTATCAGTTTCAAAATACATTACAGATAAAGTCATATTTCAGGCAGGAGCCAATAATTTGTTCGATTACAAAGATCCCGGGCAGATTCCTAATCTTGCCGGAAGACAACTTTTTGCAAGAATTCAATATAATTTTTAATCAATATTTATTTAAACATTTTTACCATGAAAACAAATTTTTTAAAACTATCTCTTTTAGCATTAGTAATTTTTACAGCATCTTGCAGTAGTGATGATGACAAAAACACAACTCCTCCAGCGGTTGTTACAACAAAAGTTTCTGACCTTCCAGCTCCACAAACCGGAGGAGGGCAAGCAGGACCAGCTAGTGGCGAATTCACAAAATTCAGTTTTTCTGAAAATAAAATTGTTACTACGGATAAATGGGATATAGCGTTTCGTGGTACAGTAATTATAATTAATGGTGGAGTTAAGTACAATGCTGAAGACACAGGTGAACCGGCAAGAACAGGATCTGGGGCAGTGAGTATCGTTTCTGGAGTATTTGCTAATGTGACAACATTTCCATCTTCAGCTACATTTAATCAGGATGCAGCTTCAGTCTATGCATTTCCAGCTTCTGGAGAAAATGCATGGTATACTTATAACGATGCAACTCATCTTATTTCTGCAAAGGCAGGTAAAGTATTTGTTGTAAAGACACATGATGGTAAATATGCAAAATTCGAAATCTTAAGCTACTATAAAGATGCTCCGGCAAATCCAGATCCTCTGGCTGCTGCATCAAAATATTATACTTTTAATTTTGCATATCAGGCAAATAGCAGTACAACATTTTAAGAAAATATATCGACATTCCTAATTGGTGTGATTCAAGAATAGAGTTAATAATATTCAATTTTTCAATTATTAATAACTTGGTTTTTTGTTTTTTTTTTAAAGAGGTTAGATTTTATCTAACCTCTTTTTTTCGAAAAACAATTTGTGAATGTGAAAATGGTAATGCTTATTCAATAATTATTTTTTTCCAGGATTTATCTTTTTCATTTTTTAGTTGTACCAAATAAACTCCTGATTGTAAATTTTTTAAAGATACTTCAACAGTATTAGATGTATCTTTTAAATCGATAGTTTCAACTAATGTTCCTATTAAAGAGTATACATTTATTTGATCTAAACCTGTTTTTGTTTCAATGGTAAAATTCCCGTTGGATGGATTTGGATAAATGGAAGAAGTTTTTAAACTAAAATCGTCTACACCCAAAGTAGTTGATAAAGGAACACTTACACTATACCCACGATTTGTTGCTCCATGGTAGTTTAATCCATAACCTGCAGAACTTCTTCTGGCCCATACAAAATCAATACTGGAGTTCGCATAATTGAAAGTATAATCGTTTGTGTCTCCCGTTGATAAATTTCGTTCTGCGATTATTGTTCTGATTCCTGAGGCTACTGTGTTAGAAGTTACTGTCCAGTTTTGAGCAGCATCCGTACTGGGAGCAGAACCAACTCCGTTATGGCTGGCATCAACAATTGTAGTGGCATTTGCATATACTAAATCTTCACCAGCCGCCATCCCATCACCTTCAGCGAAACTTCCAAATTGTAGAGCAAACCATCTGTCTGAAGGACCAGTCAATGTGAGAGTAGCTTTTGATGTGGTATTATTTAATGTTAGATTGACAGTCATATTGGTTGTCAAAGTCACGTTTCCGGTAGATTTTTGTTGTGCAAAGGAAGCACTACTGATTACCAAAATTGCCAAAAGAGTAATTTTTTTCATGGTAGTTTATTTTAAGAGATTGATTATTTGTTCATTTTCTGAAAAAACAGCATATTCAAATGCTGTTTTCCCTTTGTTATCTTTAATTGTTTTATCTGCTTTATTATCTAAAAGCAATTTTACTAATTCACTGTTCCTGAATTGAACAGCGAGTGATAACGCCGTTGTTCCATTACCGTCAGTTAAATTTGGATTGGCTTTTTTCTCTAATAATAATTTTACTAATTCAGATTGTTTTTTATAAGTTGCAGCCATAAGGGCCGTTCCCATATCAGAGTTGTAGTTGATGTCTTTTACATTTTCAATCAGGAATTTTGCAATCTCAATATTTCCTTTGTAACAAGCCAAAATCAATGGGCTTGTTTTATTCTCGTTAAGGGAATTGATCAAATCCGGGTTTGATTTGTTCAGGTTTTGAATCTCCGTTAAATTTCCGCTTCGTGCTATATCAAAAACGTTTTTTTCTTGTGCTGAAGCAGCAAAAAAGCATAACAGCAGAGTAAGTAATAATAGTTTTTTCATACTAATAATAGTTTTGAATTAATTAGGTTCAAGAATAAAATTCATTGAAACTTTTACATTTTCGGCTATTTTTCCTTTTACCAGATTTGGAATTTCAATTTTATAATCTTGTGGTTTAACTGAAATTGCACTTGTTGCCAGAATTTTTGCTCCACTTAAAGCAAGACTGATTTTAGTTTTTATCTTTTTTGTCACCCCGTGTATCGTTAAATCACCTTCTAAGTCATAAATTGTCTTTGTGACTGATACTTTTTTAGCATCAAAATTTAAAATCTTCCCTTTAAAAGTCGCTTTCGGAAATAAAGAAGATTCCATATAATTTTCATTAAAATGTTCTTCCATTAACGGCGCTTTAAATTTGAATGATTTTATCAAAGTCAAAGCCACAAAGTCGCCTGTACTTTTTTCAAGAATGCAGGAAGTGGTCTTGTTTGTTGCTGCTATTTCTTCAAAAGCAGGCATAGAGGCTTCAAATTTTATTTCTCCGGTGCGGCTCATCATTTTTTGTGAAAAAATTAGATTCCCTGCCAATAAAAACAATACTGATATTATTACTTCTTTCATTTTATTATAGTTTTAATTTTTATATCCTTCTTTTTGCCAAAGTATGATCATGTCAATAGTTTGTCTGGGCATAGCTCCTGATCTTGGCATTACATTTCCGCAAGATTGAGTCTGATCGATTCTGCAAATTAAATCGCCATTTTGTGTAGCGTCTTTTACCTGATCATATGTTTCTAAAGTTGGGAATCTCCCTCCAGATGAATGGCAACCAATACAATTTGTTTTTATTATAGGTTCAATATTTGCCGTAAAAGTAGGAGAGGCACTTGTCTCTGTTTCAGAAATTTCTTCGTAAGTTCTGGTTGTGCAGGAAGCCAAAAATGATGCACAGGTAAATAATAATAGTATGCTCTTTTTCATTTGTTTATATATTTTGTTTTAAAAGGATCTGTACATGTTAAATCCAAAGTAAATCTTTCCTTTATTCCAATCTCCTGACGCTCCCGAAAATACTGCCACATCATTCATAGGCTGACTGTTTGAGAATACCAGCTGAAAAACGTGTCCGCCGGTTTCGATATCCAATCCAACAGTAAGCGGATTATGATATGGGTCTATTGCCTTCTCTTCTGTAATTATTCGGGCAGCATATTCAAGGTTAATACTCATTCTTTTTGCAATTTTGTATCGTAATCCTGCAGCCGATGAAAATACATTTTGCTGTTCAGCCGCATCGTCATATAAGTTTTTATAAACATTGATAAAACCCAATTCGACTGATAATTTTTCATTTACTTTTCTGGAAACTAATAATTGTGTTGTAAAAGCCAAACGATCCGAAAATTGTAAATTTGGATATAGGTCTTTTTCTAATGCACTGTTGATATCCATAGTGTTATATCCTACAATTGTAACAGGAAAGCCGTTTACTTCCTGATTAGCCATTTTATATTTGGCTGTTACCTCATAAATTTTATTGTATGTATGTCGTGTAGCACCAAAACTCAGCCAGTTTGTTATCCCATAAATTCCTCCAAATTTGGTCAGGGCATTATCCAAACCAAAGAAATTATTAAATCCTTCAGACAGATCGCCAAAACGATGCGAGACAAGCATGTACCATTCGCCTTTTGCAGCCAATTTTGTAGATTGCATATTGGCTATTTGCAATCCTTTGAAAGCTGCTGTTTCAATTTGTTTTTCATTAGATTTAACTGTGTCCAGCTGGCTTAGCAAATCATCCTGGGCAAATAGATTTCCTGTCAAAAAAAACAAAAGCATAAAGCCTAAAAAATTCCTCATTTTTATTTTATTAATCATTATTTATTACTGAACACTCATCTAATTTTAGTTCCCCCATCAGGTCATCATATCCTACAACTCTTCCTTTCAGGGTTACTTGTTGACCTTCTTTAATGGAGGAATCTGACTCTTTCAAATCACAGATAATCGTATTGTCTATTATGACTTGTTTTTGGTTTATTTTACTAACAACACCTTTGATAGCTATTGCTTTTTCGAGGTATTTAGTATTTGATTTGTCAATATCAGAGTTAAACTCTGCGATAATACTTTTTGAGGAAACATTAAAAACAGCATCTTCCGCAGATACATTTCTGGCACCTCCATACCAAACATAGTAGTAACCAAAAACTGCAAGAACAGTTATTGCCAAAGCTGTTAGTATTATTTTTTTCTTCATTTTAATTCTTTTAAAGGGGTTCAATGGTAAAACAGCCTTGATGCCGATTACCCTACCAAAGAATTATTGTTTTTGAAAAAAAAGTGGAAAGAAATGCCCAGGATTTTAAAAACCAGAAATAGTCTGAATTAAAAGGAAACTCTAAAACTCAGATTTGGAGTTCTTTGAAGTGAGAATGTTTCGACTTCCTCTATGGAGTTTGACAGCGAACTTATTCTGTAATATTCACTGATTTCATTTTTCCTGTTCAGAATGTTCAGAATGGAAACTCCTAATTTGAACTGAATTCCATTATCCATCTCCCATTTGTAAGTTGAAGAAAAATTAACCTGCGAAAAAACATGCAAATTCGTATTATTAGGCCTGTTATAAACCAATACAGGATTTGAAAGATCGATTACGGAGAGGTTGGGAGAAGTTTTTGGCCTGCCGGAAGACCATTTAGTTCCCAATGCAATTTTGAAATTGTTTTTTTCATAAATTCCGGCCCACGATATAGTGTGGGTTAACTCAAAATTGTTTGGGAAAGTTGGAAATTCATAATTTGCAAAATGGTAATTATTTTTGTTGTAAGTGTAACTTAACCAGGTCAGGAAATGATTCATCTTTTTTTGAACCAGAAATTCTGTGCCTAAAACTTCATAATCGCCGGTTGTACGTAGAAACTCTAATTGGTTCTGAAATCCTTGGCTAGAGGTTGTAATGCCGGTAACTTTTTTATAAAAATTTTCAATGTCCAATAGCCAGTCATTTTTTTTATAGAATAAACTTAGAGATATTTGCCTGCTTCTTTGAATTGGAATTGTAGAATTATTAGAAACAATCCAGCGTCTTTTTTCGATACCAAAATAATCCTTTTGCAAGTCAATAATTTGTTGGGAATTTTGACTTTTAAATTCGCCAAGCAGTTCCAGATTCAAATTTTTATTGAAACCATAATTAAACTGTATACGGGGTTCAGGAATGTGTTTTTTGAATTTTTCAATATAATTCAATCGTATTCCGGCATTAAGAATTATTCTCGAAATTGTATCATTGTATTTTCCTTCCAAAATCAGAGAATGGGTTCTTAAAACGTCTTTGGTCTTACGATAGAAATCCGGGTTAGTAACTTGCTCTAAATTGGTTATGCCAATTTCATTAAACTGATATCCATCATTGAAACTAAATTTAGAATTAATAGTATGATTGTTTTCTAAATTAACTCCGTTATTGTCAACCGTATTTTCCTGAATAACTATTTGACTCTCATTGGTCGTTTTTTGATTGCCCAAAAGCTCATAAGAAGAGTTGTAAACATTAATTTTAGTCGTATTAAAGCTATTCCAGTTTCTCTTCCATGATATATTTCCGCCATAATTTTGTTGGCGCAAAATATTATCTTCTGATTTGTTTATGTCGTTTACCGAAGCGCTTTGAAAAACTTTGAGATTGTCTTTTATTGTTATTAAATCTACAATTAACTGGTCTTTCAACCCTATTTTTTGTACGTATTTAAAGGTTGCATCGTAGAAGTCGAATTCCTTGTCACTTTGATAATTGATATTTTGGTTTTTAGAAAAATTCGTCATGGTAGTGTTTTGAAATACTTTATTAAAATATTCCTTGTACGTTGGAGTTTCTACAAAATCAGTAATCGATTTACGTGCTGAAATTTCAATATATGAATTTTTAGAAATATTATATTTGGCATAAATATCGGCGTTGATCATATTGATTCCGGCACTAAAAATATTTTTTTCTGCAGTTTCAGGGGTAGAAGAAATAGCGACGACACTGGAAACACTTTCGCCGTAAAAAGAGGAACTTCCGTTTTTGTAGATAGAAATAGTGTGCGCCAAGTTGGGATTAAAAACGGATATTAAACCAAAAAAATGTCCCGTTTGAAACATTCGTATTCCGTTCCATAAAAACAAATTTTGGTCATGAGTCCCACCTCGAACATTGATACTCGCCACACTTTCGTCAAGACTATTAACGCCGGGAATTTGCTGCATGGTCTGCAGGGCATCGGGTTCGATAAGTCCGGGCAGAATACCAAATTTCTTGGGTTTGATTTCAAACGAACCATCACCGTTTTTAGAAATTCCGGAGGCCAGAATAGCATTGGTTATGATTTCTTCGAGTTCAGTAACTTCAGATTCTAATACTATTTTTAAACAATTTTTGAAATCTGAATTATATGTAATATTTTTTTGAGTTTTAAACCCGATGTGGCTAATGGAAAAATTATTTTTATTGCCTTTTTGAAATTCAAAATAACCGTTTAAGTCCGTTGTAATCTGGTAGTTTTCAGCTAAATGAATATTAGCATTTTCAATAGGCTTTTTGTCCGTATTCGAAAAAACATAACCACATATTATTTTGGGTTCATTATCTTTTTTATAAATATTAATGAATTTATTTCCGATGTTTTCAAAAGACAAATTGGTTCTTTTGGACAGATATTGCAGTTTTTGTTCTAAAGAAAGTGATTTTTTGGGAGGGGTTAATTGCAGGCCTGCAACATTGTCTTCGGTATAATTAAAATTTACTTTATGCTGTTGCTCGATTTCAATTATGATTTTTTTTAAAGACATAATTTTCCCTTTGTCCTGTGCAGTAAGGCTCAGGGCAAGGAAAAACAAAAAAAATGAAAAATGAAATTGTTTGGGGCGCAACATCTATTTTTCGTCAAAAATTATTTTATTTTTTGAAACTTTTTTTGCTTTTAAATGATACGTTGTACTAATAATTTGTAATGCCACATTTAAGTCTTTAGTAGGTAATTTTCCTGTAAACAGCGAAGTTGTATCTTTCGCATTCAATTCTATTGTGATGTTATATTGCCTTTGAACTTCGTCTAAAAGGCTTTTGATATTTTCTTTATTAAAACATATTTGGTTGTCAATCCATCCCGGTTTCGATGATTTTATAGCAGTTCTGAATTGTTTTCCGTTTTCAAAAGTCACACTTTGTCCGCACGTCAATATGATTTTTGTGTTTCCATAATTTACTTTTACACGACCCTCATAACACATTACATCAAATCTGTTTTTTCGCGCCTTAACATTAAATTGAGTTCCTAAAACCGACACTTTTCCAAGATTAGTTTCGACTTCAAAGCGTCTGCCTTTTGAAACCCTGAAATAAGCCTCACCTTCCAGTTCAAGACGTCTGTTGCTGTCCCAGTTCCATTTTTTATAATGTATCTCTGATCCTGAATTCAGGACAACTTCAGAATTATCAGGCAATGAAAAAGTTGTTTTTTCTCCAAAACTTGCTGTTTCGGTATAGGGAACAAAATTTTTCATCACAAAAGTAATTCCAAGGGCTAAAACAAAAATAGCCGCAACACGGAACATCCATTTTTTGTATAACGGAATCACTTTTGGAGTTGCTTTTTTATGCTGAAGAATGTTCGACAACATCGCATTTTCATCCAAATCATCCACTTCTAAATGAGCAGTGTAATTTTTTATTTTCTGGTATTTTTCAAAATCAGGCCTTGCTTTAAATTCGGATAATTCTTTTTCTGATAAATCATCATTGAGCCATCTGGCTAATAAATCATTTTTTTTCATTGTATAAGTGGTATTATATCATTAAACAATCGGGAATGGATTTACCCTACTTTTATAAATTAATTTCTTTTCGTAAGCTCAACAAAGCCAGATGAATACGTTTCTCTACTGCTTTTACGCTAATATTTAATGCTTCGGCAATTTCGCTGTATTTTTTTTTGTCAATACGATGCATCAAAAAGGCCACACGCTGTTTTTCATTCAGGTTTTCAATAGCTTTCAAAAGTTTGTCCTGAAATTGTTTTTCTTCCAAAATAAATTCGGGACTTTCATTAGTTCTGTCTAAATTGGCGAAATTTTTTTCATATCGTAAAACCACTTTTTGGTGTGCAATTTCATTTAAAGTGCTATTGTTTGCAATCGTATAAACATATGATTTTGCTTTTTCTATAGGTACAGAGGCACAGTTTTGCCAAAGTTTTAAAAAGGCTTCCTGCGCTACATCTTCAGCCTGGTCTTTATTACCAAATTTGTAAAAAAGAAAATTCCGAAGTGCTTTGATGTGAGTTTTAAAAAACGACGAAAAGATAATTTCGTCACAAGTATTTGATTGGTTTATATTTGACATTAGCCGTATTATCTTTCAATTTGGAATCTGCAAAAGTATTTGTTTTTAAATCAAGTAGGGTAAAAGCGAAGTAAATTGTTTTTATTCAGGTATAGACAGTGTTAATTATTCATTATCCTAAAATTTGGTTTTGCGTAACCGGGTTCATTTTAAACGTAATATATTCTTTGTAAAAAAATGATTACTTATAAAGGAAATAACCCTAATTACATATTAACTGATGAGCAATTTTCATAAAACAGATTGTTAAAGTATTACCTTTGTAAAAATATAAATATGTTCCGTTTTAATAAATATTTATCAATAGCTTTTCTGTTCTTATTCTCTTGCCAAAGCGAAACAGACGAACAGAGCCATAATAACCAGACTGTTACTAATGCTTCTCCGCTTACTTCTTATTTGCAAAGGGTTGCTATGGTAAAAACGGTGCAAGATAATATAATTGATGGGTCTACCTATTGCACTATAAAACTGCCTTATACAGTTACTGTTAATAATGCAGCCATTGCTATAAACACTACAGCAGATTATCAAAAAGTATTGGATAATATCAATGCAAATACTACTGATGATGATATTGTAAAAATTACTTTTCCGGTAACAATGATTTACTATAATTATATAGAAAAATTGATTCCGAATGAAGCCGATTTTGATTCACTAATAGATTATTGGAATATGTACCCTGATCTATTATCTAAAATCAATGGTTTAAATATCAATTATCCAATAACAATTAATATTTACAATAGTTATAATCAGGCTGCAAGTTCTGTATCCATTGCTAATGATCAGGCATTTTTTAATTTTATAAAAAATTTAAACGCCAGCGAGTATATTTCATTAAGATATCCTATTTCGATAACTGATTATAATTATCAGACAAAATCAATTACAAATAATTTAGAATTCGAAAATGCAATTAAATATGTAATTGACAATTGCTCTGAGAATAACACCGCAACACTTGATTTTACTGAATCAATAACAAAAGGTTCCTGGAAAATTACGTATGTTTTTCAGGATTCAGAAAAGACTTCTGTGTATAGTGGATATGCTTTTGTTTTTAAAAGTGATAAATCTGTGGTTGCTTCGAAAGATGGTATTTCCGAAACAGGTCAATGGGAAACCAAGGAAGTTTATGGTACAAGGGAATTTAAAATAAGTTTTAGTTCGAGTTTACTTCATAAATTAGACTCTAATTGGAAATTATTTGAGTTCAATAATTCTCTGATACGTTTGCGTGATGTAAGTAATAGTACCAACTATCTTTATTTTGAAAAAAATCAATACTGATAGCAGTATTTCTTAATCAAAAAAATAAGTATACCAAAAAACCAGTTAGTTAAGCTGGTTTTTTTATTGATATTCACTAAATTTTACAAGTTGGTAACTTTGTGACTTTGTAACTTTAGTTTATATTTGCACTTCAATAAAAGAAAACAAAATTATGTTTGATAATTTAAGTGATAAATTAGATAAAGCGTTCCATATATTAAAAGGACACGGAAAAATTACGGAAGTAAACGTTGCCGATACCTTAAAAGAAGTTCGTCGCGCCTTGCTTGATGCCGATGTTAACTTTAAAATTGCCAAAGATTTTACAACAAAAGTAAAAGAAAAAGCGATTGGTCAGGATGTATTGACGACACTTCAGCCAGGACAATTACTGGTGAAGCTTGTAAAGGATGAGTTGACCGAATTAATGGGTGGCGATGTTGCCGGAATTAATCTTTCAGGAACTCCATCTGTGATCTTAATGTCAGGATTACAGGGTTCTGGTAAAACGACTTTCTCAGGAAAATTAGCCAATTTTTTAAAGACGAAGAAAAATAAAAAACCACTTTTAGTAGCTTGTGATATCTATCGTCCTGCGGCGATTAATCAGTTGCATGTTGTGGGAGATCAAATAGGAGTTGAGGTTTACTCCGAACCAGAAAATAAAAATCCTGTTGAAATTGCTCAAAATGCAATCAAACATGCAAAAGCAAACGGTTTCAATGTTGTTATTGTCGATACGGCTGGTCGTTTAGCAGTAGACAAGGAAATGATGGATGAAATTGCGCGTGTTCATAAAGCAATTCAGCCACAGGAAACATTGTTCGTTGTAGATGCCATGACAGGTCAGGATGCTGTAAATACGGCAAAAGCTTTCAACGATATCCTGAACTTTGATGGAGTTATTTTAACAAAATTAGATGGTGATACACGTGGTGGAGCTGCAATTTCGATTAAATCGGTTGTAAACAAACCAATCAAATTTGTGGGAACAGGCGAAAAGATGGAAGCAATTGATGTTTTTTATCCGGATCGTATGGCCGAGCGTATTTTAGGAATGGGAGACGTTGTGTCCCTTGTAGAAAGAGCGCAAGAGCAATTTGACGAAGAAGAAGCCAGAAAACTTCAAAAGAAAATCGCTAAAAACGAATTTGGTTTTGATGATTTCCTAACGCAAATTCAGCAAGTTAAGAAAATGGGTAATATGAAAGACCTGGTTGGAATGATACCAGGTGCTTCAAAAGCCATGAAAGATGTAGAAATTGAAGATGACGCTTTTAAACATATCGAAGCCATTATTCACTCGATGACGCCAATCGAAAGAAGCAAGCCAGCCATAATCGACGTAAAAAGGAAAGCCAGAATCGCCAAAGGTTCCGGAACTAAAGTAGAGCAGGTAAATCAGTTGATGAAGCAATTCGAGCAAATGAGCAAAATGATGAAGATGATGCAGGGACCGGGCGGAAAAAACCTGATGAAAATGATGGGAGGCATGAAAGGAATGCCAGGCGGAATGCCGAGATAAAAAATAATAAAAGTTTCAAGTTTCAGGTTTCAGGTTTTGAGACTGAAATTTGAAACTTTTTTCAATAAATAACAATTTCGTTTTAACCTGAAACTTGAAACAAAATTTAAACCTGAAACAAAAAACAATGCAAATACTAGACGGTAAAAAAACATCTGAAGATATTAAAAATGAAATTGCAGCCGAAGTTCAATCCATAAAAGCAGCAGGAGGAAAAGTACCTCATTTAGCAGCCGTGATCGTAGGAACAAACGGAGCAAGTTTAACTTACGTAGGAAGTAAAGTAAAGTCCTGCCAGCAAATTGGTTTTGATTCCACTTTAGTGAGTTTACCGGAAGATATTACCGAAACAGATTTGTTAGCTAAAATTAAGGAGTTAAATGAAGATGATGATTTGGATGGCTACATCGTTCAATTGCCGTTGCCAAAACATATCGACGAACAAAAAGTCCTATTAGCAATTGATCCGGATAAAGATGTCGATGGTTTTCACCCAACCAACTTTGGAAGAATGGCATTGGAAATGGAAAGTTTTATTCCGGCAACACCATTCGGAATTATGGAATTGCTGGAACGTTACAAAGTAGAAACTTCAGGAAAACATACCGTAGTAATTGGAAGAAGCCATATTGTTGGCCGCCCAATGAGTATCTTAATGAGCCGTAAAGGAAATCCGGGAGATTCGACAGTTACGTTGACACACAGCCGCACTAAAAACTTAGCAGAATTCACTAAAAATGCAGATATTATCATTACAGCTTTAGGAGTTCCGGAATTTTTAAAGGGCGATATGGTGAAAGACGGAGTTGTAATCATCGATGTTGGCATTACCCGTGTAGACGATGCGTCAAACCCAAAAGGATATGTTATAAAAGGCGATGTAGATTTTGAAGAAGTAAGCAAAAAAGCATCATTTATTACGCCAGTTCCGGGTGGAGTAGGGCCAATGACTATAGCGATGTTGTTAAAAAATACACTTCAGGCTCGTAAAATGAGAAGCGCTAGAAAATAATTTTCTTCAAAACAAAATATAAACAAAGCCTATTCAATCGAGTAGGCTTTGTTGTTTTATACTTTGGGCGTGACCGTATTTACAAAAGGCGCTGCTTAACATACTGCTTATTTGCGCCTTTTGTAAATACGGTCGGGCTATCCGCGCTACTTCGGTAGCTTGCTCCTATCCCTCACGCAGCTCTCCATTAAAGAAAGTCATTATGCAAGTTTTTGTAAACTTTAGGTATAATTTTACTGAACAATAAAATAAAATTCAATTTTTAGTTTGTCAATTCAAAATAAAATTTAACTTTGCAATACAAAGTACTTTATTTATGAGTCAGAAACACCAGGAAGATTTAGCACACATTCGTTCTATGATGGAACGTTCTTCAAGATTTATATCCCTTAGCGGACTCTCAGGAGTATTTGCGGGACTTTCTGCCTTAATTGGCGGATTGTATGTTTACCAGTTGTTTAAGATAAACGGAATTGAATATTTTGCTGATGAACTAGATGGTGATCAAGTATATACAATTCCATCTAAATTGGTTTCAGAACTGGTTGTAAGCGGAGTTATTATTTTGGTTTGTGCATTTGTTTTTGGATTGGCTTTTACTGTCAGAAAAAGCAAAAAGTACAATTTGCCAATTTGGACATCGGCTACAAAAAAGATGTTTTTTAATTTGGCAATTCCTTTAGCAGTGGGCGGAGTATTTTGTTTATCATTATTATACCATCAAAACTATGGTTTAATAGCTCCGGCAACTTTACTTTTTTATGGATTGGCATTAATAAACGCAGAAAAATATACTTTTTCGGATGTTAAATATCTTGGATATTGCCAAATTATTTTAGGTTGTATTTCGCTTTTTTATATCGGATATGGTTTAGTTTTTTGGATCATAGGATTTGGTATTTTGCATATCTTGTACGGACTAATGATGTTCAAAAAATACAAATAACCAATGGGAATCATTGATAAACTAAATAAAGATTTCGAAAGCCGTGTCAGACTGGGTATTATGTCCATACTGATGGTGAATGAATGGATAGATTTTACCGAAATGAAAAACTTACTAAATATTACAGATGGTAATCTGGCCAGTCATGCGTCAGCGCTTGAAAAATCAGAATATATTGTAGTGAAGAAGGAGTTTGTTGGCAAAAAGCCTAAAACGTCTTATAGTGTTACCGAAAAAGGACGTTTAGCCTTCAAAGAGCACTTGTCCTACCTTGAAAAATTAATGAAATCCTAATAACCAAAATTTTTTGTCTAATTACTTTGAAAAACAAAGTACTTTTAAATTTATTCAACATGAAAAAACATCACATTATTTTAGCTTGCAGTCTGATTTTCTTACTGCTTTTTTACAAAGAAGAACTTGGAGTTAACGTGTCAATTTTTGGACTTGTTTTAACAGGTTTTGTTTGTTATTTCTTTCAGGATCGTTTTTCTGAAAGATCACATTTGATTTTAGTGGTTACATCAGTTTTGTCTTGTCTGGCTTTTGCCTGGTACGGAGATTTCGCTTCTTTTTTAGCTTTGGCAATGTCAATTCTTTTTTTACAGTTTAAAACCCAGGATCCAAAACTCAAAATAGTTCAGGTTTTTCCTCTCGTATTTTTAAACGGAATTACATCATTGGGCCGTATATTAATGTTTAAGCAGTGGCTTCCGGAAAAGAAAATCCATAATAATTTTGCCAAGAAACTTGTTGCTTTTTTTGTAATTCCTGCCATTTTTCTAATTCTGTTTTTCATCGTATATTCTTTCGGAAGTGATCATTTCTCTTCATTGTTTACAGATTACACTTTAGATATCAATTTGGGAAATCTGGTTATTATTGGTATTTTGGGTTTCTATATTTCATTTAGCTTTTGGAATTACTGGGTTCCTGAGGTTTGTTATGAAAAAAATGAGCTTCTTGATAATGAATTCAGCAATATATCAGAAGTTAAAAATCAAAATACATTTTCATTTCTTGATTTGGATTTCGAGAGAAAAAGCGGTGTCATTACTTTGATACTATTGAATTTAATGCTTTTGGTATTTATTGTAACCTACAATTACGAACAGTTTTTTGAGGTAGTAGAAAAATCTAAGTTAAGTTCTGATACGCATGAAAGAGTAAATTCTGTGATTTTTTCAATACTGATGGCGGTTGGCGTTATTATGTTTTATTTTAAAGGCGGATTCAATTTCGACAAACAGGCAGTTTCACTTAAAAGACTTGCCAAAGTATGGATTTTTCTGAATGGTGTTTTGATTATAAGTGCGTTGATCAAAAACTCAGAATATATTTCTTTTTTCGGTTTGACATACAAACGTCTGGGGGTTTTTGCTTTTCTCATTCTAGCAATCATTGGTTTGGCATATGCTTTTCTAAAAATCAGAAGACAAAAAACAAACGCTTACTTAGCGAATCAGATGGTTTGGTATTTTTATGGAACTGTTCTTTTATGCAGTTTTGTTAATTGGGGAAATCTAATTACCAATTATAATATCTCAGTAAATAAAGGAGTTGAACCGAGATTTTTATGCGGTTTGAATTTTAATGATCAAAGCCGGAGAGAATACTTTAGAAAAAATAATTTAGACGGAAAATCAAATGAAATTAAAAGAGAAGAAATAATTGATGAATATCAAAGTACAACTTTTTTATCTAAAGCTTTATATTACGAGTTTCTGAATACTAAATAAAGTATACTACAAAATCTTCATAAAATTTAATTTATTTTTATGAAGATTTTTTTTATTAATTACCTTGGTTATTAAATAGCAATGTGGGATATTTGTCGCACTATTTTGGAAATTAATATAACATTTTAACCCAAAAAAAACTATGAAAAAAATTACATTGGTATTTTTTTTGACTTTAGTTAGCTTTACTGGTATTGCCCAGAGAGTTGCCGACCAAGTTATAAAAATGAATTCGAAGATTGACGACTTAACACAAAATACAATTACAGGTATTATTGTGGTTAAAGAAGGTAATATTGTTAAAGGTATTAATCCGGAAACGAAAACTGAAATCTGGAGTTTTGATGCAGATAAAACGGTAGGAAACGCTACCGCACTTGAAACAATTACTAACTTAGATACCGATAACTTATTTGCAAGTAAAAGAATTCTAAAACCAATTGACGGAACTCCTTACATTGAGGCATTGGTGAACTACAAAACGGTATTAATCAATTCTGAAGACGGTAAAGTAGTTTACAATTCAGCAAATTATAAATATATTGTTTTTAACAGCCAATTTTTATATGATGATAATGAGTACTTGGTAAAAGGAGTTGAAGATGGTAAAGTAATTGCATCTTTAATCGACCTGAATACAGGAGCTGTAAAATGGAAAACAGTTCAGGGAGAAGCTAAAAGCATGTTTTCTTCCATGTTTACATTTAAAGCAAATCAATCAAACGAAGCGCAGGTTAGTTCCAACATGATCTATTCCCTTTACTACGGGAAATTATCTGCTATCGACAGAACGAATGGTGATTTAAAATGGGTAGGAGATCTGGAGTATACTAAAGTTTTTCCAACTCAAAATAATAAAAATTTAGTAGTAATCAACAGCAAAGGAATGTTGTCTACCAAACAATATTTGAATGTATTGGATTCTGAAACAGGAAAACCAATTTGGGAAGATGCCATTAAAACGAAATATATCGTTTATTTAGAAGATTGGGGAACTAAAATTTTGGTTGCCCACCACAGCGGATTCAATTTTTATAATTTAAATGACGGATCTAAAATCTGGAAAAAAGATGCCCGCGGTGACGGATTAAAAAAAGTGATTTCAATTGATGGTGATTATTTATATGTTGCTGAAAACGAAATGATGCTTATCGATAAAGACGGACAAAAAAAATGGAAAAGCTTTATTGAAATTTCTGACAACAAGGAAGATGCAATCAGTTATTTAGGTAAAGTTGATGATAAAGTTTTATATCTGACGTCAACCTATGGTAACCTGGTAGATTACAAAAGCGGCAAAAAATTATGGAGGGGAAATTTGAAATTTAATGAGAACCGTCCATTGTTAAATGTTTTTGATGAAGAAAATAATCAGTTTTTAGTTTATAATGACGAAAAACTGTACAAATTTGATTCAAAAGGTGCAGACAAACCAGATGCTTTTGCAAAAGTAAATGTTAAAAAAGAAAAAGAATTAAATTCTATCGAACTGTTTTCCTGGGGGGTTGCACTTTCCGGACCAACAGAAGTTATGGGTGTAAGTAAAGATGGTAAAGTGTTATACCAAAAAATATATACGCAGCCTGGTGATGGCGGCAGAGCCTGGGGATCAGCACTTGCTACAGCAGGATCTATTGGCTTAGGTGTATCTTCTTTTGGGAATGCTGTCATGGGAAGCGAATGGACCATGACTACAATTGATCCGGCAACCGGAAAAGAAAGTACAAGTGTGGTAAAAGCAAAAAGTGAAGCCCAATTAAGAAGATCTGCAAATCAAGCTGCCGGAGCTGCTGTTTTAGGAGATGTTTCCAAAAGGCTGGGACAAAGGTACCAGGCAATGAAGCAAAATCGGGATTACTCTTATATTTTTGCCAAAGATGAAGCGACAAGCAAAAAAGTATTAGTGAAAGTAAAAAAAGAGGATGGTACTGAATTAGATAAAATTATCTTTGAAAACATGCGTCCGATTTATGAAATTGATCCGGGAACACAATCAATTTATTATATCTATGAAAATGAGTTAAGGATTTTCAATAAGAAAATATAATAATTCAAAATTATAAAATAGAACAGGCGTATTATTAATTTAATACGCCTGTTCTATTTTTATTAATCATTAATAATCTCCTTTTTTCTTAAACCGGGGATCGTGTTCAGAGATGAATTCTGTCCTTCTTTTTGGAGCTTCTACTTTTGGCAAACTTGCTTCTTCAGTTTTGCTTGAAGGCTCAATTAATTCATTTAATTCCTTAATTTCAGCATCAGTCAAATCGCGATAACGTCCCACAGGAATATCCAAAGAAATATTGATAATTCGGATACGTTTCAACGCCGTTACATCATACCCCAAATATTCACACATTCTGCGAATTTGACGATTTAAGCCTTGTGTCAGAATAATTTTGAAATTATATTTACTGATCTGTTCTACCTTGCATTTTCGGGTTACTGTATCTAAAATCGGAACACCATTACCCATTCTTTCTATAAAACGGTCTGTAATTGGCCGGTTTACCGTTACTGTATATTCTTTTTCGTGGTTGTTTCTGGCCCGTAAAATCTTGTTTACGATGTCACCATCATTGGTCATAAAAATTAATCCTTCACTTGCTTTATCGAGTCTTCCAATAGGGAAAATGCGTTTAGGGTAATTAATATAATCTACAATATTGTTTCGAACTTCTAAGTTGGTCGTACATTCAATACCAACCGGTTTGTTGAAAGCCAGATAAACCATTTTTTCGTGTTTCTCCACAATCAATTTTCCGTCTATACGTATTTCATCATCCGGAGAAACTTTGGTCCCCATTTCCGGCACGACTCCATTTATTGTTACACGTCCTTCTTCAATCAATTTATCGGCTTCACGGCGTGAACAATAGCCGGTTTCCCCAATAAATTTATTCAGGCGTTTTAAATTCTCTTCCATATTGCAAAAGTAGTCAAAATTTAGACTTCTTAGATTATCAGACTTTGGTTAAAATCCAAATAAATTTTAATTCCTGCAATTTTAAACCTTTCTAATCATGAAAATTAGAACTATCTTTTGGTGTTTCCTTTCTTTCGAACATTCCATAATCCCGAACAACATGGGCAATTCTTAAATGATAATCTTTAAAAATTTCATTTCTTCCTTTGGATTGGGCGTGTCGATGCATTTCCAGATTTCTCCATTGCTGAATACTTTCCTCATCTTTCCAGAAAGACAATGATAAAACCTTTTCAGGATTACTAAAACTTTGAAAACGTTCTATCGAAATAAATCCTTCAATGTTATCTAGTTCTGGCCTCAGATTCGCAGCAATATTGAGATATTCTGCTTTTTTTCCTTCGTTAGGAATGACTTCAAAAATTACTGCTATCATAGTTTTTTATTTTTGTAATGAAATCCAGATATTTTTCGGTAATCTGGCATTTATAAGTGGTTCGTACTGAATTTGATTTTCTAACAATGAAACAGATTTGTAATTCTGAAACAAATGCGAAAGTGCTTCTGTTGCCAAATGAATAGAAAAATATTTAGCCAGACACATATGACCACCTGTTCCGAAAGTTAGGTTTTCATTATTGTTTATTCTTTCAATATCGAAATCCATGGCATTTTCAAACTTTTTGAAATCACGATTTGCCGAAGCCAGGACAATTAATATCGAATCTCCTTTTTTAATTTGGCTTTCGCCGATGTAAAAATTTTCAATGGCAATTCGTCTAGTATTATGAATCGGCGGATCAAAACGCAACATTTCAATAACCGTTTTTTCAACTTCAATTCTGTTTGAAAAAGTTGTATGTTGCATAATTTGCAATAAGGAATTGCTTAGAATTCCACGACCGGCGTCAAAACCCTGAATACACAAACCAATAAAATTACTAACAGCAATCGAAGTGGTTTCTTCTGTCGAAATATGATATTGATTCGAAATTTTGATTAATAACGAATCGTATAATGATAGTGAAGAAAGATGTTTTTCAACAATCAAATAAAGTTTTTCTGAATTCTCATTAATCGCTTTTACTTGTTCTTCCTTTTTCTGTGAAAGCATAATTTTGGCATAAGATTCTATTTTATCTGAAATAAATTGACAGTCATTTTCTTCAAAACCAAAACTTTTTAAAAGAACAAGAACCGGCAATCTTTTACAAACTGAATCAACCCAATCTATTTTATGATCAACTAAATCACTTTCGATCAATGATGAAACAATTTTGCTGATGTTAATTGATTTTATATTTGAAATTAATAACATCGCAATTTCTTTTGATATTTCATGCTGTATTCCATTCGATAATCGGGTTAGATTATTCAGAATTTTTAAAGCATATTCGTTCAGCTTTTGTTCATTATCTGGATTTACAGCAGGAATCCATGCATTGGTATTGTTGAGAATTTCAACGCAATATTCATACGAATAAATTGCCCATATTTTATTGCTTTCATCCCAGTATACCGGATGTTTTTCTAACATTGATTTATATATTGAATAGGGATCCTGAATATCAGATTGCAGAAATAAAGTAGTACACATATTAAATTGTTTCTGTCAAAGTTATTTAACTTTACAAAGTAATAGTTCAGTCTGTATTTAACTATGAAATAAAATGGAAGATCAATTTATAAAAACAGCAACCTTAATTGGTGACGCAACACGCGCCTCAATTTTATGGAATTTATTAGACGGAAGAGCATTCACCGCAACCGAATTAGCTATTGCAGTTGATACATCAGCGCAAAATATCAGTATGCATTTGGGCAAGTTGCTGGATGCCAATTTAATTTGTGTTGAAAAACAAGGGCGGCACAAATATTACAGATTTTATAATAAAGAAGTTGCCTATGCTGTAGAAGCAATGGCGAATCTTATTCCAAAACATGAAGTTTCTGTTAAAAACAAATCAGAAAAATATCCTCCCGTAAAATATTGCCGGACTTGTTACGATCATTTAGCGGGAAAAATTGGTGTTGCCTTAGCCGATAGTTTATTGGAACAAAAGATAATTATCGAAAAAAAGGGTGTTTTTAAGATTTCGAACGAAGGAGATAAATGGTTTTCAGATTTTGGAATTAATATAGAAGATGCTCAAAAACAAAAAAGAATCTTCATAAAACCATGCCTGGATTGGAGCGAAAGACGTAATCATATCGCAGGTTCAATAGGAGCATTACTATTAAATAAAATGATAACCGAGGATTGGCTCAGAAGAAATAAAAATTCAAGAGCCGTAACTATTACAGCAAAAGGAGAGAAGGAGTTTTTGAGGTATTTTAAAATAATTGTTTCTTAGAATTTTAGGCTCTAAACTCATATTTGATTAAAATTATTTAGATTCTTAATGTGTCTTAGTACTTATAATCTCAGAACCCTCAGAAAATAGAAAATCAAGTACTTTCTGATACAATTCATCATCGTGCATTCCGTGACCTAAACCTTTAGTCTCAATAAACCGACTGTTTTTCCAGTTGCTCGCAATTTTTTTTCCTTCTTCAAAAGAAACTATATTATCAGAAGCATCATGTACAATCAATCCGGAAACATTGAATTCGGAAGCGAATTTTTGGCCTGAGAAATCTTCGAGTTTGAAATTAAAATGGGTCAAAAAACGATTTTCCAAAAGTGAAAACATTTTGGTATTCAGACTCAACATAGAAACATAATTATCGATCAGTGTTTTTAAATCGGATGGTGCTCCCAAAATTACCATTTTATTGATACTTGTATTTGGAAATAAATATTGATGATATACGCAGGCTGCTCCACCAATTGAGTGACCAATGATAATATTGGGCTGGTATTTTTCTACTGCCTTATTAATGAACTGGGCATAAAGCGGAACATTAAATTCTTTACCACTGCTTTGCCCATGTGCCGGTGCATCAATAGCGATTATGGTACTGCCTGATTTTTGGAGATGAGGTAATGTTTTTTCCCATCTTGAAGAATTGCTTTCCCAACCATGAACCAGAAGAATTTTGTTGTCGTTCCCTTTCCATACATACGTTTGAAAATGATGGTCGTTATGATGAAACGTTTCGGTTTCTGTATTTTTAAGAATTTCAGGCAAGCGTTCTTTTTGTAATCTTCCAATTCGGGGTTGGCTAAAAAGTGCGTATGAAAGTTCAACGGCTTTTTGTGGACGAACATAACTCAGAAAGTTGATATATTGTCCAACCGATTTTAGTGTAATAAAACGAATTCCTTTTTTAATTCCCAAAATAAATCAATTTAATGGTAAAAAAAAGTCCCGATATTATCGGGACAATGTATTTAGATATTCGAGAACAATTGTTCCATTTTTTCTTTTTCTTCATCAGCAAGTGCGCTGTCAACTAAAATTCTTCCTGAATGCTCATCCGTGATGATTTTCTTTCTGGAAGCGATTTCAACCTGAGTTTGCGGTGGAATCGTAAAGAATGATCCTGCAGAAGCACCTCTTTCAATAGAAACTACTGCTAAACCATTACGAACACTGCTTCTGATTCTGTTGTAAGCAGCTAATAATCTATCTTCGATTTGTCCTGAATACTCTGCTGATTTCTCTGTAAGGAAAATTTCTTCTTTTTGAGTTTCAGCCATGATGGCATCCAATTCAGATTTTTTATGCTTTAAATGGTTGCTTTTAGCTTCTAATTTTTCTTTTAAATTAGAAATCACCTCTTTTTTATGTTCGATAGAAGCTTTCATTTCCTTGATTTGCTTTTCAGACAGTTGAATTTCCAATTCCTGAAATTCAACCTCTTTAGTCAACGAATTAAATTCTCTGTTATTACGAACTGATTCTTGTTGTTTTGTGTATTTTTTGATAACTTCTTTGTGCTCGTCAATAGCGTTTTTCTTAGATTTAATAAGATCCTCAACTACTTCAAGTTCACTTTTTAGTTTTTCTGAACGCGTGCTTAAACCTGCAACTTCATCTTCTAAATCTTCCACTTCTAATGGAAGTTCTCCTCTTACGTTTCTGATTTCGTCAATTCTCGAGTCAATAAGCTGTAAATCGTAAATTGCTCTTAACTTGTCCTCAACACTTAATTCTTTCGTATTCGCCATATTCTATAAGTACTTAACTGGATTTGTATTTTCTTCTGATAAAATGATTGCAAAATTAAGGATTTTTTTCCTAAGATAATCAACAATATAATTTTTTGTATAGCGTTCGCTCTCAAAATGACCAATATCCGCTAAAAGTAAGTTGTTTTCGGCCTCATAAAATTGATGATACTTTAAATCGGCGGTCAAAAAAGCATCTGCTCCGGCCTGAATTGCATTTTTGATGGCAAAACTTCCTGATCCTCCCAAGACAGCAACTTTCTTTATTTTTTTTCCTGTAAAGGCTGAATGACGAATTCCATCAGCTTTCATTTTATCTTTCACGAAAGTGAGAAATTCTTTTTCCACCATTTCAGATGTAAATTCACCAATCATTCCCAAACCAATATTCTGATGAGAATTTTGAAGGTCGTAAATTTCATACGCCACTTCTTCATAAATATGATTCGCAAAAAGGGCCTTTAAAATTCTGGATTGCAAATGTTTTTCAAAAGTAACTTCAATTTTTATTTCTTGAGTTTCGGTTAATTCATGACGTTCTCCAATTACAGCATGACTTTCAGAATTGCCTTTATAAGTTCCAGTTCCGTTAGAATTAAAACTGCAATTATCATAATTTCCGATAGTTCCGGCGCCTGCATCAAATAAAGCCTGACGTACTTTTTGAGCATTTTCAGGAACAGTAAAAGTTGCTAATTTTTGAATGAAATTCTGTTTAGGAATTAAAATTTTAATGTTTGTCAAACGTAAAGCATCACAAAATATTTTATTAACACCTTGTGAATGATTGTCCAAGGCAGTGTGAACGGCATAAATGGCAATATCATTTTTAATAGCTTTTAAAATCGCACGTTCTACATAATTTTTGCCAGTTATTTTTTTAATTCCGGAGAATAATATGGGATGAAAACAAACCACCAAATTGCAGTTTTTGGTAATGGCTTCTTCAATTACAGTTTCTAAAGCATCGTGACAAACCAAAACTCCGGTACTTTCGGTTTCTGAATTTCCAACTAAAAGGCCAACATTGTCAAAGTCTTCGGCGTAAGCCAAAGGAGCCATTTCTTCAAGAACTTCTATTATATTTTTGATTTTCATTTTTTACTTTTGTTTCAGGTTTTAGGTTTTAGGTTTTCATGTCTTGTATGCTTGAAACCTGAAACAAATTAACGAAAAAAATTATACTTTCGTAAAATGAATGTACTTCGAAAAATACTGTTCCCATTTGCCATTTTATACGGATGCATAACTACAATTCGGAATTTTCTGTTTGATAAAGGAATCCTGAAATCTTATTCATTTGATATTCCTGTTATTGCTGTTGGAAATCTTAGTGTTGGCGGAACAGGCAAAACACCTCAAATTGAATATCTGATTCGTTTATTGTCTGATAAGTATAAAGTTGCAACATTAAGTCGGGGTTATAAGCGTAAATCAGAAGGTTTTATTTTGGCTGATTCGACTTCAAATGCAGAAATTATAGGCGATGAGCCTTTTCAGTTTTATCGAAAATTTCCAAATATTCAGGTATCTGTTGATGCAAATAGAACTAACGGAATTACAACATTGCTTTCTCAAAATGAAAAACCTCAAATAATTTTACTTGATGACGCCTACCAGCACCGGAAAGTCAAAGCAGGTTTTTATATTTTATTGACTTCTTATGGAGATTTATATGCGGATGATTTTATACTGCCAACCGGAAATTTAAGGGAGAGCAGGAGTGGAGCTGATCGTGCCAATGTTGTTATTGTGACGAAATGTCCTAATAATCTGTCCAATGAAGATCAGAATAGAATTGAACGAAAGTTAAAATTAAATACTAATCAGCAATTATATTTCACTTTTATAGATTACGACGATGATGTTTATGGAAAAAATGAAAAAATTGGTGTTTCTGAAATTAAGTCAGAGTCAAAATTACTTTTAGCCGGAATTGCAAAACCAGTTTCGTTTTTCGATTATCTGAAAAATGAAAATGATGAATGTTTGACCTTTGCGGATCACTATCATTTTTCTGAGGAAGATTTAGAATCGATTCAGAATAAATCCCTGGGAAGAAAAATCATTACGACCGAAAAGGATTATGTTCGTTTAAAAGATTCTAAATTAATATCTCAGCTGTATTATCTTCCTATAAAAAGCAACTTTATCAATCAGGGACAAAATTTTGATTCCACAATTTTACAATATGTAAATAAGGATTTGATGATTTAAAAAACCTTCTCGTAATGGGTATGTTTTAAATCTTTAGTCATCTTTACCGAAAGCAAAATCAAATCAATAAGTCGGGATGAATAACCAATTTCATTATCATACCAGCCTACAACTTTAACCATTTTATCAATCACGGAGGTAAGTTGAGAATCGAAAAGGCACGAATGTCTATTGCCAATAATATCCACAGAAACAATCGGATCTTCGGTGTAATCTAAAATTCCTTTAAGATTAGTTTTAGAGGCGTTTTCAAATGCTTTGTTGATTTCTTCAATAGATACGGCACGTTTTACATTAAAGGTAATATCAGTTAATGAACCATCCGGAACTGGGACACGAATACCACAACCTCCAATTTTGTCAACCAATTTAGGAAAAATCTTGGTCAGGGCTTTAGCAGCTCCGGTTGTTGTTGGAACAATAGATTGACTGGCGCCTCTTGCTCTTCGTAAATCCTTATGTGGCTGATCGTGTAAACTTTGATCGGTAGTATAAGAGTGAATAGTTGTGATGTAAGCTTGCTCAATACCGCACAATTCATCAATTATCTTGATCATTGGGGCCGCATTATTAGTCGTACAGCTTGCGTTGGATATAATAGTTTCAGTACCGTCAAGAATAGATTCATTAACACCTAAAACCACTGTCTTGATGGTTTCAATTTCTGATGGAGCCGAAAGAATTACTTTTTTTGCTCCAGCCAGAATATGGGCATTTAATTCTTCGTACGTTTTATATTTCCCTGTAGATTCTACTACAAAATCGATGTTATGAATTTTCCAGTTTAAGTCTGAAATGTTTTTATCGTGAAAAAATAAAAAAAGCCTGCCATCAATAATAATTCCTTCTTCGTTATGACTCACCACGAAAGGCAACACGCCATGGATGCTGTCATATTTTATCAAATGCGCCATGGTTGTGGTATCAGCGATATCATTTATGGCAACAACTTCTATTTCGGGATGATTTAAAAGTAACCGGAATAAATTTCGGCCAATTCTTCCAAAACCATTTATGGCAATTCTTGTTTTCACTCTTATTGTTTAATTGGTGAATTGTATTTGTCTATCGATTTAACGATTGAATTTTATAAAATATGTTTTTGCGCTTTGTAAGAAGAACGAACCAATGGACCGCTTTCGACATGACGAAAACCTAACTCAAGACCAAATTTTTCATATTTGGCAAATTGGTCTGGCGTAATGAATTCTTTTACAGGTAAATGCCTTTTGCTTGGCTGAAGATATTGACCAATTGTTACCACATCAACATTGGCATTACGTAAATCTGTCATGGTTTGAAAAACTTCTTCTTCTGTTTCACCAAGACCTAACATGATTCCTGATTTGGTTCTGTTAATTCCTTTCTCTTTCAGATAACGTAAAACTTCAAGACTACGATCATATTTTGCCTGAATACGAACTTCACGCGTCAAACGGCGAACAGTTTCCATATTATGGGAAACAACTTCAGGATTTGCTTCTACAATTCGGTCCAGGTTTCTTTCGATTCCCTGGAAATCCGGTATCAAAGTTTCAAGGGTTGTGTTTGGATTCATTCTGCGGATAGCTTTTACAGTTTCAATCCAGATAATAGAACCGCCATCTTTTAAGTCATCCCTGTCAACACTCGTAACCACGGCATGTTTGATATTCATTATTTTGATAGAACGGGCAACTTTTTCAGGTTCGTCCCAATCTACAGTCTCGGGTCTTCCGGTTTTTACACCACAAAAACCACAGGAACGTGTACAGATATTTCCTAAAATCATAAACGTAGCCGTTCCTTCACCCCAGCATTCTCCCATATTTGGGCAGCTGCCGGAAGTACAAATCGTATTAAGGCTATATTTGTCAACCAAACCACGCAGCTCAGTATATTTTTGTCCAATAGGAAGTTTAACTTTTAACCATTTAGGTTTTGGAGTGGGTATATTTTCAATGACTGTTTCCATATCTCAAAATTCAAAATGCAAAGATACATAAAGTTGGTTTAAGTTAGCATTATCTGCGTTTCTTATGTTGTTTGGTTATGGATTTATTATTGATGATTTGTTAATTTCATAGCATAAATTCGGTAGTGAATTGAATAACTAAATGATGCTATAAATGTTTAACAGCTAAAACAAATAATATTAATTTCATTTATTTTTTTAGTTCTGAGTATATTTGTGTTATCAATTAAATAAGAAATATGAAAAATAAAATTATAGTTTTAGGAGCTGCATTGGCTTTTTTTATTTCATCTAAAATGAATGCCCAAATTAATTTTGGAGAAAAGGCAATAGGAGCTCTTCAGAAAGGGGTTGCAAGTTTTACTTTAAGCAATGAAGATGCGGCAGCATTGTCAAAAGCTGCTGTAGAAAAGATGGACGCTGAGCATGAAGTTGCAGGGCCAAAGGATCCTTATACGATAAGGTTAAACAGGCTTTTTGGAAAACATACCAAAGGAGAAGGTTATACGCTAAATTATAAAGTATATAAATTAAAAGAGGTGAATGCATTTGCAACTGCCGATGGAAGTGTTCGTGTCTATTCCGGATTAATGGATATTATGGATGATAACGAATTGCTTGCGGTTATTGGCCATGAAGTCGGGCACGTTGCGAATAATGACTCAAGGGATGCCATGCGTGCAGCTTACCAAAAAGAAGCCTTGATTGATGGAGTTTCTTCACAGTCAGCTACTGTAGCGTCAGTTACTGATAGCCAGTTAGGAAAAATTGGAAGCGCCTTAATTGATAGTAAGCATAGCCGTAAACAAGAAACCGAAGCAGATTTATTCTCATATGAATTTTTGAAGAAAAATGGTTATAATGTGAATGCTGCAGAATCTGCTTTCAGAATTTTGGCAAAAATGAGCGAAGGAACAGAAGCTTCATTTATTGATCAAATGATGAGTTCTCACCCTGATTCAAAGAAAAGAGCAGATGATGCTAAAAAAAGAGCTGAACAAGATGGAGTTTACAAAGCATATGTACAGCAAAAAATTGTTAATGGAGCTCCGGTTAAAAAGACGACAATTAAAAAAACAGCTGCAAAAAAGAAAAAATAATTTTATTTAATAAATCAAACCCGGCAAATTATAAGATTTGCCGGGTTTTTTATTTGAAAATTACCCTAAAACGTGATGTGCCAATACTTTTTGGACATCATATACATTTACAGATTTATTGAATTGCTTAATAATACTTGGGTTTTGTTCGCTTGAAACCCAAATTTTTAATTCGGCATCAAGTTCAAAAGTTCCTGCAGTTTCTACGCTAAATCGGGTAATGCTTTTGTATGAAATTGATTTATATTCTGTTTTGCTACCAGTAAGGCCTTGTACATCAACCAGAATTAATCTTTTATTGGTAAAAATAAAAGTGTCCCGGATTAATTTAAACCCCATTTCAATTTCTTCGTTGTCAATTAAAAGCTGTCCATATTTTTTAAGTAAGTCATCCTGGCTGACTGAGCCAGCATTACCAAGTATTGCCGAAAATATTCCCATTTTATAAGATTTTTATTTTTTTATGATATTACTAATTTAAAGGTATGTAAAAGTAACATTTTAGGAAACAATTTTTCGGTTACAAACTTAATTTTATAAAAATAGTAACATAAAAAAAGCAGAACCTAAATTCTGCTTTTGTTGTTTTATTCTGCTTCCACCTTTATGGTAATTGGAAGATTGTATGCTGTTCTTACCGGTTTAGAATTTATCATACCTGGTGTCCATTTTGTTTTTAATGATTTCAAAACTCTTATAGCTTCTTTACCCAGGCCATAACCCGGATCTTGTTTTACTATTATATCAGTCATGGAACCATCTTTTTCTATAACAAATGACACGTATACTCTCATAGTTCTGTCTGCATCTAATTCAGGTCTGTTGAAGTTATTTCCAACATAAGTATAAAACTTACTCATTCCTCCGGGAAATTCAGGCAGCTTATCTAACTCATTTATTAAAACAGGTTCATTAGTTCGTGTTGATGGTGCAACTTCTCCACCACCTCCACCAGTTGATGGTAATGCATTAACAATAGTTCGTGTTCCCTCGGAAGTATTATCTACAACAGGTCTGTTATCTGTATTAGGCGCAATTTCCTGATAAGCCTGTTCAGTAGAAACTATTGTAGGATTTACTAACTGAGAGGAGATTGGTGCAGCCACTGCAGCTTCTTGCGGTGGCGTAACAGCTTCTTCAGTTTCCGGTGGTACAATCTGATTTAAATCTACTGGCCTAATTACTTCATCGAGAACTGTTGGTATAGTTGCTATGATGACAGGATTTTGAAATTTGCTAATCAACATAAATACACTTGCCAGAGTTGCTATAAGCAATAAGGCTAAAAATAGTGCAGAAAATGAGGTTTTTGAACTTTCCTGACGTAATTGGTACGCGCCGTACTCTTTGTTTTTGTTCTCGAAAACAAGATCAGTCCACTTGGTTTCGTAAAGGCTTAATTTAGACATAGTTAATAGATTTAAAAGGTTAAGTAACATTAAATCATAAGCAACGTGGGTATTGGTTTAACTAAGAACGAAAAACAATTAAATTTCAGTATGTGAATTTGATATTTTTTTAATAAAATACATAAGAATATTTTATCTTTTGATTAAAGATAATAAATTATCTATTACGTTTGATAATTTCAGCTAATAATTTTTTAGCACGCAAAAGTTTTACTTTAACATTGCTTAAAGGTTCGTTTATTTTAGCCGAAATTTCCTGATAGGTCATTTCCTGAAAGTAGCGCAACTGAATCACTTCCTGATAATGAGGTTTTAATTCCTTTATGCATTGCAACAGGCGGGATAAATTTTGTTCCTTAATTAATGCATCTTCTGCAGATGGAGTAGTGTCTGCAATATTATAAGCCTGTTGATCTTCTGTATCTGTGATTTCAATAAAAAGAGACGTTTTCTTTTTGCGTAACAAATCAATGTAAACGTTTTTTGCAATCGCAATTAACCAGGTGTTAAACTGGAATTCTTTATTATAAGTGGCAATCTTATCAAAAGCTTTTGAGAAAGTTTCAATTGTAATATCTTCAGCAGTGGTTTCGTTTTCAGTACGTTTTAGCATAAAGCCGTACACTTCATTCCAATAATAATCTAATAAAAAAGTAAAGGCAATCTGGTCACCTTTTTTTGCTTTTTCTATTTTAGAATTTATTTCCAATGTACAGGTTTTGAAAAGAGATTAGTTATAAAGATATTGATTTGAGTGAATATAAGCACTATTTCTACAACAGGAAACCAGACTTTTATATCATTTTCTTTTAATTTTCCGGCAGAAAATCCAATTACAATCCATGCAATAGTGTAGCGGGTAGCCACTAAAGCCAACACGGCAATCCATTGAAACTGAAATGCGAGTAAAATTATAACTAATAAAAAGAAGAATAATTGTGATGTATAAAAAAGGCTTAATTGTAATTTATCAAAAAATTTATAATAATTTGCTGTAGTAACGTGTCTTCTTTTTTGGGCGAACCATTCCTTATACGATTCTTTAGGTTTAGAATACGTAAAACTTTCCGGAGTATACGCAATTGTAATATTGGTTTTATTTGCCGCCTGGTTTACAAAAAGGTCATCATCGCCAGAGCGAACCTGAATGTGATCTATGAAACCATTTACATTAAAAAACTCTTCTTTTTTATAGGCTAAGTTTCTACCAACGCCCATATATGGAAATCCTGCTTTAGCCCATGAAAAGCATTGAATAGCAGTAAGCAGGGTTTCAAAACGTATAATTTTATTAAGTAAAGAGCGTTCGATTTTTTCGTGTGCACCATATCCCAAAACAATAGTTTTGTTCAGCGTAAATTGTGAAGTCATAGCAGTAATCCATTCTTTTGAAGCTGGATAACAGTCTGCATCAGTAAATAATAAATACTCTTTCTTAGCTGATTTTATGCCTAATGTCAAAGCGTATTTTTTGTTGCCCCAAAAGGCTTCATTGTTTTTTACTTTTACTAAACGTATATTTTCATATTGCTCCTCAAATTGTTCAAAAGCTTCCAGGGTTTCATCACTTGAAGCATCATCAATTAAGACAATTTCAAAATCAGGATAATTTTGTTCTGCTAATAAAGGAATAAACTTTTTTACATTTTCTTCTTCATTTTTTGCGCAGACAATTACAGATACCGGAACTTTTTTTGGCGTAATCCCATGGGGTTTAGCAAAAGCAAACTTTCCAAAAATCCCTAAGTAGTAAAAAATTTGTATGAATACAACGGCAATAAAGAAGTAAAGTAAAAATATAAGCATATGAATTTATTGTCTTTTTAATTTCTGAATTTTGCGAGAACAAATGTAGGTATGAATTACTAATTTTCAATGTTTAAAACCAATTTACTTTCGGTATTTTGACATTTCTTTTGCAACAGCAATAGACTGTGGGTTTTCTGTTTTTTTTAACTCAGAAATGATATTTTTATAATTATGATCGTCACGGCTTTGCGAGAGTTTTTTAGTAGACTGAATTTCGTCAATTTCTATCTCAAAACCAAAAATTCCTTTAACCTGACGCATGGTTTTGGCAGACAAATCTTCAACACGAACAGGATTTTCTGAATTAGCTTCATATTTATCAACTAACTTTTTAAGCTGCTCTGTTGTGTTACGTTCGTTAATAATTTTAATTCTGCCATAAACATGTACAGCAATATAATTCCACGTTGGTACATTTTCATGATCATACCAGGAAGAAGAAATATAGCTGTGAGGTCCAGAAAATATAGCGAGAACCTGATCATTTTCTACGAAACCTTCTGCCTGCGGATTTAGCCTGGAAATATGCCCTTGTAATATTTCTTTTCCATCAGAATTTATTTCAAGTTCTATCGGAATATGAGTGGCACATAATTTTCCATTTGTCTGATTGATCAGAATTCCAAAACTGTTTTCTTTTAAAAAAATCCTGATCGATTCCGGATCTTCATTTTTATAGATGTCAGGTGTGTACATTTTTATGAATTAATTTGATCTGAATTTTTCTTTCTAAAATTAAATATATTAAGATTCACACTAAGCCATAAAACAGCAATTCCTGTAATAGTAAAAATAATTCCTCCGATGATAAATTGTGTTGTAAAGTCGTCAGAAAATGCTGAAGTAATATTATCAAATAATCGGGAAAACACTCCTTTTCTGAAAAATTTCAGCCTTAAAATGATGTACATTACTATTGAAACCAAAATGGTGTTTAGGGCAGACAATTTATTTTTCCAATTCAAAAAAGCTATCAGTATGATTCCTAATGACAAGCCTAAAAATATCCAGATGTATATGCTGGGTAAAAAATTAAAAATTGCATCTTTGGTAGGGAACAATCTATTCCAGCATTCTGATTTTTCATCTTGAAAATGGCTTGTAGCACAAATAAACTCTTCAGCTACTGTGTAAAATCTTAATTGCAAAATGCCATGAATCAGAAAAATCATTCCAACCAATTGAATAAAAACCACTCTGATATTAAGTTTTTTCATTTAGGAATTAATTAGTGAATTACTAGATTACATTCACTTCTGCTTCGATATGAATACCGAAAGTTTCAAAAACAGTTTTTTGAACATCTCTTGAAACCGCTAAGATTTCCTGTCCTGTCGCATTTCCGTAATTCACTAAAACTAAAGCCTGATTTTTATGAACCCCTGCATCTCCAAAACGTTTACCCTTAAAACCGGCTTTTTCAATTAACCAGCCAGCGGGAACTTTTACTTCGGTTTCTGAAACTTCATAATATTTCATTTCTGGAAATTTCGTATGGATATTCTCGAAATCTGATTTCAATAGAATCGGATTTTTAAAAAAACTTCCGCTGTTTCCTAACTCTTTCGGGTCTGGCAATTTACTTTGTCTAATGGCAATCACGGCATTGCTTACATCTTTTAAAGTTGGAATTTCAATTTTATTTTTCGCAAGTTCTGCAGCAATATCTCCATAAGAAATATTGATTTTATGATGGCGTTTGGTTAATTTATAAATAACGGATGTAATAATGAACTTATCTTTTATTTCATTTTTAAATACACTTTCACGATAACCAAAATGGCATTCGGCATTGGTGAAGGTTTTTATCTCCTGAGATTCAATGTTCATAGCTTCACACGAAACAAAAGTATCCTTGATTTCGGTTCCGTAGGCTCCGATATTCTGAACGGGTGTAGTACCAACATTTCCGGGTATTAGCGACATATTCTCTAAGCCTCCAAAATTATTTTCGATGGTGTAAAGAACGAAATCATGCCATCTTTCGCCAGCCTGGCTTTCTACCCAGACAAAGTCATCATCCTCTTTGATTATTTTCTTTCCTTTCAGATCAATATGAATCACAAGTGCCTCAATATCTTTAGTTAAAAGCATATTGCTTCCGCCTCCTAAAATAAATTTTTTCTCGTTTTTATTTTCCTCTAAAACAGTTTTTAACTCATCAGTTGAATGAACAGCAACAAATTTTTTCGCTTTGGCTTCAATGCCAAAAGTATTGTAGTTTTTTAAAGAAAAATTGGATTGAATTTCCATAAATAAAAAGGCTTTGAAGAATTGATTCTGACTTCAAAAGTAAGGATTATAATTTATTTGAGTTGGATTTTAATAAAAATGTCAGTTGTAATTTAAGAAGATATTTTAAGAAATGAAGCTAAGGTTTTCTATTGTTAATCTGTATTTAAATAAAAAATAGCCTTCAAAATTTGAAGGCTATTAAATAATATATTATTTAATTTTTATTTTAAAGCTAATTTTTCAGAAAGGGATATTGAATTGTCACCAATTATTTTTGAGGCTATTTCCATTTTATTTTTTCCAAAAGTTTCATCAAAGGATTGCCTGTTATCCTTGTCTTTATAAGAAACAACAGTTTTCTTTCCTGATTTGTCTAAAATATCTTTAATTATATTTTTCATAACAGCATCATTTTAATAGTACAAATATAAACAATTTTATTTTAAGTGATCTTTAATTTTAAAAGTTATAAAACTGTATGTTCTGCTTTTTTCAGGGTCATAATCCTGATATTCAATAGTATCTGTATTGATAACTGAATGCAGTTCTTTGCCGTTTTCTTCATTTTCAGTAATTTTTAAATCATGAATTATGCAGCCTTTGATAATAAAACAACTGGCAATAGATTGTAAATTTTTATTTAAATCCATTTTATACAGTCTGTGTTTTGCAGATGTATTGCCATAAAAAGTCAAAATTGATTCTGGAGAAGTGGATAAAAAATCCAAAGCACAGGTAAAAACTGTTTTTAGAACTTTGTCCTTATCTGCTTTGTTATTATCCCTGGACATATCAGAAATCAATTCCTTGCCATTTTTGTCAATAAAAATATTACCAAATCCTAAATTATAAAATTTTTCTAAACCAGGGTGAGGATATTTTATCATTGCAATTCTCTTCGGAATGTCTTTTTCTCCATTGCTTACAAAATCATATTTGGTATGCAAGGGATTATTGTCGACTTGTTCAAAGTCGTAAGATTCGTTAATTAAATCTTCCATTCGTTAGTTTTTAGCATTCCAATATCTATTCAATAATTCATGATATTGATCTGAGATAATCTTCATGTTAATGTGGTAATTGGCATTTTCTTCTACAAATTTTCTGTTTTGTAAAATCGCTTCATTTCTTGAATCTTGATTTTCAAAAGCCCAAACAAGTTCTTCAGCCAGTTTTTCAATATTATCAATTTCAATCAATTGTCCGTTTTTGCGATGTGTAATCCAGCTTTGATTTCCTGGGATATCTGAAACAACAGGATAACAATTACAGGCCATAGCTTCAAACAAGGAAGCAGAAACCCCCTCTGTAATGGGCATGCTGATATAAATATTAGACTGCTGTAAAAATTTAGGAAGTTCTGTATTTGGAATTCTTCCTGTAAAAATTACTTTATTTTCAATTTGTAAATTTTGGGCTAAATCTTTCAGAGATTGTAACCGGGTTCCGTTGCCAACAATGGTTAAGGAAAAATCAATTCCTTTTTGATGTAAAATGGCAAAAGCTTTTAAAATAGAATCATGACGATATTCGGGTTGAAGTGAACGGGTAACAATAGCTTCAATTTTATTTGAATTATTAATGTAGGGCGAGAAAGCGGATAAGTCAATTCCCTTTGGAAGAACCAAAACCTTTTTCATATCAACACCAATTTCTTTCATAGAAATGGTCATGACCGGACCCCATGCGTGAATCAAATGAGCTTTTTTGAATGCGTATTTCTGAATGAATTTCTTAAAAGGATATAAAACAGAATCTTCCGGCCATAAATCGGTCCGGCCTTGCTGGGCAATTGCAATTGGATGCATCCCTGAAATTGCAGCGAGAAAGCCATAACTGGTTGTTCTTTCAGCAATAATCATGTCCGGTTTTTCTTTTCGGATTGTTTTCCGAATCGAAACAGGAGCGAAGCCATATTCTAAAATCCGTTTGAAACGATTTAGTTTTGAATTGTTTGGTGTCTGAAGTTCCCATGTACAGATTTCAAAATCGCCAAATTCCCTTAAACCGTTCATCCAGGTAATCGCATCTGCACGATAGGATTCTCCTAAAAAAAGTATTTTCCTTTTTTTCATTCTGTCAGCTTAAGATTCATCCGTTTCTAAAGCGCGATTAATGAATTCGTTTAAAGGTTTTAATGCAATGAGTTTTTTGCTCATTTTTGAAACAAAGTCTTTTTGGGTAACTTCTTTTATGTCGAATTTCTGTGAAGCGGTATAACTTTTCAATTTTAAAAATTCAATTGCAGGATGGTCTTTCTCATACCCCCTTGGTGGGTTTTTAAGCGAACTGTTTTCGTTTATATCCAAACTTCCAAATTCTTTTTTGAAGTTTTTGTCGGCTAAAGCAGCTTCCAGGTCATCATAAAAAAAGGCAATTTCCTTTCGTACTTTTTTTAATTGATCAGCATCCGGCGAATAAAATCCTCCGGCAATAAAACTCGCACCTTTTTCAATATGCACGTAATATCCGGAACGGTTGGCGCCTTTGGCACCTGTTGACATCCAAACACCTAAATGCGCTTTATAAGGTGATTTGTCTTTAGAAAACCGAATATCGCGATTGATACGGAATGTACAGTTTTTAACTTCTAGTAATTCCAACGAAGGATCAAGCGGTTTCATTGCATCCAGAAAATCACTTACTAATTGATGGTACTCTTTTTTGAAAATCTCGTATCGTTTTTTGTTATCCTGAAACCAATCCCTGTTATTATTGATTTTTAAATCGTCTAAAAATTTCAATGATTCTTTTGTAAGCATATCAGTGTATTTATTGCAGTTGTTTTTTTAAATCTTGCTCATCTATATAACCCAGATTCTTCCATTTTACTTCGTGATTTTGGTATAGAATAACAATCGGAAGCTGATCAATTTTCATTTGGGTTGCTAATGTTTTGTTTTTATCGACATCAATACGAATGATGGTTACTTTATCTGCCAATTCTTTTTGCATTTTTAAAAGATACGGTTCCATTTTTTTACATGGCGCACACCATTCGG
Source organism: Flavobacterium sp. (assembly GCF_039930565.1). Classification (GTDB taxonomy): domain Bacteria; phylum Bacteroidota; class Bacteroidia; order Flavobacteriales; family Flavobacteriaceae; genus Flavobacterium. Next base: position 19,535 of record NZ_JBDTTP010000002.1, on the reverse strand, counting down.
CATAAAAATCAACCAGCACTTTTTTGTCGGTATGCAATAATTTATTGAAATCGTCCTGAGTCATTCCAATCTGTTTAGTAGAATTTTTCATCATGCCATCCGCTTTCCATTTTAAAATTCCACCTTCTAACTCGTAAACTTTTGTGAAACCTAATTCATTAAGTTTTGCAGCGGCTTTTTTGCTTCTTCCTCCACTTAAACAATAGACAAAAACAGGTTTTGATTTGTCGTAACTATCAGTTTTAGAAACAAAATCAGGACTATTCCAGTTTATGTTTACTGCATTATCAATATGTTCAGAGGTAAATTCGTCAGGAGTGCGAACATCCAGAACCAGAGGATTTTTAGTAAATTTTATTTTTTCAGAAAATTCTTTTGGGGCAATCTCTTCAAAATTACCTGTTGTTTGACCGTTGCATGAAGTGAATATCACAAGAACAAACATTAATATGGTGGGAGAAAATTTCATAATTATATTTTTATATAGGCTAAATTAATGATTTTCAATTTTGATTCCGAATGAAATTATAAATTGAATATTTTATAGCTTTGATGAGTCGATTTTACAATTGTTTCCGTACGTTCCGGATGTGTATCCGAAATAAAAAGCTGTCCAAATGTTTCGCTGTTAACCATTTCTATAATTTTAGAAACGCGGCTTTCATCTAGTTTGTCAAAAATATCATCAAAAAGCAACAGCGGTTTTACGCCGCTTTGTTTCTTCAAAAACTCAAATTGGGCTAATTTCAAAGCAATCAAAAATGACTTTTGCTGACCTTGTGATCCGAATTTTTTTATAGGATGGGAATCAATTTCAAACGATAAGTCATCTTTATGAATTCCTACACTTGTATAATGTAAAGCCCTGTCTTTATTGATGTTTTCCTCAAGAAGGGTTAGTAAATCTTTTTCTAACAAATGGCTTTCATAAACCAATTGCACCGTTTCTTCAGAACCCGTTATTGCCTCATGGTGTACCTTAAATATAGGGACGAATTGTTCGAGGAAATCTTTTCTTTTTTCAAAAATAGATTTCCCAAAACCATTTAATTGTTGATTGTATATAGATAAGGTATCATTGTCAAAAACATGGTTGAGGGCAAAATATTTCAGCAGGGCATTTCGCTGTACGATTACTTTCTGATATTGAATAAGCTGATGCAGGTAAGTTGAATCTGATTGCGAGATTACGCTGTCCATAAATTTTCGGCGTGTTTCGCTTCCTTCTACAATTAAATCCCGATCTGCCGGAGAGATAATAACCAACGGAATGAATCCTATATGGTCTGAAAATTTATCATACGCTTTCCCATTTCTTTTCAGTACCTTTTTTTGCCCTTTTTTTAAACTGCAGACAATTTGTTCCGTTCTTTCATTTTTTTCTAATTCAGCATCAATCACAAAAAACTCTTCTCCGTGCTTGATGTTTTGTACGGCTAACGGATTAAAATAACTTTTCCCGTAAGCCAAATGATAAATGGCATCGAGCACATTGGTTTTGCCAATTCCATTTTTGCCTACAAAACAGTTAATCTTGAGATCAAAATCAAAACTTGCTTCAGAGAAATTTTTGTAATTGAATAAGGAAATTTTGTTTAAATGCATTTTGTAAGAAACTGTAAGGGTAAAATTCAGTGTTTTGAACAACGAAAATTTGAGGGTGCAAATTATCGAAAATTATCCATATAAAAGGTTTTTAGCACGTTTCAGGATAAATTATTTTATTGCTTAACTGAAAGTAATTACGATTGTTTAAATTATTTAATATAAAATAGATATAAAATTGATTTTTTTTACTTCAGTTTCAATAAAAATTTTATTTTTGCCGTTCACTAAATTAATTTTAAATGGCTACTTACAATAAAAGAGGATATAAAGCACCAAAGGAAAAGGAAGTTAAAGAGGAGGTTGTGAATGAAGAACAACAAGTAATTCTTGATGGAAAAAACAGTACTACAGCTGACGTTTTTTCTAAATTAGATGAAACTGCTTCAAGAACTGAGGATTGGGTTGCTAAAAATCAAAAAATCATTATTGGTTTAGTTGCTGGTATTGCTATTGCAACTATTGGTTATTTAGCTTATCAAAAATTTATCGAAGCACCTAAACAAGACGAAGCCGCAAGCGAAATGTTTGTTGCACAGCAAAACTTCGAAAAAGCAACTAGCGGTGTAGCAAGTGATTCATTATATAAATTGGCTTTGAATGGTTCTGAAGGTAAATTTGGATTCATTAAAATTGCTGAAGAATATTCTGGAACAGATGCAGGAAACTTAGCTAATTATTATGCCGGAATGGCTTACCTGAATACGAGTAAATTTGATGAAGCAATTAAATATTTGGGTGAATTTAAATCAGATGATGCTATAGTTAATGCTTTGGCGATTGGTGGAATTGGAGATGCTTATTCTCAAAAAAACAATCAAAAAGATGCTTTAAGCTATTACGTGAAAGCTGCAGAATCGAATAAAAACGATTTTATTACACCTCGTTTCTTATTAAAAGCAGGTAAAACGGCAATTGCTTTAGGTCAAAAAGAAGAGGCGCTGAAATATTTGACAGATATAAAAGAAAATTATGATGGTACTCCGGAAGCTTCTTCTGTAGATGCCTTGATTGGATTAGCACAATAATATAAGTAATAGAGTTCAGATTTAGATTTAAGATTTGTAATTTAGCAATCTGAAATTTATTCTAAAATATTAAAGATGGCTACTGAAAATAAAAATTTATCAGAATACGATAAAAACACAATCCCAAATGCGAAAGAATTTCGATTTGGGATTGTTGTTTCTGAATGGAATGATACCATAACTGAAGGACTTTATAATGGGGCTTTTGAAGCGTTGATAGACAATGAAGTTCCTGTTCAGCAAATTATCCGTTGGAATGTTCCCGGAAGTTTTGAGTTAATTTATGGAGCAAAAAAAATGCTGCAAACGCAAAATGTTGATGCCGTTATTGTAATTGGATGCGTAATTCAGGGACAGACAAAACATTTTGATTTTGTTTGTGAAGGTGTTACACAGGGAATTAAAGATCTTAATGTGCAAACTGATATTCCTGTTATTTTTTGTGTTTTGACAGACAACAATATACAGCAATCTATTGACAGAAGTGGAGGGATTCATGGAAATAAAGGCACAGAAGCGGCAATTGCGGCTATTAAAATGGCTTATATTCGTCAACAGGCATCAATGTCACACCCTTTTAATCAGCCTTTACTATCTTCAGGAGCAATTCAAATCGAAGAAACCCCAATAAAAATAGATAAACAATAAAATACAATTGTTTTAAAATACTAAAACCTATACCATGTAAAATAGTATAGGTTTTTTGTTTTTTTTATGATTAAACATGATCAAAAACAACGTATAAATTCATTAAATTTGTACACCTTGGTTTGATTTTTTTTAAACCTTAAATGTCAATTGATTGGCAAAACTAACCTTAAACACAATTTTTAATGTCGAGTATTATTCAATTACTTCCTGATCATGTCGCGAATCAAATTGCCGCCGGTGAAGTGGTTCAAAGGCCGGCTTCAGTGGTAAAAGAACTATTGGAAAATGCTGTTGACGCAAAAGCAACCGATATAAAACTCATTATTAAGGATGCTGGAAAATCACTGGTTCAGGTTATTGATAATGGTTTAGGAATGAGTGTGACAGATGCAAGAATGTGTTTTGAACGTCATGCTACTTCAAAAATCCGTCAGGCTGAGGATTTGTTTTCATTGTGCACGAAAGGATTCCGTGGTGAAGCGTTGGCTTCTATTGCAGCAATTGCACACATGGAAATGAAGACCAAGCAGGATCAGGAAGAGCTGGGGACACATATTGTTATTGAAGGAAGTAAATTTGTCTCTCAGGAAGTGGCGGTTTTACCTAAAGGAACTTCTTTTGCAGTCAAAAACCTGTTTTTTAATATTCCGGCAAGGCGTAATTTTTTAAAGTCGGATACGGTTGAATTTCGCCATGTAATGGATGAATTTCAAAGAGTAGCTTTGGCACATCCCAATATTCATTTTACATTTTATCATAACGGAAGTGAAATGTATAATTTGCCTTCTTCTAATTTCCGTCAGCGGATTGTAGGGATTTTTTCAGGCAGGACCAATGAAAAATTAGTACCTGTAAACGAAGATACTGAAATCATATCGATTCAGGGATTTGTGTGTAAACCAGAATTTGCAAAGAAAAACAGGGGCGAACAGTTCTTTTTTGTAAACGATCGTTTTATTAAAAGCGGTTATCTGCATCACGCCGTAATGGCGGCTTATGACGGGCTTTTGAAAGACGGCTGTCAGCCCAGTTATTTCCTGTATTTACAAGTTCCGCCTAATACAATTGACATCAATATCCATCCCACGAAAACTGAAATCAAATTTGATGATGAACAGGCTCTATATGCTATTTTACGAGCTTCAATCAAACATAGTTTGGGTCAGTTTAATGTATCTCCGATTCTTGACTTTGATCGTGATTCTAATTTGGATACACCTTATCATTACAAAGATGTAGAGGCAGAAACTCCAACGATTCAGGTTGATGGAACTTTTAATCCATTTACGGATGACAAAACGAATAAGCATTATTCTAAATCTGGTTCGGCGTCTGGTTCGGTTTTTAATTCATCATACTCAGGATATTCAAAAAGAGTAGAACCGACTGCGAGTTGGGAAAGTTTATATGTAGGTTTGGAAACTGAAAGTATTGAAAGTTCTCCATTTACTTTCGAAAATGAAGAAGTAACTTCTTCGCTTTTTAATGATAATGATGTAGAGCAGGCCGTTCAGAAAACGTATCAGATTCATAAAAAATATATTGTTTCACCGATAAAATCAGGAATGGTAATTGTCGATCAGCAAAGGGCTCATCAGCGTATTTTGTATGAACAATTTTTATTAAATATGACGGTAAATCAGGCGTCAAGCCAGCAATTGTTGTTTCCGTTGAATTTATTTTACTCCTCTGATGAAATGACATTGATAGAAGAATTAAAACCCTCATTAGAAACCACAGGTTTTGTTTTTGAGCTGCCTCAAACCGATCATATTGTAATTTCCGGAATTCCGGTCAATATTACCGAAAGTGAAGTTTCTATGGTTATAGAGCAGTTGTTGAGCGATTTGCAGGACGGAATTCCGGCGAGCAGTTACAGTCAGAATGATACTATTGCCAAATCGATGGCTAAAAGTTTAGCGGTTAAGACTGGATCTTATTTAACCGAAAAAGAGCAGGACAATCTGGTCAACGGATTATTTGCCTGTAAAGATCCCAATATTTCACCTTTTCAAAAACCGACTTTCATCACCATGCGTGTGGAAGATATAGATAAAAAGTTTGCCTTATGATGAATATGACTGAAACTGTAAAACAGTTAATTATAATAAATGTTCTTTTTTTTGTTGGAACTCTTGCTTTAGGACATTTTGGTCTTGATATGAATCCAGATATGAATCCGGCTTACAGAATTTTAGCACTTTACTATCCTGAGAATAATAATTTTGAATTATGGCAGCCTATAACTCATATGTTTATGCATGGTGGATTTATGCATATTGCTTTTAATATGTTTGCTTTATATTCATTTGGTTCAGCATTAGAGCATTTTTGGGGTAGTAAAAAATTCTTGTTTTTTTATATTTCTTGCGGTTTGGGTGCAGCTTTATTGCACACTGCGATAAATTACATTCAAATACATTCTCTTCTAGATTCAGTTTCTAGTTTGAATTTGTCTAAATCTGAGTTACAATTAATACTGAATGCAGATTATAAATCACTTTTTGATTCTAATGGGCAAATGGTGGCAGGAAATATTAGAACAATTTTAGAAAAGGCTGGATGTAATCAAGAACAATTTGGTGTTTTGTCTGAAGCAACAGCTATCTCAAGGGGTACAGTTGTAGGAGCTTCTGGAGCTATATACGGATTACTTACGGCTTTTGCTTTTATGTTTCCAAATGCTGAACTGGCATTAATGTTTATTCCTGTTCCAATAAAAGCAAAATATTTTGTTCCAGGACTTTTAGCTATTGATTTATTTTTAGGTTTTAGAGGAAGTTCATTGTTTGGTAGCGGTGGTACTGGAATCGCTCATTTTGCTCACATTGGTGGAGCGATAACTGGGTTTTTAATGATGCTCTATTGGAAAAAAAATCAGTTTGATAAAAACCGTTGGAATTAATTTTTAACTTTAAATAGTAATATAAACTCAAAAGCTTTTATGAATATTCTGGATGATTTGAAATTGCAATATAAATTAGGCGGTATCGCCATGAAGCTTATCTATTGGAACATTGCTTGTTTTCTGATTTCGTTAGTGTTTTTCTGGCCGAATTTTACAGGCGCGTTCGCTTATCCAAATTGGTTGGCTTTGTCGTCAGATCCACAAGTGTTTTTGTTTAAACCCTGGACACTTTTAACTTATGCTTTTTTTCATTTTGATTTTTGGCATCTGTTATTTAATATGATGGTTTTAAATTTTGCAAGTAATTTGTTTTTAACTTTTTTTACTCAAAAGCAGTATTTAGGATTATATATTTTAAGTGCTCTTTTTGCCGGACTGGTTTTTGCCTTAAGTTTTTATTTTTCTAATATTTATGGATCTATTGTTGGTGCTTCTGCGGCTATAATGGCAATTCTAGTTGCTGCAACGACCTATTCTCCATTAATGAATGTGCGTTTGTTTTTATTCGGAAACGTAAAGCTTTGGCATATAACTGCGGTGATTTTGATTTTAGATTTAGTGCAATTACGTTCTGTTAACATGGGCGGTCATATTTCGCATTTTGCCGGAGCTTTTTTTGGCTTTATATTTATTAAATTACTTCAGAACGGAACCGATTTGAGTGTGATAATTTCCAGAATTTTAGATTTTTTTGCTAACCTATTTGGTAAATCTTCTTCGACTCCTTTTAAAAAAGTGCACAAAAATTATAATAAACCTTCAGAGAAACCAATATCAAGAATTGTTACTAAAGATAAAACCCAACAGCAGATTGATGAGATTTTAGATAAAATTAGCCAGTCCGGTTACGATTGTCTCACTAAAGAAGAAAAAGAATTTTTGTTTAAAGCAGGTAAATAAACCGATAATTAGAAATATGAAAAACCTGTCCTGGTTTAATAAAATAATGTTTTTTCTAAATATAGTATTGACTGTAGTGACTTTTACTGTCTATATTTTACCTTTTCTTGCACCTAAAAGCTTTCCGCTTTTATCAGTTTTGACATTATTTATGCCGGCATTCTTCATACTAAACGCCTTGTTCTTTTTTTACTGGGGAGTACAGTTTAAAAAACGCTTGATTTTGTCAGGTTTGGTATTATTGACGGGAATTACTTTTATCAGTAAATTTTATAAATTTTCTAATAAGGAATATGTCGAAGATGAAAAAAATTTCTCGGTAATGAGCTATAATGTGCGGCTTTTTAATGTTTTTAAATGGCTGGATCGTGATGATATTCCATCAAATATCACAACTTTTATCAATGAAAAGGATCCTGATATTCTGTGTATTCAGGAATACTCAAACTCTGCACATTTGGATTTAAAAGTATATCCGCATCGTTATATTTTTATAGATGGAAATCAGATTAAAACAGGGCAGGCCATATTTTCTAAATTTCCCATTATAAATGAAGGCAATATTATTTTTCCTAAATCGGATAATAATGTGATTTACGCTGATATAAAACGCGGGAAGGATATTATTCGCGTTTATAATATGCATTTACAATCTATTAAGATTTCTCCTGATGTTGATAAAATATCTGATGATATTGACAATGTAAATCAACGAAAATCGCAACAAATTTACAGCAGAATCAGTAAAGGATTTACACAGCAGCAGGAACAGGCAGAGGTTTTTAAAGAGAATATCAAAGAATGTAAATATCCCATTATTATTTGTGGGGATATGAATAACAGTCCGTTTTCATATGTTTACCGAAATATAAAAGGTAAATTAAAAGATACCTTTGAAGAAGCGGGAAAAGGTTTTGGAGCTACCTATAAATTCAAATATTACCCGGCAAGAATCGATTATATTTTTGCGGATAGTAAAATGAAAATTAAAAAATTCGAAAGTTTTTCGGATTTTGAAAATTCGGATCATTATCCAATAATGACAATACTTTCTATGGATTAAGGATGAATCAGTTTTTGTGTTTTCAAGTAATCCATTGCAAATTTACCTTCATTAAAAAGCAAATCCAAAATACTCAGATTGTTTATAAAGCCATGTTTGTCATCAAAAACCTGTTGGTATCTCTCAAATGAATTGGTGTCTTTTTTACCATTTGCCAAATATCTAAAATCACAAGTATTTACTGTGTCATGAAAATATTCGCTTGTTTTGCCGAACTCCAATTTCATTCGTAGACACTTGGTCGTTATTTCTAAAACTTCCATATTTAAATCCATTAAAAAAGTATGTTTCTTTTCGAATACAGGCGTAATATCATCTTCAAAAAATTCAAAAAAAGGAGAACTTCTATAAGCAGCTTCCAAAGATTTAAAATGTTGTTTTTGCCAGTCAAATTCATTTTCTATCAACACATCTTTTGTTTTTTGATGTGCATTTTTAGAATGTTTAACGGGAATATTTAAGAGCTGTATGCCATTGGGACTATATATGTACGTTCTGTTTCTGTTGGTTTGCTTCTGAAAATTATCTTCCATTTCAAAAGTAATACTTTCAGATTGTGCCATTACTGCAAAATGGCTAATGGATGGAAAATAGGTTGGAAGTAATAAGGAATTCATATTCATTAAGTTTTTAAGCTTAAAATTGAAAAGTCATAAAGCCGGATCAAACACGACTTTATGACTTTTCAATTCAGACATTAGGTAATATTATTTGCTTTCTTTTCTTTTTTTCCAAAAATAGTCACCAATAAAATATGCAGCCAGAATAATTAAGAAGTATTTGAAATAAGATTGCGGCTGACCGTCGCCATCAACAGTAGTAAAGACTCTGTCCCAACGAATTTTATTGATTCCTTTTCCGTTTGTATCCCAGCTTAGCCAAATAAAAACAGGTTTTCCTACAATATGATCGCTAGGAACAAAACCCCAGTAACGGCTGTCTTCAGAATGGTGACGATTGTCTCCCATCATCCAGTAATAATCTTTTGTAAAAGTATAACTGTTCGCTGGCTGTCCGTTAATTTTTATTTGGTTGTCTTTTATTTCTAATTTATTGTTTTCATAGGTACCAATTATTCGGGAATATAAACCTATATTTTCGCTATTCAATTGTACAGTTGCTCCGGCTTTAGGAATCAATATGGGCCCATATTCATCCATTGTCCATTTTCCGTTATGAGGAAAAATTTCTGTGCCACCAGGTTTTTTATCTACATATCGAATTATAGAATCAATTGCCTTGTTTTTTCTTAATTCATCAGCAGCCTTCAAAGTAAGATTAGCATTTGCTTCTGCAAGATATTGTTCCTGCGCATATATTCCGGTACTTTGAATTACAGTTGCTGGTAATCCGTTAAATCCGGTTTGTATGGTAAATGAATTATCAGGATTTTGATTAGCATTAATGATATAAGGTTTAACAGCTTCTAACTGATCATCAGAAGTCGGCTTTATAATGTAAGTCCTTGAGAACTCAGTAGATCCGGTAGTTTTCAATAATTCATTTGATATTCCTTTAGCGGCATATATTTTATGCTCATATTGAGGTTTTGCTCTTTCCGGCAGCACTAATTTTTTGCCATTTATAAATACAAAGCCATCTATTATTGTTAAATTATCACCAGGAATTCCAACGCATCGCTTGACATAATTAGATTTTTTGTCAATTGGTTTTATTACACCTGGTCTTCCTTTTGGTTCAAAAAAGTAATGCACCGTATCGACTGGCCAGTTAAACACAACAATATCATTATTTTTAATTTTCTCTAAAGCAGGCAGTCTAAAATAGGGCAATTGTGGCCAGCTTAAATATGATTTATTTTTTGTCAGGGGAATAGAATCATGAACCATTGGTAATGCGACAGTTGTCATAGGAACACGAGGTCCGTAATTTACTTTGCTTACAAAAAGAAAATCACCAATTAATAAGGATTTCTCTAACGAAGAAGTTGGAATAGTAAAAGGCTGAACAATATAAGTATGTACTAATGTTGCTACTATTATGGCAAAAAGCAAAGAATTTATAGTATCTCCTGCTTTGTTCTCTGAAGTTAATTTTCTGTCCGGATTATGTACTAATTTTTGGGTATAATTTACATAGTAAATGTAAAATCCAAATGTAAAAATCCCTAATATTGTATCTAAAGTTGATTTCTTTCCAAAAGTTCTTAAAGTTTCCACCCAAACAACAGGAAACATAATCAAATTAATAATTGGGATAAAAAGTAAAATAGTCCACCATGTTGGGCGACTAATAATTTTCATCAGAACTATCGAGTTATAAACAGGGATTGCTGCTTCCCAGGATTTTCTGCCAGCCGCCTGATATAATTTCCAGGTGCCTAAAAAATGTATTATTTGTACAGCCAGGAAAAAAATAAACCAAAGATAAAGTGTCATAATTTTATATTTTAGTTCTGAAATTCAGAATATTTTTATTTAATTTTTATTTGGATTCCAGGTTTAAAACGTCTTTCATTGTATAGATTCCTGTTTTACCGGCTAACCATTCAGCAGCAATAACGGCCCCTAAAGCAAAGCCTTCACGATTGTGTGCAGTATGTTTTAACTCAATATTATCAACTGTAGAATTGTATGTTATACTGTGAGTTCCCGGTACATCACCAATTCTTTTTGTTTCTATATGTATCTGATTAGCTTTTGCTTCTTCTAAAGTCCAGTTAGTATAATTACTATTTTCTATAACTCCTTTTGCCAGAGAAATTGCAGTTCCGCTTGGAGCATCTAGTTTTTGTGTATGATGAATTTCTTCCATTGCTACTTTATAAGAATCAAACTGCGACATGATTTTGGCTAAATATTCATTCAATTCAAAGAAAATATTTACGCCAAGGCTAAAATTTGAACTTGAAATAAATCCTCCTTTTTTTTCATGGCAAAGTGCTGCCATTTCATCATAATGTTCCAGCCAGCCTGTAGTCCCTGATACTACAGGAACATTATTGTTAAAACAGCTTGAGATATTGCTTACTGCAGCAGTTGGAACACTGAAATCGATGGCAACGTCAGCTGTTGAAAGTCCGTCATAAGTATTAAATTCGTCTTTCTTCAAAACTATTTTATGACCTCTTTCTAAAGCTATTCTTTCAATTACCTGACCCATTTTTCCGTACCCTAAAAGTGCAATTTTCATTTTGTATATTTTTTTATTTAAATTGGAACATGCCGAATTTAAAAGTTGTAATTAAAAGTTAGTCCAACATTTGGTTTAAAAGTTACATCGTTGGGATAAATTTCCGGACGTAAAGACAGTCTTTCGTTAATATTAAACTGAAGTAATGCGGCATCTACATTGGCGTCGATTATATTTAATGCATAAAATCCAACAACAAATAAAGCAGATAAATCACGATTACGCTGATAAAATTTTTGACCATCAATAAGTCTGCTGTCGTCTAGATAATCGTATTTTCCTCCAGTGCCTATACCATATCCTTCAAGTCTCCTTTTGTATTCGTCTCGATAACTATGATATTTTTTATTATTGTCAAGATAAAAATACAGGCTGGTACCGATTGCTCCATAAACCAAAGGAATTTTCCAGTATTTTTTATTGTAAGCTTGCCCTAAACCTGGTAAAATTGCCGAATAAAAGGCTGCTTTTGCAGGCGTTAGTGGGTCTATTTCCTGCATCTTGGTAGTGTCTTTAGCGACTAAAACCGTTTCTTCCTTTACCTGGGCAAAAAGAGAGACGGTTCCTAAGAAAAAGAACAGTAGGATTATGGGGACAATTTTATTCACTACCCGTTTATTAATTTTATAATTCTGTTAAAGTCGGCTTCTGAGTTAAAAGGAATTGTGATTTTTCCTTTTCCGTTACCCGCAACTTTTATATCAATTTTTGAACCAAAATAATCATTAAAAGTGTTTTTGTGTGTTTCTTTAACTACAAATGAAGAATCTGGCTTTGTTTTTCCTTCTGCTTTTGGTTTTAAACTTTCATGATAGTTTTTTACCAAAGTTTCTGTTTCGCGAACAGATAAATTTTGGCTTACTATTTTTTGGTAAATATCAGTTTGGATATCTAAATCTTCAATATTGATAATTGCCCGGCCATGTCCCATGCTAATAAAACCATCACGGATACCAGTTTGAATAATTGGATCTAATTTTAAAAGACGCAAATAGTTTGCGATAGTAGAACGTTTTTTTCCAACGCGTTCGCTCATCTGCTCCTGTGTTAATTGAATTTCATCGATCAAACGCTGGTATGAAAGTGCAATTTCGATAGGATCTAAGTCATGACGCTGAATATTTTCAACCAAAGCCATTATTAATGATTCATTGTCATTTGCAATACGAATGTAAGCAGGAACATGCGTTAAGCCAACCAAAGTCGAAGCACGTAAACGACGTTCTCCGGAAATTAACTGGTATTTATTAAAGTCCATTTTTCGAACAGTAATTGGCTGGATCACACCAAGTTCCTTGATAGAAGTCGCTAATTCACGTAATGATTCTTCATTAAAATTACTTCTGGGCTGAAACGGATTAATTTCTATAGCACTTATTTCAAGTTCAATAATATTTCCCACCACTTTGTCAGCGTTCTTATCTTCTACTGATGTAATGTCGTTTTCCGGATCTTTTAGTAAGGCTGATAATCCTCTTCCTAACGCTTGCTTTTTAATTGCTTTTGTCATAAAAAACTATTTGCTGTTTTTCTTTATAATTTCCTGAGCCAGACTAATATAATTAACTGCTCCTTTGCTGGTTGCGTCATAATTAATAATGCTTTCACCAAAACTTGGGGCTTCACTTAATTTAACGTTTCGTTGAATAACGGTATCGAAAACCATATCATTAAAATGTTTTTGAACTTCCTCGACTACCTGATTCGATAAACGCAGCCTCGAATCGTACATAGTCAGCAATAAACCTTCAATATCTAAATCCGGATTGTGAATTTTCTGGATACTTTTTATAGTATTCAATAGTTTTCCTAACCCTTCCAATGCAAAATATTCACATTGAATTGGAATAACAACAGAATCTGCAGCTGTTAAGGCATTCAAAGTTAAAAGACCTAATGAAGGCGCACAATCAATAATGATAAAATCGTATTCATCCTTAACGCTTTCTAATGCTTTTTTCAGCATATACTCTCTGTTTTCCTTATCCACCAATTCGATTTCAATGGCAACTAAGTCAATGTGGGCCGGAATAACATCAACATTCGGAGCTGAGCATTTTACAATACTTTCTTTAGGTGTATGGCTGTGTTCCAATATCTGGTAGGTTCCAATTTCAACAGAATCTACATCAATACCTAAGCCAGATGTGGCATTTGCCTGAGGATCAGCATCAATTAGTAATACTTTTTTTTCTAAAACACCTAATGAGGCAGCAAGATTTACTGATGTAGTAGTTTTTCCAACGCCTCCTTTTTGATTAGCAATCGCAATGATTTTGCCCATTTATTTTCTAAATTTTGAACCGTAAAAATACAATTATTTATGGTTTTTGAAAATCTATTTTGTTAACATTTGCTAAACATTGTTCAGCCTTTTGTTTGGTGGGTGTCGGGATGAATTTATTTTTTAAATATCATAAATAAGCCCGGAAATTTCTTTATGTTTATAATTTTCAGGTTTGGAATTACAAGTGTAAATTGTTTAAAAATAAAATTAAATAAGTTTAATTTTTTTCTTTCAAATCTTTTATCAGACTTGCTGTGAAAAATAAAATCGTAATCCCTCCAAGTACAATACAAAGCCACATAAACCAGCCTTGCTGCCAAAAAGATTTGTTGTCAATTTGATTTTTGGGTATTTGATTTCGTTTCATATTGTAGATGTAAGTTTGAGGCAGAATTTCTGAAATATTGTTTTTAAAATCAGATAAATCATAATCTGGCTCAGTTAGGTTTTTATTTCCTGTTTTTATACTGTATTTTTCATTTGCATTTAAATCTGCAATAATAGAAATTGGTTTTTGACTGTATTTTATTTTCGAAACCAATAAAGGCAGGTTGTCGTGATTTTCTATTTTGATATAAAAATTTTTTTCGAATATTTCCGGAACTTCAAAACTGTTTTTGGTGTTTGAATTTAATTCGAATGAGACAATTTCTTCATCGACTATTTGATATTTTCGTTTGTTCTGAATTGCTGTTTTCTTGTAAATAATAGCTTTACGTTTGTAATAAGTTGGCTTTGAAATCTCAAAGGTAATATTGTTGATAACTTGGGGTCTGTCAAAAAGGACATGAATTTGAGTTTCTTTTTCTGGTGAAATTTCAGATGTTGTCGATTTTTTGGGCTTAATTTCCTGTACTATATTTTTTTGAAACTGTGTGTTGAAATTCCCAACTTTTAAAACATTAATTGGAAGCGTTTTTCGGTCATCAAAATCAATTCTCAAATAGTTATAGATGCTTAAAGGATATGAAATTGTTTTCACTATACTTGACTCTGTAGAGCTGTTTAAATCGTATAAGGTTTGCGAATTTGAGATTCCAAACCATTCTTTCAAATCATTGCTTCCGGAGATAGAATAGTTTTTTTCGACATCAGCGTTAGCGATAAATAACGAAATCTGGTTGTTGTTTTTTACAGAACGAGTTTCAATAACTATTGAAGTGCTTTTCTTAGGGAAAACCATTTTTGAAACAATGTTATATTCTTCAAATGAATTTAATAAAGCTTCAGAATTACTCTTTATAAAATAAGGGATTTCATTTCCTTTCGCATTAAAAATCCTGACATCGCTCAAATTCTGTTTTGAATAAGATCGAATATCCGGGGACAGAACAATTTCATGGAAACCATTTTCTGTAACTTCTTTTATTTTTCCCGTTGTTTGAAATTGGCCAAAAGAAAGGTTTGTCAGGAATAAGAATATAAAAAAATTATTTAGTTTCATTGGTTTCATTAGGTTTGGTTTCATCAATAACTAGGACTTTGATTTTTTGATAAACAAATGAAATAATCAAAATTAAGATTCCCAAAAGGATAAATGATATAATTTTTCCGGTTTCAGAAATATTACTGATGTCGTATATAAATAATTTCAAAATAGTTAATCCAAGTAAACTTAATGCAATAATTCGAATCGTTTTGACTTGCTTTTTTATTCCGATAATTAAAAATAAAAAGGCCAGAATTCCCCAGAGAATTGGAAAACCTGTTTTTATTATTTTTGTTCTCGCTAATTCAATTGAATCTTCCGCTATTAATTCACGCAGATAAGGGATTTCTAATTTGTAACTTGCAAACATTGGACTGGTTTGTATGTCATGTAAAGTGACTGGAGAATTCATTAATACAAGTCCATGAAGCATAACTTCTGAACTGGCAATATAAATAATAAAAAATGCTGCAGCCCAGACAAAAAACTTTTTGTTGAACATAGAAAGAATCATCTTTTCAGAATTTATTTTATATAATAAGAATCCAAAATAAACGATAATTAGCAATGAAATATAATGCAGATAAAAAGCAATTGATTTTCCAGTACCAGAAGCCAATATATCTTTATGTTCGATGAATGCATAATTGCTAAACCAAAATGCAAACAGAATAATATTGATTACAGCAATTAATGTTGTAGCATGATTTCCTCCTTCGGTTTTCTTTTTTACTAAGTGTGTTGCCAGCAGAGCAAAGAATAGTAAGTGATAAACAATAGGCAGGGCAGCAGCAGAACTTGAGTTAGTTATGGCATAATTTGATTGATAGGTAACTTCAAATATTCCAACCAGATAACCAATTACATATCCTAATCCTAAAATTAATTTTTTATATTTTTCCGGATTGAATTGAATACCTAATAGTTTAATTCTTTCACTTTCATGTTTCAGTAAATGTGACACGGCAAACAGAGATATTACCGCAAAAACACCTGTTGTAAATATTGAATTAAGTACAATGTTTAAAACGGCATTGCCATTATAATACTTGTTCCAGTCCATTATCAGACTGATTATCATAAGGGCATGAACAATTACTGAACCAAATCGATAACTTGAAATTTTCGATTTTTGAGAAAGCCACAATAGTAAAACAGCTTCTGCAGCCCAGAATAAAGTAATATAATTGCTTTCAAACTGAATTGGAATTGCCAGCGTTATAAAAGTTAATGTTAGACCAATAAGTAAGTAAACTGCTTTTTTATCCAGTCCGAATTTTTTATAAAGGAACCAGGCATAAGTTAAATTCAGCAATGCAATTGCGGTAGTAAACAAACCTCTTAATTCCGGATGAAAATTGGTTAAGATAGCCATTCCCGCGGCATAGAATAAGAAGGTGTTGCTTGCCAGAATAGTCAATTGGGTTTTAGAAAATTCTCCTTTTGTTCTTATATTATTAATGATATTCATTAAAATAAAAATAAAGTAAAAGGTAAATCCAAATAATAAAGCACCAAGATAATGTGGTTTGTCATTAGTCAAATCATCAGCAAGCCATCCTCCGTAAAGTAATACTGTAAAAATATAAGTAAGCAGGTTAACAAGATTCCATTTTTTGTAATAGGCAATGGCTAAAATTCCAATGTTCAGAATAATGATGTAACTAAACAACACGATATAACTTCCTGAACCTGTACTGACCATAAACGGGACTGCAAAACCCCCAATTAAGGAAAGAACGGCAAGTTCAATTCTATTATAGGACAAGGATATTAAAGCACTGAATGCAGTAATTACAACCATTATTCCAAAAGCTACACTTTGATTAAATAAATGATAATCATGAAAAGCTATTCCAATTGTAAAATAAAAAATTGCAATGGCACCGGCCACAATAACCGAACTGAAAGCAGCATAATTTTTACGCAATTTATGGGCAATTCCCATCACTAAGGCTCCGCACAAAACGCCGATTCCAACACGTGCCGGTTCGTTGATCCAGTCCTTATCAATGGCATATTTTACAAAATAGCTGATACCCAGAACCAGTATTAAAACACCAATTTTATTGATTAGGTTTTCACCGATGAATTTTTCCAAATCCGGATTTTGTTCTTTGAAATTTTCCCAAAATGATTTTTTTGGAATAATTGGAGTTATAGGCTTTGGAGTTATTTTTTCAGCAACAGGAGTTGTTTTATTTTCCGTTGAGAAAACAACTTTTTCTGTTTTTTCTTGAGTAATAGGCTTTTCAATAGTTGTTTGCGGTACAGCCTTATCTTCTTTTGGTTTTTCAAAACTAATTTGTTCTTTAGGAATAATAAAAGAGGTAGCCGCTGGTTTTTCTACAGGGTTTTCAATTGTTTTTAGAATGTCTATCTTTTTATTAAGTCTCTGAATAGCATCCTCGATCTTATCAAATCTACTTTTCATAGTGTTAAGAACAAAAATCAATAAACCAAATAATCCTGCTAAAAGAAAAACCTCCATATTGTTATAAATAAAATGTTTCTAATTGGTAAATATAATAACATTTCGATAGGGTAAGTTTTTTTTGCTTAAAAAGAATTACAGGCATAGAAGTCTTTTTTTTGAATGATGGAAGAATTTGTAGTATCGCAGAAAGACAGCCTGCTTATAAAAATACATATATTTGAAAATCATAAGATTAAATTAATAACAATCAACATAAGGCTGCTAATGGATGAAATCAGGAAATATTTTGAAAAAAAAGTAAAAATTACCGACCAAGAGTGGAATGTTTTTTCTTCCAAACTTGTTAGAAATCAATTTCCCAGGAAAACGTTACTTTTAAAATCAGGTCAAACCGAAAATTATCTTTCATTTATTGAAAAAGGTATTATTCGTTTTTATATTACAAAAAAGGAAAGTGATTTTACGTTTTCTTTTTCTTTTGAAAATGAATTTGTAAGTGCATACGATTCTTTCCTTACCCAAACACCCTGTGCATATGATTTAGAAACACTTTCTGACACCATTCTTTGGCAAATTTCATTTAATGATCTTCAGGCTATTTATGCAGAAACTGAAATAGGTAATACGATCGGAAGATTTGCAAGTGAAGGTTTATACCTTGAAAATGTAAAAAGAGAAATCTCTTTATTGACTGAAACCGCTGAGCAGCGGTATTTAAACCTTTTCACAGAACAGCCCCACCTTATACAAAAAGTTCCATTAAAATATATTGCATCATACATTGGTATTACTCCCCAGGCGCTGAGCAGAATTCGTCGGCGTATTTATTAACCCAGGTTCATTGTTTAATGCAATAGTTCTTTTGAACTTTACAAAAAAAAGAACAAGATGCCTGAAATTATTTTAACTACCGTTTTTTTTGTTACGCTGATCATTTTGAAACTATTGCAAAATGAATATAATTATACCCTTTCAGCCAGAATTGCCATGTCAGCAATGTTGATAACAACCGGAATTGCACATTTTGTATTTGTTAAGGGATTTTTGCTGATGCTGCCTGATTTTATACTTTATAAACCTGAGTTAATTTACTTTACGGGAGTTGTCGAATTCATTGCGGCAATTGGGCTTTTATTGTCCAAACACAAAAAATTAACGGGTTGGTTGCTAATTGTTTTTTTAGTACTGATAACCCCTTCAAATATTTATGCCTCCTTAAAGCACGTAAATCTTGAAACTGCCACATTTAATGGAGAAGGTCCTCTTTACCTTTGGTATAGGATTCCTTTACAAATCTTTTTTATAGCATGGATTTATTTTTCGTGCATAAAGCCAATAAAAAGCCGAAGAAATATCATTTAGCTATCTATGTATTCCTTTTTTAAGAATAAATTACTATTATAATCTTTTAATGTATAGTTAGTTAATCGGATATAGATTATGACTAACTCATATTCTAAAGAGGTAATTAAATAAGTAGATATAGTTGTACAAAAAAAGCCGAACATTTCTGTTCGGCTTTTTGTCGGGGTGGGAGGATTCGAACCTGCGGCCTTCCCGCCACACGGCGAGACGCAATCCCAGGCTATATTATATCTCGTACTTGAAAGCTATATCTTTAAGATATCTTTTAGCGCCACGTTTTTTTATTTTTGTTTCCAGTAAAACAGCTTCAGACCTTGAATTAAAAACAATATAATAAACAATTTTCCATGGGATGCCACTTTTTGTAGAAGTTGATAATCCATTATTATGTCTTTTTAGTCTGTCATCGATATCATTAGTTTGTCCGATATAGAATTTTGACTTGGTTGTGCTGTAAAGAATATAAGTATAATACATCGTGAAAGGTTTTATAAACAAAAAAAGCCGAACATTTCTGTTCGGCTTTTTGTCGGGGTGGCAGGATTCGAACCTGCGGCCTCCTGCTCCCAAAGCAGGCGCGATAACCGGGCTACGCTACACCCCGAACTTATTTATACATAGATTTTACTGCGGTCTTCCCGCTGAAAAGCGGGACGCGATAACCGGGCTACGCTACACCCCGTAAGCGGATGCAAATATAGTAATAAAT
>NZ_JBDTTP010000001.1:0-213747 GCF_039930565.1 Flavobacterium sp. | reverse complement strand
GAAACTTTTGCCGATTTGTATATCATTACAAAAGATAAAAAATACCTTGAAGCTGCAGAGAAACTATCACATCTTAGACTATTAAACCCTTTGCTTAAAAAAGAAGATAAACTTACGGGACTTCACGCCAATACACAAATACCCAAAGTAATTGGCTACGAGAAAATTGGACATTTAACACATAATGCCGATTGGGAAAATGCAGCAGAATATTTTTGGCATAATGTGACTGAAAAACGCAGCGTAGCCTTTGGTGGAAACAGCTATCGTGAACATTTTAATCCTACAGACGATTTTAAAAAAATGTTAGAATCCAATCAAGGTCCTGAAACGTGTAACAGTTATAATATGCTTCGTTTGTCAATGGCTTTGTTTTTAAATAATAATGATGTGAGTTACCTTGATTTTTACGAACGTGCCTTATACAATCATATTTTATCTACTCAACAGCCTGAAAAAGGAGGTTTCGTCTATTTTACACCAATTCGTCCCAATCATTACAGAGTATATTCACAACCTGAAACGAGTATGTGGTGTTGTGTGGGTTCTGGCTTAGAAAATCATTCAAAATATGGCGAATTGATTTATAGCCATTCTGAAAATGATGTTTATGTGAATCTTTTTATTCCTTCTGAATTAAATTGGAAAGAAAAAGGAATAGCATTAATACAAACAAATAATTTCCCTGATGAGAATGCCACTGAATTAAAATTGAAATTAAAAAAGAGCAAGACTTTTTCTGTAAATATCCGTTATCCAGAATGGGCAAAAAACATCAAAATTTTGGTTAATGGAAAAGCTGAAACATTCAAAGGGAATCCATCACAATATATAAATTTGAATAGAAAATGGAAAGATGGAGATAAAATTTCATTTCAATTTACTGTAGAAACTAAATTAGAATACCTTCCTGATGGTTCTAATTGGGCTGCTTTTGTTCGGGGACCAATTGTTTTAGCTGCAGAAACTTCGACAAAGGATCAAACTGGTCTGTATGCGGATAATAGCAGGATGGGACATGAAACAAGAGGGAAATTGTATCCAATTAATGAAGCTTATGCTTTGGTTGATGAATCGAAAGATTATATATCAAAGCTGCAAACTATTGATAATATGAATTTTAAATTGGATTCATTGACTCTACAACCTTTCTACCAAATTCATGATGCACGATATCAAATGTACTTCCAGACATTTACCCAAAAGGAATACGAAAATCAAAAAGAAATTCAAAAACAACAAGAAGCAAAAATGATTGCTCTTGAAGCAATAACGGTTGATAAAATCAATTGCGGCGAGCAACAACCCGAAGTCGATCATGAATACAAAGGAGAGCAAAGCAATTCTGGTTATGATGATGATAAATTTTGGAGAAGTACCCGTTCTTACATTTCGTATAAATTGCAAAATAAAAATAATGCAGGTAAGTATATTGAAATTAGTACAATTGATGCCATTGATACTAAAAAATTTGAAGTCCTAATTAATGATTTTGCAGTAGAAATAGACAGTGTTGTAAAAAATGCAATAAGAATTAAAACTCCAAAAAGTGAGAGTATAAACTTGAAAATTGTTGCAAAAGAAAAAACACCAACACCAAGATTCTATCAAATCAGAATTTTAAAACAATAGAAAAATGATAAAGCCATTCTTATTTATTATTGCATTACTTTCTTTTACAATTAGTTATTCCCAATTGCCGACTACTATAAAAGTAAGCGAAGGAAAATTACAGGGTACGGCAGAAAATGGTTTAACCGTTTTTAAAGGAGTTCCTTTTGCAGCTCCTCCAATAGGTGATTTACGTTGGCATGCACCAATGCCGCCAGCCAAATGGGAAGGTATTCGCCTGGCTAATTCATTTGCTCCTGCACCCATGCAAGGTGGAAATCCGCCATCTGGTAAAAGCGAGGATTGTTTGTATTTGAATATTTGGTCTCCGGCAAAATCAGCGAAGGAAAAAGTACCTGTTTTAGTATGGATTTATGGGGGTGGATTCAATTTTGGAGCAACTTCTGAAGCAACTTATAATGGAGAAAAGCTGGCCAAAAAAGGAGTGATTTTAGTAAGTATAGCCTATCGTGTTGGGCAGTTAGGTTTTATGGCCCATCCTGAATTGAGTAAGGAAAATCCCCAAAATGTTTCCGGGAACTATGGAATATTGGATATGATTGCGGGTTTAAAATGGGTTAAAGAAAATATTAAATCTTTTGGAGGGGACCCCGATAAAGTAACTATTTTTGGAGAATCCGCAGGCGGCATTGCTGTCAGTATGCTGTGTGCATCACCAAAAGCTAAAGGATTATTTCAGGGCGCAATCTCTCAAAGCGGAGGTTCTTTCGGTCCTTCACGTATTACAACATATCCGGGAGAAAATATGAAACGCCTTTCAGTAGCCGAAAAAGCAGGAGAGGAATATATGAAAAACTCAGGTTTTACCTCAATTGCAGAGATGAGAAAATTACCTGTTGATAAATTACCGGCCGTAAAAGGACTTGCCTGGCCAATTGTCGACGGAATTGTGATTCCTGATGACCAATATAAATTGTATGAAGCAGGAAAATTTAATGATACACCTATTCTGGTTGGTTATAATTCTGACGAAGGAGCTAGCTTTTCTCCGCCAAAAACACCTGAAGAATACATAAAAGGGGTAGAAAACAGATATGGAAAATTTTCGAAAGTACTTATCGAAGCTTATCCTGCAGGTGAAACTTATGTGCCTAAAACGGCCAGGGATTTAGCTCGTGATGCTGCATTTGGATGGCAAACCTGGAGTTGGGCGAGGCTACATTCCAAAATAGGAAAATCAAAAGTGTTTTATTATTATTTTGACCAGCATCCTGAAAATCCAGTGGGTTCTCCAAATGCCGGACATGGTTCGCATCATGGTCAGGAAGTGGCTTATGTATTTGAACAACTCAATTCTAAAAATCCACAGACGACACAAACGGATCTCGCAATTTCTGATGCAATGGGAACCTATTGGACAAATTTTGCAAAGTATGGCGATCCTAACGGAAATAATTTACCAAAATGGCCTGCTTTTAATAATGATGGAAAAGTCATGTATTTTGAACAAAAACCGTATGTGGGAACTGTACCAAGCTTGGATTCCATGAAAGTTTTGGATCAGTATTTTACCTGGAGAAGAACTCCTGAAGGAGAACTTTGGGCTCAATAAATCTGTTTAATAATACTAATTTTAAAAAAGATGAAAAAACAAACAAATTTTCTGATCATTCAACTTGTATTTGTATTTAGCAGTTTTTTAGCAATCGCTCAAAATCCCATCATAAGGAATCAATATTCTGCCGACCCGTCTGCAAGGGTATTTGGAGACAGGATATATGTTTATCCTTCTCATGATATATTAGCTACTGAAGGAAAAGGCAGGAAAGACTGGTTTTGTATGGAAGATTATCATGTGTTTTCATCTGAAAACCTTACTGATTGGACAGACCACGGTATGATTGTGCAACAAAATAAAGTGCCTTGGGTAAAGCCGGACAGTTATAGTATGTGGGCTCCGGATTGTATTGAACGAAATGGAAAATACTATTTTTATTTTCCATCTGTTCCTAAAGATACTACATCAATTGGCAGAGGATTTACAATTGGTGTAGCAGTTGCAGAAAAGCCTACCGGACCTTTTGTGCCGGAAGTTAACCCAATCAAAGGAGTAAAAGGTATTGACCCAAATGTTTTCATGGATAAGGACGGACAAGCTTATTTATATTGGTCAGCAGGAAATATTTTTGCAGCAAAGCTGAAAAGCAATATGCTGGAACTGGATTCTGAAGTTAAGACCTTAGGAGATTTACCAACTAAAGGACTTAAGGAAGGTCCTTATATGTTTGAAAGAAATGGAATTTATTATCTGACTTATCCACATGTTGAAAACAAAATTGAAAGGTTAGAATATGCAATGAGTGATAATCCGTTGGGACCATTCAAAGTTACCGGTGTAATTATGGACGAATCCCCAACTGGCTGCTGGACAAATCATCATTCGATTTTAGAATTCAAAAAGCAATGGTATTTATTCTACCACCACAATGATTATTCTCCTGCATTTGATAAGGCCAGATCGGTTAGGGCGGATGCTTTATCATTTAATCCGGATGGAACAATCATAAAAGTAATTCCAACTTTAAGAGGAATTGGTGTTAGCAATGCTGCAAAAGAAATTCAAATTGACAGATATAGCAATATAAGTGATAAAGGAACATCTATCGCTTTTTTAGATGAACTTGATCATTTTAAGGGGTGGAAAACAATATTGAATAACTCAGGTGCCTGGGTGCAATATAATGCTGTCGATTTTGGCAAGAAATCTTTAAAATGGGTTATAGTAAGAGCCATGTCTGCTAATGGAGGAACTTTGCAAATACGGACCAAAGGATTTGAAGGACCTCTAATTGCAGAAGTCAAAATTCCTGCAGGCACAAATTGGAGTGATATAAAAATTCCTGTAAAAAAGTTTGAAGGCGGAATTCAAAATCTTGTTGTTGTATTGAATGAAAATAATAAAAATGTTGAAGTTGACTGGATAAGCTTTAAATAAAGTTGGATATTAATTGATTTAGAATTATATATGAAAAAAAGTTGTAAGGCTTGTATAAGCTTAATGTGGATAGCAGTTTTTTTTAGTAATGCCAATGCACAGCAAACTACAGGTTTACTAGCAAATATTATTACAGAAAACGATAAAGAAATAAGTAGTTTTCCAATTGTAAATTCAGAAAAGAAAGCCACCCCGATTCGATATGATGTTTCCGATTTTAAAGGAGTAATTCGTGCAATTGTTGATTTACAAAATGACATCAATAGCGTAACAGGACTGAAACCTGCGATGCTTACCGATAATTCAGCAGAAGATTACGAAATTGTAGTTGGAACACTTGGTAATAGCAAGCTCGTCGATAATTTAGCTCAATCAGGTAAGTTAAATACAAAAGATCTGAAAGGAAAATGGGAAAGTTTTGTTATTACTACAATAGATGATTCCAAAAAACCAGGAAGAAAAATACTGGTTATAGCTGGCAGTGATAAACGTGGTACCATTTATGGGATTTATGAATTATCCAGACAATTAGGAGTTTCACCATGGTATTGGTGGGGTGATGTACCTGCTAAAAAGCGTACAGTGGCTTATGTATTGCCGGGTCGTTATGCGTCGGGTGAACCTAAAGTCAAATATAGAGGAATCTTTATAAATGATGAAGCACCTTGTTTTTCAGGCTGGGCAAAAGAAAAATTTGGAGGCCCAAACAGCAAATTATATTCACATATGTTTGAATTATTGCTCCGATTAAGAGGTAACTATCTATGGCCTGCCATGTGGGGTAATGCATTCAATGAAGATGATCCGGAAAGTCCTCGTATTGCTGATGAATATGGAATTGTAATGGGAACTTCCCACCATGAGCCAATGATGCGGGCTCAAAAAGAATGGGGAAATCATCGTAAAGAATATGGCAATGGCGAATGGAATTACAAATCAAATAAAGCAGGTTTGCAGAAATTCTGGGAAGATGGTCTGGAAAGAAATAAGAAGTATGAAAACATTGTAACAATGGGAATGCGTGGTGACGGAGACTTGCCAATGCAGGATTTAGGCAGCGCCGAAGCCAATTTTAAGGAGCTGGAAAGAATTATGGAAGACCAGCGGGAAATTATTAAAAAACTTACCCAAAAACCAATCAATCAAACGCCACAAGTATGGGCTTTATACAGCGAAGTTCTGGAATATTTTGATCAGGGTATGAAGGTACCTGATGATATGACTATATTGCTTTGTGATGATAACTGGGGTAATGTAAGAAGGCTTCCTGAACTTGGAGCTAAAAAACATAAGGGCGGATATGGTATCTATTACCATGTTGATTTGCATGGTGCACCCAGAGCATACCAATGGCTGAATATGACTCAGATTCCTCATATGTGGGAGCAATTGCAATTAACTTACAGCTACGGAGTTGATAAGATTTGGATACTGAATGTTGGAGATTTAAAGCCAAATGAATATCCCATGGATTTCTTTTTAACAATGGCATGGAATCCCACTTCTTTCAATGAAAATAATTTGCAGGAATACGCCAGAAAATTTTGTGAAGAGCAATTTGGTGCAAATCAAGCCACTGAGGCAGCAGAGATCATAAGTACTTATTGTAAATTCAATAGCCGCATTACGGCAGAAATGATGAATCATAAAACGTATAATCTTGAAAGTGGTGAATTTTTGCAAGTAAAAGATGCTTATTTGGCATTAGAAACAAAAGCACTAAGACAATTTACTTCACTCCCTGAAAATTATAAGGATGCTTACAAGCAATTTATATTGCATCCGGTTCGGGCAATGGCTAATCTTTATGATATGTATTATGCTGTAGCTATGAATGAAAAACTGGCGGCTGAAAAAGATATAAAAGCTAATTATTGGGCTGATTATGTTGATGCTTGTTTTAAAAGAGATGCTGATTATTCCTATGATTATAACCACAATATTTCAGGAGGAAAATGGAATCATATTATGGATCAAACACATATTGGTTATAAATCCTGGGATGAACCAAAAGGAGGAAATATAAAGCCAAAAGTGACAAGAATAACTCGGGAGGAAGAAAAAAAAGGTGGATATATTTTTGATGAGAAAAATCGTGTAGTTGTCATGGAAGGGGAACATTATTTTGAGAATAAAAGCGCTCCAAAAACAAATTGGACAGTGATTCCTGATCTCGGACGAACATTGTCAGGAATAGCCTTAATGCCTTACACTGTAAACACTACAGGATCTCAAATTCAGTATAAAATGAATTTGGAATCAAAAAAAGACAGTATAAAACTAAGAGTATTTTTTGACTGCACACTGCCATTTAAAAAAGGAGGTCACAAGGTAGCCGCTTCATTTAATGGAGCAACCGAAACTAAATGGAATATCAATGATGAGTTAACATGGGCAAATAATTATACCAAGATGTATCCGGCCGGTGCAGCCCGAATGATTGAAACAACTATAACATTGCCTTTGTCAAAAAGTACGGATGGTTTGTATACTTTAACCATAAAACCATTAGATCCCGGTATTGTGATTTACAAAGTTATTGTTGATTGTGATGGTTACGAACCTACACATTTAAAAATGGATGAAAGTCCATACAAAAGAAAATAATTCTACAAAATAAATAAATGAAAAATAATATAAAATTTAGCTGGATTTTACTGTTGATTGCTTCATTATGCATTGCCCAAAAGCCTAAAGATCTTAAAGGAAATGTAGGTAAAGCAGAAAAAAAAGTTTTTACCTATACTAATCCTATCACCAGGGATTTCAATATTTCCATGCGTGATCATTTCATTATAAAAGTAGAGAATAAATGGTATTGTGTAGGGACTTCGAATCCAGTTTGGACAGGTCCTAATCCAGGAGTTCGTATGTTAGTGTCCGATGACCTTATCAACTGGAAACAACATTCCTTTATAATAGATGCGAGTAAATTGCCGGCAGATTGTCCTTATAATGGCCGTTTTTGGGCACGTGAAATCCATTTCATTCAAAATAAATATTATTTAACGGTCAACAGTGGTAAAGTAACTGCAGAAGATCCAAAAGGCATGAGCACTCATAGTGTCTGGTTATTTTCATCAGATAAGGTTACAGGCCCTTATGCTTTGGTTAATGGGCCATTAACACCTCAGTACAATAATGATAGTACTTTGTTTGAAGATGAAGATGGTCAAACCTATATGTACTGTAGTGGTAATGGTCTTTTTCAGGCTAAAATTGATTTAAAATCCGGTAAATTAACAACGCCAATCGAGAAATTTTTAGATAAAAAACAATCAGGTTACCCGGAATGGATGGTGGGTGGTATTGAAGGTCCATTTGTTATTAAAAGAGAAGGAACCTATTTTATGTTTTTTTCGACATGGACTCGTGGATATGAAGTAGGACTTTTAAAATCAAAATCACCATTAGGACCTTGGGAGTTAGTATCTGATCAGCCTATTTTTGGTACCCGAAAAAAACATTACCGACCAGAATTAGCGAAAGAAGGAGGATATGATCATTTAAAATACCAGGATACACCAGATCCTTATCAGGAAACAGGACATAATGCTCTTTTTATTGGCCCTGACAATCAGCTTTGGAGTTCATGTCATTATTTCATGGATGAAAAAAGACCTTATCCATACAGCCAGACCTTTGAGGAATGGGAAAAAGGACCACAAATGGGAATTGAACCTGTATATTATAAAGATGGAAGATTCTTCATAAAAGAAGCAACGTGGACAAAACAAACAATCGAATATTAATTTTGAATTTTACATATAAATCTAAGGGTGCAATTTTTTTGTCTTAAACTTAGTGTAACCTGAATAAAATATAAAACTGATATCATGAAAAATATTTATTGGATAGCTATTATATCTTTAGCTTTTATTGACAGTTTCGGCCAAAATAAGGTCAATACTGATACGGGAATAAAAACAGAAATACTGTCAAACAGTATAGAAATTCAATTTCTGTCACCTACAATTGTAAGGGTTTTAAAATATCCTAAAAGTATTGTATTAGATAAAAAGAGTCTGGCAGTTATTAAAAAACCAGAAAAATTAAACTTAAAAACTGTCGAAAGTGAAAGCTTTTACATTGTAAGCAGTAATAAGTTAAAAGTAAAAGTCAACAAAAAAAATGCGGATGTAAGTTTCTTTGATCCGAATGAAAAACCATTTTTTGCAGAAAAAAGTGAGAGTTCTGAGTTTTTGCCTGCTAATGACGCTGGTGAGAATACATTTAAAGTAAGTCAGTCTTTTCAATTGGAATCTGATGAAGCAATCTACGGTCTCGGAATTATTCAAAACAGAAAAATGTCCCAACGTAATCAAAAACTTAAAATGATTCAGGGCAATACAGACGACTATGTGCCTTTTTTCCAATCGGTAAAAGGTTATGGTCTTTATTGGGATAATTATTCTCCCACTAATTTTATAGATGATAGTAATGAAACTACTTTTCGTTCTGATGTTGGTAATTGTATCGATTATTATTTTATGCTTGGCGGCAGCGCGGACGGTGTTGTTGCCCAGATGAGAGATCTTACAGGACAAGCGCCTATGTTTCCATTATGGACCTATGGTTTTTGGCAGAGTAAAGAACGTTACAAAAGCCAGGAAGAAGTAGTGAATGTTGTTAAAAAATATCGTGAATTAGGAGTTCCGCTTGATGGGATAATTCAGGATTGGCAATATTGGGGAGATAATTATCATTGGAATGCAATGGAATTTTTAAACCCCGAATTTCCTAATCCCCAAAAATTTGTAGAGGATGTGCACCAACTAAATGCACATTTAATAATCTCTATTTGGTCTTCATTCGGACCTCAAACGAAACCATTTCAGGAACTTAAGTCCAAAGGAATGCTAATGGATTTTGCGACCTGGCCTTTATCAGGAAAAGATGTTTGGCCGCCAGATATGAATTTCCCTTCGGGAGTTGTGGTATATGATGCTTATAATCCTGAAGCAAGAGATATTTACTGGAAATACCTCAAAAATGGTCTTTATTCTCTTGGAATTGACGGGTGGTGGATGGATTCTACTGAACCAGATCACTTAAATCACCAAGATAAAGATTTTGATAATAAAACGTTTTTGGGTTCTTTTAGAAAAGTGCGTAATGCATATCCATTAATGACAGTTGGAGGTGTTTACGATCATCAGCGCAGTACGTCTTCAGACAAAAGAGTATTTATTCTAACCCGTTCTGCTTTTGCAGGACAACAAAGTAAAGGGGCAAATACATGGTCAGGTGATGTTACAGCTTCCTGGGATGCCCTTAAAAATCAGATTCCCGCAGGACTTAATTTTTCAATGACCGGTATTCCATATTGGAATAGTGACATAGGAGGTTTCTTTTTGAATAAATTCCCTAAGAAATTACAAGATCCTAACTATACTGAGCTTTACACCAGATGGTTACAATTTGGAACATTTTGCCCAATGATGCGTTCTCACGGAGCCGATGCACCTCGTGAAATTTATCAATTTGGTAAAAAAGGAGAAGTTGTGTATGACGCCATTGAGAAATTTATTAACCTGAGATATAGTTTGTTGCCATACATTTATTCGAACTCTTATGAAGTGACTGCAAATCAGTCAAGTATGATGAGAGCTTTGGTGATGGACTTTCCTTTGGACAAACGCACACATGATATCAATAATCAATACATGTTCGGAAAATCATTATTGGTAATTCCGGTTACAGATCCAATGTACACCAAAGATGTTGTTGAAAACGGTACTGCTTCGAAATTACAGGATTTTAGCAGCATAAAATCTACTCAGGTATATTTACCGGCCAACACAGCATGGTATGATTTCTGGACCAGCAAAAAGATTGAAGGAGGTCAGACAATAAGTAAGGAAACACCACTTGACATTATACCACTATATGTAAAAGCAGGTGCTATAATTCCGATTGGCCCTAAAGTTCAATTTGCTGAAGAAAAAAAATGGGATGATTTAGAAATCCGTGTATATACAGGAAAAGATGGGGCTTTTGAGTTTTATGAAGATGAAAATGATAATTATAACTATGAAAAAGGAGCGTATTCTTTAATCAAATTCAAATGGAATGAGGCTACTAAAAAGCTAACCATAGACAAAAGAAAAGGAACATTTAAAGGAATGCTAAAAAGCCGAAACTTTAAAATTGTTTTTATTGATTCAGAAAATAACCCAAAAATTAAAACAATTAATTACAAGGGAGAAGCTATAAAGTTAGGGTTATAGAAGTGAATAATTTATTAATTAACAGGATATTTAAATGTATCTCAGTACTTAATAATATTAAATAAAAAAACAGAAAGTAACGCTACGTTACTTTCTGTTTTTTTATTTCGAGTCCTTAACAATTCATCATTATAAGCAAACATCTCATTTAGGAGGTGTTGTTAATTGCATTTCATGTTCTATGGGTTTAAATTCCAGACCCCTGATTTTGCAGTTTGCTGTGCGTAAGTGGTAAAGTCTTTTGGTTTTCTCCCCAAAACTTTTTCTATGTCAGAAGTTATGTTCGCATTTCTTCCATCCAGCACTTCTTCAAAAAGATAGTTGATTAACCAGATATGATCTTCCGGAATCTGATAGTCTTTCAGCATTTGTATATATTCTTTTAAAGTTAATCCCTGAAAAGTAATATTTCTGTTTGATGCCTTTGCGATCACAGTTATAGCTTTCTCAAAAGTCAGCAATTCCGGACCAGTTAATTCATACGTTTTACCATTATGATGATCATTTAAAAGCGATTCTGCAACGACATCGGCAATATCGTCTGCATCAGTAAAAGGCTCCAGGGCTTCAGTTCTTGGTAAGGCAACAATCCCTGCAAGTAAGGGTTCTAAAAAAAAGCTTTCACTGAAGTTTTGGCTTAACCAGCTGGCTCTTATAATTGTCCAGTTTTTAGTATTTCTTTTTACAATTTCCTCACAAACCTGAGCTTCTTTTTCTCCTCTTCCTGAGAGAAGAACCATTTTTTGAATACCTTGATTATTAGCAGGAGTTGTGAATTTAGTAATTGTTTCTGCAGCTGAAGGAATTGCCAATCAGGCTGAAAAGTAATATAAACGGTATCGATACCCTTAAGTAATGGTTCCCAGGTTTCAGGATTTTCCCAATCAAAGGTACTTTTTCATTTCGTGAACCTTTACGGATTTGAATACCTGATATTTTTTCTAATCGCTCGATTACTCTGCTTCCGGTTTTGCCATTGGCACCCAGAACTAAAATTGTCTTTTTTTCCATGTGAATATTTCTTAAAATGAATACTGATACAAAGATGACTCGTTTAGCAGGCAATCATTTGTCGCAAAAGAATAAAGGGATTGTTGTTTTACTTCATTAGGTCTGGTGCCAAATTTTTTATAAAAAGCATTAGAAAAAGAACTTAAACTTTCATACCGTAAAAAGGCAAATCCCACAGCATCTCCTTCTATTTCATATTTCTGAACTACGGTTTTCGATGTGTCAGATTGTTCAATCAAAACAATAAAATATTTAATTCTATTATATCTGTAGTCATGCTGAATATCAATGGTTATAAAAAGATGAAAAGTTACTCTTTATTTTTAATCAATTATTGGAATATAAATATCAAAGGTTGCCCCTTTATTTAATTCCCCACTTGCAGTAATTATACCATTATGGTTTTCAACAATTTTCTTTACAATGGCAAGTCCGATTCCGGTTCCCTGATATTCATTTTTTCCATGCAAACGCTGAAAAACTTCAAATATTTTGTTATTATACTCAGGACTAAAACCAATACCATTATCTAAAATTTGAATATGGCAGTAATTCATATTTTTAGATAATAATTTGTTATTAAGTGTTTTATCATTTCCTATGACACTTTTTATTTCTATATGTGGAGAGATTTCTGGAATAGAAAATTTCAACGAGTTGCTTAACAGATTATAAAGTAACTGCCGAAACTGAAAAGGAATAATATTAACCTCGCAGGTCTCATTGTTTTCAATAATTGCATGTTTTTGTAACAGTTCTTCTTTCAAATCTTCCTTTACTTCATTGATAATGTTGGCAAGATCAGTTTTTTCAAAGACTCTTTCCTGAACGTTTGTTCTTGAATAGGTCAGTAAATCATTAATAAGCGCCTGCATTCGCTGCGCTGCATTTTGGATTCTTTGAAATTTATCTTTTCCAAGATCAGATAAGTTATCTGATTCTCTCTCAATAATCTGCGAAGCAAAAGTTTGTATTTTTCTTAAAGGCTCTTGTAAATCATGGCTTGAAATATAAGTAAAGGACTGTAACTCCTTGTTCATATTTTCAAGCTCTACATTTTTTTGTTCAAGCTCAACGGCATTTAATTTTATTTTATCATCCGCTTTCTTTTTTTCTGTCAGGTCATGTGTTACTTTTGAAAAACCGATAACTTCATTTTTTTTGTTGTGAATGGCAGTAATTACAACATTTGCCCAAAAAAGACTTCCGTTTTTTCGTACGCGCCATCCTTCATGTACTGCTTTTCCTTTTTCTTTTGCAATGGATAATAAATTTTGCGGAAGATTATTTTTCTGATCAGTTTCAGTATAAAAAACAGAGAAACTCTTCCCTATGATTTCTTCTGCTTTATATCCTTTTATATTTTCAGCACCAATATTCCAATTCTCGACTATTCCTATATTGTTTAAATATAGGATAGCATAGTCCTGTACTTCTTCGATCATTAAATGATAACGTTCTTCACTTTTTCTTAAGGACTCATTTATCTGACTCAGTTGTTTCGTTCGGCTGACTACCTGATTTTCCAATTCCTGAGTAAAGGCTTTCTCCGTCTGGATATCAGTAAAAGCACCAACCCATTTTATAATTTTATTGTTTTTATCAAATATGGGTTCTCCAATAGCCGTATGCCATCTGTATTCTCCATCTTTTCTCTTAACCCTTACATCACATCGGTACACTTCTCCGCTAGCTAAACAGTGAGTCCACGAAGCTGCGTTCTGTTCATAATCATCCGGATGAATAACCGTTTTCCATTCTTCTTCTCCGGTAGGTTGGATCCCGGTATATTCCAGCCATTTTCCTGAAGAGAACAGAGCATCACCTTTTTCATCTGTTTCCCAGATTAACTGCGGAATACTTTCTGTTAAGGAACGGAACCTTTTTTCGCTTTCTTCAATTTTTTTTCTGGCTTCAACTTTTTCGGTTACATCAATTATAGTAATTCTTACTCCTGAAATGTTGTTGTAAGAGTCAGTAACAGGGGCATATTCAAAATCGACATATAATTTATAATCGATGTCACCATCTTTTAAGTATAAAGAAGATTCAGATTCAGAATGTACTTTTCCGGTGTTGTAAACTTCATGTAATAGTGCTGCATATTTTTGTTCCTGAAGTTCCGGGAAAACTTCAAAAATCTTTTTGCCGTGCACATCAGTTTCTTTTTTTCTCCAGATCTTTTTAAGAAGCGTATCATTGGCCAATTCAATTACCATATCCCTACCCTTAAGAATAGCTATAGGTATTGGGGACTGCATGACAAGATTCCGGAACCTTTTTTCACTTTCTTCTAATTCCTGCTGGTAATTTTTAATGGCTGTAATATCCCTGGCGGTACCAATTAATTTTTCTGGCTTATTCTCAGAATCATAGAAGACTTTTCCTTTTGCTTCTACCCAATGAATAGATTGGTCATCCCATATTAATCTTGCCTCATAGTATAAATTTCCTGAAATTAAAGCATGTTTCAATGCTTTTTCCCTGAGGTATAAATCTTCTGGATGTATATATTTTACTAATTCGTGATGCCTTAAATCCTCATATTCTTTAAACCCTCCAATAATTTCAAGGTATCTTTTTGAATAGTGCAGTTGTTCTGTTTTTAGGTTCCATTCCCAAGTACCCAGTTCACTTGATTCTACAATAATACTAAGTCGCTGTTCATTTTCTTCGGTTTTTTTTCGTGCTTCCACTTTCTCTGTAACTTCTGTAGCTGTAACAATTATACCTGAAATTTCCCCATCTCCTTCTCTTAAAGGATGATATAGAAAATCAAAGTAGAAAATATTAAGTTCTCCGTTTCGGTTTAGCGGAATAGGTACTTCATTTCCGTGAAAAGGAATTCCGGTAAGCAATACATTATCTAACAGGGAACTTACCGCTTCTTTTACTTCAGGCAATGAATCAAATAAAGGTTTGCCAACAAACGAAGTTTCTTCTCTGCCGACCAATTTAAGATACGATTCATTGGCCATTTCAACAACATGTTCAGGCCCACGTAAAATTGTGATACCAACAGGAGCATGCTTAACTGTATTTCTAAAGCGTTTATCACTTTCTTCTGTTTTTTTCTTGGCTAAATTTAATTCTGTCAGGTCAACACCTGTATTCATTACGCCATATATTTCACCTTTTATATCATACAACGGGGTAAAACTGTAGTTAAAATAATAGGTACCTAATTTTCCATCAACTATTAAATCTAAAGGGGTATTCTCTGTATGAAAAGATTCTCCGGTTTTATAAACACTTTTAATCTGCTCAAAAACCAGCTGATTATTCAATTCCGGAACTACATCCTTAAATGATTTCCCGATTACATCATTTCCCTTCCCCCATATATTGATGATCGATTCATTTGCGAGTTCGACAATCATTTCTTCTCCGGTATATACTGCAATAGCAAAAGGGGCATTTTGTATAACCGCCCTTACTTTATGCTCACTTTCCTCTATTTTCGTACGGGAATTTACCTGTGCTGTTACTTCTATTGCTATAGCCCTAATGCCGGATATCGTACCATCTGATTCTTTTAGAGCCTCATAAACAAAATTGATATAAGTAGTTTCAATTTTTCCGTTACGGGGGAGCTCAATAGGTCTTTCATTGGCTGTAAATTTCTGCCCTGTTGTATATACTTCGTTAAGTAGTATTTCTAATCCCTGATTTTTAGCCTCCGGCAGTCCCTCAAAAATGGGTTTGTTAAGTACATCGTCCATAATTCAAGCATGTGTTGATTAGCAATTTCTACTGTAAAATTCCCACCTCTGAAAATACACATGGCCACCGGGGCCTGCATGATATTATTGACAAAACTTGCATTGCTTTCTTTTAAAGCTTCTGAAGTCCTTTTCTTTTCTGTTGTTTCAATAACAGTAACCAGCACACCGCCAACTTCTCCATTTTCTATTCTTATTGGACTGTAGGAAAAATCAAAATAGCAGTCTTCTGTAAAACCATTTCTGTTTAAAGGAAGCAATAAATCTGAAAACCGCACTGATTTACCTTTCATGGTTTCATCCATCATTGGACCAATGGTATCCCAAATTTCAGAAAATGTTTCTTTAGAGCTGATTCCCAGAGCTTCAGGATGTTTGTTTGCACCCAGGATAGGACGGTATCCATCATTGTATATTTGTGTATAATCACTTCCCCATGCAATGTACATACTAAAAGGATTTTCCAGCATTACCGCCACCATAGTACGAAGACTTTGTGGCCAGGTGTCTGGATTTCCCAACGAAGTTTTGCTCCAGTCTTTAGAGCGTATTAATTCACCCATTTCACCACCGCCAGCGAGAAAATAATGTTCGTTATTCGTCATCAAATATTTTTTAGGGTTGAAGAATAAATTGTTCTCTTTCAGGCTGTTTCATTTTTTTTCCGGAAATTAAGGCAAGTGCATTTCCTATGACTTTTTTCAATTTACTATAATCACCGGGTTTTCGAATGTAATAAATTGCGCCATTTTCGTACATGGTATCAACAATATTCACATCAAGGGAAGTTGAAAAAATAATTACAGAAAGAGGTTGTAATTTTTTATTCTGCTTTATTTCGGTAAGGCATTCAAAGCCATTTTTACGGGGCATGTTCAGGTCAAGAAAAAGAATATCAGGAAGACTGTTTTCTGATTTATCAGACAGAAAACTCATAAGTTCAACACCATCATTTACTGTAATAAGAGAATAAGTAATAGGAAGTTCATTGAGTGCTTCCCTGAAAAAATCACAATCATCTTCATCATCATCCGCCAGTAAAAGATTATATTCTTTTGTATTCATTTGTACTATTATAAATTTAACATCGACCCGATTTTTAGCTCTCACGACCTCTCCCGATAACCTGAGAAGCCAATATTTTAGTTTTAAAAAATTGTCAGGAATAAATATAGAATAATTATTATAAAAATTAATGGTTCAGACGTACAAAAATATTCATAAAATACTTCTTCATTATTTTGTAAGAATGTATTTACTATGGTTGGATTATGGATTATTGTATAATTTCAGTTTTATGTGAGTCATGATATTTATCATATTATT
The DNA here is from genome assembly GCF_039930565.1 of Flavobacterium sp. Lineage (GTDB taxonomy): Bacteria > Bacteroidota > Bacteroidia > Flavobacteriales > Flavobacteriaceae > Flavobacterium. The sequence continues at coordinate 196,891 of NZ_JBDTTP010000001.1, read as the reverse complement.
AAAGCCCATTGTTTTTAATATTTGCTACATAAATTTTTTATTACAAATGAAACATCAGCTTCAAAATTTTTATATTCCTGTAATGGGATTAGCCTATACGATTGATAGTCCCATTCGGGTGGCACATTTAGGCGTAAACTCTGTAATTTCTATCATTGATGATGAACTTATGGAAAAAATGAATTCTTTCTACAGTAAAAAGTTTCATTTTCCCTATACGGAGATTACAACTAAAATACAGGACTATCGTGCAGAGCGAACTAAATCCTATCTGAACCTTGTCAGTAAAATTGTCGAACAGAAGTACCATGATTTTTGCGCTGAAATTGCCGAAAACAAAGAGCATCTCCTAATTTTTTTAGAAACATTGCCTCAGGCTTCCACTATAAAAAATGGCATTAAAGAAATTATTTCGAAAAACTCGGATTCATTTGATCAGGTAAAAAATTACATCAGCCAGTATTTCAATCCTGGAAGCATCGATGTAAATATTATGACTAAAGTTGATAAGACGAATTATAAAAAAGGGGAGGCTTTAGCTCCTGTTTTTAATGATGCCCATGCTGCCTTGCGTGGTTTTGCAGAAAGTGAATTGAACTCGTCGCTGGTACTTTCAGCGGGAATGAATCCGTCTCTTTATAATTACATTTCAGAATTCAAAGATTTTTTTCCGGATAAAAATGGCCTGCTAAAAAAGAAAATAATCCTCAAAGTAAGTGATTTTCGTTCGGCTCTTATTCAGGGAAATTATCTCGCCAAAAAAGGAATCTGGGTTTCTGAATACCGAATAGAATCCGGATTGAATTGCGGCGGTCATGCTTTTGCGACTGATGGGCTTTTATTAGGACCTATTATGGAAGAGTTCAAAATCAGAAAAGAAGAACTTATAACATCCATGCATCAATTAATGATTACTGCTTTTTCTCAAAAGGGAATTCCGGTTCCCAATCAGCCATTGGATTTGAAAATTACGGTTCAGGGTGGTGTTGGAACTGCTGAAGAACATCAATTTCTATTGCAAAACTATACTGTTGATGCAGTAGGTTGGGGTTCTCCTTTTTTATTGGTTCCTGAAGCAACTTCTACAGATGAAACTACCCGAAAATTACTGATGAAAGCCTCCGAAAAAGATTTTTACAGAAGTGCGATTTCACCATTGGGGGTTCCGTTTAATACTGTAAAAGGAACAACAAACGAAGAAATTAAAAAGCATCGCATCGCAAAAAATAAAGCCGGAAGTTCCTGCCCGAAAAAGCTTTTAGCCTTGAATACTGATTACGCAAAAGAAGGGATTTGCACCGCTTCCAGAAAACACCAACAGCTCAAATTACAGGAATTAGAAAACCAAAAAGGAACTATTTCTTTAGCAAAATGGAAAGAAAAAGAAGCAGAAATTACCGTAAAATCCTGTTTGTGCGTAGGGCTGGCCAACACCGCTTATCTTGAAAATGATATTGAGATAAAAGGCGAAAAACAAGGTGTGGTAATCTGCCCCGGACCCAATTTGGCTTATTTTGACAAAGAAGTTTCATTAAGGGAAATGACCAGGCATATCAACGGGTATGAATCTGTTTTGGCTAAAGTTTATCGTCCCAATATGTTTATCAACGAACTTCAGCTGTATGTCGATTATCTGAAAGAAGAAATCGAAAAAACAATGGAAGTCACCAAAAAGAATATTAAAAAATGGCAGTCTTTCAAAGCCAATATGTTAGATGGTATCGCTTATTATAATTCCACTTTTGATCAAACTGCTTTTTTTAAATCGGAAAAGAATATTTTAAACAGGGAACTTTTTTATTATCAGGAACAGATTGAACGCATTGAAATACCTGTTGAATCAAATAATTAGTTTCTAAATTCTAAAATTACGATTATGTCACAGTCTTTGATTCAAAAATACAATGTTCCGGGACCCAGATACACCAGTTATCCAACGGTGCCTTATTGGAAAGATACTGATTTTACAGAACAAAAATGGATAGCATCTTTTCAGCAATCATTCGAAGAAAGCAATTCAAAAAACGGAATCAGTCTGTACATTCATTTGCCTTTTTGCGAAAGTATGTGCACATTTTGCGGATGTAACAAACGGATAACCAAAAACCATTCGGTTGAAGAAACTTACATTCAGGCACTTTTAAAAGAATGGAGTTTGTATTGTAATTTGTTTTCTGAAAGACCCAATATCAAAGAAATTCATTTAGGCGGAGGAACACCTACATTTTTTTCAAAAAACAATCTGGAGCAACTTATCAACGGCATTTTTTCGTATGCCAATAAAGCCAAAAACTACGAATTTAGTTTTGAAGGGCATCCCAATAATACTACGTACGAACAGCTTCAAAAACTATATGATTTAGGCTTTCGCCGGGTCAGTTTTGGTGTTCAGGATTATGCCGAAAAAGTGCAGAAAGCCATTCACAGGATTCAGCCTTTTCATAATGTGGCTAAAGTGACTTTTTGGGCAAAAGAAATTGGATACACTTCTATTGGACACGATATTATTTTTGGATTGCCTTTTCAAACTATTGAAGATGTTGTGGATACTATCGAAAAAACAAATTCCTTAAAACCTGACCGACTGGCGTTTTACAGCTATGCCCATACGCCCTGGATAAAAGGAAACGGACAGCGTGGATTTAATGACGAAGATCTTCCAAAAGATGCTGAAAAAAGAAAACTCTATGAAGTTGGAAAACAATTGCTTTCTAAAAACGGCTATCACGAAATTGGTATGGATCATTTTGCTTTAGAATCTGACAGTTTGTATACCGCAAGACAAAATCAGGAATTGCACAGAAATTTTATGGGTTATAGTGCTTCAAAAACACAATTGATGATTGGATTGGGCGTTTCATCGATCAGTGATAGTTGGTACGGTTTTGCCCAGAACACAAAAAATCTGGAAGATTATTATCAGCTATTGGAATGGGATAAATTGCCTGTTGTAAAAGGACATATTCTGGATGAGGAAGATTTAATCATCCGAAAACATATCTTGAATTTAACCTGTAATTTTGAAACTTCCTGGAACGACAAAGCTTTTTATTTTGACGAAATTGAAAGTATTTTATCTGAATTAAAAGAAATGGAAAACGATAACCTGATTGTGATCGAAGAAAATAAAATCACAATCACAGAAGCAGGAAGACCATTTGTACGTAATATTTGTATGGCTTTTGATCTGCATCTGAAAAGAAAATCTCCGGAAACCAATCTGTTTTCGATGACGGTTTAAGACTGTCAAAAATCTCCTGAAATTTCCTTTTGTGTCAATTCAACGTGCATAATGTCTTTTGATAATTTTGTAAATAAATCTTTATATATTAGCTGAATTATAAAATCTAAAGTTGTCAGATTTATATACACGAATCAGCGTAGATAAATCTGATTTTTTCAGGCTTATTACAAGATATATGCAATGCTACGGAAAATTCAAACACTAAGAAAACATAAAATAACTATGGACATAAGCATTACTGACTTCAAAAAGCTGGCAGAAGGCCCAATTTCTACAATTATTAAAAAGGTTGGCATCGAATTACAGCAAATCACTCAGAATAGGCTGCTCGAATATCAGACAATTGAATACAGAAAAAATTATTTTACCAAAACATTACTTCATAGAACTGAGCCTGTGAGGCTTATGGATTTTTACCAACCTTTGTTCATCACTCCTCAAACTTCAATAAATTCGTTGAAAAAGTCTAAAAAACTTAGTACTGCGAATGTTTCTAATCTATTCGAAAAAACAAAATATATTACATTAATTGGAAGTGCAGGTAGTGGTAAAAGCACAATTGTAAAATATCTATTTATTAATAGTGTTGAGATATCGTTTAAGATTCCAATAAAGATTGAGTTAAGATATTTAAACGAATATAAAGGAGGAATCGTAAATTATATTTTTAATGAAATATTCTTATTTCAAAAGCTAGGCTTAACTCAAGAGATTATCGAACGCCTTCTTAATAGTGACAGTTTTATTTTCTTTTTTGACGGTTATGACGAAATTAACTCGACCATAAAAGAGTCCGTTACCCGCGATATTGATGGATTTATTAGCCGTTTTCCAGAAAATAATTATTTGATTACTTCTAGACCATATACGAATATTGATACTTTACCACTTTTTTCCAATTATGAAGTCTGTGATTTAGATGATAATGAAATCAGAACATTTGTAAAAAAACAAGTTTCCGTAGAATTAGAATTAGCCGATAAAATTAATAAGGCAATTTCAAATATGGGTAATGGTTCGTATAAGCAGTTTCTAAGTAACCCGCTACTTCTATCAATGTTTATATTAACTTTCCAATCCTATTCTGAAGTTCCTCAAAAGAAAAGTGATTTTTATGGTCAAGTATTCGATACACTTTATTCATTACATGACAGTGTTTCTAAATTATCTTATGTAAGAGAAAAATTATCTGGTTTGTCTAAGGAGAATTATGAAGATGTTCTAAGTTTGTTTTCTTGCATATCGTACTTCGATGGAAAATTTATTTTTAATCTTGAATATTTAGAAAACACTTTAAATACAATTAAATCAACGAAAAACATTCATTTCGCAAATGACAAGTTGATTGAAGATTTGCAGGTTGCAATTGGTATTTTAAATAAGGAAGGACTAGACTATACTTTTCCGCATCGATCATTACAAGAGTATTTCGCAGCAAAATATATTACTAGTTTAAGTGAAAAAAATAAAAATGTGATGTACTCGCAAATTAAGTCCTCAATAATAGGCGATTGGTTTTACGCTTTAAATAACTACAACTTTTTGACCCTACTCGCAGAATTAGATCACAATACAATGATTTTAAATTTATCGTTACCGCTAATTGAAGCTGAAATAAAATTTATTGTTGAACATCCAAAAGCTAGATTACAAGAAAAATATAATTCTTTAGCTAAATTGTATTTATGCAAAAACAATCTGCTTAATATGTCAATCCGTGAAGAGCTCATTCATTTAGAATTTTGCAAAGGTGCGGATATACCAATATATTATGATGCAATCGTCAACAATTTTCAAAGCAAAGTAAAGGATCTTATTAGTGATAAAAAGCAGTTAGATTATCAGTATAGTAATGTATTGAAAAACGGTATGAAATGGATTGAATCTATTAAGAAAAATGTAGAAGATCAAGAACTTAGTGATACTGCAATTATTAAACTTATTTCGAAATCTAAAGAATAAAAGAAAGCACTGCATATAAAAGCTATTACAACGGATTTGGGCAATGGTCTTAATGGAAAGTTGGTTTTGTACTTGGAAAATTTATGTATAATGGAAAAAACTCGCATCTTTAATCCAAAACCTCGTTTTGAGTCAGATTGTTACTAGAGCAACTTGCGTAAAATCAAAGAAAGCTAATTTGACACCAATTTTTGGTACATTGAATAAAAAATCATGACACGAAATAATCAATTTATTAGGGAATTTTTTTTAAATTTCATTAACGAACAAATTGCTAAAGGAAGATACAGTTCTAAACTGAAGTTGTAGGATTTAATGAAAGAATGGATATTGAAAATAGAGTAAGCTAATAAATAAAAAAGCTACTGCAAAAGCAGAACTCTAATTTAATGGCAATTAGAAGTACCCTGAACAAATAAACTCATAGTAGAAGGAGAAACGTAAGGAATTCCAAGACCTAAACCTCTTAGAATAAATAAAATCCCAATAATTACCGCTACATATGGAATTGCCTTTTGAATTTTATTTCTCAAAGGCAGTTGTAGCATCGAATTAACATAAACAACTGCAGTCATTAAAGGCACAGTTCCCAATCCGAATAAAATCATATACAAAATACCTAAGCTTGCACTTTGCATAGCGATGGCGCCAAACAAAGCGACATACACCATACCGCAAGGCAAAAAACCATTGAGCAGACCAATGGTAAAAAGTGATTTGTAGTTTTTGTTCCTGAACTGTTTTCCTAAACTCGATTTGAGGTGTGAAATGATTTTGTAAACGGGTTGGGAGAAATTGTATTTCGAAAATGTTTTTTCAGGAATCAGCACAATTACAATCATCAGGATTCCAATAAATATGGACATTTTCTGTTGCATTCCTGCGAGAAAAAATCCTTTTCCCAGCAACCCAAAAACCAAACCGATGGAAGCATAAGCTGTCAATCGGCCTAAATGATAGGTTATGATTTGTGTCGCTTTTTTGGTTTCGTTCTGACGATCAACGGGCAACATCATAGCGATTGGCCCGCACATTCCGATGCAGTGAAAACTACTGATTAAACCCAATATAAAAGCAGTGTACAGCATTTTATTTTAATTTTTTAACAACAGATTTATTGACTAAAAGGATTTAAAAATCTGCTGAATCTGCTAAATCTGCGTGAAAATTTAGGCTCGCAGATTTTGCTGATTATGCAGATTCAAAAACTAAAAATAACTTTGAAATCAGTTTAACTGCATCTATTTTTAATTTACATAAATAACCTCTTTGGTCAAGTATTTTTTTCCTTCGTATTGCCATTCAATATCGACTTTCCATTGTCCTTTGATTAATTTGTTTTTTGGAATTAACAAACCCCAATTATTCAAAGCAATTGGCGTGTTAAAATCAAACTTTTTATTGGATGCCCTATACAACAATACATTTCCTTTTATTTTATCAGCATCGAAAGTAGCAGGAAAAACAATTTTTACCCCTTGCTCAATAAATTGAACAGTTGGTTTTTGTTGTAAATCGTGTGCATCCTGAATGCGTTTCATCTCCTCCTGGAAATGCGAATCGTGTTTGTAATATTCTTCTACAACCAAATCGTTATCATATTTGCTGTTGGATTGTACTTCAAAAACAAAATATAAAATAAAGGTCATAAACAACCCAAAAGCAATGACTATTCCTGTTCCCCAGTTGATTTTCATATTTGTGAATTTTTTAATTGAAACTTCTTGGTCCTAAAAAGTTGGTGGTAGTAGTTTCGAGCAGTTCTTTTCCATTATAGACCCCAATTTTGACTTTGGTTTTATCACTTTCCAACAGCACTTCATCAATTTCTATAAACAAAGTTCCCTGTGATATTCCTTCTTTGATTATTTTAAAATGTCTGTTGCCAACATTGCTGATTTTGCCTTTCTGATCCATCAGTTCAAAATGAATATTACTGTACTCTTTCATTGTTTTATTGACGATTTTATAGGTATAAACATTACTGATTTTATCCCCTTTGTGTTGAAAAAGTTGTCCGGGCAAGCGTAAAATAGTAGCTTCAACATCGGTTCTTAAAAATAACATCCCAATAAAAACACTCATCAAAATCAATAGAACAGTAGTGTAACCTTTCATTCTTGCCGTGAATTTAAAAGGCGCTTTTTTCTCTATTTCATCCTCAGTGGCATATCGGATAAGACCTTTTGGCAAACCAACGGATTCCATTATGGTATCACATTCATCGATACAGGCCGTACAATTGGTACATTCCAGTTGTGTTCCGTTTCTGATGTCGATTCCCATTGGGCAAACATGTACGCATTGATGGCAATCGATACAATCTCCTTTTCCCGTTATCGTTCTGTCTTCCTTTTTATTGAATTTAGCACGGCCCATTTCTTTTTCGCCACGAACAAAATCGTACGCAACATTGATCGACTTATTGTCCAGAAGCACGCCTTGTAATCTTCCGTAAGGACAGGCGATAATACAAACCTGTTCCCGAAAAGATACAAAAACAAAATAAAAAACGGCTGTAAAAATGAGAAGTGCAATAAAATTACTGGCCTGCAATATTGGACCTTGTTCCATCATTAAAATCAGGGTATCGCTTCCTACCAAATAGGCCAGAAAAACATTCGCAATTCCAAAAGAAATCAGAAAAAAGACAAACCATTTCGTTACTCTTTTTCTGATTTTTTCCGCATTCCATTCCTGTTTCGCTAATCGTGTTTGTGCTCCGCGATCGCCGTCAATCCAATATTCTATTCTGCGGAAAACCATTTCCAGAAAAATCGTCTGCGGACAAATCCATCCACAAAAAATTCTTCCGAAAATGACAGTAAATAAAATAATGAATACAACTCCAACCAGCATGGATATCACAAACAGATACAAATCCTGTGGCCAGAATGGGAAACCGAAAATATTAAATCGACGCTCCAGAATATTGAACATCATAAACTGGTTTCCGTTAACTTTGATAAACGGGTTCGCAATTAAAATAGCCAGTAGAAAATAGCTGACCCATTTTCGGTATTCATAAAATTTACCAGACGGTTTTTTGGGAAAAATAAATTTTCGTTTACCACGTTCATCAATGGTTCCAATCGTATCTCTAAAAGCTTCGTCTGTTAAATTTAACATGATAATTATTTTTTAATCTCGGTGCTGGCTGTTGTTTCAGTTTTGAGGATTTCTTTCTTCGTTGCAGTTTCATCTTTCCAGATTTCACCATCTGGTGCTTTAGGATCTTTAGGATTGCTTCCTTGTAATGACAAAATATAACTGGCTACTTTTTGAATTTCTTTAGGTTTTAAAGTTCCTTTCCAGGAAATCATTCCTTTACCATCGCGCCCTCCGTTCGTTATGGTGTGAAATAAATTTTTGATTCCGCCTCCTAAAATCCAATGGTTGTCGGTTAGGTTAGGACCAATCTGACCTCCTGCGTCTGCTCTGTGACAGGCTGCACAATTGGTCGTGAAAATTTCTTTTCCGGCATCCAGGTCCGGAGCTTCAGTCAGTAGAACAACTGTTTTTTCATCCATTAAATCGGGAGCAGTTTTCAGGTATTCTTCGACCTCGTTTTTTGCCTGTGCCATTTCTATTTTAAGCTCCATCTCCTGATTATCCGCTCCAAATACCTCATATCTTAAAAAATAAATTACACCGAAAATGATAGAGATGTAAAATAAATACAGCCACCATGGGGGTAAATTATTATCTAATTCCTTAATGCCATCATAATCATGATCCATCAGCAAATCGCCTTCTTTTTCAATAGGCTGTGTTCTGGTCAGCTTTTGCATCAGGTTTTTATACCAATCCTTTTCTTTTAAAGCCAGACTGTCATCATATTCTTTTTTGGCTTTTTCTTCAGGAGTCATTAATTGGTACATTACCTGATTAACGGCTTTGAGCGTAATTTCGATTGCAATCAAAACAAACAGAAATACTACTAAAAATAAGAATACCATTGGAAACTTGATAAACGCAGGTCGATCGCCTGAATCGATACAATATTCTACCAAACCAAAAACAGTAAGGAAAACCAGCGGTACTCTTAGATATACAAATACTGGAAGTAATTTTTTCATTCTATTTATCTTTTGAAATTATAAAATTGAATTATCGTTTAATGGAATCTCGCTCATTTCCTGAATTTTATCTTTCTTGTAAGAGAAAACCCAAAAACCTAATCCTACGAAAAAGAAAAAGAAAATCAAGAGTGAAAGAATCGGGTAAATTTCTACACCTGCAATCGTCTCCATATTGTGTTTTATTTGTTCGAACATACTACTGTTATTTAGAAGTTTCTTTTACTTTAATATCTGTTCCAAGCCTTTGTATGTAAGCAATAAGAGCGACAATTTCCCTTTCGTTCATTGGAACAAATTTTTCTCCTTTGGCTAACGCTCTTTTTTTGCTTTCCTCATAACTTTTTACAAAATCAGGATCATTTTTCAGATTGTTTTCTATCGAAATCGCTTGTTTTCTCAAGTCCTTCAACCCATTGGAAACTTCAGCATCCGAATAGGGAACTCCTAATGAAACCATAGCTTCCATCTTCTTTTGCGTCAATGAAATATTCATTGGTTCATTATCAAAAAGCCATTTATAACCTGGCATAATAGATCCTGCAGAAGTACTTTGTGGATTCCAGAAATGGTTGAAATGCCAGTTGTCGTTGTATTTTCCACCAACCCTTTGCAAATCAGGTCCTGTACGTTTTGATCCCCAAAGAAATGGGTGATCGTACACAAATTCCCCAGCTTTTGCCTGTGGTCCGTAACGCTCGACTTCACTTCTAAATGGTCGTACAGATTGTGAATGGCATCCCACACAACCTTCACGAATGTATAAATCACGACCTTCCAATTCTAAAGGCGTATATGGTTTCACGCTGGAAATGGTAGGAATATTTGATTTCACCATAATAGTTGGTACAATCTGTATAATTCCACCAATCAAAATCGCCACTGTGGCCAAAATGGTCAGCTGAATTGGTTTTCTTTCCAACCAGCTATGAAATTTTTCTCCATTAATTCTACTGCTTTTAATCGTTTGCAAAGCGGGAGCCTGAGCCAGTTCGTCTTCGATTTTATTCCCTGATCGAATGGTCATAATGATGTTGTAAACTAAAACCAGCATTCCGATCAGGTACATTGTTCCGCCAATCGCTCTCATCCAGTACATTGGCATAATCTGCGTAACGGTTTCCAGAAAATTACCATAAGTTAAAGTTCCGTCCGGATTGAATTGTTTCCACATTGAAGCCTGAAGAAAACCTGCGACATACATCGGTACGGTATATAAAATAATTCCTAAAGTCCCGATCCAGAAATGGAAATTGGCTAATTTATTCGAGAATAATTTGCTTTTTGTCATTCGTGGAATCAGCCAGTAAATGATACCAAAAGACATAAATCCGTTCCAGGCCAAAGCACCTACGTGTACGTGAGCAACGATCCAGTCCGTATAATGCGCTATGGCGTTTACGTTTTTCAACGAAAGCATCGGACCTTCAAAAGTCGCCATTCCGTAACCTGTAATCGCTACTACAAAAAACTTCAAAACCGGTTCTTCACGAACTTTATCCCAGGCACCTCTTAAAGTTAACAGTCCGTTTATCATTCCACCCCAGGAAGGAGCAAGCAGCATTATTGAGAATGCGACACCTAAGTTCTGAGCCCAGTTGGGCAAAGCCGAATACAATAAATGGTGAGGTCCTGCCCAGATGTAAATAAATATCAAAGACCAAAAATGAATAATTGACAAACGATAAGAATACACGGGACGATTTGCTACTTTGGGAACAAAATAATACATCAGTCCTAGAAATGGAGTCGTCAGGAAAAATGCTACTGCATTATGGCCGTACCACCATTGTACCAAAGCATCCTGAACCCCTGCGTAAACCGAGTAACTTTTCCAAAATGAAACCGGAATTTCGATATTGTTGAAAATATGCAGAACGGCAACGGTAACAAATGTGGCAAGGTAAAACCAAATGGCGACGTACAAATGGCGCTCTCTTCGACGCAGTATGGTACCAATCATATTGATTCCCATTACGACCCAAATCAATGCAATTGCAATATCAATAGGCCATTCTAATTCTGCATATTCTTTTGAAGAGGTATATCCCAAAGGAAGCGTAATGGCAGCTGCCAAGATAATAAGCTGCCAGCCCCAAAAGTGTACATTGCTTAAAAAATCACTGAACATTCTGGCTTTCAGCAAGCGTTGTAAGGAATAATACATTCCGGCAAAAAAGGCATTCCCGACAAAGGCAAAAATTACCGCATTGGTATGTAAAGGTCTTAGTCGCCCGTAACTTAGCCATGATATTCCGTCAGTGATGTTGGGAAAAAGGTACATAACCGCTAAGGTTAGCCCTACTAACATTCCGACTACCCCAAAAAGAATGGTAGCGTAAATGAATTTCTTTACAATTTTGTTATCATAATAAAACTGTTCCATTTCCATAATTATACTTGTTTTTCTTTGGTTGTTGATTGATTATTTTGGGAAGTTATTTTGGTTTCGTCATCAAAAAGCATTCTGACGGATGGCGTGTAATCATCATCGTATTGTCCCGACTTTACTGCAATTATGAAAGCAATGAAGAAACAGATGGCAACGAAAATACTGACTGAAATCAACAGGTAAATGACACTCATATCCTTTAATTATTTTGACAAAATTAGTGTGGTCTATTTTCTTAAAATATGATAAATATCATACTATGATGTGATCCTTATTATTTTTGATTTGCATAAAAATTACTCATAAGAGTAACAAAACTTACAATTGTAATAGTGCTTAAGGGCATAATGATTGCGGCAACCAACGGCAATAAATTTCCAGTAATGGCAAAGCCCAAACCGATAATATTATACAGCAATGAAAGCACAAAGCTCATCTTGATGATGTTGATGGATTTTTGAGATAATTTCAAAAAATAATCCAAATGTGAAAATTCACTGGCATCTAAAATAGCATCACAGGCAGGAGAAAACACATTGACATTTTCTGAAATTGAAATCCCTACATTACTTTGTGCCAAGGCTCCGGCATCATTTAATCCATCGCCAACCATCATTACATTGAATCCTTTTTCCTGTAATTGTTTGATGTAATGGAGTTTTTGCTCGGGTTTTTGATTGAAAATTAATTCGGTGTTTGTAGGCAAAATGGTTGCAAGAGCGGCTCTTTCACCATCATTATCTCCCGAAAGAATTTTTATCTGATAGTTTTTACTTAAATCAAAAAACAGTTTTTCAAGCCCGTTTCTGTATTGGTTTTCAAAAATGAATTTGCCGTAATATGTTCCGTCAATTTTAATGTGAATAGCTGTTTTTTCCCTTTCTGTAATTTCTAAAATTGGTACGTTAACAAATTTTGCAGAACCCAGCTGAACCATTTGATTGTTGATGAGACACTGAATTCCTTTACCGGTTATTTCCTGAAAATCATCAATCTTACTCTTTTTGGTTTCAGGTAAAAAATCATACAACATTCGGCTTAACGGATGATTGGAAGCTCGTAATGCATTTTTTATAAGAATATTGTTTTCATCAGAAAGTGCTGATTCTGGCTTCTCTCCTTTGGAGAGGTTTGGAGAGGATTCATAGAGAATATTCGATTTTTTATTGGTGGTAATAGTTCCCGTTTTATCAAAAACAATAGTATCAACTTTTGCCAATTGCTCAATGACCAAGGCATTTTTAAGATACAATTTCTGTTTGCCCAAGATTCTTAAAATATTTCCGAAAGTAAACGGAGCGGTCAATGCCAATGCGCAAGGACAAGCCACAATCAATACCGCAGTAAAAACATTAAAAGCAATATTGGCATCTATAAAAATCCAATATCCAAAACCGGCAAATGCAATCAGCAGTAAAATTGGGGTAAAATACCGACTTATTGCATCTGTTATGGTTTTGTGTTTTTGATTGACTTTTTTCTGAAAAATTTCATTGCTCCAGAGTTGTGTGAGATAACTTTGGGAAACTGAATGAAGGACTTCCATTTCAATGATTTTACCTATATGTTTGCCTCCTGCGAAGATTTTATTACCTGAATTTTTGGTAACAGGAATGGCTTCTCCCGTTACAAAACTATAATCGATTTCGGCTTTTTCGCTTATTAAAATACCATCAACGGGAATCAATTCCTGATTGCGGATCAACAGTCGGTTTCCTTTAATAATATCATAAACCGGAACGCTTTCTTCGGATGAATCGGTATTGATTCGGGTGACTGCAATAGGAAAATAGGATTTGAAATCTCTTTCGAAACTTAGAAAACTATAGGTTTTGGTCTGAAACATTTTTCCTAGTAACATAAAGAAAATCAGGCCGGTGAGGCTGTCAAAAAATCCGGGGCCATAATCCATCAGAATGTCAAAGGTACTTCTTACAAACATGACGATAATCCCTAATGCAATCGGAATATCAATGTTTAACATTCTGGTTTTAATGCTATGATAAGCAGAAATGTAATAACCTCTTGCCGAATAAAGAAAACTGGGCAATGCCAGAACAAAAATCAAAAACCTGAAAAACGGTTTGTAATTGTCCAGCCAGAATTCCCTGATTTCAAAATATTCCGGAAACGAAAGCAGCATAATATTTCCAAAACAGAAAAAAGCAACACCGAGTCTATAAGTAAGCGTTCTGTCGATATTTTTTTTACCCGTTTCGTAATTTTCCAGACTGATGTAAGGTTCATAACCGATAGAACTCAATAAACAGGCAACTTCCTTAAGTGAAATAGTATCAGAATTAAATGTGATTCGGACTCTCTTCTCAGGAAAATTAACTTGTGAAGTACTGATTCCGCTTTGTATTTTATTCAGGTTTTCTAAAATCCAGATGCAGGAACTACAATGAATATGTGGAATATTTAACGAAACAATAGCAGTGTTTTCTTCCTGAAACTCCAGCAACTTTGAAAGAATGGATTCATTATCCAGAAAATCATATTTTCCCTGAATATCCTGTGGACTGGCTCCGGGAGATTTTTCAAAATCGTAATAAGAAGTTAAATCGTGAAGGCTGAAAATTTCATAAACCGTTTTACAGCCGTTACAGCAGAACTCTTTTTGATCAAAATAAATGATTTCGTTTTCAGGAATGGTCAATCCGCAATGAAAACAACTTTGCCCGCTCATAACTTTGCTTTTTTACCCTACAAAGGTTGTAATAGCAAAAGGTTATAAATATGATATTTATCATAAGGAACTTAAAAGTTTGAAACTTGTAAATCAAAAGAGTTTAATGAGTTTTACTATTCAGAAAGATTATTTTCTATGAATTTTCAGTTGGTAGTAGAGTTATCAACTCGAATTATCCTTAATTTTGGAGCAAAGAATTTTACTATGAACAAATGTGACCAATGTATTGTAAGGCAGCTTAGTTCGCTAAAAGCGCTTAATAAAGAGGAAGTTGTGCAATTGGCGAATAGTAAAACGACACACACTATAAAAAAAGGTGAAGCCATTTTTGAAGAAGGCGAAGTAACCAATGGCGTTTTTTGTGTAAAAGACGGGATTGGAAAACTTTCTAAATTAAGTTCCAACGGTAAAGACCAGATCATAAAATTGGTTAAATCAGGAGAGCTTTTAGGTCAGCGCTCAATGATCAGTAACGAGCCTGCAAATTTATCAGCAAAAGCTGTTGCAGATATGGAAGTTTGTTTTATTCCTAAAAGTGAAATCATACATTTTTTTAACACTAACAATCAGTTTTCGATGAATTTGATGCAATCGGTTTGTGAAGATCTGAAAAAATCTGATGATCACATGGTTGATATGGCTCAAAAAACAGTAAAAGAAAGACTGGCAGAAACATTGTTGTATTTAAAAGATACTTTCGGTATCAGTGATGAAGGAGCTTTAAATGCGCAGCTTTCAAGAGAAGAATTAGCCGGAATAATTGGAACCGCTACCGAAAGCTGTATACGTCTTTTATCTGATTTTAATAAATCAGGACTCATTGAATTAAAAGGGAAAAAGATTTTTCTGAAAGATATCAAAAAACTCAGGCTGGAGGCAAATTAATTTATCAAAATTAACTTATGATATCCATATGTAATTGATATTTAAATAATTGTGTTGCTGTTTAACGTTTAATTGTATAAATTTAAGTTAAAATTATGTAAATTTTTTCTACCGTTTTTTTATGAAATTTGCTATTAAAATAAGACAACACTGTTTTTATAAAGTATTGTTATTGGATCAGAACCAAATTATAATACAATAAAAAAACATTGATGGTGTTTTAAATAAGGCGATAGTAATTTTATAAAATTATAATTTAATTCCCAAAACGATGAAAAACATAACCTACATTTCAATTTTCTGCAGTATACTGTTTATTTTGTCCAGTTGCTCTAATGATAAAGATCCAATCGGAAATCCAGATCCGGGAACAGTTACTGATCCAGTAGAAACAAACACACCTAATACAAGTTATCCGCCAGCATTTGAGGGGCAAACACGTATAAGTGGCCTACAAACTAACACCAGTTACGAAGGAAAAGTTATTACTACCGGTTTAAGCAAACCCTGGGGAGTAAAAACACTTCCTGATGGGAGACTTTTAGTAACTGAAAAAGCAGGACAATTACGTATTGTAACACCTTCAGGCGAAATCAGTGCTGCTATTACAGGCGTTCTTCCCGTTAATGCTTCGGGTCAGGGAGGATTATTAGGTTTATGCCTTGATCCGGACTTTGCCACTAACAGAATGATTTACTGGGTTTTTTCGCAAGCAGTAGCAGGTGGAAACATTACGGCGGTTGCCAAGGGGAAATTATCTACGGATGAGAAAAAGTTGGAAACAGTTACAGTAATTTTTAGCAGTACTCCGGCAAATTCCAGCGATCTTCATTATGGAGGACGTATCCTTTTTGATAAAAATAATAATCTGATGATCAGTACCGGGGAACGTTCTGTATTAGAGACAAGACCATTGGCTCAATCTCTTACTGCAAGCCTTGGTAAAGTTGTCAGAATTACTAAAGATGGACAGCCTGCAAGCGGTAATCCTGTTTTTAGCCAAACAGCTTTACCTGAATTATATACGTATGGACATAGAAATCCACAAGGTTTAGCTTTGCATCCGGTAACCGGAGAAGTTTGGCAGAGCGAGCATGGGCCAAGAGGAGGTGATGAGTTAAATCGTTTAAAAGCAGGTAGTAATTATGGATGGCCAACTATCACTTACGGAATCGAATATAGCGGAGAAGTTATAGGCGCAGGAATTCAAAAACAGGAAGGTATGGAACAGCCTGTTTATTATTGGGATCCGGTAATATCGCCAAGCGGAATGACATTTTATTCTGGTAACCGAGTTCCTGAATGGGAAAACAACCTTTTTATTGGAGCTTTAAGCGGTAAGCATATTGCCCGTCTTGCGATTGAAAATAATGTTGTTATAGGAGAAGAAAGACTCCTTGCTTCAGAAAATCAAAGGTTTAGAGATGTTACGCAAGGAAGTGACGGAGCATTATACGCTGTTACTGATGAAGGAAGACTTTATAAAATCGATAAAAAATAAATAATTGTCAATACTATTGACAGTAATTTTTGATAAAATTTAAAAATGATGGCGCTGTGTGGCGCCATCATTTCTTTTTAATAGCATGCCTTTAATGTTTTATAATTTTTTGGCTGTTTCTGCCAATTCTCTCCACATTTCTATTTTCTGTACAAGACTCAATCCGGCATTTAAACCGCTTGTCGAAGGCAGGATATGATAGTTTATTGTAATATAAGGTTTTGTGTATTTATAGAAAAACTTTGCAGCACTTTTACTTTCAAAAAAAACATGTCTGATATTGGGATATTTAATATGTAGGTTCTCAAAATCATTTACAATTTCGTTTTTAATTTTAGAATCACTACTGCCCTCACGCATACAGGAAGCCAGTACATTCCATAATGCAATGCCATTTGCTTTTAGTAATTCCTTACGGTCATCATAAGATTCACTATACTTTTTATCAAAAATCATAAATATTATTTTCCAGAAATGGTTTCCCTTATTTCCATAATATTGTTGCCTGGCAATTGACTGTTCTCCCGGCATTGTTCCCAGAACCAATATTTTGCTGGAGGTATGTATTAATGGGGGTAAAGCAAATTTGTGCATAGTAAATTTGATAAAATAGAAAAACATCTGCACAAAGTACAGATGTTTTCAAGTCAAAAAAAATTGAAATAAGATTTATTCTGGATGCTATTGGCGTCCAAATCATAAAATATTTATTCAGCAGCTACAGTATTGACACTATTTAAAGCGACATCATTTAATATACAGTCGGCTTCTTTTTCTTCTGCCAGTGTTTGTGTTAATAGTTTTGCAGCATCATTTTCACCAAGTGATTTGGCAAAAGCACATAAGGTACCGTAAGTTGCAATTTCATAGTGTTCAATTTTTTGCGATGCTGCTATAATACCAGCATCCCTAACTGCCCCGGGACTAGTTTCTTCCAGTATACTATCACCTTCTTTCAGCAGTCCTGCCATGGCTTCACATTTTTTTCCTTCGGCTTTCTCTCCAAGCAAATCAAAAACTTTTTCAAGTCTTGCAACCTGATTTTTTGTAATTGCAAGATGTTCTAATATAGCTCCTGACAGACCTGGATCTGTAGCGTTTTCAGCCATTTTAGGCAAAGCACCAACCAATGCATTTTCTGCCCAGTAAATGTCTTTAAGGCTGTCAATAAAAAAAGCTCTTAAATCTGTAGCGGCATCAGAAGCTGGTGCTACAAAATTATCTTTATTACTTTTAGCTCCTGCAATTTTATTTTCAGTAGGTTTCTCTGAATTTTTCATATTTTTTAATTTTAAGTGTTAAAGGTATAAGTTGGTTTCGCGTTCCCAAAAACGGTGTTCGCCCATAGCTCCGATAAAATCTTTTGCAAAAGAATCAGTTGCCGGTTCGCCGGATAAAATAATTCCTGCATCATCATTACTTATTTTAGAAGCAAATGCTGTCCCGCTTAGAATTCCTGTAGCTTCACCATCAGCTCCGATGACTTTACAGTGTTTATATGCATCGTTCAGGAATTCCAATACATCATCATTTTCTGCTAAAGTATTGACATCCAATCCATGTGGAAGATATACAGCATCAAATAAAACAGATGATGCAGTCAATAAACTGAAGTCGGCAGCAATCGCTCCGTCAGTATCAGTAAGAACTGAACCTAAATGAGGTGCAATTACCAGACCTTTTGCATCTTGTTTTAAAAGAGCACTTTTGATATTCATAACTGCGGCTTCAGAAACACCATCTGAACATATTATAGCTACTTTTCTTGAAGCAATTATAGGGGAATTGGTTGGACTTTTTAGCATTGAAAGGGCATCAGAATTGGCAACTGAAGATTCAACAGTCTGAGATTCCTGATTTCCCATTTCATTCTCAGGTGATACACCATGATTTACAGGAGTTTCAAGAACCGATGGAACTTTTGCACCCAGTCCAACTGCAACTTTTTCAGCCAGTTGGGTATCTACTTGCGAAAGAAGTCCCAACATCCTGATTCGGATTGCAGTTGTTTCTACTTTTCCAAGTTCAAAGCGTAATGCTTTTACGATATGGCTTTTTTCTACATCAGTCTGGCTGTTGAAAAATAATTTTGCCTGACCAAAATGGTCCGCAAAACTTTCGCTTCTTTCCCTTACTTTATGAGCATCAACGCGTTCATTAAAACTTGAAAAACCACCTTCAGCAATTTTTGCCTGATACGGGCAGCCTCCTCCAAGCGAATTAGGATGATAGCTTACACGGCCAACATTAATTTCCTGACGCATGTGTCCGTCACGCTGGTTGTTATGAACTGGTGCTACACTTCTGTTAATTGGAATTTCATGAAAATTAGGTCCTCCTAATCTTGAAAGTTGTGTATCTGTATAGGAAAATAATCTTCCCTGAAGCAACGGATCGTTTGAAAAATCAATTCCGGGAACAACATGTCCGGGATGAAAAGCGATTTGTTCTGTTTCAGCAAAGAAGTTATCCGGATTTTTGTTCAATACCATTCTTCCGATAATAGTTACCGGAACTAATTCTTCCGGAACCAATTTAGTTGGATCAAGTAAATCAAATTCATATTTATGTTCATCTTCTGCAGGAATTATCTGGATTCCTAATTCCCATTCCGGAAAATTACCAGTTTCAATAGCTTCCCATAAATCTTCTCTGTGAAAGTCTGAATTTTTACCTGAAATTTTTTGTGCTTCATCCCAGACTACGGCGTGCGTTCCTAATTTGGGTTTCCAATGGAATTTGACAAAAGTGGATTCATTTGCTTCATTGATCAATCGGAAAGTATGAACCCCAAAACCTTCCATCATGCGATAACTTCTTGGAATCGCACGGTCAGACATTGTCCACATAATCATGTGCATAGATTCCGGCATTAGCGAAATAAAATCCCAAAAAGTATCATGAGCTGATCCAGCCTGTGGCATTTCATGGTGTGGTTCTGGTTTTACAGCATGCACAAGATCAGGAAATTTTGAAGCATCCTGAATGAAGAATATCGGAATGTTGTTTCCAACTAAATCATAAATGCCTTCCTGAGTATAAAATTTAACAGCAAAACCTCTTACATCTCTGGCAAGGTCGGTAGAACCCTTTGATCCTGCAACTGTCGAAAATCTTGTAAAAACAGGAGTTTTTAATCCCACTTGCTGTAAAAAACCTGCTTTTGTCAATTCTGGTATAGCTTTGGTTACTTCAAAGAAACCGTGGGCTCCTGATCCTCGGGCATGTACGATTCTTTCCGGAATACGTTCGTGATCAAAATGAGTGATTTTTTCCCTTAAGATAAAATCCTCGAGCAGGGAAGGTCCGCGTTCACCTGCTTTAAGCGAATTATTATCATCATTGATACGCACCCCCTGATCAGTAGTGAGAAACTTATTTGTTCCATCTGATTTGTTGATTGACAAATCACGCTGTTTTTCGTCTTGAAAATTTTCCATATAAATGTTTTTGATTAGATTGTAGTTTTTTATTTCTGCTTGATATTTTATTTAGATTATCCGTCACATTATTAAGTGTTTATGACCGGAATTATTCAGAGTATCAAATTTAACTTTTGTATAAAAGTCAATTTTATAAGATTCACTTACAGTTTTGTACAATTACCATTTAATACAAATAAGTATTGAAATTTTAACTATGTACGTTTTTTTGCTATATGATTCGCTGATTCTTTATTCTCCTGTTTCCCTATCAGGTGCATCAACAGGTTTTGATTGTGAAGAACCAAATTGACGTAAATAAACTGAAAGAATCACAATGGCAAAAACGGAGAGGAATTCACTTTGCCAGTTCTGAAAAGATTCAAACCAAAATCGCGAATCTCCCAAATAGTCAGCTGCAGATTCGAACGGCAATCCTTTTAATGATAATTGCTCATTTTCATCTTTAAGACTTCCAAAAAAATGTGCAATAAATGATAATAAGAAGAGTACAAATAATACTATAGATAATGAATGTTTGTAAAGCAAAAGTATGAAACCTCCTTTTTTAACGGGCCAGGGCACATCTTTACGGGTAGGAGAGGGTTCTCTGTCTACTTGTTCCTCTTTGTCAAGATCTTTTGATTCTGAGGAACCTTTCTGCATTAAAAAAATGGTAGAGACAACAAATAATGCCATTTGTAAAAATTCGCTTTCCCAATTTTCAAAAGTAGCCTGAATAAAATGTCCCGAAAGCAGGTAAGAAGATAGATTTATGGCAGTGCTTCCATCTTGTATGATTTCTTTATTATGTTCCTGAAAGCCGAAATAGGTTTGCCCAATCATTGCTCCTGCGAATAATAGTAAAAAGCAGATTGATAAGCCGTTATTGCGTATAAATGTTTTCATTGTACGAAATTTTCAATCAAATTTGGTAAACAAAAATCATTTTGATTTATATAATTTAACCTATACTTTATATTTTTTTAGCTGAAATATCTCTTATAAAAAAAAACCTTTTCACTTGTGTAAAAAGGATTTTCAAACTTATTATATTTTTAATAATTTAATGAAACAAATTAACATGGAATGTAAATATTAAATGTTGCACCTTCCATTGGTTTACCGGTAGCAGAAATGATTCCATTGTGATTTTCTACAATTTTCTTTACAATGGCAAGTCCTATGCCGGTTCCATCATAGATTTCCCTGCCATGCAATCTTTGGAAAACACCAAATATTTTTTCGCTGTGCTCCGGATCAAATCCTATTCCGTTATCCTGAAAACTGATGTGGCAATAATTTTCTGTTGACAGTAATTTTTCATTTTGCAGTTCCGCCCCGCTAACAAGACGGCTTTTTATTGTAATACACAGCTGAACTTCTTTTCTGCAGAATTTAAGTGCATTATTTATCAGGTTCTCCATTAACTGAATAAAAAGAAAAGGGATTATTTTGACATCTCCATGTAATTCAGTTGTAATGAGTGCATTTTTTTCCAGTATATTCTCTCTAAGCGCATCTTTTACACTTTCAATAATAGTGTTAAGATCGGTATTCTCATATTTTCTATCAGTGATATTGGTGCGTGAAAAAGCGAGCAAATCGTTTATGAGTTCCCGCATTCTGTTGGTCGAATACAATATTCTTTCAAATCTGGCTTTACCATCAGTACTCAGATTTTGATATTCATTAGTGAGCAGCATGTTTGTAAACGTTTGGATTTTTCGTAATGGCTCCTGTAAATCATGGCTTGCAATGTAAGTAAACGCATCGAGCTCACTATTTTTCTTTTTGAGTTCAAGGGCGTGTTTTTCAATAGAAAGATATTGTTTGGCGAGTTCTTCATTAGCCTTTGTTATTTTTGCATTTAATAAGTTAGCTTCTTCTTCCCTAATTTGTAATTCCCTGTTCTTTTTATAAAGTTCTGAAAAGACCATCACTTTTGCCTGTAGTATTTCAGAAGATAATGGTTTAATCATATAATCTACAGCTCCTGACTGATATCCCTTAAAGATATAGTCTGTGGTGTTCATATTAGCTGTTAAAAAAATAATAGGAACATGTTTGAGTTTTTCGCTTTGGCGAATCATTTCGGCGGTTTCGAAACCATCCATAAGCGGCATCTGCACATCCATCAGGATGATGGCAAAGTCCTGATTTTTTAAAAGAATTCTTAGTGCATCTTTCCCTGAGGCGGCTTCCACAAATTCGTATCCGCGATCTGCAAGAATAACCTGTAAGGAAAGAAGATTTTCTTTCTTGTCATCAACCATTAATATTTTTACCGGATATTCTTCCATGATGTTTTAATTAGGAAATTATTATTTAAGCCATACACGCATTAAAGATGACAATTGCTCGACATTGACAGGCTTTGTAATATAATCTGAAGCACCGGATTCTATACAGCGCTGTCTGTCGCCTTTCATAGCTTTTGCCGTAACGGCAATAATAGTAAGATCCTTATGTCTAGCCTCTTTTCTGATAATTTTCATGGTTTCATAGCCATCCAGTTCAGGCATCATTATATCCATTAATACAATATCAATTTTAGGGTTTCCATTAAGGATTTCTATAGCTTCATGCCCGCTTTCTGCACTAATAACATCAAGGCCAAATCGCTCAAGAGCAGTGGTTAAAGCAAATAAATTTCGAACATCATCATCAACAAGCAGTACTTTTTTGTTGAATAAAACATCTTCTTTCAAATAATAGGTTTCTATTCTTTCTCGCATTTCATCCGGTAATTCTTTATGGACGCGATGCATAAATAAAGCCGTTTGATCTACAAGTTCATCAAGAGAAGTACTGCTTTTTGTGATAATGCTATGCGCAAATCTATTAAGTCTTGAACGTTGTTTTTTATCGACATCACCTGCAGAATGAATAATGATAGCTGTTTCCTGTCCTGCGATATTATTTTCTAAATCATTAATAATATCCAGTCCTTCTGCATCGGGAAGTTTTAAATCCAAAATAATGCAGTCAAAAGATTTTTCGTTTATCAGTGCAACTGCTTCTTTTGCTGTTTTCGCACTGTGTATAATAATGTCTTCACTATTTATTGCTTCCAGTATTCGGTTTAAATCAGCTTCATTATCATCTACTACCAGTAGGTTTTTTATTTTTTTAAAATCATGAATATCATTAAAAAGCGATGTTAAGGATTCATTTTTAACCGGTTTAAGCAGGAAGTTTCTGGCTCCACGCTTCAATCCCTTATTTCTTTCATCTTCACCGGAAATAATATAAACCGGAATATGCCTCAAAGTGAAATCGGTTTTTAATCTGTCCAATATTTTCCATCCGCTTGTGTCCGGCATATTTAAATCCATTGTAATGGCATGGGGCTGGAATTGATTAATAAAATCAACAACATCATTTCCTTTTGTGGTTACAATCGCTTTTATACCATGTAAATGTGCCTGCTCCAGCATTATTTTAGCAAAAATTAAATTGTCTTCAGCAATCAGCAATATTTTGTCATTAGGTTTAATATCGGTACGATCATCACCAATTTCATCTACAAAAAATAAATCAATATCAGATCTGTTGAAATTAGCCGATGGAAGTGATTTTAAACGATTTTTTCCTGCATCATTCATATTGGAATCTTCATTGACATCCATATTTTCAATTTCAGGGATATGTACATATTTTAATGGAAGATATAGCGTAAACTTACTGCCTATGTCCGTGTCACTTTCCAATTCGATGCTTCCGCCTAATAAATCAGAAAGCCCGCGGCTGATAGATAATCCCAAACCTGTTCCTCCGTATTTACGGCTGGTTGAACCTTCTGCTTGCTGAAAAGCTTCAAATATTATATTTTGTTTTTCTTTTGAAATTCCAATTCCTGTGTCAGAAATTTCAAAAGCAACAACGGCTTCCGCATTGTCCAGACTGCTATTTTTGGTTTTCCAATTATTATCTGCTTTGTATATTTTAAGTTTTACCTCTCCTTTTTCAGTAAATTTAAATGAATTTGAAAGTAAATTTTTAAGGATTTGATTTAATCTCTGAGAATCCGTTTCCATCAATTCAGGAAGATTATCATCCATGGCTATATTGAAACGAAGATGCTTCGCTTCTGAAATTGGGTTGAAAGTAGAAGCGACAAAACGACTAATTTCATCAAAACTAATTGGGTTGTAATCTACAGAAATATAACCGGATTCGATTTTCGAAAGATCCAGAATGTCATTAATCAACTGAATCAAATCGTCTCCGCAAGCATTAATTGTTTTAGCAAACTGAATTTGTTTGTCGGATAAATTTCCATCGCGGTTTGCAATTAATTCATTAGCCAGGATCTGTAAACTGTTCAGAGGCGTTCTTAGCTCATGTGACATGTTGGCCAGGAATTCCGACTTGTATTTTGAAGTTAAAGTCAGCTGATCTGCTTTTTCTTCAAGCGCTTTTCTGGCCACCTCAACCTCTTGGTTTTTCAATTCCACTTCTTCTTTTTGATTGGCCAGAAGGAATGCTTTTTCTTCCAGTTCCTCATTTGTGTTTTTCAATACTTCCTGTTGGCTTTTCAGCTCTCCTGCCAAAGATTGGGATTGTACCAGTAATTCTTCCGTTCTTGAATTTGATTCGATTGTATTCAATACAATTCCGATACTCTCTGTTAATCCTTCAAGGAAATCGAGGTGTGTCTGGCTAAAAGTATCCAAAGAAGCTAATTCGATAACCGCTTTTAGCTGCCCTTCAAAAAGTACGGGCAAAATGATGACATCTTTAGGTTTGGCATCTCCTAAGCCTGAATTGATTCTGATATAATCTTTAGGTACATTGCTTAAAATAATTCTTTCCTTTTCTACAGCAACCTGACCAATCAATCCTTCGCCCATAGCGTATTGGGTAGGGGAGTTCTTCCTCTTGATGTAGGCATAGGAAGCGATGAGGTTTAATTTAGAATCCATAAACTTTTCATCTTCCTGTAAAATATAGAATAGTCCGTGTTGAGCAGTTACAACCGTCGCCAGCTCAGAAAGTATTTTTTTGGTAACCGAATTCAGTTCTTTCTGACCCTGAAGCATTTGGGTAAATTTCGCCAAATTCGATTTTAGCCAGTCTTGTTCCTGATTACGCAATGTGGTTGCTTTCAGGTTTGAAATCATCTGGTTGATGGTATCTTTCAAAGCCTCAACCTCACCTTTAGCTTCAACACCAATAGTTCTGGTTAAATCTCCCTGTGTTACTGCAGAAGCCACTTCAGAAATTGCACGTACCTGCGTTGTTAAATTTGCCGCAAGCTGATTTACGTTTTCTGTTAGATTCTTCCAGGTTCCCGAAGCTCCCGGTACGTTGGCCTGACCTCCCAGTTTTCCTTCAGCTCCAACCTCACGCGCCACAGTAGTTACCTGATCGGAGAAGGTTGCCAGTGTATCAATCATTTCGTTGATCGTATCCGTTAATTGTGCTACTTCACCTTTCGCATCAATCGATAATTTTTGTTTAAGGTTTCCTTTTGCTACAGAGGTTACAACCTTTGCAATTCCACGTACTTGAGACGTTAAATTCGATGCCATTAAATTAACCGAATCTGTTAAATCCTTCCAGGTTCCGGCAACCCCTTTTACTTCAGATTGTCCTCCCAGTTTTCCTTCGGTACCCACCTCACGAGCCACACGGGTTACCTCTGATGAAAATGAATTCAGCTGTTCCACCATCGTGTTGAAGGTGTTTTTCAGATCCAGGATTTCTCCTTTTACGTCTACGGTAATTTGTTTCGAAAGGTCACCATTTGCTACGGCTTTAGTTACATCGGCAATATTACGTACCTGCGCAGTTAAGTTTCCTGCCATCTGATTCACCGAATCCGTTAAATCTTTCCAGGTTCCGGCAACTCCGGGAACGAACGCTTGTCCTCCTAGTTTTCCTTCGGTTCCTACCTCTCTGGATACCCTGGTTACCTCCGAAGCAAAACTTCGAAGCTGATCCACCATCGTATTCACGGTTTCTTTTAATTGAAGAATCTCCCCGCGAACGTCAGCCGTAATTTTTTTGGACATATCCCCGTTGGCTACGGCAATGGTTACCTCGGCAATATTACGTACCTGAGTGGTTAAGTTACCGGCCATCTGGTTAACGGAATCGGTCAAATCCTTCCATGTTCCCGCAACTCCCGGTACATTCGCCTGACCTCCAAGTTTTCCTTCAGTTCCTACTTCACGCGCCACACGGGTTACCTCAGAGGCAAACTCACGAAGCTGATCCACCATCGTATTCAGGGTTTCTTTTAATTGAAGAATCTCCCCGCGAACGTCAACTGTAATTTTTCGGGACATATCTCCGTTGGCAACAGCAATCGCCACATCGGCAATATTACGTACCTGCGCAGTTAAGTTTCCTGCCATTTGGTTCACTGAATCGGTTAAATCTTTCCAGGTTCCGGCAACTCCCGGCACATTCGCCTGACCTCCAAGTTTTCCTTCTGTACCTACTTCTCGCGAAACCCTTGTTACCTCCGAAGCAAAGCCCCGAAGCTGATCCACCATCGTATTAATTGTATTTTTAAGTTCGAGGATTTCTCCTTTTACGTCTACTGTAATTTGTAATGATAAATCTCCTTTTGCCACGGCTGTGGTTACCTCGGCAATATTACGTACCTGCCCCGTTAAATTCGATGCCATCTGGTTTACCGAGTCTGTTAAATCTTTCCATGTTCCACCAACACCTTCTACCTGCGCCTGACCTCCTAATTTTCCTTCGGTACCAACCTCACGTGCCACACGTGTTACCTCGGACGCAAATGAGTTCAGCTGACCCACCATCGTATTAATAGTATTTTTAAGCTCCAGAATTTCACCTTTTGTATCTACGGTAATCTGGCGTGATAAATCGCCTTTTGCTACGGCTGTTGTTACTTCAGCAATATTACGTACCTGTCCGGTTAAGTTGGATGCCATCTGGTTAACAGAATCTGTTAAATCTTTCCACGTTCCTCCAACACCTTTTACTTTTGCCTGACCTCCCAGTTTTCCTTCCGTACCAACCTCAAGCGCTACACGTGTTACCTCTGATGAAAACGAGTTCAGCTGATCCACCATCGTATTAATGGTTTTTTTCAGCTCCAGGATTTCCCCTTCGGCTACAGCCGTAATTTTTTTAGAAAGGTCACCATTTGCCACGGCTGTGGTTACCTCGGCAATATTACGCACCTGACCTGTTAAATTGGATGCCATCTGATTAACCGAATCGGTCAAATCTTTCCAGGTTCCACCAACACCTTTCACTTTTGCCTGACCTCCCAGTTTTCCTTCTGAACCTACTTCACGTGCCACACGGGTTACCTCGGCACCAAAGGAGTTCAGCTGATCCACCATCGTATTGATCGTATTTTTAAGCTCCAGGATTTCTCCCGCAACGTTTACTGTAATTTTTTTAGACAAATCGCCTTTTGCCACCGCCGTTGTTACCTCGGCGATATTACGTACCTGACCTGTTAAGTTCGATGCCATCTGGTTTACCGAATCGGTCAAATCCTTCCAAACTCCACCAACTCCTCGTACTTTAGCCTGGCCTCCCAATTTTCCTTCCGATCCTACCTCAACCGCTACACGGGTTACCTCAGAAGAAAAGGAATTCAGCTGATCTACCATGGTATTAATCGTATTTTTAAGTTCGAGGATTTCTCCTTTTACGTCAACGGTAATTTTTTTAGATAAATCTCCTTTCGCCACTGCAGTGGTTACATCGGCAATATTACGTACCTGCCCCGTTAAGTTGGATGCCATTTGATTTACCGAATCTGTCAAATCTTTCCAGGTTCCTCCAACTCCTTTTACCTGAGCCTGTCCTCCTAATTTTCCTTCTGTCCCTACCTCACGCGCCACACGGGTTACCTCTGATGAAAAGGAATTGAGCTGATCGACCATCGTATTAATGGTGTTTTTAAGCTCTAAAATTTCTCCTTTTACGTCAACGGTAATTTTCTTGGATAAATCTCCTTTTGCCACCGCAGTAGTTACATCGGCAATATTACGTACCTGACCAGTAAGGTTACTCGCCATTTTATTTACCGAGTCTGTCAAATCCTTCCAAACACCTCCAACACCTCTCACTTTTGCCTGTCCTCCCAGTTTTCCTTCTGTACCTACCTCACGTGCAACACGCGTAACCTCCATAGAGAAAAGGTTCAGCTGTTTCACCATTCCGTTTACCTCTTTTGCAATTCTGAGGAATTCTCCCTGAAGCGGATTTCCTTCAATAGAAAGCGGCATTTCCTGAGATAAATTTCCTTTTGCCACGGATGTAATTACGTGTGCAATTTCAATTGTTGGATGTACCAGATCTGAAATTAATGTATTAACAGAATCAACACAGGAACTCCAGGAACCACGAGCACCATCAAGAGAAACACGATTGGTTAATTTTCCTTGTTTACCAATGCTTTTCCCCACTTTTTGAAATTCAAAAACCATACGTTCATTCAAGTCTATAATTTCGTTTAGAGTGTCACAAATAGACCTTTTAGTTCCGTTTTGATCAGTAGGAAAACGTTGCGAAAAATTACCGTTTTTGACTTTAATTAAAATTTTCAAAAATTCAGCATCACTAAGGATAGTTTCATTATTCTGATCTTTTTTATTTTTGGTTTTTTTTTCCTTCTCACTGGTAACAATAGGCAAGGCAACTATGGGCTCGTTTTTTGCAGCTTTATTGTTTTTTTTTGTGTTTTTCATGTTTGGGAGGTTGTAAATGATAACTACTTAAACTGCTATTTAATTTAGTATTATGTATTTTCTTTATGTAATATTTTACGAAGATGAAACTGAACAAAAGCATCCATTGAGTCCGATCGTTTGGTATTGTCATTATAATTAAGCGGTTTTAAAATATATCCTGATATTCCCAATTTCTCCGCGGCCGATCGGTCACTTGCTTCAGAGGAAGTAGTCATTATAAAGACTTTAATATCTTTTAAAATCTCATCTGTTCTCAGAATTTCTAAAAATTCGATTCCATTCATTCTCGGCATGTTTATGTCTAATAAGATAACATCCGGAACCAAATTCATATTTGCATCCCTGAGCATTTTAAAGGCTTCAATTCCATTATATGCCGTATGGAGAATATATCCGCTTTCTATTTTTTTTAGCGACCGTTCAACACTTATAATGTCGAGTTCGTCGTCTTCTATTAGTAATATTGTTGGTTTTTTCATACTGTTTTATTATTTCTCCAGGTAAAAATAAATTCAGTTCCTACACCCAGTTCTGATTTTACTATTATTGTTTCCTGCTGTTCATCAATTATTTTTTTAACAATGGCTAAACCCACGCCTGTACTTTCTATTTCATTTTTTTCCCGAAGGGTTTGAAATATTTCAAATATTTTCTGATGGTATTCTAAAGCAATTCCAATCCCGTTATCCTTCACGGAAAATTCATAGTAATCCAGTATTTTTTTAGCGCTAATTTTGATAAATCCTGTTTCTGGCTGAGAATATTTTACAGCATTACTGATTAAATTTACAAAAACCTGTTCCAGTTTAAGTCTTTCTGTAAAAATTTCAGGCAAATTTTCAATTTTAACAGTAAAATTTCTAGGTACAATTGACCCAACAATTTCACCTGCAAGTGTATTTGTATCGACTGCTTCGGTTGGGGTTTTACGGTTTATTCTCGCATAATCCAACAAGCCATTGATAAGGGCTTCCATACGTTGTGTTCTTTGTGGAATAATTTGGAGATATTTTTTTAATTCAGGAGAAAGTTCACCGGATAAATCTTCCTCAATCCAGGTTATAACATTGTGTATTCCGCGAATGGGGGCTTTAAGATCATGCGAAACAACATAAGCAAATTTGTTGAGTTCTTCGTTTTTGCTTTCCAGTTCGTGAATGTTTTTTTCAAGCTTGCCTGACATAATATTCAGCGAGTCAGACAAAGCACTTAATTCATCATTTTTGGTATCAGTGACAATGGTAAATTTTCCTTTAGAGATATTATCAGCCAGACGAACCATAGAATTAATTCTTTTGGTTATAATAAATACGATATAAATAGTACTGCAAAGGCCTGCAAAAACTGTTAAGGATAAAAAGATTAATGAAAAAGTCCTGGCTCGTTTTAAGGACTCAAGTAACATAGTACTATGATATTTTCTTGTCTTATATTCAATTTTATCAAAATGTTTGAATTTTTTTGTAATGGAATCATTTATATTTTTCCCTATATGTTTTTGTTTGGTATCGTAGATAGTATGATAATATTGTGGATCTTTTTTTTGTGAGCTTATGAGATCGGCAGTTCGCAACAGCCATAAATTATGTAGTGTGGTAATTGAATCAATCAGGGAGAGCTGTATAAGGTTTTTACCGACTGTTTTTTTTTGTTGTTGAAGCAACAAGGGAACACTTTTAATACCGTCATAATAAGGCTCTAAAAACGAAGTGTCATTAGTTAGGAAATAGCCACGAACACTGCTCTGCATTTCAATAATGGCTCTTTGTGCCTTATTAGAGCTCCTGATAATTTCCTCAGATCTTGACAGAAACTCTGAATTTCGCTGTACTTTAATAGATAAATTATAATTAGAATACGAATCTGCAACAGAAAGCAAAATTACCAATATAAATGCCAAAAGAATTTGAGTGGATAATTTCATTGTTTTTGATTAATTCTGATACAATTTAATTTTAAGAAAGGATAAAATTATAATTCTATTTTTTATGAAATATACTGACTTATAATTTTTTTCAATTCATTAAAATCACTCGGTTTAGAAATGAAATCATATGCTCCATGATTTCTGGCTTGTTGTTTAATTTCTTCAAATTGTGATGTAGAAAAAATGATGATAGGAATGTTTTTAATGGTATCATTTTTTTTAATTTCTGTGAGAAATTCTATACCTGACATTATTGGCATGTTTAAATCAAGAAAAATAACATCCGGTGCAATTTCTTTATGAATAAGTCTTCTTAATGCCACTACAGGATCATTGATAGAAGTATATAATGCATTTGAAACGGCTTGCAATGCTTCCAAAAATAAATCACAGTCATCTGTATCATCATCTATTTGCAAAATATTTTTATAATTCATATACATTTATTTAAGGTTGAAATATTAAAGTTGTATCCTTTTGTTTTTTTTAAAATGTAAACTGTTAAACGATAATTTTTTAAATATTTGATTGGCAATAAATTGAGAGATATAATACTTCTAAAACAATAAATTATACCCATTAGTTATATCAAATGTAATATTTATTGATTCAGATTTTTTCAGATGACGGGTTTAAAGTTAATAATAAATGGCAGAAATCAACTTTTTTTTAATTATTTTATCATAAATAAATAAGGCAAATAATAGTATTAAGATTTTCATAAATGCAATTTTGATTATATATTTCAGCTTTAAAGTTGTTTTTAAATTGTATATAATGGAAAATCCGTCAAATACATTTATATAAGACGGTCTCCATAATAAACATAATCTTCCATTTTATGTTTACTTACATAATCTTCTTATTGCAGTAAAATAATACTGCCAATAAATTAAATCAATACTATTTTTCTTAGTAACAATATTACGATATAGTAGATATTGTGAATTGCATTTGTAGGTTTATATAATTTTAAAAACAGGTATAATTTTCATTTTATAAAGTAGTTAATACTAATGTATAAAAGTGGAATAAGTTTGATATAAAAAAGCAAGACCTTAAGAATTCTTAAGGTCTTGCTTTTTTTTGTATCAGTTTTACTTTACGCAGATACAAGTACGGATTCACTAAATTTTCCTGTAATGATGGTTCCCATATCGTCTTCCCACTGGGTAATTACATTTTCTATAAGTTCTGGTTCAAATCCAACTACTTTCATAATCGGACCACCAAATTCCTGACGAACATTTTGTCCTTCTTTAAATATCGTAATCATTATAATTAGTTTTATTATTATTTTTTAATTACAGTTTTCTTTATTTCAGTGCCTGTTTTCTCATTCGATCTCGATGATATTGACTTTGTTTCAGATTTTTTATCTGATGTTCTTGAACTCGAAATATTATTTTTATTATTTAATGTATTCATAATAAAATTTTGACTTGTTGAATAGTAAATGTAGAATCATATATAAAAAATATCTTATAGATTTAAGCCATTAGATTATATTATTACCAGATAATTAATGAATATGATTTTTTAAAATACGGCATTTGTCGTATTTTTTGATATTACGTATTTCATCACTTTTACACCAGATAAAAATGATAAATATGAAAAAGCGCTACTTATTGCTTCTCTTGATTTCAATATCGTCATTGGCACAATTCAAACCAGCAGATTTTAATAATGCCATGGAATTGATGTATGGATCAAGCCAGCAAAAAGCATTGTCGAATTTAGAAGCATTAGAAAAAAAATATCCAAAAGAAGCACAGGTAATTTTCCTTCGCGGATTTTATCAATATCGTGATGGCGATCAGAATGGCGCTATGATGAATATTTCAAATGCGATAAAAACCAATCCGAAATTTGCATTTGCGTATGGAGCCAGAGCCAAATTGTTTTCTGCAAAAGGAATGTTAGAGAAGGCTATTTTGGATATGACAGTAGCTGTTACAATAGAACCTAAAAATACCGAGTTTTATTATAAAAGAGCCGAATATTACAGCAAAAACCAACAGAATCAGGAAGCTTTAAATGATTATAAAAAAATAATACAATTGACTCCAATCGATTTTAATGCCTATTATGAAGCAGCAACACTTACCGATTTGATGAATGCTAACGGAGATGTCTTTTTCAAAGAAGCCTATTTGGTGAAAGGAATACAAAAATATTCAGTTGATTTTTTGTATGCTAAATATATGATGAATGCGAAACGATTCGATGCCGCAAAACCTGTAATAGAATCGGCTTTGGCCGACGAGAAAAACTTTGATGGGGATGATTTGCAAATTGCTGCCATTATTTTTTATAAGACGAAAGAATATCAGAAATCAGCGGAATATTTCAGAAAAGCCATTGCCAAAAAACCTGGAGATATTAATTTCAGATGTAATCTCGCTTCGGTTTACATCGATTTAAAAGACTGGCAGAAAGTAAAAGAAACAGCTGAAGGCGCTCTCGATTTAGATCCTGATTATCCATTATCAAATATGTATATGGCGATTGGCCTGAAATGGACCGGAAACGAACCTTTGGGTTTAGAATATGAAGCCAAAGCTAAACGACTAAATGCCGAACAAAACAAAAATTAATTTAATCAAAATACACTATGAAAAAGTTACTAATTGCAATCGTATTATTCATTACTACAATTTCGTTGGCACAAACGCCAATAATAAAACAATTTAGAGAAGTCGTAAAAGATGCTCCCAACCAGTTTACTAATTTTCAAAAAGATTTGCTGAGTGACAATCCTGAAAAGCATAATAAATTATATAATTCAACTATTGATGATACTGCGATTTCAAAAAACGTTATCAGTAAAACAGAAGGTAAAAACGCTGTTTATATAATACGATTTGACGTGGCTAATTTACAGGGAATGATGCTCAAAATGTTTACACTAATTTCAGGGCAATACATTACTGAAATGAATGAAATGCTTAAATCAGGCGCTTATAAAGGAAGGGATTATCAGGAAAATGGAGAAAGTATAACAGAACTCAAGGATTTGAAAGGTAATCTTGCGGTAGAATATATAAGCAATGAAAAAGAACATTCAGTAATGGTTTATGGAGCACCAGTAAAATAAGATTATGAAAAAAAATAAATTTTTAGTTTTATTTGTAGCACTTTTAATAAGTTACCAAACCATTTCGCAGAAAAAATATGGGTTTATAAACCTGAAAAATGAAGTGGTTATTCCCGCAAAATTTGATGGTGCCCAAAATTTCAAAAACGGATTGGCAGCAGTAAAAATAGGTGATTTATGGGGTTTCATCAATACAAAAGGAGAAATCGTAATCCAGCCAAAATATGGAACCGTACTCGATTTTGATGATCCAATAGCGAAAGTAAGTATTAAAGAAATAGGTTTTATGCAAACGGGAACTTATACCTATATCAACCAAAAAGGAGAAGATGTACCAGAAGCAAGCATTTTAGGTGAACCTGCTTTTTTTAATGGCTTGAAACCTGCTATAGCAGAAAATGGAAAGTACGGTTATAAAAACAACAAAGGTATTATGGTGATACCTGCCATTTATGATAATGCCAACGAATTCAATGGATCGGGCTGGGCGACTTGTTACAAAGATGGTTTTATGGGATGTGTCAATGCCAGCGGAAAAGTCGTGTTGCCGTTTACTTTTAAGTTTATACAAACGGGTTTCGGAAAATATATCGCTGCACAAACACAAAATGGAGAATGCCGTATTTACAATTCTGATGACGGGACTTTTATCAAAATTGCAGGAGTGAATGATATTTATGCTTTTGAAAAAAGTGGTATTACAACCTTTAAATCAGGAAATAAATTTGGTTTTATAAACACGAAAGGCAAAATCCTTTGTCCGGCCATTTATGATCATACAAGTACTAATAACGAAGGTTTGGTAAAAGTATTTACAAATGGTCAACTTCAGGTTTACGATATTCTGAACAATAAAATTTTAGCTACTATTCCGAATGCAAAAGGATATGGAACTATCTCTAACGGAATAACACAAATAAATATAGATGATAAATGCGGATTTATAGATAAGTACGGTAAAACTATAATTCCTGCACAGTATTATAATTTAGGCGATTTATTTGAAAACGGATTAACCTATTTCCAGACAGATGGTACTGCTCAGGCATCAAATGCTGTAGCTTCAAATACGACGGTCTTGCAATCTAATTCAGTAGAACAAAATACATCAAATCATAATGCTGGAACTCTTATATCAATAAATCCCGATGGTACTAATCAGGGGGAAGTTCAGCATAAAAATAAGGAACTGGTTTATATTACTGAAAATTCAGGACAATGGACTTCTGTGAAATTAAATCAGGAAAAGGAAGCAATTACTGCAATGTTGAAATCAGGATTATATACAGAAAGTGATTTTAATAAAATTTCAGATCTGGCTTCAGAAAACACGTATCCTATAGCAATCAAAAACTATGAATTGAGGGTACAAAACATGCATTTAGCCCGAAATTATAAATGCATCAGAATCGCACAATTTACCACAAGTTATGCACCCTACAGTGTTCTTTGGATACCTAAAGAAGATAATAAAAACTTACCAGCTGAAATGCAGCCAACATCCGATAATGGTTTTTATATCGTAATGAAAACAAGCTCTGTTTCGACCATCCCGAATCCATCATCTGACAATCAGGTTCGTGGTGATATGACACAACCTCAATCCTATAAGATTGGAAATATAACGGTAAGCACTTATGCTTTAGATCGGTTTAGTGTATTAGGAGCTATGGCAATTATAAGAGGAAGCACTATGTATGTTGTTAAAATAAAAGGAAAAACAATGCAGGATGAAGGAATTGTTGCAGCGAGAGCAAACAAAGTATTAGGATTTGATTCTGCTTTTAAATACCAGTGGTTTTCAGGGAGTAACTGTATCACTTTACAATCACAATACGGCAGAGCGTTTACAGTAATTTGTCAGGGCGAAGTAGATTTAGATAAATAGAAGAAAATGAAAAAAAAAATTATTTTATTATTGTTGACTCAAATTCAATCTTTTGCCCAATGTCTTTCTGGCAATTGCCAAAATGGTTTTGGAAAATATGATTTTGGATTTGCCATTTACGAGGGCAATTTTAAATCAGGAAAACCAAATGGACAAGGCACAATGGATTATGGTGGAGGTGATAAGTTTGTTGGTAATTTTAGTAATGGACAGGAAGACGGAGAGGGGCAATTGTACAAAAAAAATATTCCACAAGCCGTTACTTATATCAATGGTAAAGTAAAAGTTAGAGAGGTTCAAAAAAGTATTGGAGCAAATGCTCCTACTATTGAAGGTTGTTTACAAGGCGATTGTTATAATGGTTTTGGGAAAATAAAATTTCCCAGCGGTAATTCCTACGAAGGTAATTTTGTGTATGGAGTCAGAGAGGGTCAGGGCAAATTTGTTTTCGCCAGTGGAAATATTCTAACGGCAACATTTAAAGATAATCAACCCGTTCAGGGATCGTTTTTTTATTTTAATGAAGACACTACT
This sequence comes from Flavobacterium sp., assembly GCF_039930565.1. Lineage (GTDB taxonomy): Bacteria > Bacteroidota > Bacteroidia > Flavobacteriales > Flavobacteriaceae > Flavobacterium. Next base: position 160,569 of record NZ_JBDTTP010000001.1, on the reverse strand, counting down.
TTTCAGGGTTCGTTCAATTCGGATGGAACTCCCAAAAGCGGTGATTATAAATATCCAATCAATAAGGCAACTGTAACAATCGTGAATGGTGTAATAACAAACATTGACAATCCGGTAGCAAGAGAAGCAGATGAAAAAGCCGAAGAACAAAAAACTGGTAAATCTTGTACGAAATGTGGTGGAAAAGGAATGTGTCAAGGTACAGCTTATGCGCAAGCAACAGAAAGTTATTATACAGTCAATACCTATAGAAGCAATGGCAGTTTATACAGTTCCAGTGATGGAAATGTTGGTAGAAAAACCACAATGGTCACTCCTCCACCATCAAGATGCTCGGAATGTAATGGAACAGGAAAAATATTTGGAGGAGATCAGATTATAATGTCCAAACGATATTAATTAAAGCATTTTTAAATTTTATAAAATCTAAAAAATACGGCATTTGCCGTATTTTTTTGTGTTTTGGAGAAGTATAATTTTGGTTTATAATTTAAAAGCCATTATTATGAAGAAAACTTTACTTTTTATGTTGTTGTCACTCACAGCTATTCTATCTGCACAAAATAATGCCACTGATTTTGACTGGGCATTTAACACTGGTGGAGGTTATAACACTACCAGAAGAATACAATACAATTCTCAAGGCGACTTATTATGTATGGTAAATATTGGGAATAAAACCACTTTTGGTTCTGTAGCTATGCAAGGCCAGGGATTTAGTTCTTTTCCGGGAAGTGTTACTTTTATAGGTAAACGAACTCAAGCTGGTGTCAAAACAGTTTTGGTAAAAGTCCTTTCAAGCAATTCGTATATTGCCAATTTTGAAGATTTTACTATTGATGCAAACGATAATATTATTGTTTCTGGAACAGTATTTAATGCCACGACTCCTTATGATTTTGGTAATGGTGTAACTCTTTTGGGAAAAGGGTATTTTGTTGCCAAGTATAATCCAAACGGGGAATGTCAATGGGCAAAATTATTTACATTCAATGTTGCCACAATTTCATCAACAAACAAACCGATTGCATTAGGTATTTTGCCTAACAATGATATTTATTTTGCTGCTCGTTCTTCCAATGGAAACCAGCCATTTTGGTTGCTTAGACTGGATAGCAATGGAACTGAAGTTTGGCACAAAGAATGGATTTTGCCATCTTCCAATTATATCACAATCTCAACTTCAAAAAATAATTGCTTTTTTGATACTACTGGCAAAGCTTATTTTTACATTACCAATTTATATTCAGATGCAATTACTGTCGATGGTGTAGCACTGACTATTCCAGCCGGAGCGCATCCAACAGGATCTCATATTTTGACAATTGACGGAAACGGTGCCAACGATTTGTTTACTTCACACCGGGGTGCAATTGGAGACCTAGCAGTTGAAAAAGCCACAGGAAATGTATTGGTAAAATGGTCGCAATACAATGCTAATCCGGCACCATTCAATACGGTAAATCACACGAATAATGTTTATCAGGGAATTGTAGCTTTGGATGCTAACAGGAATTATTTAAACAGTACGCCAAATCCGGTATTGAATCAGGCGGATATTGATGCTATTTTTCCTTTAGGGAATTTAAAATTTGTGGGAATGAAAGTGTTGGCTCCTGGAGCTTCGATTGTGGCAGGATCACAAAGTTTTACGGCATCAAAATATACGCCAACCTGGAAATTTTTCGACAGTTTTGTTATGTCAAAGTTTGTTGCACATCCTGAATTAAATGAAACAAGTGCCACAGTATATCCTTTTATCGCCGCTTACAATAATAAACTAGCAGTATCAGGTTCCTATAGTTTGACGAATAATGCTACTGTTAGTGTTAACGGAACTACATTAACTGCCTGTGAAAATGATTTGACTTTTGCAGCTACTTTTCCTGCCTTTGCCTCATTGGCGGGTGATTTATTCATTGCACAGCTAACAAATGGTGCTTCTTTAGGTATTGAAAAAAAGGATATAACCGAATCAGTTTCAATTTATCCTAATCCCGCAAACAGTGATTTTCATATTCAGACCGATGAAAATCTAATTGATTCAAAAGTGACTATTTACAATCTTCTTGGTCAAAAAATAAAATCTTTTACTTTAAATGCTGCAACAACAAACCAAACTTTAAATAAAGGAATTTACTTTATTCAAATACAAAAAAACGGAAGTAAAACAACCAAAAAGCTAATTGTGAATTAAAAATTTTGAAGTATGATTATTCTTTTAATGGCTATTGTTATTACATTTTTTTTTACTGTCATCAATTTGTATATTGTTTACAGTAAGCAAAAGAAGACATTCGAAAAAAGGACTGCTTCTTTAGAGAATTGTATCAATTTACTTGCTCAGCAGCAGCAAAAGCAACGGAATCAATTGAAGTTGTCGGATGTATTGTCAGAGCAATTAAAAGAATCCAATCATCATTTGAATAAAATTATCTACGATGTTAATTTTCATTTATTTTTGGCTATGTTTAACAAAAAAAAGAATTGATAAAATGTTCTTTTAACAAAAAAAATGTTTTTAATTTTCATTCAAATAAACTGCAAAAAAAGAATAATAACTAATGAAAATAAACTTTAAAATTATTGTCACGGTAGTATTATTCTATGTTTCACTTCATTTTTCCCAAGCCCAAACAGCTGTTTTCCCAAAGGTAATAACCAATCTAAGTAAAAAGGATTCTGTAAAAGTTGATGAATTATCAACGATGTTTTTTGATAGTGTTTATACCAATATTAAAAAATCAAGAGCATACAGCAAACAAATTTTTGCAATAGCGAAACGTAATAACTCGAATTATTCTTATTCCAAAGGATATAATTTTTTAGGCATCATCTGCGATTTACAAGGCAAGTTTGACTCTGCCAAAATATACTATAACAAATCATTATATTATAGCAAAACAATACATTCTAAAACAAGTGAAGCTTCTGCCTACAATAATTTAGGGCTTATAGATTGGAATGAAGGCAATTTTAGTCCGGCACTAATACAGTATCAAAAAGCACTCGTTATTTTTGAAAAACTCAACAGGCAGGAATATGTTGCTAATGTATTGAGTAATATTGGTGAAATTTACAGGGATTTGGATGATTTAAAAAAGTTTGAATTTTATATGTCCAAATCTTTTGAAATCAGAAAGAAGATCAATGACGAATATGGAATGTCTGTTTCGTTAATTAATTTAGCGAATTTGTATCATAAAAAGAAGGAATATAACCAAGCCATAAAATATTATGAATCCGGCATTTTATTAAAAAGGAAATTACAGGATTTATTAGGTATTGCTATTGCGAATACGGATTTCTCTGTCATTTTACTCGAAACAGGACATGTACAGAAAGCTAAAAAAGTGCTGGAAGAAGCACTTAAAATATGCAAAGAGAACGATGCGGAATCTAATATTTTGGAAAACGCCTATCTGGGTCTGAGTGAAGTTTATATTGATTTGAATCAATTGGAAAAAGCAAAAATGTACAATCAAAATGCTTTTTTGATTATTGAAAAATTAAAAGACAGTAAGAGACTGCTTAACTATTACAATAATGAAGAAAAAATTTCATTACTGGAAAAAAATTTCAAAAGAGCACATTTATACTTGAAAAAGCAAGATTCGGTTTCGAAAGTTATTGAAGGTTTAGATATTAAAAAAGCAATACATTTATACGAAACAAAATACCAGACCGAAAAGAAAGAAAAAGAACTTTTGAAATCCAAATCCTTAGCGCTAGAGGCTGAAGCAGAAATCAAAAAGAAAAATTTCCAATTCATACTCTTGTTTGTTTTTGTCTTCGGAATCCTATTGGTTTCGTATCTCGTCTACCGTCAGCAAAAGTTAAAACAAAAACAGCAGCAACAGGAATTCGAATTAAAAACTGCTATTTCCCAAATAGAAAATCAAAACAAACTGCAGGAACAGCGGTTGAATATTTCACGCGATCTTCACGATAATATTGGTTCACAATTGACTTTTATTATTTCCTCGGTAGATAATGTAAAATATGCCTTTGATATTGATAATAAGAAACTGGATGATAAATTAACCAATATCAGTTCTTTTGCCAAAGAAACTATTGTAGAACTTCGCGATACTATCTGGGCTATGAACAGTGATGAAATCAGCTTTGAAGATTTGGAATCGCGTATTCATAATTTTATCCAAAAAGCCAAGGAAGCTAAAGATGAAATCCAGTTTTCTTTCCACACCGAAACCGAATTAAAAAATCAAAAACTCACTTCCATCGAAGGGATGAATTTGTATAGAACCATTCAGGAAGCAGTAAATAATGCCATAAAATATGCCAATGCTTCAAGCATTTCTATAGCTGTAAAAAGAATAGAAAACGAAATTCAAATCACAATTCAGGACAACGGAATTGGTTTTGATGAAACTGCCATTCTAAAAGGAAATGGATTGAAAAATATGCAAAAAAGGATTGAAAATATTGACGGAAAATTTGATTTGGTTTCGTCGAATGAAGGAACTTCGATAAATATTTTTTTAAAGCTTGAGATGAATTAATTGGAATTTAAAATGTATTTATGAAAAAAATTATACCGTTACTCTTAATTTTAATTATTTGTTATTCCTGTAATAAATCAGAAAAGACCAACAACACCCTAACTTCGAATCAAAGACAAATTATATCCGTTTTTAATTGGGTTGGTAAAAATTATCTGGAAGGCTCAGACTCCATTGAGGCTACTTTACAAAACATAGAAAACATTTCTAAAACAGAATCCGACAGATACAAAGCAATAGTTATTATATGTCGTGGTAACATGAGTGCAAAGTCTTCAGAGTATGAAATTGCTACTAAAAAATTCAGAAAAGCCATTCAGCTTTTAGGTAATTCGGACAGGGATACATTGGTGGCAAGATGCTATAATGGAATCGCAAGCTGCTATAAAAGCAAAGGAGATTATCCGAATGCTATAAACAACTATCAAAATGCACTTCGAATTTTCGAAAGAATAAAATTTGTTGATGGAATTGCTTATGTTTATGCAGGTTTGGGGCAATTATACTTGCAGAAGAATGATATTACATTAGCTAAAAAGAATCTTGAAACGACAATAAAGCTGCTCAAAAATAAAAAACACAAGCATTCCTATCTTATTGCTTCTCATACTCTGGCCAATATTTACGGAATGAGCGGCGATATAGAAAGTGCCTTAAAAATTGACGAAGAAGGACTTCGGATTACGGATAGCATAAAATCGGATCATTTTAAAGCAACTTTTCTGGACAACAAGGCCAATTGTTTTATGTATTCCAATCAGTTGGATAGTGCGCAGTATTATTTTGATAAATGTTTGGAGATGGATATCAAAACAGGTATCGACAAGCAAATCGCCGATTCGTATAGTAATTTAGGTCAATTGGCACTATTTAAAAAAGATTTTGCAACAGCAGAAAAACAAGCATTAAAAAGTTTAGAAATTTTAAAAAGAATTGATCACAAACCTTACATGGCAAAGACGTATGATGTTTTGGAACAATTATATACGGAACAAGGGGATTATAAAAAAGTGATTGATATTCAAAAAAAATCATTTCGGGTATACAAAGAAATGATAACGGAGAAAAAAGAAGCCTCTATTGCAGAATTTAATGTTTTGTATGAAACGCAGGAAAAAGAAAAGCAACTTTTAGAGAGCAAAGCAGAAACCAATAAAAAGCACAATCAACTGATAATTGCTTCCTTTACTTTTGTCGGGTTATTGTTAATTTCTTTCTTAATCTATCGCCAACAAAAACTAAAACACAAACAGCAGGAACAGGAATTCGAATTAAAAACGGCTATTTCCCAAATCGAAAATCAAAACAAGCTTCAGGAACAGCGATTGAATATTTCACGCGATCTTCACGATAATATTGGTTCACAATTGACTTTTATTATTTCATCTGTAGATAATGTAAAATATGCTTTTGACATAGATAATAAGAAGCTGGATGATAAATTAACTAATATCAGTTCTTTTGCCAAAGAAACGATTGTAGAACTCCGGGATACTATCTGGGCAATGAACAGCAACGAAATTACCTTTGAAGATTTAGAATCCCGCATTCATAATTTTATCGAAAAAGCCAAGGAAGCTAAAGATGAAATTCAGTTTTCTTTCCATACCGAAGCCGAATTAAAAAATCAAAAACTGACTTCCATCGAAGGGATGAATTTGTATAGAACCATTCAGGAAGCAGTAAATAATGCTATAAAATATGCCAATGCTTCAATGGTCTCGATTGCTGTAAAAAGTATTGGAAAACAAATAGAAATTACGATTCAGGATAATGGAATTGGTTTTGATGAAACTAACATTCCAAAAGGGAATGGCTTGAAAAACATGCAAAAAAGAATGGAAGATATTGGTGGGAATTTTAATTTGGAAAGTTCAAATCAGGGAACACTGATAACCCTTTTTATTTCATAATTAATATATACACTTCATATCTTAAAATACGACATTTGTCGTATTTTTTTGTGTTTATAGATACCGCAAATTTGCGTTACATTCTATAAACCAGAAAAATATGAAAAAAACAATTACTCTAATTTTGCTTTTATTTATTATGAACAGCAACGCCCAGATAGGAGGAGGCTGGGATTGGGCTTTTAACACCGGGTCTCTTGGCGGAGAAGCCATCAAATATTTAAAATATACTAATGATGGTTCTGAAATTTTATTTGCAGGAACAGGATTGGCTGCAGCTTATTTTGGTTCTACAACATTAACAGCGCCGGCACAACCAAATTATCCCGGAGAGATTAAATATTTTGGAAAGATAAATTCAGCAACTGGCGTGCCAACCATCCTCAAATCGTTTAGCAATATGTTTATCAATTTTGATTGCATTACAACAGACGATTCGGGAAATTTTTATATCGGTGGCGGTCTTAGTGCCAATAATTTTGTAGATTTAGGAAATGGCGTTACGGTTAGTGGAGCCAACAAAGTGGTAATCGCCAAATTTGATGCTTCGGGCAATGCCGTTTGGGCAAAGACTTTCGATTTAGGTGTAGTGGGATCTTACCAAAAAACAATTCCGAGACTGGCTGTTTCTAATTCTGGGAATGTTTTTTTTCTGGGCTACAATCCAAATTTAGATGCTAACGGGAAAGTAAATTATCCGCTTTATAAACTTGATAGCAATGGAGAAACACTTTGGTACAAAGATGCTCTCAATCCTAATGGCATTGTAGGGGTTTTTACAAATGAACAATCTTTAAGCGATAAATTTATAGATAATAATGAGAATGTACATTTAGCAATAGGATCAACAGAAGGCTTTACTTTTGATGGAGTAAATTATCCAAGACCAAATATTCGACCTTCAACTACAGTTTATTCTACAATAATTTCTTTAAATGAATCGGGTACTGTTCTAAAAGCGCAAACTTTTGATGCAGAAACTAAAAGTTTCCAGGTAAACAGAACAACAGGAAATTTAGCTTTTTTCTGGTCTCAGACTAGGTCTAATCCGGCACCTTTTGATCAATTACCGTATCTAATTTCTGGAAATCCTACTGCCTTTATAGGTATGGTGGAAACAGATGCTAATTTTAATTTTATCAGAGCTAAAGATTTGTGGACTACTTACGACAATCCATTTAATATTGATAATGATAAAGACATTTTTCTGGCATTGCCAAACGGGAAATTAGTGATTGCTAAACAATTTTCTAAAAACAAATTGTTTTATGCTGGAGTAGATTATATTCATCCCTCTGATCCTAAAAATGCTAGTGTCATTATAGAAACAGATGCCGATTGGAATATTACTAAATTTATTTCAGGAGGAAAAGCACCACTTACTGCTCAGAATTTTCTGGCAGCCTATAATGATACTTATGCTATGGCAGCTGGTTTTTATACGCAGGATATAAATCAGACGCCTTTGCCAACAACTTCGTATGGCACTGTCAATTTAACTGGTTTTAACGCAGCGCCCGATTTTGGGACAGCTTATGGCATATTCTCTACATTTGGTCAACGACAAGATGTGGCGATTGTGCAAACCAAATCGGCTAATTTTCCCACCATAGCCACTACAGCCTGGTTAGGAAATTCAACGAATTGGAACGATATTGCGAATTGGTCAAATGGTGTTCCAACTACTGTGATGAAAGCTCTTTTTAATCAGCCTACACCTAATTATCCAACAGTTTCAACAACGCCTAAAGCAGCTTCTTTAGAAGTAAAATCCGGAGTAAATTTGACTTTGCCATCTACTTTAGTTTTGACTTCCGGTTTGAAAAATGATGGAACTGTTACAATTAATGATGCCAGTTTTTTTCAGGGTTTGGGAGCTAAAGAATGGAGAGGTTCGGGAAGTGTGAATTTTACAGGCAGTCAAGTTTCATTTTTTTATTCCAGTTTTTTTAGCAATAGTTTGGTTTTAAATACAAATATGGGAACTTATTTTGATTTAAAAGTCCCTACAGTAACACTTAATAACGCAAAAATTAATTTGAATAATAAAACATTAAGTATAATAGATAGCAGCCCAGCAGCGCTTTCGGGTGTTAGCGCAACTAATTATATTTATGGAGGTACTTTAGAAAGAAGAATAAATGCTACAGGAAATTATGAATTCCCGGTAGGAGAATCTGCCAGAATGCATTCGGCAACCATTAGTGCCAATAATTTAGTTGGCGTAGATAAAATCGCAGTCAAATATACTAAAGCTTTTTCCGGAACGACACCTAATATTTCATACAACGGAGTTGCCATAACCAAAGCTTTAAACGGAGGATGGTTTTCGATTACGCCTAATCAGCAGCCAACTTCAGGGAATTATGATGCGGTTTTAAACATACAAAATTCTACTAATACAAGTACCTCAGCAGGTAATTATGTCGTAATAAAAAGAGATAACGGTACTTCAGCGTGGATGGTTAGCGGTAATCACACGCTGGCTTCTGTAAATAATGGAATGGTTACTGCCAGAAGTAATGACCTGACTTCTTTTTCTGATTTTGCAATTGGAATAGGAAATGCCGATATCACCTTATCGAATTCGGAATTTCAAAAACAGCAATATACTGTTTTCCCTAATCCTGCTTCAGAACAAATCAATCTTTCATTTTCAGCTGTTTTGAATAATGTGAATGTGAAAATAATTTCCATAACTGGGCAGACAGTCTACCAAAAAACGAACCTTTCAGGAGATAATCTGAGTTTGAATGTTTCCGGGTTGGCAAATGGAATCTACATTATTCAGGTTTCAGATGGTATTTCAGTAAGTAGTTCGAAGTTGATCAAACAATAAATCAGCATTATATTTCAAAAAAAATACGGCATTTGTCGTATTTTTTTTTGAAGTAAAAAGACCAACCTTTGAGGGTTGAAATTTTTCTGTATAATTATTTATTTCTTCCCATTTCTTTTAATTAAAAAAACCAGCAGAATCATTTTTATTGTAATTTGTTACCGAAAAGTTAATGACACAAAATCTAAAAATGCATATAAAAATAGCGATTGTAGATGATAACTCTTTTTTGATGAAAGCAGTTCAGGAAAAGTTGTCTTTTTTTGATGATTTTTCATTGAAACTCACAGCTTGTGACGGACTCGAGTTAATTGGAAAATTAGAAAAAAATCATAATATTAATTTGATTTTGATGGACATTGAAATGCCAAAAATGAATGGAATTGATGCCACCAGTTTTGTGAAGCAAAAATATCCGCAGATAAAAATCATTATGCTTACGGTTTTTGATAATGATGAAAATATTTTTAACGCGATAAAAGCAGGTGCCGACGGTTATTTATTAAAAGAAGTAAACCCAAAGGATTTGCAGCAGGGTATTCTGGATACCATGAATGGCGGAGCAACTATGACACCTTCAATTGCAATGAAAACGTTGAAATTATTCCGAAATCCAATTGATTTTGAATCTGCTGTTCTTCAGGAAGACATCAAATTGACTAACCGTGAAGTGGAGGTTTTAGAACAACTGAGCAAAGGATTAAAGTATAATGCAATAGCAGAAAATTTATTTCTTTCCGCTGGTACAATCCGTAAACATGTTGAAAATATTTATACCAAACTACAAGTCCACAATAAGCTCGAAGCTATCCAAAAAGCCAAAAACAATAATTTGATTTAGCGTTTCTAAATTCCAACATCTTTTTGAGATTTTGTAAAATGCAATTTAGGAATTACATGCTGTTGCTGTTTTTATCTGTAAAAACTTTACGGGGATATTTCTGAATATATGAATAAATCAACTGCATGATATATTGGTTGCTTCTATAAGGCGTAACATGATCCTTAATATCAGAAGGTTCAGTGATTCCAATATCAGAAGAAATGTAACCCATGCCATAAAAATGCCCGTTTTCTACCCAGATACAACTGCGTTCATCAGAAGATCTTCCTTTATCTATGACAGCAAAACTTGGTCTGTTGCTTAATAAAAAAGTAATAGCATTCTCAACTTTTTCATTGTGAATGATAACTTCTGGTAAATCATTACTATCATTATTTTTGAAATTTTCCCCTTCGGTCGTGCAATATTTGCAGAATCTGTAATCAATTTCAAACTGTTGCGCCAGACTGCGAAGCAAATTTATTCCGTCATGAATTGTATTGACATACTCAATACACGTCTGAAATTTACTGACTTTACCTGCAGCAAGGTACTTGTAACCGTTGCGAGCCTCATATTCATAGAGACCAAATTTTGGTTCAAAACGTTTTAAAGCCGTGTTGTATGTTGGCCAAAGGCTTTTGATTTCAGTACATTCTAATAGTAATGCCATGAATTCATTAGCACAAATTTCAAAGGAAATTGAGTAAATATCACGTAGAAAATTTTGTCGTTGAGGTGTAATCTTGTGACCGCTGAAATGGGAGGCCACACGTTTCTTTAAATTAACTGCTTTTCCAACATAAATCACCTTATTTACATCATTATAAAAATAATATACCCCGGCTTTTTCTGGCAGCGCATCAAAATCCTGTGGTGGCAGATTGGGAGGTAAACGTTGGTCTTGTGATGTTTTTTTTATCATCTTCATAATTTCCTCCTCAGCATCCCATTCCATTAATCGGGAAAATAATATCGCTGTAGCATCCGCATCACCCCCGGCACGATGCTGCTGTTTAATAGGAATATCTAATGAACTGCAAAGTTTTCCCAGGCTATAGGAAGATAATCCGGGCTTTATTTTTCTTGCTGCCCGAACGGTGCACAATTTTCTTGCTGTCCATTTAAATCCTGATTTTTCAAGTTCATGGCGAACAAAAGTATAATCGAAGTTAACATTATGGGCTACGAAAATACGATCAGTAAGCATTTCCAATATTTTTTCTGAAACGTCATCAAATATAGGAGCATTACGAACCATATCATTATTAATTCCGGTAAGGGCAAATATAGGAACAGGTATTTCTTTTTGAGGGTTAACCAGCGTTTCGAAACGATCGATTATATTTTTACCGTCATGAATGATAATGGCAATTTCTGTAATACGGCTGTCGCTTGCATTACCGCCAGTGGTCTCGATATCTACTATGGCATATTCGTTTTTCATTTCTATCTTGCAGCATTAAATTCGCTACATCATTATGGGAAAAGATATTATCACCATTACAAGCTAAATCTAATAATAGAGATATTACATAATTAAACGTACGCCACCCAATTCAGAGACTCTGTAAGAGAACTTATCACCAGGTGAAGCGATGAACATAAAGTTTTTAGGGATATCCCATTTCAGTGATAATTCGTCAATTAGTTTTGGTCCAAAAACGCCATCAATCTCGATAAATTCAATATGTATTTCAGGGTAAGCCCTGTCCAGGACCTCAATATCTTTTTTTAAGTCTTCATTGCTGTCTTCTGCCCATCTTACATTTACAATCTTTAGTTTTCTTGTTGTTTCATTGTTTTGTACATACTGCATAACCTTATTTAATATGGCCACATCATCTCCTTTTGTAAAAAAAACAAATTCCTGAGAATGAATTGTCTGATTCATTTTTCTGAGGTATCGATTCCCCAGAATAGCAAACCTTCTTATGGGTTTATAAAAATAGTCCAGTGCATCCAAATTCAGCTGTATAAGTTGGGAACGATTAAGCATGATAAGAACCAGTACTGCAGCGGGGATTAAATATTTTATAAAAGTAAAAAAAGCATCCTGATTCAGAATAACATTGCCATAAAATCCTAAAAGAATAAAAGCAATGGCGATGACTACTACAGCACCTTTCGCTTTTTCAGGTCTTGGCAATTTTCTGCGCTTTACCTTAAGCATCAGGTTACCGATACCGAAGAGCGCCATTACTGCGAGAAAGGAAAAAGTATATACTCCAGCTAGTGATTCCAATTCTCCCTTAGTGACGATCATTACGGAGAGGCAAAGGATTAAGAATGTAATGATGATCCTGTAATTTGAACCATTTTTATTTTCTTTAAGAAAATAATTGGGCAATATCCTGTCCAGAGTCATTCTCTTTAAAAGCCCTGATACCCCTACAAAAGAAGTCAATACAGCACCACATAATACAAGGACTGCATCAATAGAAATAAGCCAGGAAAGCCATGCACCTCCCGTGGTATTGCCAAGGTAAGATAATAATGATTCCCTGTGCTCGCCAAGTTCTGCAATTGGTATAATCGCGATCAGCAACAGTGCAATAACCGGATTAAAGAAGCTGACTATTGCCCACATGTTACGTAATGTTTTACGAAAAACTCCTGGTTTTTGTTCTTCAACAAAATTGGAAGAACTTTCAAAACCGGATATCCCGAGCATAGCAGCAGAGAAGCCTAAAAAAAGGGTATATAAAATACTATGGGAGGTTAAGGGTAATGCCCAGTTTAAACGGAATATCTCCAATCCGCCATTCAATACAAACCAAGTGGATACAATTACCAGTAAAGTCAAAGATACAAGATGAACGATGAAAATTACAACAGCCACAATAGCAGACTCTCCAATGCCTATAATTGCAAGTGTGGTAAACAATCCCAATACAACAGCTGCTGCAATAAGAATATTAAGACTTTGAAAGATCGTATGAAGATAATGCATGGCTTCGGTGGCAGAAATTACCGCAGTTGTCATATAAGATAACACAGTTAGAATTGCGGCGAATGATGCCAGCCTTTTTGTAGATGTATTTAAAAGTACATTGTAAGCACCACCGTTTAAGGGTAGTGCACCAACTACTTCACCATAAATTTTGCGAAACAAGAAAAGAACCAGTGCTACTATAAGCAGCGAAAGCCATGCATACTGGCCTGCATAGCCAATAGTAAGAGCAGATACATAAAGACACGAAGATGTTATATCATTACCGCAAATAGCAGTAGCCTGAAGTTCATTTAATTTATGGACAATCTTATCTTTCATAGTATGAGATTAAAAAGCGTAATAATTTGTGCTGCTATTCTATTAATTTGTAGCGGTATCACAAAGATAACTTATCATAAACAATAAAACCAATCATTCTGTTCAATAGAAATTGTTTCGGCTGTCATAAAATGTATTAAATTAAGTATTCCTTGGAATCTCTTTTTTATATATGTAACTTTGAAAATACTAATTATCGGCACACTAAAATGTAATATAGTTGTGTATATAATTCGTTATTGCTATATATCGATGGCTGTTAATAAATAGTTGTATTTTATCGTTGCCCTGCCTCATTACACAGGCTAATTTATAAGGCTTCCCTGCATTTCCATCTGATTAGTACCCCTGCGTCTCTATTATATCTCACACATCGTTTTGGTTGCAGTTAATTATTGATATAATTCACTTAAAACTTTTGCTATGGAAAACATTTTGAATGTAACCTTTCTTGAAAACACTTTTTACCAATGGATAATTGCAATAGTAATAATTGCAGTGGCGCTATTTAGTATTAAAATACTGAAAAATGTAGTGATAAGGCGGGTAAAAAAATGGTCACTTACCACTGAAACGACATGGGATAATTTTATTATTGCTGTTATGGAAAGTTCTGTGATTCCCATATTATACATCAGTTCAGTCTATTTTGCACTTCTAACTTTAAAATTAGATGTTACTGTTGATAAGGTTATTCATGTAGCGTACTTGTTTTCTTTTACTTTTTATGTGCTGAAGATCATCAGTGCAGCATTTAAAAAATTTGTATATTCTTTCATCAATCGAGGAGAAGACCGTGAAAGCAAAGAAAAGCAGGCTGGAGGTCTTATCGCCATTGTCAATATTATAATATGGATTTGCGGGATTATTTTCCTTATTGACAATATGGGGTATAATGTTACAACTCTTATTGCAGGATTAGGAGTCGGTGGTATTGCTATTGCATTAGCTGCGCAGACAGTTCTTGGGGATCTTTTTAGTTATTTTGTGATTTTCTTTGACCGGCCTTTTGAAATTGGCGATTTTGTGTCTTTGGGCAGCGAAAATGGTATAATAGAATATATAGGTATTAAAACTACCCGTATACGCACCCTAAGTGGTGAACAATTGATATGCTCTAATACTGACCTTACCAATTCTAGGTTACACAATTTTAAACGTATGGAAAAACGAAGAGTTGTTTTTTCATTGGGAGTAACTTATCAGACAACATATAATCAATTGTCCAGAATTCCTGAAATTGTTAAAAAAATTATTATTGCTCGTCCTGAACTTCAGTTTGACAGGGGACACTTTTCCGGATATGGAGATTTTAGTCTTAATTTTGAGTTTGTGTATTATGTGGCCAGCGCTGATTATAATATCTATATGGATAATCAACAGGCTGTATATCTGGATATCTTTTCATCTTTTGAAAAAGAAGGTATTGAATTTGCTTTCCCGACACAAACACTTTTTGTAAATAAGGAAAATAGAATGCATGAAGCGTCGTAAATGCCTAAAATTATTTCTATTAATTGTAAATTAGATCTTTACCTGCTAATAAGCGTACTAATTTTAATAACATTTTTAACCTAATTATCATGTTACCCTGTCTTTTTTGTATGCAAGACAGGGTATTTGTATTTATAGCATAACTTTTATTACATTTGAAGTGTTGTATTTACATTTATTACTGCAATATTTATAATTAATTAGTTTGCATTTGGATTTTTTGACATTCGTTGCCTAATTCTAAAATGAATTTGTAAACCATTAGATATTGAGATGTTTTTAAATTCAGAGTAGCAAAAATCAAAAGTAACATTTCAGAATTATAATTTTTCTGCTTAAATTCTGTGTTAACTAAAACCAAAAATAATGAAGAATTTTTTACAGTATAGTTTATTTAGTAAGGCTC
Organism: Flavobacterium sp.; assembly: GCF_039930565.1. Lineage (GTDB taxonomy): Bacteria > Bacteroidota > Bacteroidia > Flavobacteriales > Flavobacteriaceae > Flavobacterium. Next base: position 145,297 of record NZ_JBDTTP010000001.1, on the reverse strand, counting down.
TTTTTGCAATATTTTTTTTATTCTGTGGTTTTGGATTGAAAGCTACAGTAGAAAAACCTGATAAGGTATATCTTTTTGCCTACTCAATATTCAAAAAGAATGGCACAAGCGGACTTCATTTTGCCTGGAGTACAGATCAGAAGAATTGGTTTGAAATAGGTCCTGCGCATGTCTTTTTAAAATCAGATTACGGAAGCTGGGTTCCAAAGGGTAAATGCATGTCGGAGCCGTTCTTTTTAAAAGACGATGCAGGAATTTTTCATTGCTTATGGGGAGTGGAAGATGACGTTTTTGCACATTCTTCAAGTAAGGATCTTATTAATTGGAAAAGACAGGATTATATTCAGTCGATGAAGAATGTTGACAATAAGAAAGGGAAAAAATCTGTTATTAAGAGTGTAAAAGTAAGTCGTAAAAATGGCGAATATATTATTCACTGGATGTCAGAAAATATAAATTACAGCAATGCAACTAAAGATTTTAAAAATTACACTGAAACAACAATTCATTCTAATAAAAGCATTCCACCCATAACTGAAATTACACTGCAAGGAGATATCATCGAAGGTACAATAGCAGAAGTTGACTGGAGTTTAGTAGATTCGCTGATTAGAAATATGGAATCATCAAAGTTTAGAGATAAGCAAAATGATGCTTCACCAAAAAGTGACAGTTTACTTTTTGCGGGCTTAAAACCTGTAACCGCGCAAATTAGTATAGATAGTAGAGATTCTAAAAAAATAAGCAATATGCTTACAGGTGTTTTTTTTGAGGATATTAACTATGCGGCTGATGGAGGTTTATATGGCGAATTAATACAAAATCGTGATTTTGAATATGCGCTTAGTGATAAAAAAGGCAGCGATGAAAAATGGAATGCAACAATGGCCTGGAGCGGTGATTTTAAAATTGAAAAAGAAAATCCGATTCACACTAACAATCCCCATTATGCCGTAATTACAAAAGGGACAATCAGCAACTCCGGTTTTGATGGAATTTCACTTAAAGCCAACGAAAAATATGATTTTAGTGTATTTGCGAAAGGCGGAAAATTTACTGTAAAACTAAAAGGAACTAACGGAGAAACTTTGGCGGAAGCCATATTAAAGCCAACTGTTTCGTGGAAAAAATTAAATGCAGTTTTAAAATCACCAAAAACGACAACTGATGCTCATTTAGAAATTACTACTTCTGGAGAAACAGCCGTTGATATGATTTCGCTTTTTCCTCAAAATACGTTTAAAAATCGTAAAAACGGGCTTCGTGCAGATTTGGCAGCAACCATTGCTGACATGCATCCTAAATTTGTACGTTTCCCAGGCGGATGTGTGGCGCATGGAGATGGATTACACAATATTTATCGCTGGAAAAACACAATTGGGCCTTTAGAAAGCCGTGTTCCATCCCGAAACATATGGAATTACCATCAGTCAATGGGCTTGGGATATTTCGAATATTTTCAGTTTTGCGAAGATTTGGGAGCGGAGGCAGTCCCGGTTTTAGCAGCCGGAGTTCCGTGCCAAAATTCATCTGATGGAGGTGCAGGACAGCAATTTGGCATTCCGATGGAAGAAATGGATGAATATGTTCAGGATGTCCTGGATTTAATTGAATATGCAAATGGAAGCGTGAATACCGTTTGGGGTAAAAAACGTGCACAAGCTGGTCATCCAAAACCTTTTAATTTAAAGTATATTGGCATTGGTAATGAAGATCTTATCAGCGATGTTTTTGAGGTGCGTTACAGGATGATTGTTAAAGCAGTGCAGCAAAAATACCCTGAAATCATTGTTATTGGTACTGTAGGTCCCTTTTTTGAAGGTACAGATTATAATGAAGGCTGGGCTATTGCAAATGATCTGAAACTGCCAATAGTTGATGAACATTATTATCAAAGTCCGGGATGGTTCATTAATAATCAGGACTTTTACGATAGTTATGATCGTACAAAATCAAAAGTGTATTTAGGAGAATATGCTTCATGGGGTAATAAGGTATACAATGCTTTATCAGAGGCACTTTACCTTACAGGCATCGAAAGAAACGGCGATGTAGTTACAATGGCATCTTATGCTCCATTACTGGCAAGGGAAAAACATATTCAATGGAGTACTGATTTGATTTATTTTACAGGAGATGAAGTAAAACCTACCGTCAATTATTATATACAGCAGCTTTATGGACAAAATCCCGGTGATTTTTATTTACAGAGTAAAGTAAAACTATCTGATACAAAAGACGAAGTAAATAAACGCATAGGGGTATCTGCAGTTAAAGATATTGCCTCCGGGGATCTGATTATAAAAATGGTCAATATGCTTCCTGTTGCTGTGAACCCTTCAATAGATTGTATTAATTTTTCAAGTGCTGAAAATGCGACTTATACGTTATTATCGGGAGATCCAGAAAAAACGGCAGCCAGGCCGATAATTCAAAAATTGAGTGCTAAAGAAGCATTTTCCAAAAAAATACCACCTTACTCCTTTATTGTAATACGTGTGAAGATGGATAATTAGTTTGTAAATAAAAACAGGTTTTAAATTGATTCCTCATTTTGTTTTAATGGAAGTGTGACTACAAATTCAGCACCATTATCTCTTTCCGCTTTTGCAGTTATTGTTCCATTGTGTCTTTTGGCTATTTTTCTGCAAAGAGAAAGTCCAAGTCCATTTCCTTCATACTGATCTTTAGAATGAAGTCTTTCAAAAGCAGTGAAGATTCTTTCTGCAAAAGCCGCGTCTATTCCTATGCCATTGTCTTCAATTGTGACTTGTATATATTCAATACCTTCAATATTTAAATTACAGCTCGTTATTATTACTCTGGGTGGTAAATCAACCTTGGAGAACTTAAGAGCATTTTGTATTAGATTATAAAAATAAGAATTGAAGCTCCTTGTATTACAGGAAGTTCACAACTTATCAATATGGCATCTTTTTCTTTTATAATAAGTTCCAGATCTGTCTTTATATTTTCAAAAATCTCATTAAGATCAATTTCTTCAATTGGCTGTTTGTTTTTGTCCAGTGTGGAATAAGCTAAAACACCTTCAATAATATTTTGCATCCTTTGGGTAGACTGGTCTATTTTTTGAAGATATTTTATTGAATTTTCATTAAAGTTCGTTTCTTTTTCATTTCTGATTAAACCATTGAAAATTTTAATTTTTCGAACCGGCTCCCTCAGATCATGACTTACTATATTTGCAAAATGCAGAAGGTCATCATTAGACCGTCTCAGCTGTTCAGTGTTTAAATCAACTTGTTTTTTTAATTCTTCCTGAAATTCCCTATGCTCATTGATATCCTGAATAGTTCCAATAATGGTTATTGGATTATTGTCTTCATCGCGAATTATTTTACCATTAATTTTAATCCATTTTGTAGAATTATCTTCTTTGAGTATCCTTGCTTCATAAGATATCTGGCCCGTTTTTTCAGCCTCAATATGTGCTTTTTCACGAACAGGTAAATCATCAGGATGTAATTTTGATAGTAATTCGTCAACAAGTATTGCACTTTCAACACAAAGTATATCCTTAAAATTCCCACATGTTTTGATTTCTCTGGTTGAAAGGTTTATTTCGTATGTTCCCATACCAGCTGATTCAATAGCTAGTCTAAGTCTTTCTTCAGTACTTTGTGTCTGTTGTTTTGCAATATACAACTCAGTTACATCTACACCAGTATTCATTACTGCATAGGTATTTCCTTCTGAGTCAAAGAGTGGAAGGAAACTATAATTAAAATAATGTGATTTTATAATTCCATTAATTATCAAATCTACTTTTTTATTTTTTTCGTAAAAAGGAACTCCCGTTTTTAGTACAGTAGTTGCCTGTTCAAAAAAAAGCTCTTCTTTGCTTTCGGGAAGAACATCCAAATAATTTTGGCCAATTACCTGATCACCTTTTCCCCAAGCCTGAATCATGGCAGGATTAGCGAATTCTATTTTTAGATCACTTCCTGTATATATTGCTATTGATAAAGGGGTATTATCAACTATATCTTTAAAGATCCCTGTTTCTGGATACATGGTGGTATTTTTTTTCGAAGTTATTGAGTTTAAAATTATTAATGTTATATTACTTGGCTGAATTGTTTCACAATTCCTTTGTAAGCTGTCCTTAAAAATAATAATTAAATTTAAGCTAATATAAATAAAATTTTATCTTGTTCAATTTTTTTTTAGAAAAGTTAAACAAAAAATACCTGTATTTTTACTAATTCAATTAATTAACAACGAATTATAAAGGGTAGAGATGTTTTTTTTTAAATTTGCTTTAAAGAGTTGCTATACATTCTTTACTAAAGCTATATTATTTCATAATGACTATAAAATGCACTTCCCTTATATCTTCTAATTTCCTTAATGATATAAAATCTCAAACTATAAATTCACACAAAAAATTAGAAAATTTATCAATTTCAGGCTCAATCCTTTCTCCGGAAATGAAAATACAGGATTATGTGCATTATTTAAGTGTGATGCATGATGTTCACAAAAATACTGAAGAGGTTATTTTTTCTTTGCTTTCCGCTACTATAGATGATTTGGAAAAAAGAAAAAAAAGCCATCTCATCGAAAACGATTTTTTCTTTCTTAATCACAGTAAACCTAATTCAAAAGTTGTCTTTGATGCTACACAAATCTCAGTGCCTTTTGCTCTTGGAATATTATACGTAATTGAAGGTTCAAGTCTGGGAGGAAGATTTATAGTAAAAAATATCACTACAATTCCCGGGCTGGACAATGGGCACGGAATATCTTATTTTAATGGGTATGGTGAAAAAACAGGAAGTTATTGGAAATCTTTTCTAAACTTACTTGTAGAATATGAACAAAATTATAAATGTGGTGACACAATTATAGAAGGAGCAGTATATGCTTTTGAAAGTATTTATAACCATTTTAGGAGTCAGGAAAAAAAATGAAGATTAAAGATATAGTCAATCGTGACATCGTTACATTATCCAATTGTGAGCATGAACCCATACACATACCGGGCAAAATACAACAGCATGGTTTTTTGATTGGACTCACATCAGGACTGAAAATAGATTATTGTACAAATAATATTAGCTCGTTTGTCAATTTATCTTATGATGAGGTACTTGGAAAGAATTTAGCTGATGTTTTTGGGTCAGATGCTGAAAAAAAGATTTTGGATTATCTTAATGAAGATACAATTCAGAATGTTTTTCCGCTTGAAATTAATCTGTTGGAAAAATCATTTCAAATCAGTATTCATAAGAGTTTCGATATTTATGTTTTAGAAGCAGAGCCACTGTTTACCAACAAGGAAAAGCTTGTTGATGTTTATACGCAGACCATTCAGTTTGTCTCTCAAATGAACAATACAAAATCACTAAAAGATTTGTGTGCCCTTGTTGCAGAAGGGACTCGTGAAATAACAGGATATGATCGTGTAATGATTTATCGTTTTGATGAACAATACAATGGAGAAGTGTTTGCAGAAAACTGTAGGGAAGATCTGGAGCCTTTTTTAGGATTGCACTATCCCCATACTGATATTCCGGCACAGGCAAGAGAATTATATATTAAAAACCAGCTTAGGCTGATTGTGGATATGGATTATGAGCCGGTTCCCATTTTTACTGTTGATGACAAAGAAAATAAAACCCTCGATTTAAGTCTTTCTATTTTAAGAAGTACATCACCCATTCACGTAGAATATTTAAAAAACATGGGTGTTGGTGCAACGCTTACAATTTCACTGATTCATCATGGCAGATTATGGGGTTTAATCGCTTGTCATCATTATTCTAAAAAGAATATTTCACCAGAAATACGATTAGCTGCAAAGCTTCAGGGACAGTTTATAACGTCTCAGATTGACATTCGACAATCAAATGATGAAAATGTAAACGCACAAAAAGCATCTATAGCACTCGAGCAATTAACAGGTCTCGATCTTCCATTATTACAGGATTCGATAGAAACAATTATTAATGCCCCACAATTACTAAATATCTGCAATGCAACCGGAGTTTCAATACTAACGCGGAGAAAGATTTACAAAAATGGCCTGACGCCCTCAGACCAGCAAATCAGAGTATTAATTGAAGCGATTAACAATAAAATACCGAATACGGTATTTACCACAAATAAGCTCAATGATTATTTTCCGGAATTTGGAGAATTTTCTGATTTCGCAGGTATTATTTACCATTCGTTAGGCAGTGATGACCATATAATTTGGTACAGGCCAGAAACAATAACTGAAATTAACTGGGGAGGCGATCCTGAAAAAGCCATTGTTAAAGACAATAATGGTCTGCATCCAAGAAATTCATTCAATATTTGGAAACAGATTATAAAAAACCAAAGCAGCCCCTGGCGGCCATATGAAATTAATAGCACACTTCAATATGCTCATGCCCTGCACAATCAGCTCATAATGATTATGCTGAGTGAAGAAGAAGAAAAATACCGTACCCAAACCGAAATATTAAGGGAAACCAATTCTGAACTTGAAAATCTCAATTGGATCAGTACGCATGATTTGCAGGAGCCACTCCGAAAAATTCAATTATTTACATCAAAAATGTTAGCCGAGCCAAGGGTTATAGAATTAGAGTCTGTTTCTAATTCTTTGCAGCGTATATCAAAGTCTGCCAGCACAATGAGGATCTTACTGGATGATATTCTTAAGTTTTCAAGAATAAAATATACCAGGGAGGCTTTACAAAAAATTGATATGAACTCTATTTTAGAAGCAACAATGTTAGAAATAGAAGAAGCTATTTCTGAGAGTAAAGCAGTTATTGAATATGAAAACCTTCCTGAAGTTCACGCTATTAGTTTTTTAATGAAACAATTGTTTTCTAACATACTGCAGAATTCATTAAAGTTTACTTCGCCTGACAGGCAGACTGTTATCAGGATTACGGCTTCCAAAGAACCAGGATTAGTTGCTTATTCGGATAAAATTTACTGCAATTGGGTTTGTTTTTCAGATAATGGAATTGGTTTTGAACAGCAATATGCAGAAACAATTTTTAAGGTTTTTGGCAGGTTGCATAATCAGGAAAAATATACAGGATCTGGAGTAGGATTGGCAGTATGCAAAAAGATTATGCAAACAATAGGAGGAACTATTCATGCGGAGGGAAAATTAGGAGAAGGGACTAAGATAACAATTTATTTTCCATGTGATCCTTTGGATACACTTCTATAATGGTTAGCATTCCATTTTAATAGTCAGAGTTTAATTAGTTTTACACGATTGCTGGTACAGGCAGAATGCTTAAAGGATAGAGCGAATTAAAAGTTCAAATAAAAGTCAGGTTAATTGCATTTTTAGATTGGTTATATTAAATTTGTATTATGACTAAATTGATCAATCTCCATATTTTTAACCGTTTTTTTCAGTCTTCTTCTGCCGGAGGAATTATTTTGTTAATTTGTGTTGCAATCTCACTTTTAATTGCAAATTCAGGCTGGGCAAGTAATTTTCAGGATCTTCTCAATCTGGAATTCGGTTTTAATACCCATGCAATACACTTACGTTATCCGGTATTATTATGGATAAATGACGGACTAATGGCCGTGTTTTTTTTACTGGTCGGTCTGGAAATTAAAAGAGAGATAGTAGAAGGGGAACTTTCATCATTGCGTCAGGCATCTTTGCCAGTTCTCGCAGCATTAGGAGGAGTGCTGGTTCCTGCATTACTATATGCTTTATTTAATAGTTCTGATGAAAATACAGCAAAAGGCTGGGGAATACCCATGGCAACCGATATTGCTTTCGCTCTTGGAATTTTATCTCTTTTAGGAAATAAAGTCCCATCAGGGCTTAAAATATTTCTTGCCGCTTTGGCAATTGTAGATGATCTGATTGCAATTTTGATTATCGCTATATTTTATTCATCAGCTCTTAATTTTATCTATCTGGGTTATGCAGGAGCCCTATTTGCTTTACTTATTATTTTTAACCGAATTGGAGTTAAAAATATTTTTCTCTATTTAATTCCCGGAGTATTCATTTGGTATTTTATTCATCATTCAGGTATACATGCTACCATAGCCGGGGTATTGGTTGCTTTAACATTACCAACCAATGAAGATGATACAGAATCGCCTCTCGAAAAACTGGAACATGCATTGACAAAACCTGTAAATTTTATCATCATGCCGCTATTTGCGATTGCCAATACAAACATTACTTTTGAATCAGGTATGGTAGAAGGACTTGCCAGTAATCTTGGTTTTGGAATTGTTTTGGGATTGTTTTTAGGAAAACCTATTGGAATATTTTTTATGTCCTGGCTGTCAGTAAAATTAAATATAGCACAGCTTCCCGAGGAAACCAAATGGCCTCACGTTTTAGGACTAGGTCTTTTGGGAGGTATTGGTTTTACCATGTCTATTTTTATTGCCTTGCTTTCATTTCAAACTCCCGAATATCAAAACGAAGCCAAGTTCGCCATACTTATAGCTTCTGCACTTGCGGGAATTTCAGGTTTTCTTCTTTTAAGATTGTATAATAAGAAACAGCAAATTCAGAAATAACGATTGCTATTGTTTTTTGAATAGTTCCACATCTTTAACTGCCAGCCTTTCATTTAGCCAATTTCTGAATCGCTCCTTATCAGAAGTACTGATATTCTTATTATCGTCGTAAATAACTGCTGTTATAGTGATCGAGCTGTCTTTCTGTGTTACAAGCGTACTTTTTATTACTGATAATGAGTTAATTTCAGGGAACAATATTCTGGTTTCTTTTAATAGCTTCTTATTATCAAATTTGTTTTGTGTCAATTCCTTTTCGAGTTGCATTATCTTGATATCCTTGTTGTTCATCTCGTTTTCACTACTCTTAATCTGATTTAATATATCACCTTTGAGTGTATTAAATCGATCTGTACTGTCTTGTCGAATAAGAAGTGTGGTACCTTTTAAATATTTATTCAGTTTGATTTTTTCTCTCAGAATTGATAGTTCAGTAGAATCAAATCTTTTAGATAAAAAAGCCAATTCCAGATTTTTCTTTTTTGAATTAAAATCTGTTTTTTTGTACACTACTGTATATCCTTTAAAGGTAAATTCATTTTCTATAAAAAGATTAATATTTTTTTTAAACTGTTGTTCCCTATATAAGGAATATGCCAAATAACTACTTGGAATAAGCATTATAAGTATCAAACAAGCAATAATAAATTTTACCCGTCCTTGTATTTTGTCATTAATTTGTTTTGCTGCAGGGTAATTAAGATATTTAATAATTAAAAATGTGGCAATACCAATAAATACGCAATTTATACAGTAAAGATAAAAAGCTCCCAAAAAGAATGCCCATTGTGCAGTTGCAATTCCATATCCCGCAGTACATAAAGGCGGCATTAAAGCTGTTGCAATGGCAACTCCCGGAATAGGGTTGCCTTTTTCTGAACGTGTTACAGCAATAACTCCAACAACACCGCCAAAAAAAGCAATTAGTATATCATAAATATTTGGGGATGTTCTGGCAAGCAATTCAGACTGCACATCTTTAAAGGGGCTGAGATAAAAATAAAGTGTAGACACTGTCAGGCTTACTAAAGTTGCATTGAGTAAATTTATAAGTGACTTTTTCAGAAGCAAAAAGTCATAAATTCCAAGTGCAAAACCAGCTCCGACAATAGGTCCCATAAGTGGTGATATAAGCATAGCACCAATAATTACAGCTGTTGAGTTAACATTTAACCCTACAGAAGCAACAAGTATAGCACAAGCAAGTATCCAAAGATTTGCACCTTTAAATTCGATATTTTTTTTTACATTTTCTATTGTTTTTTCCCTGTCATCTTCCCCATCATGCAGGTTAAGAATATCAATAATGTTTTTCATAGATTTTATAATTTAACTATAGGTAGTCTTTCTAAGGCTTATTTTTACTAAGATAAAAATAGTAAAGTTAAAACGAATAAGTTTATTTGGTTTTAGGAATTAGTATTTTATTAACTCCGTATATATGAAATATTTTAAAGTAGATAAGGGGAAATATGTATAAAATAAAAAAATAATTATGTAAGGAGAATTTTGATTCCTCCTTTTAAATTTGAAGTATTAGTAACAAAAAGGAACACTATTATGAAAACGCTATATAAATCAAAAATAATTTTAGTTTTTGCTTTAACGGGAATTTTATTTTCCTGTAAAGACAATAAAGACGGTTACAGTGATCAAATTGAAACCTTACAATATCCCGCGGATGATACTCTAACCACAGTAACTGACACTACTGGGATTAGTGGTTTTAGTACAACCAATAAAAGCGACAAAGGTTCCTCAGGAATGGATGACGGAGGAACAGGACAGGGGAGTGGTCCTGGTGAAAGTGCTAATGACGGTGCTACTGACTCAGGACCTTCAGAAAAAACTACAAAGGAAAATAATACTTCCCAAAATAAAAATCCACAGGATAGTAAAGGCGGTAAATAGCTACTGCAAAAAATAGTTTCATTTAAATAAATGCCTGAAATGAGTATCATTTCAGGTTTTTCTATGTATATCTGCTTCTTTCAAAAAAGTAAAATGTAATTGATTTTTAACACTTTTGTGTTAAAAATCAATCTGTTTTTGTTATTATTAAAGCTAATCCGGGTAATTTTTGTACCTTAAAAAATCAAATAAACAGCAAAATGATAAAATTACGAATATCGTTGATCAACATTCACGGACTTATAAAAGGTTCAGGTCTTGAAATTGGCCGGGATGCTGATAATGGTGGTCAAACTAAATATGTTTATGAACTTGCTGAATTTTTAGCACAGCATGATGATGTAGAACATGTCGATTTATTTACGAGATTAATTGATGATTCGCATCTTTCATCAGAATATGCAGTGCCTGTTGAAGTCGTTAACGAAAAATTTACTATTAGAAGAATTTCTTTTCTTGGAAAAAAATATAAGCCAAAAGAACAGTTGTGGGAAGGTCTTGATACTTTTGTTAATGGCGTTGTTCAGCATATCAAGTTTTATAACATTTTTCCGAACTGGATTCATTCTCACTATGGAGACGCAGGTTACGCAGCTGCAGAATTATCGGCCATTCTGAATATTCCATTTGCTCATACCGGACATTCCCTGGGTTATTACAAGAAAAAAAAATTGATAGAAGGCGGTATGACTGATGAAGAACTTGAAAAGAAATTTAAGTTTAAGCAAAGAATTGCCGCTGAAGAGAAAACCTTAGAACTTTCAGAATTTATTGTTACTTCTACAGAGCAGGAGATTGAAACTTACAGACCTTATAAAAATTTTGCTTTGGGTAAGTATCATGCCATTTCTCCCGGAATTGATACCAGAAAGTTTGTTCCCTATTATCATGTTGAACAGGATTCAAACAGACAAATGGAAGAGGAACAGAGGAAATACTGGGTTGCCGAAACCATTTCTAAGTTTTTAATAAATCCCCATAAGCCATTCATATTAGCTCTTTCGAGACCTGACCGTCATAAAAACCTTCATACACTCATAGAAGTTTATGGAAAAGATAAAGAACTCCAAAGCATAGCCAATCTCGTTATTTTTGCAGGAATTCGAAGAGATATTTCGAAAATGCCAGAATCAGAAAAAGATGTTTTAACAGATTTGTTACTATTGATGGATAAATACGATCTGTACGGAAAAATGGCTATTCCCAAAAAACATGATGTAGAAAATGAAGTTTCTATTATTTACCGTTATGCTGCAGAGAAAAGGGGTGTATTTGTAAATTTAGCCCTTCATGAAAATTTTGGATTAACGGTTATTGAATCAGCCAGTTCCGGTTTGCCGGTGGTGGTTACAAAAAATGGCGGGCCATCAGAAGTTATTCCTACCTGCCAAAATGGTGAACTGGTAGATCCTCAGGATGAAAATCAAATTAAAAATGCACTGCGAAATATTCTGACAGATGAAAATAAGTGGCGTTATTATTCTAATAATGGAGCTATTAATATTCAGAAACATTACAGCTGGCTCGCTCATGTTAACCAGTACGTAGAATTGATCAAAGAAAATTTATCCCTTTCATCCGGTTCAGGTATAAAAAATCAGCACTATCCCAATATCAATATTGACCGATTAAAAAGAAAAGTAGAAAACCTTCTTGTATCTGATATTGATGGCACTCTAATTGAACCGAAATTAAATAACCCCGGTTTGCAGGAATTAAAAGCACATTTGGTTAACCTTACCGATAAAATGGCTTTTGCAATGGCTTCAGGAAGAAATTTAGATCTGGTTAAACAAATCATTGAACAGGAGCAGTTTCCTTTGCCGGATTTTATTATTTGCTCTGTTGGAACTGAAATTTATTACACCAATGGAAAAGATTATGTTTTAGATAAAGGCTGGGCTACATTTCTATCAGGCCGATGGAAAAGGGATGATATAGAAAACCGCTTAAAATCGATTTCATGGATTAAATTACAGGAAGAAGAAGCACAAAATCCTTTTAAAATTTCTTATTATTATGATAAGGGAAAATATAATTATGAACAGCTGGCGAAGGCTTTAGGAAAAGGATGGTACAAAATAAATATCATTCCGAGTCACGGTCAGTTCCTTGATATTATTCCGAAGAGAGCTTCTAAAGGAAATGCAATAAAATTTTTATGCCGTAAATGGGCAATTCCCCTTTCAAATGTAATTGCTGCAGGTGATTCAGGAAATGATATTGATATGTTCAGAGGAGCAATTAAAGGAATTATAGTGGGCAACCGAAGTGATGAATTAAATCATTATAAAACAACAAAGAATATTTTTGTAGCGAAAGATTCAGCCTCTGCCGGAATTATAGAGGGATTAAAACATTATAAAATAATTAATTGATATGTATTCAGGCTCAGGTTTTAGTAGTTGGGAAATAGGTGATGTTGATGTTTTTATTGATGAAAACGGAATACATCATTTGTTTCATCTAATTATTCCCAATCACGATTATATTGCTCATGCGGTATCAAGAGACGGACTTTCATGGAAAAGGGTAAAAAATGCATTGTGGGTTGGTGATCCCGGACAATGGGATGATGATATGTTATGGACAATGCATGTGAGTAAGAATTCTGAAGGAGAAGGTTACGAAATGTATTATACAGGACTGAAGCGAAAAGACAAAGGAATATTGCAAAAAATAGGAAGGGCTATTTCGCCGGATTTAATACACTGGACAAAAGAAAATAAATACGGACTTCCTTTAAAAAGCCTCGCTCCGTATTATGAAGGTTCGGATAATAACCCACGTCAATGGATAAGTTTCAGAGACCCTTATAAATATCATTTTGAAGGAGAAGATTATTTGCTTATTTGCGCCCGAAGTGCAGTAGGACCTACTTACAGAAGAGGCTGTATTGGTGTAGCTAAAAAGGAAGCTGATGGATTTGTGCTTCAAAAAGCATTGCATTTTCCATATGTATATGATGATGTTGAATGCCCTTGTGTGATAGAAATCAAAGGAATGCATTATTTGTTGGGTTCAATCAGGGAAGATATAAAAGTGCGGTATTGGTTCTCTCCGGATTTTAAGGGAGAATACCACGCTTTTCATAATAATGTGCTTATGCCACAGGGCAATTACGCAGCCAGAATTGTAAAACAAGGAGAATATTTTCTAATTTATAATTTTTACTTTATTGGAGGAAACGTGAATACACATCGCGTAATTCCACCTCCTAAACAGTTAGATGTAGACAGTACCGGCAGACTGGTATTAAAAACATATCATCACTGGAAAACTCTTTATAAAAAAACAATCCTTCAAAAAGATTTGCCCGTTCCGGCACCAATTTTAGGAAATCCCTCTGCTAATTTTATTTTAGAAAATGAAAACAAATGGCGTTTTGGATGCAGAAGCGGTTATGAGGTTTTTTGTTTTGAAAAGCCTTCCAGGGACTTTGTTTGGGAAGGAACTTTGGCCGTTGAAGGAATGGGTAAAACAGGCTTTGTAATTGAGTGTGATGAAGAAGGAACAGCATATTATATTTCTGTTGATTTTGTTAATGGTCTTGTGCAGTTTAGAGCCTGGGGATTCAACGAAAAGGATGTAAAGAATAATTTTATTTTTGAAAATATTCAGATCAATCAATTTGAAATAGTGGATAACAGGGAAATTTATTTTAAAATAATCCGTTACGGCAATTATTATGAGCTTTCTATTAATGAAGTTGTGAAGCTAACCTTATTGGATTTTAAATACAACGAAGGAAAAATAGGTATTTATGTTTGTTCTGCCATTGTATCATTAAAAGACTCAAAAATTCATGTAATTCCTGAACCGGAAAACGAATATGCAACTTCAGATCCCAACAAATCATTTGAAGAATATCTCAAGAAAACGCCGCTTTAAATATTGTAAAATTGATTTGATTCCTTATAAAAAATAAACATTAATATAAATATACTATATGAATAAAGTAAAAAACCTTAAAGCAGTTGCCTACGGAGAAGTACTTTGGGATGTTTTTGGTAGCGAAAAAAAAATTGGCGGCGCACCGTTAAATGTGGCTTTACGCATGAAAACGTTAGGTTGTGAAGTAGCCATAATAAGTTGTGTAGGAAAAGATGAAGATGGAAAATCGATTATCAGCTATATTGAAAGTATGGGACTTGATACAAATGCTATTTTGCAAACAGAAGATTTTCCAACCGGATTGGTAAATGTGACACTAGATATTCATGGATCTGCAAGTTATGACATACATTATCCGTCTGCCTGGGATAAAATTGTATTGAATGACTGGGCTAAAAATTTAGTTACAGATGCTGATATTTTAATCTACGGAAGTTTGGTTTGCAGGGATGAAGTATCAAGAAATTCGCTGGAAGAATTGTTAAAAATAAATGTGTATAAGGTTTTTGACGTTAATCTAAGACCACCACATTATTCTTATGATATTCTGGAAAAATTAATGAAGACAGCAGATTTTGTTAAGTTTAATGATGATGAATTACTGGAAATTGCAAAATCCATGCATTCGCCATTTTCAGATTTAGAAAAGAACATACTTTTTATAGCAGAAAGATGTAATATTGCATCCATTTGTGTGACAAAAGGTAAAGACGGAGCGCTGTTATTGTGGGAAGGCAAATTCTATGAAAACAAAGGTTATCCTGTTGAAGTGGCAGATACAGTAGGAGCGGGAGATTCTTTTTTAGGAGCTCTGGTTACATCATTATTTACAGATAAAACACCACAGGAAGCTATTGATTTTGCCTGTGCTGTGGGAGCCTTAGTTGCAGCATCACCAGGAGCTAATCCTGAGATTTCAAATTCTAAAATTGAAAGCCTCATGCTAAGTCAGTGATAAATAATATTGTGAGTTCCATTATCAATTTTTGGTAGTATAGATCAAAAAGTATAATAAAACAGCAGGATCACATCCATAAAACAATTATTTTTGTTTTAGAACTTATAGATAAATGAAGGAAATCAGCGAAATTCTAAAAGCATATTCAGAAGCAAAAAACTCTGGAAAAAAGACAGCTTTAGCTACCGTCGTTAAGGTTGAAGGTTCTTCTTACCGCCAGCCCGGTGCGAGAATGCTGGTTACTGAAGATGGTTCTCTAACTGGTGCCATCAGCGGTGGATGTCTCGAAGGTGATGCGTTACGAAAAGCTCTTTTGTCGATCAATCAACAGCAAAATAAGCTGATTACCTATAATACAAGCAATGATGACGATAAAGAGATTGGACTTCAATTAGGTTGTAATGGAATCGTTCATATTCTTTTTGAATATATTGATGACACTGTTTTAAATAACCCAATGCATCTTTTACAGCAACTTGAATTGGAAAGGAAAGAAGCCGTTATTGGAACTGTTTTTTCCCTGAAGCGGCAGGCAGTACAGCTGGGCACCATGTTTTTTTACAGAGATAATTCAGCCTTTCTGTATCAGGATGAGGTTGCTTTGAGGCTGGATTCAGATATAAAACAAGTGATAAAATACAAGGCTTCCGCTGTAAAAAAAATGGAAGATGATAATCAGAATGAGATATTAATTGAGTATGTACCTTCATCAGTTTCTCTAGTAATTGGCGGAGCAGGAAATGATGTTCAGCCTCTTGTAAAAATGGCTTCATTATTAGGATGGGAAGTTACCGTAATTGATGGTCGTGCTACTCATGCCGTAAAAAACAGATTTCCAGACGCAAAAAATGTTTGTATGGCAAAACCGGAGGACTTTCTCGAAATTAATAAAAACATTGATGACCATAATTTTTTTGTTTTGATGACACACAATTATAAATATGATTTGGCTGTTTTACAATTACTTTTAGAAACCAGCTGCCGTTATATTGGAATTCTGGGACCAAAATCAAAATTAAACCGCATGTTTGATGATTTGAGTAATAAAGGAATTGAATTGAATCCAAAGATGCTTAATCGTATTTATGGTCCAATCGGATTGGATATTGGAGCTGAAACTTCAGAAGAAATTGCACTTTCTATAGTAGCTGAGATAAAAGCTGTAATGAATGGAAAAAACGGAACTTCATTAAAATACAAAACGGATAAAATCCACAGTAATATCCAAATCGTATAAGATATGACGGACAGTAAAAATAAAACTGGAATCATAATTTTAGCAGCTGGTAGTTCATCAAGATTAGGAGAACCAAAACAGTTACTTGCCTATAACAACACCAATCTTTTAAAAAACACTCTTACAGCAGCTAACTTAGTGCTAAATGCTGCGGTTATTCTGGTAACAGGCTCTAATCGTAAATTGATAGAAGAACAATTAGATTCAACTCAAATAAAAATAAGTTTTAATGCTGATTGGGAATCCGGAATGTCATCTTCCATTGTAAAAGGTATAAATGATTTGCTTTTAATTTTGCCAGATGCCGAAAAATGTATTGTTTCAGTATGTGATCAGCCTTTTATTTCAAATTCTGTGTTTGAAAGTCTATTGGAAAAATATCATAAAACACAAAAAGGAATTGTAGCCTCTGCTTATGCCGAAACTTTAGGAACCCCTGTACTTTTTGATAGAAAATATTTTAAAGAACTCCTGCATTTAAAAGGAAAGGAAGGTGCAAAAAAAATCATTAATAAATTCCTAAATGATACAGTTGCTGTTCCATTTAAAAAAGGAAACATTGATATTGATACTCAGGAAGATTACAACAGGCTTATTTATAAACCCTGAGGTAATAAAAGAAAACTAAGAAAGCTGTTTAACCAGGTTTCTGATTCTCATAATCGTTTCTTCTATTTCTGCTTCGGTATTAAATTTACTAAGGCTAAAGCGTACAGAACTCAACGCATTTACATCAGATAATCCCATTACTTTTAATACATGCGAAGGCGCAGAAGTAGCTGCTGAACATGATGAACCATTAGAAACCGATATGTGCTGCAGGGCAAGAATCAGCCTTTCAGAACTAACTCCCGGAAAACAGATATTGGTAGTATTATAAATTCTGTTTTTTATACTCCCATTTACAAAAGAACCTTTAATCTCCAACAACCCTTTTTCTAACTGGTCTCGTAATTGCGAAATTCTATTTTGATTGATTTCCATTTCTGCTGCAGCTGTTTCACTTGCTTTTCCCATTCCAATAATTCCCGGAACATTTAGCGTACCGCTTCGTAATTTTTGTTGTTGGCCACCCCCATGAATTTGCGGAATTAATTTTGACTTTACATCTTCAGAAACATACAAGGCACCGACTCCTTTTGGACCATGAAATTTATGGGCTGATAATGCTAAAAAATCAATTCCGAGTTTTTTTACATCAATAGGAATCTTCCCGACTGCCTGAGTTGCATCACATAGTAATACCGAATTTTTGGCATGGGTCATCTTTGAAATTGCTGCAATGTCATGTATGACGCCGGTTTCATTATTGGTATGCATGATTATGACAACCAGTGTTTTATCTGTAATGGTTTCATTTAAAAGATTAGCATCTAAAGTACCATCAGGAGCAACAGGTAAAATGGTAATATCAAAGCCTGACGACTTCATAAATTCGCAGGTATTTAAAACCGCTTTATGCTCAGTAGCAACAGTTACTATGTGTTTTTTATTTTGATTGGATAAACCCTTAACCGCTAAATTGATTGCTTCTGTAGCTCCGGAAGTGAAGGTGATTTCGTTTTCTTTTGCCCCAATTAAACCAGCAGTTTGCCAAGCCGCATTTTCTACTGCTTCATTAATCGTCAATCCTGCTAAATGACTGCTTCCTGCATTCGCATAAGCTTCTGTAAAATACGGAATCATGACATCAAGCACACGTTTATCAACACGAGTTGTGGCATTGTTGTCAAGATAAATGGGTTGTGAAGACATAAATTAATTCTTAGTACAGTAAAAATACAATTTGTAAATCAAATGTTTTCTTTTTATTTAAAATGAAAATAAAATAGAGTTAGTGAAAATTTTATAACTCATTATCAGTCAGTATTTTTTAAATTTGTTAGAATTCGAAGCTATTTCCTAATTTTAAATCAATACGCATGGCCAGAAACAAGATTGACAATCAGGCATCAGAGGGCGATTCTAATTCGTCCCGCCGTGACTTCTTAAAAAAATCCAGCCTTTTAACGGCTTTTGCTTTGGCTCCGCCTACATTGGTAATGGCTTCAGAAAAAAAATGGGATGAGAAAATAGCCGAATATATTGAAACTGTTGCGCTGTCGATTGAGGTCAATGGCACAAAACATAATCTTAGCGTTGAGCCAAGAACAACTTTGCTTGATTTGCTAAGGGAAAATTTACAGTTAACCGGAACAAAAAAAGGTTGTGACCACGGTCAATGCGGAGCTTGTACGGTTCATGTCAACGGTACGCGGATATTGTCCTGTTTGTCTTTAGCATCCATGCAGCAAAATGCACAAGTCACTACAATCGAAGGTTTATCCAAAGGAAAAAAACTCCATCCGATGCAGGAAGCTTTTATAAAAAATGACGGTTTTCAATGTGGATATTGTACTCCGGGACAAATTATGTCAGGAATTGCATGCATCAAAGAGGGGCATGCCAATAGCAGAGAAGAAATCAGGGAATATATGAGCGGAAATATCTGCAGATGTGGTGCATATCATAATATCGTTGATGCCATTACAGAAGTGAAGGAAGGAGGGAAGCTGTCATGAAAAATTTCCAAATAATTAAAGCATTGTCTTCATCTTCAGCAATATCGGGTCTAAATAAAGAATCTTCGGCTATGTTTATTGCTGGAGGAACTAATCTTGTTGATCTCATGAAAAAGAATGTAGTAGCGCCTGATAAACTGGTTGATATTACAGGAATAGATTTAAAAAAGATAGAATTTCTGAAAGGAAAAGTATCTATTGGCGCGCTGGCAAAAAATAGTCAGGTTGCCGAAGATGCTTCCATAAAAGAAAATCATCCGTTGTTGTCATTGGCTTTAGCGGCAGGTGCGTCACAGCAAATCCGGCATATGGCTACTGTTGGCGGCAATATGCTGCAGCGTACCCGTTGTGCTTATTTTTACAATACCGATATGCCCTGCAACAAACGTGTTCCCAAAAGTGGTTGCGGGGCCATTGGCGGATTTAATAGAATGCATGCCATTTTTGGTACTTCCGATAGTTGTATTGCGGTTCACCCAAGCGATATGTGTATTGCACTTGCAGCTTTGGACGCAACAGTTTTGGTAGAAAGCCCAAAAGGAAAAAGAGAAATTAAATTTACTGATTTTCATCGTCTTCCTGGTAATACACCGGAAAAAGATAATATACTTAACAATAAAGAACTCATTACTTCGGTTGAAATACCGGATAATAATTTCAATAAAAATGTTCATTATCTAAAAGTGAGAGACCGAAGCAGTTATGCTTTTGCCTTAATTTCTGTAGCGGCTGCCTTAGACATCCAAAACAATACCATTAATGATGTAAGGCTTGCGATGGGCGGTGTTGCGCACAAGCCGTGGCGACTTACTGAAGCAGAAGAATTTCTGAAAGGGAAAACTGTTTCTGATGCCATATTCAGGCAGGCAGCAGATTTAGCCATGCATGGTGCAAGAGGTTATGGTGACAATAATTTTAAATTGACATTAGCACCAAATGCCATTATAGAAGCATTAACGATAGCAGCATCTAAATAATTCCAATTATGAGTAAAACAAGTAATATAAACAGAGTTGACGGATTTGCAAAAGTAACGGGTTCTGCAACTTATTCGGCCGAATATAAAACTCCGGGCGTAGTCTATGCCTGTCTGGTTGGAAGCACAATTGCAAAAGGAAGAATCAAAAGTATCGATACCAAAAAAGCAGAGTGGGCTTCAGGCGTATTGGCTGTAATTACCCATTTAAATGTAGACAAGCCGGCAGGATATCAAAAACCTAAGGACAAACATAATTTTGGACAACCGCTTCAGGTTTTCAAAGATGATACGATACTGTATTATGATCAGCCCATTGCACTTGTAATCGCTGATACTTTTGAGCGAATGCAATATGCTGCCAGTTTGATTAAGGCAGAATATTTTAAAGAAGAACACGCTACCGAACTTAAAAAAGCAGCAGACAAGGAGAAAAAAGTGGAGACTGCCAAAGGAAATGATTATAATCGGGGAAATATTGACGGTTATAAAAATGCAGAAGTTGTTTTAGAAGAAGAATATATTATTCCCACAGAAGTCCATAATCCGATGGAACTGGCCAATATCATTGCAAAATGGGAAGGAAACAAACCAACTGTTTTTACTAAAAGTCAGGGTGTAGAAGGAACCAGAAGAAGTATTGGAGAAGTTTTTGGAATCCCGCCTGCTGATGTTTCTGTAAATTCAGAATATCTGGGGGGAGCCTTCGGAATGGGTCTGCACACCTGGCCATATGAAATTGCGGCCCTGATTGGAGCTAAAAAATTAAATCGTCCTGTAAAATTAGTACTTCACAGAGAGCAGATGTTTACCAATGTAGGTTTCCGTCCTTATACTATTCAGAAAATGGGTCTGGGAGCAACCAAAGAAGGGAAGCTTACAGGATTAACGCATGAAGCTGTGGCAATGACTTCAACTTATGAAGATTTTATGGAAGGCACTGTAAACATGTCCCGATTTATTTATGACTGTGAAAATGTTTCAACACGATACCGAATTGTACCACTCGACACGTGTACGCCAATCTGGATGCGTGGTCCCGGTGAAGCGACTGGATCTTTTGCTTTGGAAAGTGCCATGGATGAATTAGCATATAAACTGAATATGGATCCAATTGAATTTCGAAAACTTAATTATGCCGAAAAAGATCAGGAACAAAATAAACCCTGGAGCAGTAAACATCTTTTAGAATGTTACGAAGGCGGGATGGAACTCATAGGCTGGAAAAACCGTAAAAACAAACCAGGATCAGTTCGGGAAGGGGAATGGCTGGTGGGTTACGGAATGGGGACCGGGACTTTTGGCTGTTACAGGAATGCAACTTCTGTAAAAGCAAAATTTTTAGCTGATGGAAATTTAGTATTGCAATGCAGCGTCAATGATATGGGCCCCGGAACAGCGACGATGATGACAGCCATCGGATCAGAAATTACAGGATTGCCTTCAGAAAATGTTGTCATAGAAATGGGAAAAAGCGGTTTGCCAAAAGGACCAACTCAAGGTGGATCGGCAACCACTTCATCAGTTGGTTCAGCTGTTCATGATGCCTGTAATTTATTGGTAAGTAAAGCCATCGGATTAGCAAGTGAAACCGATGCTTTAAAAGGGGTTCCAATTACAGATTTAACTTTCGTAAATAATTTGATATCGTCTAAAAATGATAATTCAAAATCAGTTTCGTTATCCTCTTTGTTAAGTGCAAATAAATTGGATAATTTAGAAGTGGAAAATGTTTCAAAAGGAACAGAAGAAGCAAAAAAATATTCTATTTATTCCTTTTCCGTACATTTTGTAAAAGTTTTGATCAATCCGAATCTTGGAAAGATCCGATTGGCTCATGTAGTTTCCTGTGCTGATATCGGAACGGTAATCAGCCAAAAAACATCTGCCGGACAAATGTACGGAGGAGCAGTTGGAGGAATCGGAATGGGATTAATGGAGGCATTGGAAATCGATCATCGTTTTGGCCGTCCCATAAATAATAACTTTGCCGATTATCATGTTCCTGTGAATGCCGATATTGAAAAACAAGAAGTGTTTTTCGTTAATAAAAAAGATCCAATCAGCAACCCAATGGGAACAAAAGGTCTTGGTGAGACAGCATTGGTTGGAATGGCACCGGCAATTGCCAACGCTGTTTTTAATGCAACCGGAAAGCGGGTAAGGGATCTGCCTATTACACTTGATAAAATTCTGGAACCTTCAGTGGCGACAGCATAAATTCTAAAATATTGAGATATAAAATGCTATAAATGATTGGTTTATGGCATTTTTTATTTTCTAATCATCTATAAGTATTGTTAGGTTAATGTTTAAAAATAAAATGATTTTAGCTTATGAAAAAGATAGTTATGCTATGTTTTGTTTTTCTGTTTATAGGAAAAACAATAGCGCAGGAAGTTCCTTTAGTTTCCAATATTGCATCACGAAATAATATTAATTTAAACGGACAATGGCGTTATATTGTTGATCCTTTGGAAAACGGATATTATGATTATCGCCTTAACCCCTTTAAAACAAACGGATTTTTCGAAAACAAAAAGTTTTCCACTTCACAATTGACAGAATATAATTTTGCCACTTCCTCCATAATGGAGATTCCATCCGACTGGAACACTAAAGATGAAAGACTGTTTTTTTATGAAGGAACTGTATGGTTTGAAAAAGACTTCGATTATAAAAAAGATTCCAAAACAAAAGGCATTTTATATTTCGGTGCAGTTAATTATGATGCTAAAGTATATGTAAACGGCAAATTAGCAGGAACGCATATTGGCGGTTATACGCCTTTTAATTTTGATGTGACCGATCTTTTGGTAGATGGCAATAATTTCGTGGTAGTTAAGGTTGATAATAAACGCCATAAAGACAATGTCCCGACAGTAAATATGGATTGGTGGAATTATGGAGGCATTACCCGGGATGTCCTATTGGCACAGGTCCCGAAAACATATATTGAAGATTACCTCGTTCAGTTGGATAAAAAAGATAAAACAAAGATTTCAGGATGGATCAAGCTAAATGATGAGAAAGCAAACGAGTTGGTTACGGTTAGTATTCCAGAATTAAAAATCAAAAAAAATGTCAATACTAATGCAAATGGTATGGCTTATTTTGAAATTAAGACAAAACCGGTTTTATGGACACCAGAAATCCCGAAGTTATATGATGTTACCATCAATAAATCTGATGAAAAAATTACCGATAAAATAGGTTTCAGAACAATTGAAACTAAAGGAAAAGAAATTTTACTGAATGGCAAGAAAGTCTTTTTGCGTGGTATCAGTATTCACGAGGAAGCGCCTTACAGACAAGGCAGAGCGTGGTCAAGAGAAGATGCTGTTACGTTGCTTACCTGGGCAAAGGAGTTAGGATGCAATTATGTGCGTTTAGCACATTATCCGCATAACGAAAATATGGTAAGAGAGGCGGAGAGAATGGGATTGATGATTTGGTCAGAAGTTCCGGTTTACTGGACTATTTCCTGGACAAATCCGGATACCTATGCCAATGCAGAACGTCAGTTGCATGACATGATTTACAGGGATAAAAACCGCTGCGGTATTGTGATTTGGTCTATTGCTAATGAAACTCCGCATGGTGATGACAGGGATATTTTTTTAACCAAATTAGCGAAGTTTGCCCGTACACAGGATAATTCCCGTTTAATAAGTATGGCTATGGAAGTTACAAGCAGTGCGAACAATATCAATACGCTTCATGATAATATGAATGAATTTGTAGATATTGTCAGTTTCAATCAGTATGTTGGATGGTACAGAGGTACTAACGAATCCTGCGAAACGATGCAATGGGTAATTCCATATAACAAACCTGTAATTATAAGTGAGTTTGGAGGCGGAGCTTTACAAGGATTGCATGGCGATAAAAAAGAACGCTGGAACGAGGAGTATCAGGAAGAATTATACAAACAAAACACTAAAATGTTCAATCGTATTGAAGGTCTGGCTGGTGTCTCTCCCTGGATATTGGTTGACTTCCGATCACCAAGAAGACAGCTTAATGATATTCAGGATTTCTTTAACCGTAAGGGATTAATTTCAAGTTCCGGAATAAAAAAGAAGGCTTTTTATGTCATGAAAGACTGGTACGCACAAAAAGAAGAAGAATATAAATAGAATATAAATAAAAACACAAAATCCTATTCAATCTGAATAGGATTTTGTGTTTAAAATGGATCTGATTAATCTATCTTATAACCGTCATCCTCAAAAGTTTCCGGTTCATCGATAGCATTTTCATCGTAATTTTCTTCCTGATCTTCTTTTCTGGAATTTTCTTCCAAATCATTCTCATCTAAATCATTTTCAAAATCATCTATATCAAGCGTATATTCGAATTCATTGTCCAAATTATTCTGCTCCTCAGTTGCAGCGATTTCCTGTTCGTTTTCCCGGTTCATATTTTCTTTTTGATATTGATCAACATAGCTTTGATCACCGTCGTTGAAATTACTATCGTTCTGATTAAAATTTCTGTTGTTATCTGTTGTCATAATGATATATTTAAATGTTAGTGTCACTACGTTTGATAGTAGCTTGTTGTCCAAAGTTAAAAACAAGTTATAAGGTACTGCTTATACGATTCTTTAAAATACTTATTTAATTATCATGGAAGTCATTTTGCTCAAAAAAAACTGAGTTGATTAAATTCATAATTTTTTTATAATAACCTTATTATCCTTCATAAAGCATTGAAGCTGAATATTTGAATAGTATAATCATTATCGGAATTTCTGTAAAATTAAATCGTTAATGCGGGCTAAATTTGGATTATACTTAAAATTAATTATTATGAAAACCGCAGAAAAAAATACGACAGCTGCAAAAGCTAAAACTACAGGAGCAAAAACTAAAGCTGCTCCGTCCAAAAGTAAGACAGCATCTAAAACGAGTGCAACCGGAGTTGTAAAAGCGAAAACTTCAGCAGCAGACGGGTTAAGGGAATTATTTGTTGATTCTTTAAAAGATATTTACTGGGCAGAAAAAGCATTAGTAAAAGCATTGCCTAAAATGGCTAAAAATGCTACATCAGAAAATTTGGTAAAAGCAATTAACGACCACTTGACTGTAACCCAGGAGCAGGCTGCGAGACTTGAAAAAGTATTTTCACTGATTGGCGAAAAAGCTGTTGCTAAGAAATGCGATGCTATGGATGGCCTGATTAAAGAAGGGCAAGGCATTATGGAAGAAACAGAGAAAGGTCCTGTTCGTGATGCAGGAATTATTGCAGCCTCACAAAAAATTGAGCATTATGAAATAGCAACTTATGGTACTTTAGCTGCTTTTGCTACTACATTAGGTGAAGATGATGCCGTTTTGTTGTTGGAAAAAACCTTGGCTGAAGAAAAAGAAGCAGATAGTTTGTTAACTGAAGCCGCTTACAATACCATTAACTTTGATGCAGCTGAAGAGGATAACGAATAAGATATTTATTTTCTCTGATCAAATATCATTAAACCTGTATTATCTAATGATACAGGTTTTATTTTTCTACACTATACTAAACCAACTACCTAAAAGATACGTATATTAATTAAATATTGCATGTCTAATGCCACAATCAACCGACCCATGTTATATAAAAATATATTATTAATAGATGATGATAGTGATGATGCCGAAATTTTTGTTGAAGCTGTTGATTCACTACAAAAACAAATTATATGCCGTACTTCCAATAATGCTTTAAAGTCATTTGAAGGATTGAAAATTGCAGAAGACCTTCCGGATCTTGTATTTGTAGATTTTAGTATGCCCGCCTTAAATGGCCGGGAGTTTATCGAGAAAATGAAAAGTGTCAAGCGATTACAGTACATACCTATCATTTTAATGTCATCCCATGCAGTTGAAGTTTTATGTGAACTCACACAAAAACTTGAAGGTGTTAGCTATATGACAAAACCTAACAGTTTTCAGGAACTTGTGATAAAGCTGAATGAAGTCTTAACGAAAATGCAGGATTAAGAATTCCAATAAAGTCATCATCTTTAAAACCAAGCTGATGGAAATTAGGCTCACTCTATCAACTGCGAATAAATAAATCATAACAAGAAAATGAATAGCATTGTTGTGGTAAAAATCATAAATATAAATTAACTATTAAACGTATTGCCAGCCGGCAATGGGTCAGACCTAATATGGAAACTACAATACAGCCCAAAAAATCATTTTATGCGTATCAGGAAAGAGATATTGAGTCTGTTTTCGCCGAAATGACAAGTACTCCAAAAAGTAAGCTTTTATACCAATTGCCAACGGGTGGTGGAAAAACTGTTGTATTTTCAGAAATAGCCAGAAGATTTATTGCTCAGTTTAATAAGTCGGTAATTATTTTGACACATCGAAAAGAACTATGCAGCCAAACTTCGGCAACCTTAAAGAAAATAGGTGTTCAAAACCGAATCATTAACAGTACAAGCGGTAATTTTAAGACCGATTGCCATTGTTATGTGGCGATGGTGGAAACGCTTCGAAACAGAATTAAATCCAAAAAAGTAACCGTTAAGGATGTAGGTTTGGTCATTATTGACGAAGCACACCACAATTCGTTCCGGAAACTCATGGGCAATTTTAAAAATGCTTTTATAATTGGAGTAACCGCAACCCTTTTAGTTCAGATGTTTCAAAACCAATGAAAAAGCATTATAAATCGCTTATTACAGGTGAAAATATTGCGTCTCTTATTGCTGATGGATTTCTCGCACAGCCAAAATCTTTTGTGTATGAAGTAGAACTTAATAGCTTAAAAACAGGAATTCATGGCGATTATACAGTAAGTTCCTCTAATGAATTGTACAGTTCACAGCCTATGCTCGATTTATTGCTTCGGGCTTACCAGGAAAATGCAACAGGCAAAAAGACATTGATTTTTAATAATGGTATTGAAACTTCCTTAAAAGTTCAGGAAGCTTTTAACGCAGCCGGTATTGATGTCCGGCATCTTGACAATAAGACGCCGAATGAGGAGCGCAAGGAAATTTTACAATGGTTTAAAAAGACAAAAAATGCCGTACTTACTTCTGTTTCCCTACTTACAACTGGTTTTGACGAACCAACCATTCAAAATATTATATTAAACAGGGCGACAACTTCTATTACGCTTTATCATCAAATGATAGGTCGGGGTTCGAGAAAACTTACTTCCAAAAAAACATTTACCATAATTGATCTGGGCAATAATATACAGCGTTTTGGGGAATGGCAGCAGCCTGTTGACTGGAAATTTGCCTTTGATCATCCGGAAACTTTCGCAAAACAAATGCATTATCAGTCTGGGGCAGGGTCTGCTGTGCACTCTCATGCACTGTCTGCAGAATTGCGGGCACAGTTTCCCAAAACCCTTGAAATGACATTTGATATCGAAGGATATTTTCAGGAAGCGATCGACATGGATAAAAAACCGAAGACTGTCATTCAGCAATCTATTCGCCAACAAGCCAGAATGTGTCTTGATAATGCAGAAACCCTTACACAGGCGATTTCGCTTGCTGAGGCACTAACTCCGGAAATTGACTGGCGTGTAAAACAATATGTAAAATCCCTTGATAATGCCAGTAAAAATTATAAAGAATGGCTGATGGAAGATTATCAAAACCGACTTAAAGGCCTGATCATAAAATTGTATCCAAAAAGGCACCTTGATTAAGGCACCTTTTTTGTTTTCTATGTTGTTGTTTATCCAAAAACTTAATGGAACAAGTTATCAACCTGATATTTAGTGTATCGGGATTGATTCCTGCCTTAAATGATGATTATGACGTTATGTTATGGCATTGGGATGCACACAATCCTTCCAATATTCAATTATGGTACTGATAACTGCTTTCGTTTTTTTGCAGTCTCCGCCTTTGGTAAAAAATCCCTGAATGGTAAGCTCCGTATAGGCTTCATTAACGGCTTCGCGGGATGCCGTTGTAGAATAAAAAATAAAGGGGATGCTTTTTCTCCTAAGATCAGGATCAGCATCTATCTTTCGTTTCAGCTCAAGACCATTCATGATGGGCATATTGATATCTGAAAAAACAATAAACATCGGTTCAGTAGTGGCGCAAAGGTAAGAAAAGGCCTCAGCTCCATTCGCTTTCCAAATAATGGTATTGGTGACACCAAGATTAATAATTAAATCTTCCAGTAATTCCTTATCATCTATATCATCCTCTACAATAAGGATATTTCCGTTTTTTGACATTTTTTTGTTATATATTGAAAATCAAATGTATAAAAGATTTAGCGAAATCACCCAGAAAAAATATTTCTTTTGTAATGATTTTATAATTAGTAACTTTTAAAAATAATAATTAAAAAAGCACGAATCTCCATCGCTGTAAATTATTCTTTTTTATTCACGAGTTCCAACCCGAATTTACCCCAATAAGGATAATCAGCCATTTGCGAATGTCCAACAACTACAATGTGATTTCCTTTTTGTGTTAGGGGAATTTTCAAATTCATTCCAAAGGGGCCATCAGAAGTATTATCGGGAAAAATAATTTGGTTGAACCGAATATTTCCTTTGCCTGTTTCTGGAATAATCCTGGCATTCAGTTCGCCTGAATTATCATTATTAAATTTTAAGTATATTCTCTGATGAACAGAATCTAAAATACCTTCCGCTGTATAGAAACCTTTTTCATTTTGATACTTCAGGAAGATAGTGTCGCCAATTTGTTTGTTCTCTTCCGTGTTTTTTTTCTTTGTGACGGTTGTAGTATCTGATGTTTCAACAACAGGATTCATATTTTCTTTTTTCTGGCATGAAAATAAGGAAACGGAGAGTAAAAGCAGTAAAATATTTTTCATAAATGTATTTTTGTATGATGTTTAATTTTGTTGTTTTGAGAATGTATTTTATAACAAATACAACCTTCCTAAGAAGATTTTATTTGCTTTTCGACATCAGTAACCAGATTGCTTCCTGCCACGTCAATGGCAGACTGTAGTTCTTCTTTGGTAACACCCAATTTCTCTGTCCAGTAAGCGACTTCTTGATCTTCATTGATATTGATTCTTGACCGGTCCTGAAACCCCTTTTTACTTAAATCATCGCTCATTATAATTATTTTAGTATATTAATTAGAACAAATTTTAGCTGTTGGTCGCAGCACTTCCGGAACTTCCTGCTCCTCCGGAGTTGTCATTGCCGCCCTGCTCATTACGATCCGGATCTGTACCGGCTTCGTCACGTTCGTTATCCCAGTCTCCGGTGTTAGCATCCTCACGCGGATCATCATTATTTTGCTGTGGATTTAGCTGTGCTTGGTAGGGGCATTTTGCAAGTTCTTCGGGAGTGAAGGTATTTGAATTTTCCATGATTGAATATTTTAGTTATTATCAATCTTAAAAGTAATCCTATAACACTTATTCATATTATAACAAATTGTGTATTTCTTATTAAATTATCATGTGTAGGAAATGTGCAAAATTGAATTCTTATTAACCTTGATGGTTACACGTTACAGTATATAATTAAAATTTAATATTTGTCTATCTTTATAAAATAAAATTATAATCAATGACTATTCAGCAGTTAAAATATATTGTAGCTTTACATAAAGAACGCCATTTTGCAAGGGCCGCAGAAGTGTGTATGGTAACACAGCCCCGACATTAAAATCCTACTCAAAAGCCATATTAAAAATATTTAATCTGTGAAACTAAACTAAAATTTAAAATATTCCTGCCCTTTATCATGTACAATACGTATGTATTCTATTTCACCTTCGGTCTGGCGATACATAATATTATAAAAATCTGCTTTTGATCGTTCTTCATCATTATCAAAACTATTAAAAGTGGTAAAATAACCGTTTGACAAAGTAGTGACAGAAGCATCTTCATTTTTGTTATTCATATCGGCATCATAATATTTGATAACAGGCAAATCTGCTGCGGTTCTCTTTTTATTAATATCTGAGACTTTCATCCCTTCTTTTACCTCTGCACCCTCAATATTTAAAGATTTGGTATAAATTCTAAAAGGATAAATGAAATTTTGTGGAGCATCTGAGCCTGTGGTTAAATTATTGTTTATTTCTTTAATTATATCTTTATCATTATACAATTCACTATAATCATTTCTTTTTCTTATTGATTCTAATGTTTCTCGCCCTTTAGCTTGTTCAAGTTTTCCCATCTCTCCCAAAGGACTATCTAAATTCATAAACAAGATATGGAGTTCATCAATAGTACTGTTTTTATCTGATTCAGAAACATAAATTCCTAAATCATCCCAAATGTATACACTTGTTTGATATACTCTATTATATTTACCAAAAATCTTTATCCATTCAGCTACGGGTTTTCCAAAAGGCAGTTCTTGGTTTTTATAGGTAATCGTATGTTCGCTAATATAAAAATCAGTTTCTGGAATATCTGCTTTTGAAGTTTGACATTGCAAAAAGGTACTATTCAAAAACAGTATTAAAAAATATTTCATTTATGCAAAACTAAAATTTAAAATATTCCTGTCCTTTATCATTTACAATGCGTATGTATTCTATTTCACCTTCGGTCTGGCGATACATAATATTATAAAAATCTGCTTTTGATCGCTCTTCATCATTATCAAAACCATTAAAAGTGGTAAAATAACCGTTTGATAAAGTAGTCACAGAACCATCTTCATGTTTGTTATTCATATCAGCATCATAATATTTGATAACAGGCAAATCTGCTGCGATTCTCTTTTTATTAATATCTGAGACTTTCATCCCTTCTTTAACTTCTGCACCCTCAATATTTAAAGATTTGTTATAAATTTTAAAAGGATAAATGAAATTTTGCTGAGCTTTAGAGCCTTTTTTCTCCTCATCTAACATATCTGTATAAAATTCCGGATCCGTTTTTTCTGGAAACCATCCATCTTTATGATTTCTTTCCTTTACAAATTTCACAGACATCCTACCTTTCGCTTGTTCAAGTTTTCCAATCTGTCCCAAAGGACTATCTAAATTCATAAAGAAAATATGGAGTTCATCAATAGTACTGTTTTTATCTGATTCAGAAACATATATTCCTAAATCATCCCAAATGTATACACTTGTTTGATATACTCTATTATATTTACCAAAAATCTTTATCCATTCAGCTACGGGTTTTCCAAAAGGCAGTTCTTGGTTTTTATAGGTAATCGTATGTTCGCTAATATAAAAATCAGTTTCTGGAATATCTGCTTTTGAAGTTTGACATTGCAAAAAGGTACTATTCAAAAACAGTATTAAAAAATATTTCATTTATGCAAAACTAAAATTTAAAATATTCCTGTCCTTTATCATTTACAATGCGTATGTATTCTATTTCACCTTCGGTCTGGCGATACATAATATTATAAAAATCTGCTTTTGATCGCTCTTCATCATTATCAAAACCATTAAAAGTGGTAAAATAACCGTTTGATAAAGTAGTCACAGAACCATCTTCATGTTTGTTATTCATATCAGCATCATAATATTTGATAACAGGCAAATCTGCTGCGATTCTCTTTTTATTAATATCTGAGACTTTCATCCCTTCTTTAACTTGTGCACCCTCAATATTTAAAGATTTGGTATAAATTTTAAAAGGATAAATGAAATTTTGTGGAGCATCTGAGCCTGTGGTTAAACTATTGTTTATTTCTTTAATTATATCTTTATCATTATACAATTCACTATAATCATTTCTTTTTCTTATTGATTCTAATGTTTCTCGCCCTTTAGCTTGTTCAAGTTTTCCCATCTCTCCCAAAGGACTATCTAAATTCATAAACAAGATATGGAGTTCATCAATAGTACTGTTTTTATCTGATTCAGAAACATAAATTCCTAAATCATCCCAAATGTATACACTTGTTTGATATACTCTATTATATTTGCCAAAAATCTTAACCCATTCGGTTACGGGTTTACCAAAAGGCAACTCTTGGTTTTTATAAGTAATACTATGTTCGCTAATATAAAAATCAGTTTCTGGCATGGATTCTTTTTTTGAGGATTGGCATTGCATGAGCATAGTGCTCAATAGTAAAATTACTAATTGTTTCATTTAAAATAATTTAAAATTTCCTGTGTTTTTTTATTGCTAATGGTTCTTTGGGTTACCTGTTCAGCATGTTCGTACACCGTGGCACTTTGGAGTCTAAATATTGATTTTTCGTTAGCAATAGCCCATTTATTAACTGGTTCATTAGCCCAATCTGTAATTTGATATACCGGATGTAATGTGTATTTGTTTATAACATATTTGGCAAGTTCTTCTCCCGTTGGGTCGCTGCCTGTTTTCCAAATATCTAAAATTCTTGTAGCGACATCTTTTACCGCTATTTTGGCAAGTTCAGAGGCCAAAGGATTAAGCGGATGATTAAGAGCATCTTTCGCAACTTGGGTATGAGTTGGGTCAGTACCATAATTTTTATTACTGTTTTCTGTTTGCTCTACTTTTATATCATCATCTGCAGAACCTAAAACTAAGTTATAGGCTATGTTATTAAACGTCGCTAATGAATCTCCCATATAACTTAGTCCTCTGTCTATTGATCTTCCTAGCCAGCCGGTATATTCTACTGCAGCTGCTTTGGTATCAATCAGTTTTAAATAATTTTGATACATATTGAGTATTTCCGAAGTCTTCATACCTTTATAAGTTGGATCTTGTTCCAGACCGTCAGACTGTTGCCCCGTAGACAAATCCTCTAAAGTGGTAAGTATAAAAGCATCCTGAAAAGTTCTGTCCCCAGGTTTTCTTTGTTCGTAATCCTGTATGCCAACAGGAAACATTTTATCGCCTGCTTTGGGCAATACACTGGCCATAGTATCGTCCAGTAAAAATTTACCCGTTATTAGTGGTATTGTGCTATAATCTGCCCCTTGTTTACCTTCTACCCAAGGATATACCAACAAAAGTTCTTTTCCTAAAACACTATTTTTATTTTTATCAACAAGCAAGCTTCCCGCTTTTATTAACGACAATTCTACAAAATTAGTGTGCGAAAAAAAATCTTCCAGCAAATGAAAAGCTGCTCCCAAATGTCTAAAACCATCTTTATTTCTGCCATATTGCACCGCCAGTTTTAATTGTTGAGACATATAGGCATCAGATGTTGGTCTTTTAGGATCGGCTACACCTTTTGTAGCTATATAATTTTTTACATTAAGTTCATTTATCTCTAACGCTTTAGCATCTTCTCCTGCATACAGCTTAGTGGTCGTAAAGTTTCCTTTTGAATGTTCATATTGAAAAGAAATACTAAGGCTGCTAAAATCTTCTAAATCTTTAGGGTTGTCTATGTGCTCTTCCGGGCGGTATATCCCCAAAACATCTTTGGTAAGACTGCCGTAATTTTTTCTAAAAGTCTTCACATGATCTTGATAATTATGAGTAAATTTATTAGAACCGAAAACGAATTCTTTAGCGGCTAATATCTCTAAAAGCTTTATCCAACCATCATGAGACATTTTGTACGGATTCATTTTTAGCAGGCTGTTAAGATGCTTGATCCTACTCTTTTTTATTTTGTCAATATCCGGTTTTTCGAGTCTTACAGTACTTTCTAATACAAGTTGAGAAAAATCGCGAAGCCAGTTGCCATAATAGATTTGTTTTACCTCTAATTCAGTAAGATTTCTACTTCTGACCATTTCTTGTAATGCCTCTTTTTCAATCCCTCCATGCATTCCTGCCTCAAAACCGTCTTCATTTTCGTTAGGGTTTGCATCATATTGTTTGTCTTCGTTTACATATTCTTTTACCTGCGTATGCAGTTCAGAAAAATCTATTATAAGATCTCCGGTAAAGTTTGGGGTTTGCGCTGTGGCAAAACAAAGCTGTGTTTCTTTAAAAATATCAAAATTAAACAAGGCATAAGCAAACTTAGCTCCTTCGTCTATATAATCTGTATCTTTTTTGCCGTTGGTTGCGAGTTCTGTTCTTAACAAATTATCAATATGATGGCCATATTCTTCTACCAAAGCCGACATTAATTCGGCTCTTACATCATTGTCCTTTACTGCCAGATCAATAAAATGTTCCCATACCAGTATCTTTTTCTTATCATTGCTATAATTGGCTTTTCTTCCTCTGGCAGGAACTTTTGTAACCACAATCTCCGGAGGTTTAATTGAGCCGTCACTAAGCCCTCTATATAACTTACTCAATGCACTTGCTTCAATTTCTTCGCCAAAAATGCCAATCATAAAAAACATAAATGGTAATTCGTCTAATTGCTTAGCTAAGTTAGCCAATTGTTCATGACCATATGTGCTTTCAAGTTTGTATTCACTTTCTATAACCTTAATTGCTGGAGGTACGTATTTTTCAGGATCTCCATGTGTAATTGAAGAAGCATTGTAAATAACACTTTTCGCTGAACTAAATTCCATGCCTTCTTTAGCATAATATTTTGTTTTCCCACCAGTTATTTCGGTGATATTTCCTTTAACATATCTAACTCTTGTCATAAATTATTAATGGCTTTTAGTCTTTTCACCGCTATTATTATGTATCTCCTTTTCAGAATGAAATTCTTGGGTATCTTGACTTTGATTAATAATTTTCTTTTCGCTTATTACTTTTCGTTCCTGCTTAGTTTCAGAATGTAATTCACCTTCAATATTTTCCATAAAACTGCCCGTAACATTTAGCATTTGATCTCCACCCACAAAAACATTATGCATCATTCCAATTGAAGTCAATTTATCAACTCCTGCACTCTCTGTAAGATTCATTCCTGCGTTGATAATTATATTTTCAGAAGCACTAATATTAATATTTTGTGCATTAAGGTTTATCATTTTTGGTGCAGTGATATTTATATTTCCTCCAACGGTATCCAATTGTATTTCGTTGCCAATTTTGTCTGTAATTATAATGCTCTCGTCTTCGGTAAATTTTACAATATGGCCGCTACGCGTATGAATTGCCTTGACATTATTTTGACCATCTGCATATCCGCTGGATTGGCTTCCATTATATTGTGTTCCCAAAACATATGGATTTTGTGCATTTCCTCCTTCAAAACTTACCAGAACTTCTTCATCAATCTCTGGAATAAAATAAAATCCTTTTCCTGATCCTGAGTGGGGCTGTATCATACGCATCCAGTCGCTTGTTGTGCTTCCGCTTGCCCAATTGTACTGCACTTTTACACGTCCTAGTCCTTCAGGGTCATTATTTTCCATGACTTTGGCAGGCTGTGTTTCTGCTTTGGCAAATACATGTACATCTGTATAATGTGGTGCCGCAACATCGGCTGGAATTGCTTTGAAATTACAAGAGTAATTTCCGTGAACCTGAGAAAGATGCGATACTTCTATCACCACTAATTCATGTTCTACTGTTTGGTTTATGATGCTGATTGTCTGTCCAAGGCCTAACGGGAAATAGGATGTTCCGCCATAATAGACGCTATTGGCATCATGGCCTGCAGTCTGCAGTTTGACCATTTCTTCAATTTCTTCACTGCTTTGGGCATTGGCTGTGTAAGCTCCGATACTCAGTTCTGCCTGTGTTACAGTTCCCTGATTATGGCCGACTATAGCTGAGAAACTATCTTTACTACCTGTTGAAGTTTTGGTCGAAGCATTACGAATATTATTCGCCCCATTATAATCATATCCCGCCAAAGAAATTTTATGGGCAGACATATTAGCCTGTATGGTGAAACCGTGCAATGAGGAACTATTGATGAGTTCTATTTCACTTTTTTTAGTCTGTCCGAACTGCATTCGCATTCCATCAAAATAAAACCATTGCCCATAACGTTTTGCCAATCGCTTTAAAAACTCAAAACTGGTTTCATTATACTGAGCCATACATTTGAATTCCTGAAGATAGGTAGATTTTATAGAATCCCTCTGGTAAAACTCTCCCGGTCCTTCGGCCAAAATACCCAATACGATATCATCCATTCCACGCTGCTGAAAAGTCCTTGATTTTTTCATATCATCCAGAACGATACTGTGGCTTACTCCTTTTACGTGAAGACCCACCGCACTTCCATGAAGATCTACAGAAGAAAGCTCAGTAATAATACCTTTGCTCATCAGTTTGATTCCGGTAAGACTCTTAAAAGTAAAGATAACTTCATCACCCAGATAGTCCCTTAAAGCTTTTGCCTGATCTGCCGGATTTATGATGGCCTTGCCTGT
Organism: Flavobacterium sp.; assembly: GCF_039930565.1. GTDB lineage: Bacteria > Bacteroidota > Bacteroidia > Flavobacteriales > Flavobacteriaceae > Flavobacterium. Next base: position 109,081 of record NZ_JBDTTP010000001.1, on the reverse strand, counting down.
ATATTGCCAGACAAATGAAAAATGATGATGATCGGCCATCTTTTGGGATAGTTCCAAATCATGATAAACAACATTTTGAGTAAAACTTCCTATAGTGATATGAACCTGGTCTGAGAAATGTGCCATAAATTAATTAACTTAAAAGATTAGTAAGAATTTATTGTAAAAATAGAATTTAAATGTATTCTTACAAATAAATTCGACTATAATTATACAAATTTTACTACATAAATTAATGTACATCATAAATACATTATATAATTTAAATTTGATATTTGTCTATCTTTATAAAATAAAATGATAATCAATGACTATTCAGCAGTTAAAATATATTGTAGCTTTAGATGAAGAACGCCATTTTGCAAGGGCAGCAGAAGTGTGTATGGTAACACAGCCCGGACTTACGATTCAGTTAAAAAATCTGGAAGAAGAAATTGGAATCAAGATTTTTGACCGTAATAAAGTGCCTTTGACGCCTACAGTTTTAGGAACGGAGATCATCAATAAAGCCAAAAAAATTCTGCGTGAAGCCGATGAAATCAGGGATTTTGTTGTTAATGAAAAAAACCTGCTGGAAGGGGAGTTGAAGCTTGGAATTATTTCGACCTTATCACCTTATTTAATTCCGTTATTTATTAAGGCAATGAAAGAAGCGACGCCAAATGTCCGTTTCATTATTCGGGAGTCTAATACGGGACAGCTGATGAAAGATCTGGAAACAGGAACCATTGATGTCGCTATTATGGCAACACCCACGGGGAATGCCAATTTAATTGAACATCCTGTTTTTAAGGAACCGTTTGTGGCTTACCTGAATGACGAGCATCCGATGGCTACAGCTGATTTTTATGAATTACAGCCTACTGACAAAACAGAATTGCTGTTGCTGAACCACGAGTTTTGCTACAATGCCCAGCTTTTGAGTTCTAATTGAATTAAAGTGATGGTTCCGTCTTCGAAAGTAACTTTGGCTACCGTATCTAAATCTTCCGGAACAAAACCGGCTTCAGAAAGTAAAAAACTCAATTGCATTGTAAAACAGCCAGAATGTGCCGCTGCGATTAATTCTTCAGGATTGGTTCCTACACCTTGCTCAAAACGGGTTTTAAAAGATAATTGTGCTTCGTTTAGCGTGGTGCTTTGGGTACTGATAGTTCCTTTTCCGTCCATTCCTGTACCTTTCCAGTTTGCGTTTGCTCTTCTTGTAAATTTCATGATTGCTAATTTTTAAAGTTGTTTTTTAATTATTCAAATCAGTTGTTTGATTTTGATGAAGCAAAGGTATGGGCAAGGTGTTTATAAATCAAATTAATAATTTTTTATACTTATTAAAATAATTTATAATTATTGATTTGTAAGGAATTAGGAAGCAGGAGAGATGGCAAAAATTTAACTCTTTTTTTTTATAGCCAAAAATATAACCCATCGACTTATTGATAAATGCTTTATTTTTGCCCTAAACGAATTAAGTAATTCACCCTTTATTCGCATTAACACCACTTGCATGCACGAAAAATTAAGACAGCATATAGAAAAAATAGTACCTCTTACCGATGAGGATTTTGCGTTCATAAGTACACATTTTACCACTAAAAAATTTAAGAAACACCAATTTATTATACAGGAAGGGAATACGGTCCGGTATTGTTATTTTGTAATTTCCGGGCTTTTAAAACTTGTTCATACAGATAAAGAAGGAAAACCGCACATTGTTTCTTTTGCCATGGAAGATTGGTGGGAAAGTGATTATTACGCCTTTTTTACACAGACCGAAGCCACATTGTCTTTAGAATGTTTAGAAGATACGGAAGTTTTGTGCTGTACGCTCGAGGATTATAATAAACTTTGCGACGGCCTCCAAAAAATGCAGCGCTTCTTTCTTGAAAAAGCCAATTTTGGTTTTCTGGGTTCTCAACGCCGAATTATTTCATGGCTTACTTCCAACTCCAAAGAGCGTTACGAACAGCTGCTCCAACAATATCCATCGCTAATGCAGCGCGTTCCCAAAAGTCTGATTGCCTCGTATCTGGGTGTTTCGCGCGAAACGTTAAGCCGTTTATCCGCTTAGTGTGATATAAGTCACTTGATATTCGTGAGGTATGTCAAGTCCTGATTTAGGGATAATCCAGAACTTTGCTTTGCTAATTTAAAATAGCAGTTATGAAAAAAATCACGACGATTTTAGCTGTAATATTATTCACAATGGTGTCTGGAATGGCACAAAATAAAAACGCAAAGCAAATGGAAAAACACATCACCAATCCGTGGAAATGGCAGGACGAACGCAGTTATGTTCAGGCCGTCGAAGTAAAACAACCGGCTGGAACCTTATATGTTTCCGGTCAGGCGGCAGTGAACGCTGACGGAACTTCAAGTACCGAAGACATGAAATCTCAAATTATGCTGGCACTGCAAAATCTGGAAACGGTCGTGACTCAGGCGGGTTACGAACCTAATGGAATTGTCAGGCTCACTATTTATACCACTTCGTCAGCGGAGTTTTGGCCTCATTTTTCGCTTTTTCAGGATTGGATTGCCAAACACGGCATCAAACAAGCCACAACTTTAATGGAAGTTAAAAGTCTTTTTGAAACGCTAAAAATCGAATTTGAAGCTACAGTTGTAAAGTAATTTAATTTAGTACTAGTATTGAAGGATATCTAAACAGAAGTTGGGATATCCTTCTTTTTTTTTGTCGTAAAAAATTGGATAATCAGTTTAAGAAATCTGTAAATCGTAATACATTTACTTAGAAGTTTTACATTTCAATTTAAACTGGAAGCAGTAGTTCGTTATATATTACGAACGGGGTTTAGGCAAATTTCTGTCATACATAATGATACTTCCAGCCACAGCTACGTTTAAACTTTTCACCGATTTGAATTTCACTAAATGATGGCATTTTTCCATTGATTTTTTAGATAAACCATGATCTTCTGCTCCCAATAAATACACACAGCGTCTTGGATGTTCGAAGGTTTCCAGATCAGCAGCTGTTTCATCTAATTCAACACCCACCAATCGCGCTCCTTTAGGTAAGTTGTCAAAAAAAGCTTCGAAAGTATCATAGTGAAAATAAGGAATTGCTTTTACAGCATCATGCGTATCACTGGCTTGTTTGGCATATCGATTTCCTATGGTAAAGATAAAAGTAGCCCCTAAGTTTTGAGCCGACCGCCATAAAACACCTAAATTCTCCGGCGTCTTGCCATTGTGAATGCCGATGCCAAAGTATTCATTTATAAAATTATCATTCATGTGGCAAAAGTACGAAGTGTATGTTTGTTGAGCAATTTTTTTATTGAGATGGAAAGGGGTTTGTTATTTGATTTGCATACAGAGATCTTTATTTACTTCGAATTTATTTTTTTTAAATCTTTTGTATAGTAGTTTTTTATTTGCTGAATGTTTTTTTCAATGTATTTTAAATAGATTGCATCATTACTTTTACTACTCCAATCTTCATTTATTGAATCCCATTCATCCTTTAAAATCTCTTGTATAAGCGGTGAAACTTGAAAATATTTTATTCCTTTTTTTCTTCCCAATACATCATGATATGAGATTTCGATAAAACTCCTTACATTAACATCTCCATAATCTAAAAGTTCTTGACGTGTTGCAGACTCATCCTGAAAGCTATAAATGTTATCGAATTGATAAATAAGACCTTCATTTTGGCTACTTAATTTGCCAAGAGGATTAAGATATTCTATAATCGGAATAGTTATTTCTTTATCATCTTTTTTATTTACGTTAAGAAATGAAACTTGTTTTTCAATTTCAAAATTTGATATTTTACTGTTATTATTAAAAACAAGCCATTTACTTACTTGATGAGTTTTAGTTGAATCAATAAATAATTGTGTTCTCTGAATTTCTATTCTTGGAGTATTTTCGGATTCCATAATTTCCATTTGTCTTTCGGAAATATTATTTGCTTTAAAAGAAACAAAAATACTTGTTATCGTTAATGCTGTAGCAGCCAAAACTTCAAAAAATATTTTGTTTCGTTTTAGGAAACCACGCAGTTTTATTATTTTATTTTTCATAATTTGATTTAAAAATTGAAAATTGTGGTATTTAAATTTTACACGCTTAATATCCTCTTTAAAGTATCCTGCATGGCAATTCTAAAAGCATCATCTTGACTAAGTTTTTTGTATAAATCAAGTTCGTTTTTACGGTCTCGGGTGATTACATCAAAAAAGATTTTATCAAAAGCAATACTTCTATTTTGCTTGTCGGCATTTTTAGCATATTTTGCTTGAAAGTCGGGATGGGTTTGCATATTTTTGGCCAACTTTACAAATTTTTCTCTTTGTTCCTCGGGTGTGATTTCCCAACCTTGAAACCATTTTTCATTAAAACTATTGATGATTAAGTCCAATGGATCTTCCTCTTTATCTCCACCATGAGCTCCTCTTGGATTTGGGTTTTGTGGGTCTAATTCGGTTTCTGAATCGTCTAAGCCAATGCTTTCATTTAATTTTACACGTTCTAAGCCGTAGGTAGATAAATCAACGGAATCTAATAACTCATCAAAAGCATTTGCATCAGCATCAACAACCACTAATTTTGGAATCAAAAATTTTAAGAACCAGAACAGCTTTTCCCAATTCAACACTTCATAAGGTAATATAGCAGCCATTTGACCGTATATTTTCACAAATTGTTTTGCTTTGATTTTAAAATCCGCTTTATCTGCATCTTCTAATTCAAGTCCATTATTAAAGCGTTCTGCTGCTATATCAATTATTGGACTTAGTAATTGCGCATCTACTTTGTCAAAATACTTAGTCACAAAATCTTCTACTTCATACCATTCATAGACCCCAACTTCATCCAAAACTCCTTTGATTTCGTGCAGTACATTTACATCAGTAGCACTGCTCAAAGAGGTAGCTGTATAAAAAGGATCAAACGACGTTTTAATTTCATCTACTGAATTGAAGAAATCCAACACAAATAAATCTTCTGTTTTTTTACCCAGTTTATCTGCAGCTCTATTTAATCTTGATAAAGCCTGAACAGCCAAAACATCTTGTAGTTTTTTGTCTACATACATAGCAGTTAACTTGGGCTGGTCAAAGCCTGTTAGGTATTTATTGGCAACTACTAAAACTCGATATTCATCCATATTAAAGTATCGTGCAATTTTATCGCTGATATATCCAGGATCCGATGCTTTAGCAGTATCTAAATGTGAAGGAAAATCATTCAAACTATCTTCTGTATATTCAATACCCTCTATTGTTTTTTTACCTGAAAAAGCGATAGCTATTTGAAATGGATTTCCTTTATCTTTCAATATGTTTTTGATCGCAAAATAGTATTGAATAGCCGATTCAATACTTTGAGTTACAACCATTGCTTTGGCTTTTCCTTTTAGTTTTTTGGTGTTGACTATTTTAGTTATAAAATGGTCCAACATAATTTCGGATTTAGAAGCAATAGTTTCTTTATGGCGTTCTACATACGCACGTAATTTTTTTTGTGCTTTGTTGGTATCAAATAAAGGATTGTCTTCTATCGATTTTTCTATTTCGTAGTAACTTTTATATGTAGTATAATTGGCCAACACATCCAAAATAAAACCCTCTTCAATAGCTTGCTTCATTGAATACAAATGAAAAGGTTTAAAAGATCCATCGTCTTGCTTTACCCCAAATTTCTCTAACGTAATACTTTTGGGTGTAGCCGTAAAAGCCAAATAAGAAGCATTACCTCTCATTTTACGAGATTGCATGGCTTGTACGATTTTGTCTTGTACATCGTTGTCATCTTCCTCTACATTCACTTTTCCCATAGCCCGATTCATGTTATCTGCTGCCGAACCACTCTGACTACTGTGTGCTTCGTCTATAATCACAGCAAATCGTTTGTCACTTAAATCGGCAATACCGTCTATAATAAAAGGGAATTTTTGAATGGTAGTAATAATAATCCTTTTACCGCTTTCTAAACTTTCTTTTAATTCTTTGGAAGAGTATGCTGGAGCCACTATATTTTTTACTTCTGAAAATTCTTTGATGTTTTCTCGTAATTGTTTATCTAATAATCGTCTGTCGGTTACCACAATTACTGAATCAAATAAAGGATTAGAAGCTCCTTTACTTCCTGGAATGGAATCGTTCTCCGGATAGGTTTCTATCAACTGATAAGCCGCCCAAGTAATAGAATTGGATTTTCCGGAACCAGCCGAATGTTGAATTAGATAGTTTTGACCCACTCCTTTTTTACTGGCATCGGCAATTATTCTTCGTACTACATTCATTTGATGATACCGCGGAAAAAACAACGTACGCTTGTTCAAATTGTCTTTTTCAGAGCCATCAAGACGTACAAAATGCTGAATAATATTTGCAATACTTTCACGGGTTAAAACTTCATCCCACAAATAAGTTGTTTTATGACCAAAAGGATTAGGCGGGTTTCCTTTTCCGTGATTGTTCCCTAAATTAAATGGCAAAAAGAAGGTGCCTGCACCATCTAATTTGGTAGTCATGTACACTTCATCTGTATCTACAGCAAAATGTACCATGCAACGGCCAAAGTTTAATAAAGGCTGTGTTATATCTCTTTTGAATTTGTATTGGTTTTGTCCGTGTACTTTGGCATTTTGCCCTGTCCAATGGTTTTTGAGTTCCAAAGTAGAGAAGGGGAGACCATTAATAAACAAAACCATATCTATTTCTTCTCTTGCATTGGTTAAAGAATAACGTAGTTGCCGTGTAACGCTAAATTCATTGGTGTCAAAATTATCTTTTACTGATTGACTGCTACTAGCCAAAGGCAGTACGTAAAACAATGTAAAATGTGCATCGTCAACCTCTAAACCTTTGCGGAGTAAACGCAAAATGCCATACTTTTTTACCAACCGATCAAAACGTTCCAAAATTTTGAGTTTCCAGTCGTTTTGCTTTTGCAACTTGGCTAATTCTTCCGGCTGTGTAGTTTCTAGAAAATGCCAAAAACGAACTTCATCAATAACATATTTAGCATTGAAATCTGAAGCATAACCAATGTAATAACCATTACCTGAACGATACAATTCCTTGCGGTCTTGTATATTTCCTTCTTGCTTTAATTCTTCGAGAGAACTACCTGTAAGTTTTTTTTCTATGGAGGATTCTAGAGCTTGTTCGTTGGTTTGACTAGGCATAATTAAATTGTTAAATGAGGTCCTATATATCCAATATAAACTTTTTTAGTATTATTATCGGGTAAAAAATGAAATCTCAAATCGCCTGTTTTAATATGAAGCTCAAAAAAATCAGTGCCCCCATTTGGTAACTGACAAATTCTTTCATTACCATATTTAGACATTGTTGTATCCGATTCAGGAGAAATTTTTAAAGCATAACCGGCATTCATTTCACGATAACTAAAATTTCCAGTTTTCCACTTGCTGACTGCTAAATTAAATTCTTTTAGTTTTTCAATAATTTGATTAAAGTATCCAGAATTTCCTATTTGATTTATTTGATTTTGGATCTCACCACACATAATTAAGTTTGGAAATAATTTTTCCTTTTTAATCCAAAAATTTCTAAAGTTAACATTCCATAAGTGTTTATGGTTAAAAGTCAAATAACTATCATGATTTGTTATTTGCATTTCTAATTCAATTTGAGAATCAGTAAAATCAATTCCTAAAAATCCATTATCTTGATGAACATAGTGAAGATTCATTTCAATTTCTGAGCTAAAATAGTTATACGATTGAGACAATTGCTCTAAAAAAGTAAAAATAACTTTTTCATTGAATCCCCCATAATGAGTATATAGTTCTTCTATCATTGGCACATTCCAAATCGAATCATGTCTTAAAAAAACGTCATCTTTATCTTTATTTATAATTGCTAAATTTATCATTCCAATTTTAAAAGCATCAAAAGTTTTTTCTTTCAATGCATCATTTAAAAGAAAAAAGTTGCTCATCCTTTTCTAATTTTAAAAAGTTGAACAAAGTCTATTTGTGTTTGATCAAAAAAACCTTTTGGCCATTCTGATAATTCTCCTTTATCATTTATTGAAATTGAATCTATTTTAGGTTGCATACTATCATCGTCTTGGCTAAAAAAATTAATTGTTACCAAGTCTGTTGAAATCTCATTCATTGCTGTTGCGATTTGAATTCCATTAATGAAATGGTCACTATGAGTTTCAACGATCACATTAACGCCTGAATTTGCAATCATAGCAAGAAATTTACCGATTTTCGATTGTGCAGATGGGTGTAAATGCGCCTCTGGATTTTCAACTATCATATAGCTTCCTTTTTTAGCAATTAAACCTGTTACCAGAATTGGTAAAACATAGCTAATTCCAAAACCAATATTTGTTGCTATTGTTGGGTCTCCGTTAGTATAATAATTATCAACTTTAATTTGTGCAGAATGGGTTTCTGGACTATAAGAAGCGATAATTGAAACTCCGGGCATTAAATCATTCAGCCAAGCATTAACTTGCTGTTCTAATCTAGGACTTTTTGAATTGGAGTTTCTTCTTTCTTCTTCTATTTCAAATGTGTAATTTGAATTAGTATCAGCGATTAATTGAGCAACAAATTCTCCTTGAAATCCTGCGTTGGGAAAATCATAAAATTTTATTCCTTGATTAATTCTGGGTCCAATTCTTTCAGCATTTAAATAATAGAACTCTTGTAAAAACAAACCGTTCTCATTATTTTCAACATTATGTACTTCAATAGGTTTAAGATGTAAATTAGAACTATCATCTATTTCATAAACTACGTTAAATGATTGATCACTATTTATCCCTATAGAAACAAAATCAGGAGAGGTGTTACGTGGAATTAATAAAAAACTATTTCCTAATGCTAAACAGTATGAACCATTCAACTCAACATTTAATCCATTTACTTTTTCATAGTTGTATTTGTTAAAATCACCTCCCATCCAAGAGGCACAATGTTCAATTGTTCTTCTTAAAAATAACAAAGCCTGTATGACCGTACTTTTACCATTCCCATTTGCTCCTGCCAAAATAGTTAACCTATTTAAAGGAATACTTTTATGCGTAAAGCATTTGAAGTTTTCAATTTCTAAATTATTCATATATTTAAAATTTCAAGTGGGTTTTAATCAGACTTTCTATTTCAGTAAAAGCATATTGTAAATTTGCTTTACCATTTGTTCCATAAGATAAATAATTTAACAATCTTAAATCTTGTTCAATTTTATGCGCTAATGGATTTAGAAGTGATAAATATGGATTATTTTCTTCAATTATAGTCGGTTCATATTTCGATAATAAAACAGAACAACAAACGAAAAGTGCCTTATTCAAAAGTTGTTTGTATGAATGTGGTTGGATATCTTTAACCGCAATTTTTCTAAACGCATGCTTTCTTCCAAATAAATATTCTGCATTTCTCATTGCATTTGAAAATGAATGAACTAAAACATCACTTTCAGGGACAGAAATTTTATTAAGTTTTTCCGTGATATCATCTAATGAAGAATCCATATATCCATTGTAATTATTCAATAAATTATCATCATAATATAATTTAGAAAACAAAATGAAGCGTAAAGCAATTTCCTGATCGTCCATCCTTGTTGATTTGATACTGCCATCTGTAGCAGACTTAAATTCAGGTAGATTAACCATTCTATTAAGTGTTTCTCTTAATGATTTAGATGCTAGACAATTTCTAATTTCTTGATTATTTAAAGGTTTTCCACCTGTATTAATTCTTCTAAAAATATCATATTTTACTTTTGCTGGAGAAGTTGGATCAATTACATTAACAGAAAACTGCGTCATATTAAACCATCGAAAATATTTAGCATCAATACCATTTTTGCCATTTGGACTTCCATCTTTATTTTTATCTGAGTAATATCTTCCATTGCAAGTATCATCTAAATACTGTAATCCTTTTAAAGGAAATTTATTATCCATAAAATCTTTAATGGTTGTTAATCTTTGCAATCCATCAACTACAGTTATTCTTCCTTCTTCGTCCTCAGCTAAATAAAACATCGGTAGCGGAATTCTCAATAATATAGATTCTATTAACCTAGATTTTTGGTGACTATCCCACACAAAATGTCTTTGAAAGTCAGGAGTAAAATCTATATCTTCATTATCTATCATTTCAGCAATTAGTTTGACATTAAATTGCTTTGAATGAACTTTAATTTTATCGGGATCGTATGGACTAGCTTCTTCAACAATAGTTGATTCCGTGTTTTCTGTACCTGATTGTTCAGCCTCAATAACTTCTAAAACAAGATTATCGAGTTTTATTTGAATAATTTCATCTGAATCAGAAATTTCAGAATTTCTATTTATGATTTCAAACGAGTTATTAATTAACTCTAATGCCATCCAACTAAAGTTCTTTTCATCAATTAATTCATAAATATTTTTTGAATCACCGATTTCAGATTTTTTTATTGGTGTTAATAAAATATCTTCCTCATTATTTATTCTTAACTCTATTGCCATTTTTAAATATTTTTTTTATTTTCAAATTTAATTAAAAAACCCTCACTTTCCCAGTTACAACCCCATCAATCAAACTACTCTTATATTCCTTCAATTTTTCTGTCTCTTGCTCTTTTAAGGAAATGGCTGTGGAGATTTTTGTCGTAACAGTTTCTATAAATTCTGATATTTCTTTTTGTTCTGCAAGAGGAGGGACAGCAGTATATATAGTCTTTAAGTCATTAATATTAAATCTAAAAACTTTAATTCCTTTTGCATACTTTCTTAGTTCTTTAGAGAACACCTTTGAAGAAAAATATAAATAATGACTATTTATTTTCTCATTGTCTGGTTTTAATATTAATTGTTCTCCTCCCAATAATCCCAAATCACTTCTATTATAAAAAGCTGAATGACCTAAATCTTCAATTGTCTCAGATGTTGAGATAAAAATAGTATCGCCATAATTCACTATTTGGGTGTCCTTGTAAAATTCATCATTGACATAAAAGTTATAATTTTTATCAACTTCATTTACTTTATAAGTTTTTCCATATTGCAAAGCAACATACTGTCCATTATTCAATAATTCATCTTTACTAAAAGTTGAATTTCCTCTAACAAAACGACATAGACCAAATAACTTTTTCACCTCCCAATGCTCCGGAATCTCCCCAATCCATTCCACACCACTGTTTTTTAGTTTTACCTCAGGATTTATTCCTTGTGTAACGGCTTTGTGAATGAGTATTTGTCTGCGTTCTTTGAGTAAATCTATTTGCTGTTGTTTGATGCCAATGGCTTGGTCAATTTTAGCCGTTTTATCGCCTAGGAATTCAGCAATGGCGGTTTGTTCTTGGAGTGGAGGATTTATAGCTTTAAAATTTAAAACTTTATTTTCCGAAATAGTATAAATTGTACTGCCAATTTTTTCAGTATTTAATTGATGTTGAATAAAATATGATATTAACTGATAGTACAAAAATGTCTTGTTAATTGAAATGTTTTTTAATATTAAAAGTTGAGGATTAATCGTTGCTTTTTCATTTAAATTTTTCACAAAAGCGACTTTTCCGATTGAAGCTGTCTTAACTATTAATAAATCTTCTTCTTCAACCATAATTTCTGGAGATTCATAATATTTTTTCCAAGACAAATAGCTTACTTTGTCCCAAATCATTTTTGAATCTCCCATATTTGATGGACTAATTGTTATAGCACCTTCTCCTTTAACTACTAAATCATTTACAGTATATCCTCTAAAACCAATTCTACCGTGAATAGTTAGGAAAGACTTGAATTTGCTTACTTTCCAATGTTCAGGAATCTCACCTAACCATTCCACACCGCTATTTTTGTATTGCTCGTATTTTTGCATGGCGTTTAAGGTTTTAGTTTTTTAATGTCGGCTTCGATTTCTTTCAGGCTTTGTTCTTTTTCAATAGTGGCTTGTGCTGTTTGATACTTTTGAAATTCCTGACCTGATTTAAGGACTGCCATTTCGTGCGAAATACTGCCTGCATGAGTTAGTATTTCTCTACCATTGAGTTGCAATAAACTGTCTAGTCGGGCAATCCAATCGTTCATGTGCATTGGCATTTGTTGTTGCGCCATGGTTTCGGCAAAAGCCAGATATTGCTCTACCAAAAGGCCTAACAACTTCATTTCATCTTCATTCAAATAATTTTTAGCAATGCTTATGTCTTGTTTTTGAACACTTTTGGCTTCCTTTTTATCATAAGACAACATTCCCATCAAAGGTAATAAAGCATCTACTCTGCGATAGACCAATTCGGCAGCGGTATTTTGACTTATAGCCCAAAGAAGTTTGTTCTGTATTTTTTTAAAAAACTGAATCGTTTTTTCCTCTTTTGGGTCATAATCTATACTGGTTGTATAAATGTCTTTTATTTTTTGGTAAAAGAATTTTTCTGATAACCGAATCTCACGAATGCGATTTTGCAATTCGTTAAAGTAATTCATCGAATTACCCGTTTTAAAACGGTCGTCGTTTAAGGCAAAACCTTTTACAATATATTCTTTTAGGCGTTGTGTTGCCCAGATTCTAAATTGTGTTCCCTGTTGCGATTTTACACGATACCCAACAGAAATTATAACATCGAGGTTGTAATGTTTAACGCTGTTTTCTTGTGTTTTTCCTTCGATAGCACCGTGTGGAGTGGTTAGTCGGAAATCCCGACATACCACTTTTTCGTCTAGTTCACCTTCTTTAAATACATTGGCAATATGCTCGGTAATTGTAGATCTTCCTTTTCCAAACAACGTAGCTATTTGCACTTGTGTTAGCCAAACAGTTTCTTCCTCAAGGAGAACATCTACTTTAATGTTGCCTTCTGTATTTTGATAAATTAAAATTTCAGAATCCATCAATTAAAGATTTAAAATTTCAGCAATCAATCCGTCGCTTTCTTTTTCCAGAGCTAAAATATCTACCGTAACATCACTGATGGCACGCAAAGGTTTATGTTGGTAGAAATATTTGTTAAAACTTATTTCATAACCAATTTTAGTAGCATCCAGGTTTATCCATGCTTCGGCTACATGTGGTTTTACTTCTCGTAAAAAGTACGTATAAATATCTTCTTTTAGCGGAATGTTTTCAGTGTCACGTAAGTCGCTTTCGGTTTCATAAGTGATGTATTCGCCTTTTTTAGCAGTTGTAAAATAACCGTAATTTGGCAATTTACTTTCTGTACAATGCAAGTGCTCTAAAACCTTTTTTAGTTTATCTCCAGAAAGCTTTACAATTCCTTTTACCACTTTTTCAGCATCAGCATCGTACCAGCTTACCGCATTAAGTATGGCATTTTTCTCTGAAGCAGAAAGCTTTATTTTTTCAGATTTAATTATATCATCAACCTGAGAACGAAATTTATTAAAATCGGTGAATTCTTTTGTTCCTGTTTTTTGCAGTAATAGCAAACCATTGTCCAACAAAAACTTCTGCTTTTCCCAAAGCGTTTTACTAGTCAGAGCAGTTTCTTGTTTGCTGTTTAAATTAAGTTCTTGTTTTTCTGTCCACTGTATAAGCTCTTTTTTATGTTTTGCAATATCGTTATAAACTTCTTCGCCATAGGTTTGATAAGCATAAACCATTGCTTCTTTTAGCGATTTGTCGTATCGGAGTTCCTCGATTTTTTCTTTTGTAAATTGTGCTTTTAAACGTTTCGGTCTTTCAATAGTCACTTTGTGATAGCCAAAATCACTATTATCGAATACTTTTGAAGCAATTTCATTGTCTTTTTTGCGTTCAATAGGGAGTAAAGCAGTATAGGTTTTTACTATTTCGGTAATATGTTCTGGTGCAAATTCACAGTTTTTGTTTCCTAGATTCTTGCGAAGTTTGCGGTATAATTGTCCGGCATCAATTAGTTGTACTTTGCCTTTTCTATTGGCAGTTTTGTTGTTGCTTAAAATCCAGATATAAGTCGTAATTCCTGTATTGTAAAATAAGTTGTTGGGTAATTGTACAATCGCTTCGAGCCAGTCATTTTCGATAATGTAACGACGAATATTGCTTTCGCCTCCGCCAGCATCACCCGTAAATAAACTGCTTCCGTTATGTACGGAAGCAATTCTCGTTCCTGTTGGACTTTGAGATAGTGGTTTCATTTTGCTAACCATTTCCATCAAAAACAATAATTGTCCATCTGAGGAACGCGGAATGGCATCGGCATCTTCTTCAATGCCCCAATAGTTTTTCAATTTTATCTGAAAACGGGAATCGATAACATCTTTTCCGTCCTTGATATATTTTTGCTCACTTGCCCATGATTTTCCATAAGGTGGATTGGACAACATAAAATCGAAAGTAGTTCCTCTAAATTCATCTGTAGAAAGTGTCGAACCCACACGGATATTTTCGGGATTATTCCCCTTAATCATCATATCCGATTTGCAAATAGCGTAAGTTTCATCATTGATTTCCTTTCCATACAAATACACATCCGAATTAATGGCTTTGATTTCTCCTTCCGGATCTACAATGAAATTTTGAGATTCAGTCAACATACCGCCACTACCACAAGCAGGATCGTAAATGGTCATAACCGGAGGTAGATTATTCTTAATCGGGTCAAAAATAATGTGAGTCATTAAGTCGATTACTTCACGAGGGGTAAAGTGTTCTCCAGCTTCTTCGTTATTATCTTCATTAAACTTTCGGATTAATTCTTCAAATACATAACCCATTCCCAAATTGGATAAAGCAGGTAATTTTCTGCCATTGCTATCTAATTTTTCAAAAGGTGTTAAATTGATATCTGGAGAAGTAAATTTTTCCAATACATCCAATAAGACATCTTTGGCAGCCATGTGTCTAATTTGGCTTTTGAGTTTAAACTTCTCAATAATTTCCTTTACATTATTGCTAAAACCGTTTAAGTAATCTTCAAAATTAGCTTGCAATAATTGCTGACTGTTGGTTGCTGTATTGTGTAAGCGCTGTAAAGTCCACTCACTCGTATTGTAAAATACATAGTTCGAAGCAGCACATAATCCATTTTCATCCCACTCAGTAAAACCTGCTTCATCGCGTTGGAATGCCAATTCTTCTAAAACTGCTTCTTTTGTTGGTTCTAATAAGGCATCCAATCTTCGAAGGACAACCATAGGTAAAATTACATCCCGGTATTTTCCCCGAACGTAAACATCTCGCAAACAGTCGTCTGCTATTGACCAAATAAAAGAAACTAATTTATTGTGTACTGCTGTATTCATTAATTATTATGTTATTCTTGTAGTTTATTATTGTTGATGTAAAACTAATAAATTTAAAAGTTGTTAAACTAAATCTATTTTATATATTAGTCTTGTTTGTAAAAATAGACTTTAGTTTTAAATTGAACTTATGGTTTTCCTTTATTTCATGATATTATACATTCTAAATATTTTTCCCATTAAAAATTCTTTGTAGTCACTAAAACTTAAAATGATTGAAATTGATGATATTAGAAATTTTTGAAAACGAGCCCCAGCCCTATGAAAGCGGCATCCTTTTGTTTGAGGGTTCAGCATAAAAGATATAGCGGACAGCAGGAAACAGCTTCTAATAAAAAAACGAGATTACTTCAAATAGAAATAATCTCGTTTTTTCAGTAACTTAAAATAAAAAATTACCCATGCGCTGCAACAGAAACATCAGCCCATTCTTCCCAGGTAGCTAGTTTTTGTTCGTACGTTTGTTTGGCAAATGGCAGAGCCACTTTTCCTAAAAACAGGCGTAGAGGTGGGTTTTCGGCTTCTACCAGTTTGATGATGGCGGGAACTGTAGCTTCGATTTTTCCGAAATGGTCAGGATTATGTCCTTCTGCAACCGCTTTTTTGATTCCGTCATACGCGTTGATGCTTTCGCTGTTGAAACTGTTGCCCCAGATATCGGTAACATAACCGTTTGGTTCCACCAAAGTCACCTTGATTCCGAATTGTTTTACCTCTGAAGCCAGGGTTTCTGTAAGACCTTCAACGGCAAATTTAGTCGCATTGTATAATCCGAGTAAGGGTAAAGTGGTAATTCCTAACACAGAAGAAACCTGAATGATATGTCCGCTTTGTTGTTTTCTCATAATCGGTAAAACCGCCTGAGTTAACCAAAGCGTTCCAAAGAAATTGGTTTCAAATTGCGCTCTTGCTTCTGTTTCGCTCGCTTCTTCTACCGCACCATTTAAAGCATAACCCGCATTGTTGATCAGGATATCAATTTTCCCGAAATGCTGTTGTACTTTCTCTGCCACAGCGAACGAATCATCACGCTTGTTGACGTCTAAGGCTATAGGGAAAATCGCATCGCCGTATTTTGCTTTTAAATCGTTTAGTGAATCGATATTTCTGGCTGCTGCGGCTACCTGATATCCTTTTGCTAATAATGCTGCTGTCCAGGCTTTCCCAAATCCTTTTGATGCTCCTGTAATTAAAACTGTTTTCATAATGGTGAATTGTTAATTGTTGATAATTGATAATTGATAATTGATAATTGATAATTGATAATTGATAATTGATAATTTTTGATGGTAAATTACTTTGTGAATATTTAAACACATAGAAAACATAGCTTGATTTGATTAAAAGGGATGTGGAAAGAAACTAGTTTCTCACACATAGCTATGTGTTTTTTAAATGAGTGAAACGCCTATTTTGAGTTTACAAAATCTATGATTCTATGTGTTTAAAATTTTTATTTGTAGCAGCTTTATAAATGACCTTTCGGTCATATTTTAAGTAAAAAAAAACTAAATGGAATTTTCTTCTATTATGGCTTTTAGTGTTTTGATGATGATATTCATTTTATCGTTATTTCCGGATGTTCTTGCAATTAAATTTCCGCCTTCGAGCATTGCAAAAACAATGACAGCAAATTCGGATGCGTTCCAGTCCGGTTTAAATTCGCCGTTGGTGATTCCTTTGTTGATGCTATTTTCTACAATTTGCTGGGTAAATTTGATACCGCCATTTACTTTTTCTTTTACGATGGGGTTGGTGTCATCGGCTTCTGTTCCGAAATTCAATAGGGGACAACCTCCCGTAACCGGCGGATTTAATGGATTATTAAAAAAATCAATAAATGCCAGTATTTCTCCTTTTGCGGTTTTGGCTTTGCTGATTGCTGACTGGAGTTTGTTGCCCAGTAGTTTCATATTATGATCTACTGCTGCGCAGGCCAGTACTTCTTTATTTTCAAAATGGACATACATGCTGCCTTTAGAGAGTTTTGTAGCCTCCATAATATCGCTCATAGCGGTTGCTGCAATACCTTTTACATTAAAAATGGGTGCCGCTTTTTCTATGATGAATTGTCTGGTTTCTTCTCCCTTTGTCATGGTGGTTTTATTTTACCCTGCAAATATATGACCGATTGGTCATATATGCAAATTAATTCCGGTTTATTTTATTGAAAACTTTTGAAAAGGATGTCAAAAAAAGGTTCTCCGTAACAGGCAGTTATTTATTATTGATTTACGTCAGGCAAAGGCATGGATAAAGCCTGGATAGTGCCTGATTAATACATGAATTAAAAAAGCGATAAAACAAATTTCGAAACCAATATGTAAGATTGTGAGTCTTTTTTTTAGTTTATCGTTCAGGATATTAAAGGTTTTTCTTGAAAAAAAAATGACATTATTACTGATTTTTCAGTAGCTCATATCTTTTCAATTTAACAATGTTTTCTCAATTGATTATTTTTTATTATTCTATATTTGTTATTGAAATATAAATATAAAACCAAATGCACAACAACTTTCTGGGTGGCTTAAAAGAGCACGAAAATAAATTATTACAAATATGGTCTCAGCTTCTTACCGAAAGTGGATCTGATGACGGGGCAGTAGAAGAGGAAGAGTCAAAAGAATTTGCATCGCTTTTTTTAAGCGCATTAAAAACATTACAAGGTGAATTTCAGGATTCTCCGGAATTTATAAAAGTAGAGGATCTTATTGTAGGTATTTCATCTTCAAGAGGAAAACGCGGTTTTTCACCAAGAGAAAATGCACAATACCTAACCACTTTTAAACATGCAGCATCACAAATCCTATCTGGACTTATAAAAGATTCAGAACAATTGTATCAGGCCAATTTACAGCTAAATGCTATTTTGGACAACATGACCATTCTGACTTTTGAGGCCTTCATGAGAGGACGAGAAGATGTAATATCAAGACAGGTAGATGAAATCAGCGAAATTTCAACTCCGGTTATCACCGTTTGGGAAGGTATCGTTGCCTTGCCAATCATTGGTACTTTAGACAGTTCCAGAACACAAATTGTAATGGAAAACCTGTTACAGCAGATTGTAGATACAGGAAGTTCTATAGCAATCCTTGATATTTCTGGTGTTCCGGCAGTAGATTCATTGGTAGCACAGCATCTTATTAAAACGGTTAGTGCAACACGTTTAATGGGAGCAGAGTGTATTATTAGCGGTATTCGTCCAGAAATCGCACAGACTGTAGTGCATTTAGGAATAGACCTGACAGGTATCATTACAAAAGCATCATTGGCAAGTGCACTTAAGACCGCATTTGATATGTTGTCGCTTACTGTCGTGAAAAGAAAAATAGTTTAAGATTTTTTATACTTTAATATGGAAAGAATTCCTATACTGAAAATGGGAGATTTTCTGCTTGTAACCATACAAGTAGATTTATACGACCAGCTGGCAGAAAATCTTGAGTCGGATTTGATTAATACTATCAGTAAACATAGCTCCAAAGGCGTATTAATTGATATTTCGGCCGTTTCTATAATCGATTCCTTCATGGGACGTATTTTAGGAAATATTGCGGTGATGTCTAAAATAATGGACGCACAAACGGTGGTTGTAGGAATGCAGCCCGCAGTGGCCATTACGCTTGTTGAACTTGGATTATCCTTAAACGGAGTCATAAGTGCCCTTAATGTTGAGAAAGGCATGGATCTATTGCGCTCAAAAATGCATATTGGCAATAATGAAGAGCAGGAATATGACGACGATAACGAATAACAAAGAAGAAGCATTCATCGTAAGAGAACAGGATGTGGTGCCTTTACGCAATCGTGTAAAGGAGTATGGTGTTAAGATTGGTATGAGCATTTTGAATCAGACCAAATTAATTACAGCAACCAGCGAACTTGTTCGTAATCTCCTGAAATATGGCGGTGGTGGCAAAGTCATCATAGAATCGGTCACCAATGGCCGTGATAATGGCGTGCGTGTAACTTTTATTGATAACGGCCCCGGAATAGTAGACATAAGTCTGGCAATGAAAGACGGATACAGCACAGGAAAAAGCTTAGGTCTGGGGCTACCCGGAACCAAAAGACTTGTCAATGAATTTGACATTAAATCAGAACCAGGAAACGGTACTACCGTGACTATAACAAAATGGAAAAATGGATAATACGTTTTCCAGCTATAAAATTGACGATCGAAGCCTGATTGCGTTTATAAAGAGAGAAATACATAACCTGGCACTTCATATAGGTTTTACACCACACAGAGCAGCAGAAACAGATATTATTGTTGCCGAATTGACTTCTAACCTTATTAAATATGCCAATGGTGGGGAGCTTTTGTACAGGGCAAACCTGGAAGATGAACATAATGTGATCGAAATGTACTGCCTGGATAAAGGCGTAGGTTTTGAAAACCTTTCGAAAATAATGAATGATGGGTATTCCTCTTCGAATACCCTTGGACATGGATTGGGCTCTATTAAAAGACTGAGTAATGATTTCCAGATATACTCCATGAAAAACTGGGGCTGCGTGCAATATATTAAGATTTACGAAAAAGCCGATTTTGTTTTACCTGCTTTACAAAGCGGTTTGAATTACTCTGCCATTGCGGTTAATTATCCGGGCGAAACGACTTGTGGTGACGGATATCATATTAAAATTTCTAAAAGGGGTTTTCAGATATTTTTTGGAGATGGGCTGGGACATGGAGAAAATGCAAACGAAGCCGTACAGCTTGCTATTAAAGCCTTTAAGCAGTCAATAGAGGTGGAGCCATCAGAAATTATCAGGGATATCCATACCAAAGTAAAAAAGAGCAGGGGACTGGTAGCAACGATAGCTGTAGTAGATTTTAATTCGGAGGTTTGGAAAATCTGCGGTGTTGGTAATATTAGTACCCGCATTTATGATGGCATGGAAAATAAAACCTATACGCCATACAACGGAATCATAGGCCATAATATTCCACGTACTTTAAATGCTACAACTGTCCCGTACAAGAAACATCAGATTATTGTGATGCACAGTGACGGATTACGTACCAGATGGAACCTAAATGACATGACATCAATTTTTAAACAACATCCGGGTATTATAGCTTCTGCGTTATATAAGGAAAATTTAAGAGGAACTGATGACGCTTCCATTCTGGTAGGCAAAATAATGTAAGGAAGCATGAAGGAAATTATAAAAATAAACCTTGATAACGAAATGGACCTGATACTGGCCCATAAGCGATCCATGAAAATTGCTGAAATGTGCGGTATGCCTTCCTCTTTTCAGACCCGGTTTTCAACGGCTGTATCTGAAATCGCACGATGTTCAATTGCAAAAGGAAAAGACTCTCTGCTCGTGCTTTATATCAACAGCATAAAAGCAACGCAAAAAGAAATTGTAGCCATTATTACAGATGCTGTAGATTTAAAAACCTGCAGTCCTGAAGCTTTTAATTATGCTTCTAAAATCTCCGGGGATATCGAGTACAGCTATTATGGCAAACAATCAACTACAAAAATTAGCCAGCCGGTAGCATCGCCCGGACTTTTGTCTGAAACGAAAATAAAATCGCTTATTGATTATTTTAAATACGAGCCGCCTTTGTCTCCGTATGATGAAATCAGGAAGAAAAATATTGAACTGATTGCACTTTCTGAAAAATTGACAGAAAGTGAAAACCGATACAGAAAATTAGCCAACACGATACCGATTTTAATTTGTGAGGTCAACGAACGTAATAAGGTATTACTTTATAATGAGTCATTATTACATTATTTAAAAGTACCGCCCCCGACTTTAGAAAGAAAAAATTTGATAAATTTTGTTCATCCTGATGATATTGAAGTAATTTTAGAAGGCTGGGACAAAGCAAAAGCAAACCGCTCTGCTTTTTCAGGTGAAATAAGAATTAGCAGTTATTCTGCTTATGTATGGCATCAGGTTACTATTATTCCGAATAAAGCTGAAGATGGTACTTTTAACAGCTGGCTGGTTTATTTTGTGGATATCAATGCCCAAAAATTGATTGTGGAAACATTAAGGGATAATACGGAGCTGAAAATGATTCAGGGCGAATTAGAAAGCGCCAACTCTAAACTGGTTTTCAAAAATAAAGAATTAGAACAATTTGCCTACATTGCGAGTCACGATCTCCAGGAGCCGCTTCGTAAAATTATGATTATGATTTCACGTGCCGGACAGCATTTATCTGAAGATCAAAAAAAAGAATATTATTTTGACCGCATTGGATCAGCTGCAATGCGATTATCGACTTTAATTACAGACGTTCTGGACTATTCAAGGATAGAAAATAAAGTACAGCAATTTGAAGAAGTAAACCTTAATGACATCATTTCCGAAATTTTAGGTGATTTAAGTCTTGTCATTGAAGAAAAAAGTGCTGAGCTTGAAATTGAATCTCTGCCAAAAGTGTCAGGCCTTCATACACAGTTGCGGCAATTGTTTTATAATTTAGTAAATAATGCTCTTAAATTCAATACTTCTCTTCCTTTGGTAACGATCTCTGCCATTAAGAGGCCCGAAGATAACAATCAAATGGCAGCATCCGATGACTACCATATTATCTCTATTGCGGATAATGGTATTGGAATGGACAGCCAATATTCCGGACGAATATTTGATATGTTTCAAAGACTCCACGAAAGAAACCAATACGGAGGAAACGGAATAGGTCTTGCCCTGTGCCGACGCATTATCGAAAATCATAACGGGATTATCAGCTTTACAAGTAAACCGGGAGTAGGAACCACCTTTTGGATTTATCTTCCTAAAAAATAAAGTTTTAACAAAGATACAATTCTTTTGAAACCTGGAGTCCTAGTCCTGATGGGAGCGGCATCCTTTTGTGCCGGGGTTCGGCATAAAAGATACAGCGGACAGCAGGAATAAGCTCCTTATAAATATTAGAAACTACGATTCAATAATACTCAAAATCTTCTTTGGAATTTCTTCGAAAGCCTCGAAAGAGTAGGGTTTGATGAGGTAGGCTTTGACACCCAGTACATCGCATTTTTCTTTATAGGAAGGATTGATGCTGGTGGAATAGACAAAACAGGGAATGTTTTTTAATTCGGTAGTATTCAGGATTTCCTGCATTGCTTCGATACCGTCCAGGATAGGCATGTTGATGTCGGTCAGGATTACGTCAGGGTTTTCGTTGGCAGTATCTTTGAGGTAGTTCAAAAGCTCCTCGCCATTGGGTACCAGACTGACTTTCCCGAAATTAGGGTTTTTGGTAAAGGTTTCAAAGATCACATCAGCGTCATCGTTGTCGTCTTCGGCGATAATAATATGGAGGTTGTATTTTTCTGCCATTAGAGGGGGAAGTAAAGATTAAATGTTGTGCCCTCGTTGAGCGTACTTTCGACCGTAATGTTTCCGGAATGGTTTTCCATTATTTTTTTACAGATCGCCAGTCCGATACCGTTTCCTGAATACTCGTTTTTGGCATGCAGGCGCTGAAAAATCGTAAATATTTTAAGCAGGTGGCTGGACTCCATTCCGATACCGTTGTCCTTGATCTGAATCTTTACAAATTTAGTATATTGATTGGGTAATGCGGTACATAAATCACCTGCCTGGGAAATTTGAATTACGGGTGTTGCATCCGACTTGCTGTATTTAATAGCGTTGGAGACCAGATTGGCAAAAAGCTGGCGCATCTGTACCCTGGATGCTTTTATTACCGGTAGTTTTGCTATCTGGATAGTAGCTTTTTTATCGCTGATTATGATTTCGAGGTCTTCCATAACTTCAGAAATAATCGCTGCCAGATCTACTTCGGTATGTTCTTCCTGTGCGGTATGCGACGAATACTGTACAAGGTCATCTATAAGGGAATTTAAGCGCAGGGCAGACAATTTCATGACATTCATAGACCTGGCATCCATTTCTGAAAGGTAAGTTCCGTCTATTTTATCGCCATGCATGACGATTTTACGAAGAGGCTCCTTAAGATCATGTGATATAACGTGAATGAATTCCTTAAGATTATTGTTGGTCCGGTTCAATTCATTGATTTTATCCTCGAGTTCATGATGATGGCGAAACAGTGCCTCTTCATGTTTTTTCTTTTCAGTCAGGTCGGTAATGACAATTCCGATGGCTTCAACAGCTGGAGTAAGGTCGGTTAATGAAATGTGTGCGGGAAATTTTTTTGTGTTTTTATTAGATTTAATTAGGATTTCATGTGTTGTAATACCATATTTTAAAGCCTCAGTCACCTGGACAAACTGTGTTGGATTATCAAAATATTCATTAAGATAGGTTCCGATAATTACCTGAGAAGGTAAGCCTGTTAATTTCGCAAAATAGTCATTACAATATAGTATAAGCCCTTTGTTTGAAATACTTAAAGCGCCTTGTTTAAACTTTTCGATAAGCAACCTATAGGTATAGTCGGCAGTTTCCAGCGAATAAAGCTGTGGAACTCCATTTTTTTGTACTACAAGTGCATCGACATCTCCTTGTTTTATAGCATTTACAATGCTATTTGATTCAAAAAGCTCTTGTTTTAATGCGACAATTTCTGCCAGTAGTACGTCTATATTTTTATTGCTGCCCTTCAAAATTATTCGCTTATATTTAGTATGTTAAGTACCTTTTCCTTGTCGGATAAATCACCCAAAATGATCCTTCTCGGAGCAGGATATGTCCTGATTAATGTTGGTATGGCTACAATTTGATGTACCAGTGCCTGCTCTTTATCACGACTGATATCTATAATCTCTACCTCATAATTATTCGCCAGAAAAGTGTCGCAAATTTTGCGTAAATTTTCAATGGCATGTCCCGATTTTACAGACATACCTGAAACAAAAAGGGTAAATTTATGTTTGGTTGTGCTTGAGCCATCAGATGAATCTTTCATTTTTATGCGATTAGATTATAGGGTTTAATATTAAGTCCTACAAGCACTCTTTCTTCATTAGAAAGATCGCCTATTATTTTACGAATGGGTTCAGGAAACTTTCGTACCAATGTTGGTACGGCTAAAATTTGATCTCCCTCTGCTAATTGTGGGCTTTTGAGCAAATCTATAATTTCAATGCTGTATTTACCTTTTAAGTGTTGTTCGGCATATTTTTTTATATTTTCAAGAGCCTTAATCGATTTTGGTGTCTGACCTGCTATATACAGCAGCAATTGCCATTCGGCTACAATTTCTTTTTTCATTGTACTGCTATTTTTTTTTAGAGGACAGTTTTGTCTGCAATTCTTCTGTTGCTTTTAGAATACTCAACTCTTCCTCAACAGAGTCGAATTCATTTTTAAGCGCCTCAATATTGGCTTCCAGAACTTTTCGTTTACGGGCAATTTCCCTGTCTTTTCTACTAATTTCGTTTTGGAGTTTAATGTCTGAAATTGTTTGCTTAAACTTATAGGACTGTCGCGCAGCACCTGTCAGGATTCCGTTTGGTCCTAATTCGACATCTAACAATTCAATTCCCTTATTGGTTATTAAAAACTCCCTGACCTTATTAGAATGTCCCATACCTCTCGCTTTGATAATAAAAATCCCACGGTTTCTTTCTCCAATACCTTCCATATCACGCACGGTGATCCAGGTATCAACCAAAGAAGAAACCGATTCTTCTGCCAGGTCAGGCCTGACAGAATCTGTTTGTTTGTTTAAAGAGATAAAGAGTGCTGTAATATTATTGGCTTTGAGCATGTCAATTAACCTTACCAGCATGGAGCGGACTTCATGTTCACTTCCTACTGTGATAAGATTGCTGATAGGGTCAATAATTATAGTGGTAGGTTTAAAATCCCTAATTACTTTTCTCAGGGTAAGCAAATGCATTTCAAGACCATTTAATGACGGGCGAGAAGAATGAATTTGCAGTAAACCATTTTTAATATGTTTATCCAGGCTAATGCCTATTGATTTCATATTTCTAATCAGCTGGTCTGGTGATTCTTCAAATGCAAAATAAATTGTCTTTTCATTATTTTTGCATTGCTCATTCGCAAAATAGCAGCCCACGGTTGTTTTGGCTGTACCGGCTGTACCGGATACCAGTATATTGTTTCCGCGATAAAATCCCCCTCGGTCAAACATATCGTTTAATCCGGGAACTCCTGTAGAAATAATATCTGATGAAACCTCATTGTTGAGTTTTAACGAGGTAATGGGCAGCACCGAGATTCCGTCATCATCTATTAGAAATGGATATTCATTAGTGCCATGTGTGGATCCCCTGTATTTTACGATTCGAAGTCTTCTGGTTGAAACCTGTTCTATTACGCGGTGGTCCAGAACAATTACACAGTCTGAGACATATTCTTCTAAACCCTGACGGGTTAAAGTGGCTTCGCCGCGTTCTCCTGTAATGATTGCCGTAACGCCTTTTGTTTTAAGCCAGTGAAATAATCTTCGTAATTCTGCTCTAAGAATCCCCTGATTATCAAGACCGGCAAAAAGGGATTCTATCGTATCCAATACCACGCGTTTCGCTTTTATGGAATCAATGGCATGGCTTAATCTGATAAATAAGCCATCAAGATCATATTCTCCGGCTTCTTCAATTTCTGAGCGTTCCACACGTACATGATCTACAACCAGTTTCTTCTCTCCTTTTAGTTTTTCGAGGTCGAACCCAAGTGATTTTACGTTCAGGGTAAGATCGTCCGAAGGTTCTTCAAAAGACATGAAAACGCCGGGTTCGTTAAATTCTGTAATGCCCTTGATAAGGAATTGCATGGATAGTAATGTCTTTCCGCATCCGGCACCGCCACATATTAATGTAGGGCGTCCTTTTGGGAAGCCGCCATCGGTAATTTCATCTAAACCATCAATTCCTGTTGGTGTTTTAGGAAATTTAAAATGTTGTATTTTCGATTTTTCTTGCACGTTATAAATGTTCAGAGATACACTCAAATATACGTTTTATGATTTTATCTGCAATAAACATTTATTAAGATTTAACAGCTGTTTAATGAATTTTTTCATAAAAATTAAGAAAAATCAGTATAAAAAAGGAAAAAAGAGATGATTTTCAAAAGAGGCAATTCATTAATTAAGTACATCAATTTCATCAGAATTATGGTAAGTAAATGTTATAATGAAAATGGAATTAGCCTGGACAGCAGCGGCATCCTTTTTTGTTACTGCACTGATTTATTGCCATAATTATTTAATAAGTAGAAAATCAATCCACTTATAAAATAAAGAAAAACATCAATAGGATCAGAAGTATATCGTAAAGTTTTGGCAGGCAGGTAATATTCAAAATAAAAGGAATAATAAACAGCGAGGCAAAGAATCACTCCTAAAGGAATTTGGTAGGTTTTGTTTTTTTTCAGACCTCTGAACAAAAGTGTGATAATGGACAATACAACAGGCAGGCACAAAAAATCATTTACATAATTGTTAATCCATGTTGGAATAGCTGTATTTGTGAGCTGCAGCAAATAGATTATGACAGCCACTAAACAAATTATAAAAAAGATGGGCTTGAACAACTTTAAATGCTTTGCGTTATATAGCATAGTTACATTCTTTAAGTTAACCTGCTGCTATTGCGATTACTCCTGCAATTAAAGCTCCGATGACCAAGGCGCAAAATGTCCAGACTGAATGTAAAATACCGACACCATACCTGATGATACTATTAGGATGATTTTCTGCTTTTTGAAGAATCCTTTCAATTTTGTTTGGACCGTTAATTTTATCTTCTTCAACCCTTTTTTGAATTTTCTGATCACTTTCAATTTTACGTTTAAGAATAACATTGATAAGTGTTCCACAATGGATACAATAATCACGATTTTGATTTCTCGTATTGCATTGAGGACATTTTATAAATGAATTTTGAGCCATGACAGTTTAATTTATGGAGTGCTACGAATTGCTGATAAGTCGTGCAAATATAATCTAAAATTGACGTTTTTATAGCATGGGCCAGCTATTTACAGCGTAATGATCGCTTCGTTTTTGAATCTTTTTGAAGAAAATATTTGCTAAATCAATGCTTTAATTTTATGCTGCTTTGTTCTCAATCTAAAGCTTCCAGAATTTCTTGTATAGAAAAATGGGCACCGCATACAAACTCATCCGCTGCTCCATAATACAGGGTTAACCTGTCACCTTCTACGACATGGCCATTAGTGAAAACCACATATCCGAAAAAGCCGCTGAGTTCATAATTTTCCTGAGGCATCATTATAGGGTCTGTTGTTCTTGCAATTACTTTTGAAGGATCTTCGAGATCCATTAGAAAAGCGCCAAGACAATATTGATTTTCAGCGTTTGCACCATGATAAATTTCCAGCCAGCCTTTTTCAGTTTTTATTGGAGCAGCACCCGCACCAACCCTTGCACTGTCCCACAATCCCTGACGGATTTTGACGATGCATTTGTGATTTCCCCAATGAATACCGTCGTTTGATTCGGCAATCCAGATATAATTACCTCCAATTGCCGGGCTGCTGGGGCGATGCAGGGCATAAAATTTACCGTTTATTAATTCCTCGAAAATAGCACAATCCTTATTATGCGGAGGAAAAATCATTCCTTTTGATTCGAAATTTTTCCAGTCTTTTGTAGTGCGTAATCCAACACCCACACCATTTTCAGAAACTGCTGTGTAGGTTAGGTAATAGGTGTTGCCTATCTGGCTTACCCTGCAATCTTCTATACCAAACTGTTCCAAAACACCGCTGCCTGTTAAAAGAGGGTCGTCCTTTGGTTCGTAAAAGTTAATTCCGTCATCACTGCAAAGCAATCTAAGGTGTGAAAGTGTAGTCAGGTAATCAAGGCCTTTATAATTAATTACCCGGGCATCATTAGCTATCAGGTCTGGATCGTTTAGGGGTATTTCTATTATTTCTACTTTTCCCAAGGTATTCATAGCGGGAAAGAAAATAACACCTTCTTTTTGCGTAATCGACTCTGCTACTCTTACGAGCAGCCATATTTTTTTTTCAAATACAAAAACTCCGGGATTTAAAAGGCTTATAATTTGTAAATCGCTGTTACTTGCCTTTAAATCTTTTGGCATTAATAATGGATTTTCGGGAAAACGCTTGGCTATGTCGCTCATAAAAGTATTATTTAAGGGAATATTGACTTATTTTTTTAAAATAACTACCTGCCTTCAATAAAGGTGTTGAGGTTTAAAATTAATAAAATTTTGCAATTAGAATCTTATACAATATAATACACAACTTACAGATTTAGTAGCAATTAATCATAAAATTGTAGTTTAAATAGGTCGTATCTAAATCTCTTATATCATTTGAATAGCACTATTGAAAAAAAAACTCCATTATTGGTATAATGGAGTTTTTTAATTCTATTCGTCAGACTTGTCATTCTGGTTAATTTTTTCGTCATCCAATTCATCCAGTTGGTCTTCCGACTCAGCATGATTGGCATCATACTCGTCTAATGTTCTTCTGTCAGGATCATGATCATCATTATCAGGAAGATCCTGAGCAATACTGGCATTCTTTTGAAAATAAGGATCAGAAGGATCATTATCGCGATTTTGCTGATCATTATATGAATTGTCCAGATATTCGTTAATT
Organism: Flavobacterium sp.; assembly: GCF_039930565.1. Lineage (GTDB taxonomy): Bacteria > Bacteroidota > Bacteroidia > Flavobacteriales > Flavobacteriaceae > Flavobacterium. Next base: position 80,338 of record NZ_JBDTTP010000001.1, on the reverse strand, counting down.
GCAGGTTCTTTGTCCTGCATTATTTCTGTATTAAAATCAGGGTCATTGTGACCATAATTTATGTTACTATCTCTTTCCATAATCTAATTGATTTTAAGTTAAATTATTGATTTACTATATGTTAGTGATTTCAATAAACTCAAATTTAAGTCCCTTGTAGGATTATAGTATTATAACATCTTTGTGTTAGATTATATTATTTTCAGTTTAAATAGCCAACATTGTAATTTAAAACAAATTAATTATCGCAAAAAGATCCAATTTGCTGTAAATGTTTCTCTGTCTGATATTTATTGAAGTTATCCCATTTTGGAGGGGAACTGGTTTTTTGTCCGTACATTGAATCCAGGCAAACATTGTTATCCTTGTATTTATTATGTAAAACCGCCAGAATTTTAAAGAAAAAGTCCTCTAACATTACAATTGTTTCAAATTCTGATTGTAACTGATCATAGTTTGGATCTTCAGTATTTAATATTTGTAGTAAATCCAGAACCTCTTTCTTTTCGGTTTCGCTGATTTCAGCTAAATAGCCCATTTTTAAGCTTTTAAATACGATGTTATTCCAGACAGCACTGTCATGACCCCATTGCACGTCAGGCAGATTTAAGGAATGCTCACAAATTAAAATAATGGAAAAAAGCACATCATTTAAATATTCAGCCGGAAATTCATCAAAACTCCTGAATTCGAAACCGCTCTGGTACATTTTTTCCTGATTGAAATCAAGACCTACTTCAGAAAGCATTTCATATTCCATATCAGTTTCAATCTGATCACGCCACCAGATGTTTTCTTCTTTTTCAAATTTTAGCAATTTTCTAAAATCATCGACATTATACGTTAAAATTTTACCTTTTGGCATTGCTTTATTATAAGTTCCAACGCCAATATAGCGGGACATTGCATTTCTCATTGAACCCAAAGTAAAGTTTTTGTCCAGACTGTATTTGTCACTTATCACGCCCATAATATCCGGACTGCCAAGAGTGGCGATGAAAAAGGGTTCAAACCATTGCAGCAGGTAAATGGCATTAGCATGGGTTTTTTCGAAATGATTATAATCGACAATTCTGCTGTCTTCTGTCAGGGAGGGTAAAGTGATGTGAAAATGGTACGTTCCGTTATTAAACAAAACGAGGTTTTCCTGATTGGTCATAAACATGTTAAGCCCATTATTATAATCAGGAAAATTTAATTTTCCATTCAACAAAGCCGATTCATTGATTTTATCAAGGAATAGCTTCTTCGTGGCTTTTAGTTCTTTGCAAGAATCAGCGATGGTTCTGTTTTCAAAATATTTAGTAACAAATTCAATAGAATCACCGTCAAAATGTACAGAACCCATGGTTTTGTTTCTTTGCGTTATCATACTTTGAATATTGTAGGGCTGATCCTCAAGAAAAATTTCCATGATGGATTTTCCAAGATAGTCTGGATTTTCAAGAGGTTGTGCAAGTACTTCACCGTTTTCTGTATCAACAAATGCCTTTACAGGCGATAATGTTTTATGCTGGTAGTTAAGATCCAGTTTTTCCAGTGAATGACTGTTCATCATCCGGCTCACTTTGTAGTTTTCATTCCATCCAAAAGCTTTTTTCAAAATAGGAGCAAGGCTTTCCGGTTTATAGCATTTTCTGTAATCGATGCTGTATTTCTCAAAACCGATTTTTTCTTGTATAAATTCACCAGAAACTATTAGGGATTCTTCAAATTGCATGTAGGTTTCGTTTTCTAATCCAATTCCCCAATAATATTTTTTTGTCTGATTGTCTTTCATTTATACTTACTTTCTTTTTTTATGATTGATTAATTTTTAAAGTATTATTTGCAAGTAAAACATCTGGCCTTTTAAGTATTGGAGGCTCAAAAACGTTTAATGGATTAGGTTGTTGAATCCATTAAAAGCTTCTTACTTTTAAAATAACAGAAATATATTCTTCTCAGAAAATTATACTTACAGGAATTGAAGGATTGATAAAAGTATTCTTATAAGAAGTTTATAAAATACTGTCGTTATTAATCAATTTTATATCAATAATTTAAAGTAGATAATAGCTTATTTTTAAATTTGTGCTAAAATGTTTTTTGAGGATGCAAAAGTAGTTTTTTATTATATTATATGCAAGTCGTTAACAGGCTGATAATCAATAATTTTTCAGATACTTCAAGCAAACAGATTAATTGTCTTATTTAGTCATGGTAATAGAATACATGAGAAGAATATAATTCATCATTCCACCAGTCTTTTCTTACTTCCGAAAAATAATTATAATTTAGCTTCCCTGCCTGAGACTGTAAAGGATAGAGTACTTTACCATTCTCCCGATACGCTTTGTATAATTCTGTTTCAGGGATAACAGGAACAATATGACCAGACAGTCCTTTTATTTTTCTTTTAGCGCAAATTATTCCAATTCCGCCGTTGGCATTTACTTTATTTTGAATTTCATCAACGCTCGTCATTCTATGCCAGCCAAAACTGGCTCCCCATTCTAAAAACCAGTCGTGTATGGCACTGGAAAAAATGCGGTCCACTGTTTGTTCAAATACAGCTTCAACTTTCTCTCCCTGCATTATTTTTTCGAGTGATTCGTTTGTCCACCAAACAGTTGGGAGGTATACTTTGCAGAAATAGCAATAATCATAAGAGTACACATTACAGTAGGTGTCTTCTATGGTTTTTTGATACCTGATACTTGCATTAACATCAAGTTTGTCAATGATTCGGGCAATACTTGCTTTTTTACTGGAAATATCAGTCTGGTCCCTATACGGAATACTGGAATCAGCGAGAGGCGTTTCTTTCATTTCAATAGAATCTAATTGAGATTCCGGATGCGGTAATAAATGGGCTTTTGTTATTTTAGTATTTGATATTGGATTATCAATCAGATTTAATGATGTAGCTGATACGGTAATTTTTTCCATCTTTACTGCTTAAAATTAATTGGTTAACACGAAATGGATTGGCAATACATGATTTTGTTAACCAGAAGCAAATATAGTTTATTTTAACTTGAAGGTTCAGCAAAAAACACATTTAGAAGACAATATTCTATAAGCTTGTTTGAAGTTTCTGACTTCGGAAAAATCATTAGTTATTACATTTTTTATACAAATTATATGAGACTTATAAAATATTATTTTAAATTTTGAAGTCTTTACTGAAAATTTACTGTAAGTAAAGCCCTGATTTATAATACCACAGGTAATTTTTAATTTATTATAATCTAATTCTTGTTCAATTTGATAGTATATGTATTCTTTTACTTTTTATTTCGATCAATTAGTGTTTTTTGTCAAATTAAGTTTTTATTGAGGATTATTCATTACATTCGCCTCACTACCTCAAATACATCAAAATATTTTATTTTAAGGTAAATTTTACATGTTACTTAATAATAAAATATCGTTGTTTTACAAGTGAATCCAGCCATTTTTTATAATAAAGTTTAATTCAATATGAGCAACGCAGAAAAAAATGAGGTTAAGGAACAAACTGTCAGTAAAGTGGCATCATTTGATACCGAAAAAAATGAGCATTATGCTGCAGAACTAAACATCGCCAAAGAGGAATTACTTTTTCAAAATTTTGAAAAAAAGAAAAGGGCAGCTGAACTCATTATCGCAAATACAGAACTCGTATATCAAAACGCAGAAAAAGAAAAAAGGGCAGCTGAACTTTTTATTGCCAATGAAGAGCTTCTTTATCAGAACACGGAAAAGGAAAATCGAGCCAATGAACTCATCATTGCCAATAAAGAACTTATTTTTCAGAATACAGAAAAAGAAAAAAGGGCAATGGAACTTATTGTTGCCAATAAACAACTTGCCTTTCAAAATGATGAAAAAGAAAAGCGCGCTGCAGAACTTATTATAGCCAATAAGGAACTTATATATCAAAATGCTGAAAAAGAAAAACGGGCATTGGAACTTCTTATTGCCAATAATGAACTTGCTTTTCAAAATAAAGAAAAACAAAAACGCGCCGACGAGCTGCATTTTGTCAACGAACAGCTTAAAGCCAAAGAACAGCAGTTAAGTAATCATATTAATGCAATTGCTGTCTCAAATGCCTCAATTGAGTTTGATCTTGAAGGCAATATCTTAGATGCCAATGATAACTTCCTTAAAATTATGGGTTACAGCCTGCACGATTTGCTGGGGAAACATCATAGTATTTTTGTAGATAAAGCCTATTCTGAATCTTTAATTTATGAATTATTCTGGAATAATCTAAAGCAGGGAATCCATCAAAAAGATGAATTTGAAAGAATCAATAAAACTGGTAAAATGGTATGGCTACTCGGAAGTTATAATCCTATTTTAGATATTGACGGAAAGCCATACAAAATATTGAAGCTTGCAACAGATGTTACTTTAGCAAAAAAACAATTTCTTCAATTAGCCGGACAAGCCACAGAAAAGGAAAATCGCGCATTAGAATTAGTCATAGCCAATAAAGAACTGGCATTTCAAAATGAGGAAAAAGAAAAGCGTGCGGCTGAATTGATTATCGCCAATAAAGAATTGGCCATCCAAAACAGAGAAAAAGAACAGCGGGCTGCAGAACTCATTATTGCTAATAAAAAATTAGCATTGGAAACGATCCAAAAAGAGAAAAGAAAAGCCGAAAAGCTAAAAGCTGCCGCTGAATTTCTTATTACGAATACTGAATTGGCTTATCAGGAAAAAAGAGGTAAAGAACTTTTTCTTGCTAACAGCGAACTCAAAAAAGCGCAGGAAGAACTCGAAGCTTTTTCTTATTCCGTTTCACATGATTTAAGGGCTCCTATACGGGCTATTAACGGATATACACAGATTTTAGTTGAAGATCATGCCAAATTTATTGATGATGATGGTCAAAAGATTTTACAGGCAGTAATACACAATTCCAGAAAAATGGGACTGCTGATTGATGACTTGCTTGCCTTTAGTAAATTGGGACGTAAACAAGTAACCAGCGAACCTGTAAATATGGGTGTTCTAGTAAATGATGTCATTAATGAAGTTGTTTCTGAAAATGGAAACACCATTCCGGTATTTGATATTGGACCCATTATTCCAGCTGTTGGGGACGCATCTTTAATTAAACAAGTTTGGATTAATCTTATTTCCAACGCAATTAAATATTCAAAATATAAACCTGAAATTCTCATAAAAATTTCCTCTTATACTGAAAAAGATAAAATTGTATATTGTGTGAAAGATTTCGGGGCTGGATTTGACATGGAATATTACGATAAATTATTTGGTGTCTTTCAGCGCCTGCATTCACAAGAAGAGTTTGATGGAACCGGAATCGGTCTTGCCATAGTACAAAAAATAATAAACCGCCATCATGGCACCGTGTGGGCAGAGTCAAAATTAGGTCAGGGTGCAGCTTTCTATTTTACACTTCCAAATATTAATCATTAAAACAAAAAGATGAATTACGACGACGTTGAAATTTTATTTGCCGAAGATAGTATGGATGATGCCATACTTACTATAAGGGCATTGACAAAAAGTGGGTTTACAAATAAACTGCTTCATGTTAAAGATGGTGCTGAAGCACTTGATTTTATATATTGCCGTGGAATTTATGCCGACAGAAATCCAAATAAGCACCCGAAACTGTTTCTATTAGATCTTAAGATGCCAAAGGTATCCGGTATGCAGGTACTCGAAAAAGTGAAGAGTGATCCTAACTTAAAATCAATACCGGCAGTTATATTAACTTCCTCTCAGGAAGATCCTGACATTGCTAAATGTTATGATCTTGGTGCCAACAGCTATATTGTAAAACCGGTTGACAGTAATAATTTTTTCAATGCTATTAAAGAAATGGGTATGTACTGGATGATTCTAAGCCAGCCTTCTCTTTAAAGAGCAGGCTTTAACGGCTGAATTTCCCTATGTGCCCACTAAATAATTGCCAACAAAATGGAGAAAAAGATTAAGATATTGATTCTGGAAGACAACATTTCTGATGCAGATTTAATTCTGCGGCAACTTCACAAATCAGGAATGAACTTTTTATCGAAAACTATAGAGACTCGAAAAATGTTTGAAGAGGCATTGGAAACTTTCTTTCCGGATATCATTCTTTCTGACTATTCATTACCTGCATTTGATGCTGTATCAGCATTTAAACTTCTTAAAAGCAAAAGCCTTAACATCCCTTTTATTATAGTATCCGGAACTATTGGTGAAGAAAATGCTGTATTGCTTTTAAAAGATGGAGTAACCGATTTTGCTTCTAAAAACAACCTCATGACTTTGCCCCAAAAAGTAATCCGGGGAATCAAGGAAGCTGAAGAAAGTCTTGAAAAAAAAGAAATTCTTGAAAAATTAAAAATACAGACTGCCGCACTGCTTATTGCAAACGAAGAACTCAAATTTCAAAATAACGAAAAAGAAAAAAGGGCGGTAGAATTACTCAATGCGAATAAAGAATTACTCGCATTCAATTTTATATCCAGTCACGACCTGCAGGAGCCTCTGAGAAAAATTCAAACCTTTATCTCAATAATCATGGAGAATGAAGCAAAAAACATGAGTGAAGCAGGTAAGAAAAATATGGGGCGTATTCAAGTAGCTGCTACCAGAATGAGACAGTTAATTGAAGATTTATTGGCTTTTTCGCGTGTTAGTACTTCGGGACGTAATTACGAAATGAGTGATCTGAAAAACATAATTGAAGATGTTAAAGCAGAATTAAAGGATACTATTAAGCAAAAAAAGGCAACAATAGATATTATTGAACTCGTACCGATAAACATAGTTACATTTCAGTTCAGACAGCTTATTTATAACCTGATAAGCAATGCTCTTAAATTTGCCCATCCAGAGTTATTGCCCCATATTAGTATACAATCTACTAATCTTAAACAGGATGATTTTAAGTTAAAAAACCTAAATTCCAAACAATTAAATTGTGATTATTGGAATTTAAGTATTAAGGATAATGGAATTGGTTTTGACCCTGAATTTAATGAGCTTATATTTGTAATGTTTCAAAGATTACATCATCGTCATGAATATTCCGGTACCGGAATTGGGCTTACCATAGTAAAGAAAATTGTGGATAATCACAACGGAATTATAGCTGCAAACGGTATATTGAACAAGGGAACGACTTTTGATATTTTTATTCCAATTGAACAAAAAATAAATTCTGATTCTTTAGAAATCGATAGGGCTATTCTGCCAATGCTACTTTAAGTTTATGTATATCATATAAGACAGGATTTTTTTTATTAAATATTTCAGTTCACAACAAATTAATTTAATATTAATTTCATATGACTGTCTCAAAATAAAATAATATAATTAAATCATTATAAATTATAAGGCTTTCCTTTCCCACTCTTTTCATTTATATCGTGTTAAATTGCTTTGGATCATAGAACAATTTTTCAGTTTTTATAAGTTGCCATGTTATTTTTCCCATCCGATGCCTTCAATTTCAGAAATGCTCACATGCTTTCATTCAAATCGGAAGAACCTACGAATGTCAACATCATCGGCATCAAAAAAATAAGGATGGAAGTACGCAGTAATTGGTAAATAAATTTACAAAAAATATAATGGTAAATACCAATCGGTATGTGGAAATAATGGTTTATTATTTCGTTAAAGTAAAAAATGTACTTCCAAGTTTAATTTTACTGTTTAGTTTGAAGAAAATACATTCAAATCAAACCAGGAAGTACCTAAATTCTATTAGGAATTGTAGGAATAAGAATCTGTTTCAAAATCCAATTCTGAATTTAAAAGGTCCTTATATTTAGCCAGTCCAATAGCTACTATAGGAATTGATAATTTTCCAATTACGGAACTCGCCTGGTTTTTACCTATTTTTTTGAGATAAGCAGACAAAAGTAAGGATCCAATTGCTCCATATAATAAATAATTAGCCGGAACATCCGCTATTTTACTTTCAATAAATGTCTTGATATCATCAAGATTGTCTTGATTAACTAAATTTTCCATAATTTTATTATTTAATTTTTTTTGATAATTACTAATTCGAATTTATATGTTTATTAATGCTTTCATTTACAGCATTGGAAAATTTACTTATATAATTTTCAGAAGATTAGAATAAAAATTCAATAAGAAGGATTAAAACCGGAATTGGTAATAGTGTTCGCTCTTTGAATATCTACAAATTTATCATCTCACAAGGAATCTTCAGTAATGTGTATTTGTACATTTTGACCAATAAACTTTGTTGTATTATCATGGTGAGATTAACTTTTCTTTAAATTCAATTTCCATTTGTATCAGACATCCTTTACAAATGGCGCCTGAAAATCATTTTTGAATTCAGAAGTAATTCAACCACGTCAAATTCTGATATTTTACCATCATACCCTGCAGAAATGTGATAGTCTTTTCTGTAGATGGATTCATTAAATAATTTTAAGTATAAAATCCAGATTCTGGAATATTTTTGAAAGTATCTCTTTCTGATGGTGTTGGTATTAAAAAATTAAGCTAATAGTGCATAATTATTCCCAATATGAAATATAGAACTGAAAACAGACAAAAACACATTGACTGATTCACATTTGGTAGCAATCAATGAAACACTTTAAATCCACAAGACTATTGATCAGATGAACTCTTTTATGAATGTCCAAATTATTAATATCGATACTATTCATATACATTTTTTTCATCTTCTTTTGGAAATTACATAACTGCTAAATTTTAGCTCTTTTTCATTAAAGCTTTAACATCGGATTCTGATAAATCAAATTGAAATTTTATTGCATCAAATGTTGTTTGGTCTTCCCATGCCATTTCAATAATTCGATCTAAATCATTATCAAGCTTATTGTTTAGAAATACAGGATTCATTTTGTTTATATTTTTAAACAAAAGTGATGTTTTATATAATCTTTTATAAAAGCTTGATATTTATTTTGCTATAATTTTCGTAAAAAATAATTTAAATACAATTACAAATAAATGTATTTTTCACATTTATCATTTATTCAACATTTTAATAGATTGATTATTTATTTTTTAAGAATGAAATTGTTTGTTTGTGTGTTTTTAAGTTATATTTAAAAAATTAACAAATTAAATAAGTAATTTATATAAAAAAACGCCTTTTTTTTTGTACTGTGTAAAAATAAATTAAGCAATCGGTTGCTTCATATTTATTTTTATATATATTTGTTAAATAAATTAACATATACAGGTTGTTGTAATGATATTTTAACTAATTATTAGTATTATATGTGTGTCAATTTAAAGTCTTGGCTGACGCACACCCAGTAAAAGATGCAATTTGATAATTAATTTATAAATCTGGCAAAATTAATAATAAAGTTAAAAATAGAATAATAGTTAAAATAGTAATTGTCCAAACAATCCTTTATTTAAACACAATTTAAAGAAATGATTAATTATACTAACGTTTAATTGTGTAAAAGTTAAGCAACCGTTTGTTTAAAATAGTAAGGAATTAATTCTGAGGAAAATTAAAAAAATGAATCTAATTTTGAATGTATTTTAGTTTTATAGTAATAAAAATTAAAATAAAAAAAAATGAAAAACTAACACTTTATTAACCAAAAAACCACTAACTAAAAACCAAAAGCGTATGAATAATTTAACTTAATAGTATTTTTGCATTTGGAAGTAATCATTATGTATGCTTTCTTGGGTATTCATAAACCAGAGTTGTTTTCCAAAATAATCTGACAATAAGTAATCTGCCCCTTATTACGTTTTATTTGTCTAAATAGTTCCAAAAGTAAGTTTGTAATTAAATTTTACCACAATCCATATAACGCATTCAATATAAGTTGTTGTGTATTTTGAATATTTATTTTATTCAAAATATATTCTACCCATTTTCAAATTTAGAATTAGTATTCTCTCTGATACTATTTTGAATATGATGTGCCGTTACTATGTTCGTAAATTAATATTCTAATTTGTAATAAATTAAAAAATGTTAAAACATTATAAAAAAATACAATTTGTAAAAATGCTGTATAAAAGTAAATTCATGGTATTTACAGTTTTGATTCCATTTATGTTTCCTAATTTATTGTTGGCAACAGAGGCAAGAACGGCTTTTTCTTGTGTGAAAAATGAATTTAAACTAAAAGATCAAAGCTTTACTGTTACAGGTACAATTATTTCTACAGTCGATAATTTGCCAATTCCTGGGGTAAACATTGTTGTTAAAGATAATCCGGGAATAACTGCTGTTTCCGATTATGACGGAAAGTTTAGAATTAGTCTTCCTTCTGCTGATGCCATATTAGTTTTTAGCAGCATTGGAATGAAGACTATCGAACAAAGAGTTGTTGGAAATTCAGAGGTGAATATTAACATGTCCACCGACCAGACAGCCCTTACCGAAGTTATTGTTGTTGGTTTTGGTAGACAGAAGAAAGAAAGCGTTGTTGGTGCCATTACTCAAACTTCTGGTAAAGCTTTGCAGCGTACAGGTGGTGTGTCTAGTTTAGGTGCAGCACTTACAGGTAACCTTCCAGGTGTAACCACTTTGCAAACTACAGGAAAACCAGGAGAAGAAGATCCTGAAATTATTATTAGAGGCGTTAGTTCCTGGAATAATAGTAGTCCTCTTATTCTTGTTGATGGTATTGAACGCTCTATTAATAGCGTTGACATTAGCTCGGTTGAAACTGTTTCAGTATTAAAAGATGCATCAGCTACAGCGGTATATGGAGTTAGAGGCGCTAATGGCGTAATTCTTATTACGACAAAAAGGGGGGTTGCAGGTAAAGCTAAAATTGATTTTGGTTTTAATTCTGTAATGAAATCAGTTTCAAAACTTCCAGGTAAACTGGATGCATATGATGCTCTTTTAGTAAAGAACAGGGTAATTGAATATGAATTAAACCAACAGCCGACTAGTTGGGATTATATGAGATCTCAAGCCTTTATTGATAACTATCGTAATCAAACTACTCTGGAACAAAGAGAAAGGTATCCTAATATTGACTGGCAAGACTATTTATTTAAAGATCAGGCAATGGCTTACAATGCTAATGTAAATATATCAGGAGGAACAGAGAGAGTGAAATATTTCGCAGCTGTTGATTATGTTAATGAAGGAGATCTTGTTAAAGTGCCACCAAGTGGCCAGGGTTTTGAATCTGGATACAATTATAATAGATTAAATACCAGAGCTAATTTAGATTTTGAGTTAACAAAATCAACTACATTTAGAGTAAATCTATCAGGTTCCTATGGTCTGAAAAAAGCACCCTGGAGAGTAATTTCTGAAGGTTATATGTGGGCGGGAGCTTATAGTACATCTCCTGACATTTATATGCCGATATACTCTGATGGATCATGGGGTTATTCTCCTGCAAATCAGGTAGATGGTGCTAATTCAGCACTTAATTTAGCTATAGGTGGATCAGAATCTAAAACAACTACCCGTATTGCAACAGACTTTAATTTGAAGCAGGATTTTGGAAAGTTACTTAAAGGTCTGTCGGCTAACATAACTTTTTCATTGGATAATAGCTTTCTTGAAGAACAAAGAGGAATTAATAATACTGGTTATGTTGTAAAAGAGAAATATATAGATCCTCTTACAGGAATTGTTACTATAAGAAATACTCCAGATGCAACAACTAATTTTGATTTTTACGAAGCGACTAACTGGTCTGTAAATGGCGGGACTATGAATGATAATGAAACGTACCGCAATTTAAATTATCAAGGGCAAATCAATTATGTTCGTGATTTTGGAAATCATGCTGTAACAGCAATGGGGAATTTTCAACGTCAGGAACAAGCGACAGGAGCCAGGATTCCATCATATCGTGAAGATTGGGTTTTCCGTGCTACTTATGGCTACAAAAAGAAATATTTTATTGATTATAATGGAGCTTATAATGGATCTGAAAAATTTGCAGCAGCAAACAGGTTTGGATTCTTCTCTTCAGGAGCTATAGGCTGGATGATTACAGAAGAAAAATTCATGAAAAAACTTACTTTTGTGGATCAGCTTAAAGTAAGGGCTTCCTACGGTGAGGTTGGAGATGATAGTTATAATGGTGGTCGTTGGTTGTATGAAAGTGTATACGGCAGTAATACTTCACAATCCCTTTTAACTCAGGGTAATCAGGGAGAATTAAGTACGTATGGCTGGATAACCCAAACTCAGATTGGTAATCCTAATATCGCCTGGGAAAAAGTGACTAAAAAAAATTTAGGAATAGATTTTTCTTTTCTCAATAAAATGTTTTCAGGTAGTGTTGATTTCTTTAACGACTATAGAACAAATATTATTATGAATGGAAGAGACAGAGCAGTGCCATCCTATTTTGGATTTGCTGCACCTGCTACTAATGCCGGTATAGTAGAGGTTAATGGTTATGAGATAGATTTTCGCTACAGTCAGACAATTTTTAACCAGATTCATTTGTGGGCTAATTTTTCTTTGACCCACGCAGTAGACAAAGTCATATTTAAAGATGATCCTGGGCTTCTTCCTGGTTATCGCCAAAAAGCAGGGTTTCCAAACAGGCAATCGTATTCATTGGTGGATAAAGGTTATTATAATAATTGGGATGAAGTATATGGTAGTACAGCATTTGAAAACAATGATTCTAAAATCCCTGGTAATTACAGAATATTAGATTATAATGGAGATGGAATAATTAATGGTCCCGGAGATACTGTTCCTTTTGATTATCCGTCAAATCCTCAAAATACTTACAGTGCCAGTGTCGGTCTTGATTGGAAAGGTTTTAGTGCCATGGTTCAATTTTATGGAGTTAGTAATGTTTCTCGTTTCATTGCGACAGAAAGTTTTCCTAAGGCTTATTTTAATACAGTCTATGAGCAAGGTACTTATTGGACAAAGGATAATCAAAATGCTGATGCTCCAATGCCTAGATTAAATAGTACTTTAAATTCATCTAGTAATGGTACCCGCTTTTTGTATGATGGTTCCTATATCCGTTTAAAAAATGCCGAAGTAGCTTATACTTTTACTTCAAATTGGACTAAAACTATCGGACTGGAGTCATTGCGTATTTATGCAAATGGTAACAATCTTTTATTGTGGACGAAAACACCTGATGATAGAGAAGTAAATGGAAATACTGCGTATCCATCAGTACGACGTATAAACTTAGGTTTTAGATTAACATTATAAAATACTATAAAATGAAAAAATATAATAAGATAGTACTGTGCTGTGGATTTTTCCTTTTTTTGGCCGGGAGTATTACTTCATGTAGTGATTATTTAGATATTAAATCAGGAGCTACAGGTAACCCGGATGACGCATATGCTAATTTCCGTAATTTCCAAGGGTTTACAGAAGAGTTATACAATTGTATTCCAAGTTTTTGTAATCGGGATGATAATAATTTTTTTAACAATGGCGAGGAGGAAATGTGGCAACAAAATGCTACTACTCAGGGTGCCTGGATTTGGCAGGTTGATTTGGGTAATTATAGAGCTTGGATAGGACCTGGTTTTGGTAATGGAGGTTCTTTCTTAGATGCTGTGAATGTTACTCCAGCTGCTCCCGCCGGATTAGCTACCGACAATGATAAAAGAACAAAAGCACTATGGGGAGGTTCCTGGTATGGAATCAGAAAAGCCAATATAGGCCTCGCAAATCTTGACAAAATGATAGATGCTACTCAGGAAGAAAAAGATATAATAGCAGGTCAATTGTATTTTTTTAGAGCATGGTTTCACCTTCAAATAATAACTTATTGGGGCGGGATGCCTTATATTGACCAGGTATTACCTTCTGATCAGCCCTTAAGATTACCTCGTTTAACTTATCAACAAACTGCGGATAAAATTGGTGAAGATTTTCAAAAAGCGTATGAATTATTGCCAGGAAACTGGGATGATGTAGCGGCAGGAAATGCAACTAAGGGTAAAAATGAACTTAGGATAAATAAATGGATGGCTACAGCTTATTTAGGTAAGAATTATTTGTATGCCGGAAGTCCATTGATGAATAAATCTTCAGGAGGAGGTGAACAATATAATGCAGAATATTGTAAAAAAGCTGCTGAGGCTTTTGGGAATTTATTGAATGCTGTTGAAAATGGGAGTTGTCAATACAGACTTCTTCCTTGGGGAACTAACGGTACGTCTTATGAGCAAGTATATCGTACTAATGGTCAGGGAGGAAGAATGCCAGGTTCTGCTGTAGAAAATGGGGTTCAATATCTCGAAGCCATTTTTAGAGGACCTAATTATGGCGGTACAGGTCAGTCTATGGATAAAGAATATTTATGTGCTGGAGTTTTATGGGACAGAAGTTGGTCACAATACCCTACTGCAAACTATGTAAATTATTTTGGGATGAATAATGGTATGCCAATTAATAGTGTAAATAAAGCAGATGTTGATGATGCGGTTTCAGGTTATGACACACACTATCCGTGGAAAAACAGAGATCCTCGTTTTTACCTTAATTTTGGTTTTGATACCAGAAAGATGGTAAATTCAACCGGTACAGCTCAGGCAAAACAATATACGTATGCTAATTTATATGATGGCGCTAAAGTAGGAAACTACAGATCAGAAAGAAATAAGGGGAGTAATACAGGTTATTTGTTAATGAAATTTGATCCTCTTGGATTTAATAAATTTGATAATGCCTTTAACAATCATCAAGTCCATATTCCATGGATGCGTTTGTCTGATGTTTATTTAATGTACTCAGAAGCAATTGCTATGGGACACAATAACATTCATGCTACTGCAACCACCTTCGGTCAGGATGCTGTTGCTGCTATCAACAAAGTGCGTAACCGTGTGTTACTGCCTAATGGCACTCCATTGCCAGGTGTTAATGCTGCTTTTTTAACGTCTCCGGAAATTTTCATGTCAGAAGTTAGACGTGAGCGTGCTGTTGAACTAGCATACGAAGGACATCGCTTTAATGATTTACGCCGTTGGCTTCTGTTAACTAAGTTTCCTTATAATGTTAAAACGGGAATTACTTTTGACCGTGATATTCCGGAAACTAATGATGTAACTCCAACTAATGTTTTCCTGGATAAGGTTAATCCTGAGAATAATAAAATAAATAACTTGAAGGAACATGTTGTTTTTGAACGTCTTTATTCAGATAAACATTATTGGCTTCCATTAAAACAGGCGGACGCTAGTATCTATTTAGAATTTGATCAAAATCCTGGCTGGTAATTGCAATATATAATCGAAAAATAAATAATAATGAAATATATCAAAATAGTTTTTTTTATATGCGCAATACACACTCTTTTCTCCTTGAAAATGAGTGCACAAGATAGCAAAATAATTATATCAGGGGTTGTGGTTGATAATAAAGGAAATCACATAGCAGGGGCAATAATCACTGGATCAAATAACCAAACAAGTGTTGCTAATGAGACTGGAGAATTTGCTTTAACAGTAGATAGGAGCAGTCCATTGATTATAAATGCTCCAGGATATAAAACCACTTCTGTTGAAGCTAAATCAGACTTGCAGACCATAATATTAGAATCTAGTGAAATGGTACAAGTGGCTTTTAATAAAGTTGATAAAGCAGATGTATTAGGGGGAGTTTCCTCTGTAAACATAGCTAATATGTTAGAAAGTAATTATACTACTTTTAGTTTAGATAACTTATCTGGCTACATTCCAGGTTATCATGGCAATATATGGGGTATGAATGGGAAATTAATATTGGTTGATGGTGTCCCTCGTGATGAATTTAATGTTCTCCCTTCTGAAATTGAAGAAATTACAGTATTAAAGAGTTCTGCTGCACTAGTATTATATGGAAGCCGCGCTGCAAAAGGGGTAGTTTCTATTATTACTAAAAGAGGAGCTGAAAAAAAGAACAGGTTTGATGTCCGTTTAAATACCGGTATATTGACTCCTAAACGTTATGCAGAATATTTAGGTTCGGCAGAGTCTTTGGGTTTGTATAACGAAGCAATTGTAAACGATAACATTTCAATTGTTAATAACCCGTCTTATACTTCTGAGGCAGAATTAGCAAATTACGCATCTGGTGTAAATCCGTATCGCTACCCAAATATTGATTTTTATTCATCTGATTACCTTAGAAAATTTTCTACCCGTTCTGAAATAGTGACTGAATATACGGGTGGTAATGAAAAGGCTCAGTTTTATGTGAATGTTGGAAATTACAATACTTCGGGCTTGATTGATATTGGCAATGGAAAAAAAGAAGGTGAAAATCGTTTCAATATCAGGGGAAATCTTGATATTAAATTAAATGACATGATTACTAGTAAAATTAATACCAGCGTTACTTTTTATGATGGTAACTCAGCTCAGGGAAATTTTTGGGGAAATGCCGCTACTCTTAAACCAAATCTATTCGCTCCTTTAATTCCATTGAGTTATTTGGAAAAAGCAGACGAAAAAACTCAAAATTATATTGCAACTAGTCCATTTATCATTGATGGTAAGTATTTATTAGGAGGTACTAGTACCCAACAAACAAATCCTTTTGCAGATATATATACTCGAGGAATTATTAAAGGGACTTATCGTAAATATCAATTTGATGCTTCGTTGAATTTTAATTTAGCAAGTGTTTTAAAAGGACTGACTTTTGATACACAATTTGCTATTGATTACAATACTCAGTATAGTCAAAATATTGATAATAACACGTATGCTGTTTATAGTCCAGGAACACCAAATACGAATCCTCCTGTTCCAGGCTGGCTAACAGATGGAGACGGAGATTATATTCCTACGTTGACTAAATTAGGGGCAGATCTAAATAATAACTCACGTTCGTTGGATAATGCTTACCAACGTCAGACCAAGTTTTTTTCAGGAGCATTTAAATACAAGTTTGATTACGACAGAGTGCATAACTTTTCTACAATGTTAATTGCTCATGGGTATACACTTGCTGAATCTGAAGTATATCATGCAATTGGAAATGCAAACTTAGGGTTTCAGTTTAACTACAATTACAAAAACACATATTACGCAGACTTTAGCCAAAACATGGTACATTCTGCCAGATTTGCGCCTAAACAGCGTGATGCATTCTCTCCAACAGTTTCGGTAGGATGGAGAATAAGTAATGAGAAATTCTTATCTGAATCTAATTTTATTGATGATCTAAAATTGACGGCTAGTGCAGGGATCTTAAATACTGATTTAGACTATGATGCCAATACTGGATACAATTTATATAAAACTTCTTACAGTAGTAACAACGGATCTTTTTTTTCATGGCAGGAAGGCCGTCAACTTAGAACAACTGATGTTCTTCGTGGAGAAAATTATGCTTTGGGATTTGAGAGAAGAAAAGAAATTAGTTTAGGATTAGAAGCCTCACTTTTTAAGAATATGATTCAGGTAAGTGCATCTTATTTTTACACCAGGTTTCTTGGTATTCCTGGACAGAATGTGAATGCTTATCCTAATTTTTTATCAGTTAATAATCCATCTCCATCATCATTCATTCCTTATGCTAATTTTGAAGGAGATCAACGTGAGGGATATGATTTAGGAATATCTTTTAATAAAAGAGTGAATAAAGTAGATCTGAATGTTGGTTTTGTAGCGACTTATTATGATACTAAAGCCTATACCAGAAACGATGTTCTTTATGCTGACGCTTATCAACGCCGTGCAGGCAAACCTATTGATGCGCTTTATGGATTAAAAAGTGATGGCTTTTTTAGCGTAGCTGATATAGCCGCCATGGCTAACAAAACCCCTGGAGCTCCTGTACCACAATCTTTTGGTGCTGTAAAACCGGGTTCAATAAAATATGTTGATGTTAACAATGATGGTGTTGTTGATAATAATGATCAGGTTTATTTAGGCAGAGGAGGATATGCAGGTTCGCCATTAACATTAGGCCTTAATGCAACTGCTAAATGGAATAATTTTTCTTTATTCGTAATGGCTAACCGAACAAGTGGTTCTTATGGTTTTAAAAACAACTCTTACTATTGGGCGTCAGGTATTAATGCAAAATATTCAGCTGCAATGCGTGATCGTTGGACAGAAGCAACTGCTGCAACAGCTACTTATCCAAGTTTGTCTACGGGTAATAATGGAGATAATAATTTTCGTAATTCCGATTTTTGGTTGTATAAAAATGATAGAATTAATTTAGCCAGAGTTCAATTGTCCTATGATATTCCTAAAGCAGTATTATCAAGAACTTTTATCAGCAACTTAGGATTTTATGTTAATGGTAGTGATTTGTTGACCATTTCAAAAGAAAAACAGCACATGGAAACAAATTTTGGTGCTGCACCTCAAATGAGATATTATAGTTTAGGTTTAACTGCTGCATTTTAATTTCAAAAATTTAGAATAATGATAAAGAATAAAAACATATTTGCCATTTTAATTCTATCCGTCTTATTTGTAAGCTGTACAGATCTAATAGATCCTGCGCAGGAAAATATACGTGATAAGGAAACTACTTACGATGATCCTAACTTTGGATTAGGACTTCTTACCCAAGGGTATGCCAGAATTCCAACAAATGGATGGTCTTTTAGTGAAGTTGCTACTGATGATGCTGTGACTAATGTTCCTACTAACGGGTATTTAAGATTAGCGACTGGGCAATGGAGTGCTTCTTATAATCCTGCAGAACGTTGGACATCCTGTTTTTCAGGTATTCAATATATGAATATCGTTCTCTCTGAAACAGATAAGATGACATTTGCAGAAGATCCTGTTGTAGATAATCTTTTTAAAAGCAGAATTAAGGGAGAAGCTTATGGACTTCGTGCGCTTTTTATGTACAATCTCCTTCAATCTCACGCAGGCTGGGTAAATGGAACCTTACTTGGTGTGCCAGTTTATTTGACAGAATTGGATATAACTTCAGATTATAATGTTCCTCGCGCAACTTTTAGTGCCTGTACAGCTCAAATTTATAGTGACATCAATAATGCGATAGAACTTTTACCAGTAGATTACGTTGATGTAGGTGCCGTTAGCAGCATACCTGCCAGATATAATACACCAGGTATAACTACTGCAAGCTTCAATCGCGCAATGGGAGCAAGATTTTTGGGGCTTGTGAGTGGGCGTATTGCTATGGCAATTCGTGCTCAGACAGCTTTATTGGCTGCCAGCCCTGCTTTTTCTGCCGGCTCTAATGGTACATGGGAAGATGCTGCTGGATATTCTGCTCAAATTATTGCACTTAAGGGAGGTCTTGCAGGATTACCATCAACTTTTAATAGTGGTGTAGCATGGTATAGAAATGCATCAGAAATTAGTGCATTATCTGCAGGTTCAAATTCACCAGAAAGTTTATGGAGAGGTGGGACATCTAATAATAATGATTTAGAGCGTGACCATTTTCCACCTAGTTTATTTGGAAACGGAATTATAAATCCAACTCAAAACTTAGTAGATGCTTTCCCGGCAGGTAATGGTTATCCTATATCTAATCCTCTTTCTAACTATAGTGCA
Source organism: Flavobacterium sp. (assembly GCF_039930565.1). Lineage (GTDB taxonomy): Bacteria > Bacteroidota > Bacteroidia > Flavobacteriales > Flavobacteriaceae > Flavobacterium. The sequence continues at coordinate 60,901 of NZ_JBDTTP010000001.1, read as the reverse complement.
GCAAATCCTTATGCTAATAGAGATCCACGTTTGAAAGAGTTTATTGTCTATCATGGAAATACAGCAGGAGTTACCAATGCCGCAATTAATATGACTACGGGTAACGATGCTGTAAATAATGTGCTTACTTCTACACGTACAGGATATTATATGAAAAAATTACTGAGACAGGATGTTAATTACAATCCAAATGGCAGAAATACACAGCTTCATTACAGACCGCGTATACGTTATACTGAAATATATCTTAATTATGCTGAAGCCGCTAACGAAGCCTGGGGTTCAGTTGCTGATCCTAAATCATATGGTTTTACAGCTTACGATATAATTAAGGCTATCCGTAGAAGAGCATTAGGCATAAATACTGATCCCTATTTGGAATCTATTAAAACAGATAAGGATGCCATGCGTGAGTTAATCCGTAATGAACGCCGCTTAGAATTAAGTTTTGAAGGTTTCCGTTTTTGGGATCTTCGTCGCTGGAAAGTTTCACTTCCAAAATTAAATGAACCAGCTATGGGTATTTCGGTATCCGGAACATTAGCGAGTCCTGTTTATAGTACACCAAGTGTTATAGAAAACAGAGTTTATCAGGACTACATGTATTATGGACCTATTCCTTACATTGAAACGCTAAAATTTAATAATCTGTTTCAAAATGATGGCTGGAATAATTAGAAATAACTTAATGACACAAAAAATGAAAAAATTAATTTTAGTTTTATTGATTCTGGCAGCAGCAGTAGCATGCGAGAATGAACCCATCACCTATGATGATTACGATTATTCAGCTGTATATTTTCCTTACCAATATCCAATTAGAACGATTACATTAGGTGAAGATATATATGATAATACTTTAGATCTTCAGCATAAATGTAACATTATGGCTACTTTGTCTGGCGTTTATGAAAATAATAAAGATGTAACTATTGATTTTGTTGTTGCAGATACGATACCTAACCGTTTTAATTTTGTTTTTTCGCCACAATCATCTCCAGTAAGAGCAATCCGTCCTATGCCTAGTAATTATTATACCTTGGCATCTAATCAAATTGTTATTAAAAAAGGGGCTATTTCTGGCGGGGTTGAAGTACAACTAACAGACGCGTTTTTTAATGATCCTTTATCTTTAGAGGCAAATTACGTAATTCCATTAATGATGACAACCGTTACTAATGCAGATACTATCCTAAAAGGAAAACCACTTAATGCAGGTACATCACCAAGAAGATTAAGAGCTAATCAATGGGATATAGTTTCAAAAGATTATGTATTATATGCTGTAAAATATATTAATACATGGCAGGGTTATTACCTTAGAAGAGGTGTAGATGTACAGACAGGTAATTTAAATACGACAATAATAAGACGTCCAAAAGATATTCAGACTTATGATGCAGGACTTTCTAATGTCGCTACATGGCTTGTTCAATTAAATTCGACGTCTCTTAAAGGATTGAAATTCCCTGTTGTTTTAAAAGATGGAGCTACTCCGGCGCAGAACTATACCTGTACTTTAAATTTAGCTTTTGATGATACTGGTAATTGTACAATTACTTCATCTGATCCAGCCACTTTTACTGCTTCAGGAACTGGTAAGTTTGTAAAAAAAGGAGAAAAAAATAGTTTTGGAAATGTAGATAGAGATGTTCTTTATCTCGATTATACAATTAATCACCCGGGAAAAGGCATTACAACACAAACAAAAGATACACTTTTGATGAGAAACAGGGGTGTAGTTAAAGAAACATTTGGTGTTGTAGCACAATAATAATAAAGCTTCTGCAAGCGTATTAATCGATTGTAGTTAAGTGTGTTTAAGTTTTTATAGTTTAAGTTTTTTGTTTAGTATTTTGTTTTTAAAAAAACAGTAGTGATTTTATTTGCTACTGTTTTTTTTATATATCATTTTTTGAGTTTTTATTTTACTTTTCTGATACAACTTTAATACTCTATTGTCAGGATTAGCAAGGAAAATGAATAATATGTTGTTCGTAAATGTTTCATTATTGTAAGGCAAATTATTTTATCTCTTAATAGATATTAATGCCGTTCGTCTATTTATTTGGTCGTTCGTCGATTGGTAAATTTTTCAATGTAAGTTTATTTGTATATTTGGTATTCGTATAGTTTTTCTATAAGCCTTATAAATAGATAATTAGAGATAATTTTTCATATTAAATCATTTGATAATTTTCAACCAATTTGTTTGTTAAGTATTTGTCAGTTATTATAGAATAACCTCGTCAAAATAATATAATTAGCTTAACTCTACTTATCAGCCCATACTCCTTTACTTTATTTGCCATCTCTATTGTTGCATCAAAAAAATAAGAAAATGAATGAACAATTTAAAAACAAATCAGCTGGCGAATTTCTCAATACTGATACTGGAAAAAATAAATCTAATTTGATTGAAGTACCTTCAATTTCATTACCTAAAGGTGGTGGGGCAATTAGAGGTATTGAAGAGAAATTTCAGGTAAATGCTGTTTCCGGAACTTCATCTTTCAGCATCCCAATACCTTTTAGTCCATCGCGTGGAGGTTATACTCCAGGACTAGGCTTAAGCTATAATTCCGGAAGTGGTAATTCCTCTTTTGGATTAGGATGGGCATTAGGAATAGCTTCGATAACGAGAAAGACTGATAAAAAATTACCGCAATATAAAGATAATTCAGATACTTTTATTTTATCCGGTTCAGAAGATATGATTCCACTTCTCGAAAAGCAAGGAGACGGTTCCTGGAAGAAGTATGAAAAGTTGGTTACCAAAAACGGAATTAAATTTAAAATAAAAAGATATAGACCCCGAATTGAAGGATCTTTTGTTCGCATTGAGAAAATTGAAAATACGACGAACGGAGAAGTTTACTGGAAAACAATTTCTACAGATAATACGCACTCTTATTATGGTCTAACCAAAGAAAGCCGGCTTTACGATCCTAAAGATGAAAGCAGAGTTTTTGAATGGCTGCTATGCCAAAGCCACGATGATAAAGGAAGCATTTGCATTTATGAATATAAAAAAGAAGATTTCGACGGAATAAATAAACTCAGTGATAAAAATAAAATTAACAATTGTACTCAGATTTATTTAAAACAAGTTTGTTACGGCAATAAAACGCCATATTATCTAGGTAGCCAGATTCCAGATGAAAATGATTTTATGTTCAGAACAGTTTTTGATTATGGGGAACATGATACAGAAGTAAATATTCCAAAAGATATTCATATTGCCAAAAATTCATGGACATGTCGTAAGGATCCATTTTCTAATTTTAGACCTGGATTCGAGATAAGGACTTATAGAAGATGCCATCGAATTTTAATGTTTCATTGTTTTGATGCTGAAGAATTACCTCATTCTCCATACCTCACAAAATCGCTTGAAGTTTTTTACAATCATGATTTAAAACTTCTGGGAAATAATAGTTCTGTTAATGGTTTTTCATTTTTAGTGAAGGCAAGACAAAACGGTCATTTATGGGATGCTGTTAATAATTGTTATAAAACAAAATTTTTGCCCGAAATAGAAATCAATTATCAGAATCATGCATGGAACACTGAAATAAAAAGTGTCTCAAATAAAAATATAAAAAATGCACCTTCCGGTCTGGCTGATAAAAGTTATTTATGGATTGACTTATACAGCGAAGGTATTTCTGGTATATTAACTGAAAAAGCAGGTGGCTGGTTCTATAAATCGAATTTAGGAAATGGTGCTTTTTCTAATGCGAAATCAATTGTTTCAAAGCCATCATTTTCCGGTTTAAATTCAGGTAAAATTGCTATTCAGGAATTAGAGGGAAACGGCATTAAATATTTGGTAGCACTTGAAAATGAACCAAAGGGATTCTTTAAACTCACAGAAGAGGAAGATTGGGAACCCATGAAAAATTTTGATAATTTGCCCAATGTAAACTTTTTTGATCCAAACACTCGTCCGATAGATTTAAATGGAGACGGATTAACAGATTTGTTGTTTACCGAAGAGGATAAGTTTCGCTGCTATCCGGGTTTGGGTGAAAAAGGGTTTAAAACTTCGCAGACAATTTTTAAAGAAATTGATGAAGAAAAAGGGCCGGCAATTGTTTTTTCAGACAAAGAACAATGCATTTTTCTGGCTGATATGAGCGGAGATGGCCTAACCGATATTGTGAGAATCAGAAATAAAGAAATTTGTTATTGGCCCAATCTTGGTTATGGATATTTTGGAGGAAAAGTAATTATGGATAATGCGCCTCTTCTTGACTATTCAGATTCTTTTAATCCAAGTTATCTGCGACTTGCTGATATTGATGGTTCCGGGACTACAGATTTGATTTATCTTGGAAAGAACGATTTTCGTGTTTGGATGAATCTTAACGGAAATGAATGGACACAAAGCCCCCAGATTATTCAATCTTTTCCTGAAATACATGATTTATCAGATGTTTCGATTCTTGATTTTCTAGGTTCAGGTACAGCTTGTATTGTATATTCATCGCCAATAAACAATCAGCCTTTACAATATATAGATTTAATGCAAAGTAAAAAGCCGGGACTTTTTATCGGTTACCATAATAATTGCGGAAAAGAATCTTATATAGAATATAAATCTTCAACTTTCTTTTATTTAGAAGACAAAAAAGCCGGCAATAAATGGATTACCAAATTGCCATTTCCTGTTCATTGTATTTCAAAAGTCCGCACAGAGGATAAGATTCGGGAAACTGTTTTTGTTTCATCCTATAAATATCGTCATGGTTATTTTGATTATGAAGAGAGAGAATTTAGGGGTTTTGCAAGAGTAGAACAGTTGGATACCGAAGATTTTTCTCAATTTAAACTTAACGATGCCAAAAATGTAGTGGATGAAGTTTTACATCAGCCTCCGGTAAGAACCGTTTCATGGTTTCATACTGGTGCTTTAGTAAGAAACAAAAAAATCCTGCACCAGTGCGAAAGCGAATATTTTAAAAATGATCTTTTTGATGAATATGATATTCCGGAACCACAAATGCCGGATGGACTTTCTAATGAAGAATTAAAAGAAGCATATCGTGCCTGCAAGGGGATGCCATTGCGGAATGAAGTTTATGGTGATGACAATACAAATAAAAGTTTATTTCCATACACCGCTTCACAATCTACTCTCGAAATAAGATTAATTCAGCCAAAAGGAGAGAATAAATATGCCTGTTTTTTGATAGTTCCCTCAGAAACAATTTCTTATACTTATGATCGAAATCCTGCTGACCCACGTGTTTCACAATCATTTGTGTTAGAAACAGATGAACTTGGAAATCTAAAAAAATCCTGCTCCGTTATTCATCCCAGGGTTGCAAGACCTACAGGTACTGATGCAATTGTGGATAAAGTTTGGGAAGAACAAAATAAAAGACATATTTCTTATGAAGAATCATTTTTTACTAATGATATTTTTGAGGAAGATGTTTACAGGATTCGTGTCGGTTATGAATCCAAAGAATATGAAATTAACGGAATCAATCTTCCAATTAATTTTTTCTACACTAAGGCTTTCATAAAAACTGAAATTGCCGCCACAACCGAAATTTTGTTTGAAGAAGATTTTACTGCCATTCCGCAAAAAAGATTATGTGGCCATAGTCGTGCTTATTTTTATAAGGACGATTTGACAGGATCTCTTCCTTTAGGCAAATTATCAAAATTAGGAATTTCATATAAATCTAACCAGCTTGTTTTTACTAAAAATTTAGTATCAAAATATTATGGAACTAAAGTCATCAATCAAATGCTTTTGGACGCCAAATATGTTCACAGCGAAGGCGATGATCATTGGTGGTCACAGCAGGGAGATGTGATTTTTCCTCCAAATCCAAAAGATAAATTTTACATAGCTATTGGCGCCAGGGATATTTATGGGAATGAAAGTTTTGTTGAATATGATAAATATCTTTTTTTGATAATCAAAAGTACAGATGCGATTTTAAACAGCATTATGGCAAAAAATGATTATCGAACGCTTTCTACGATTTTAATGACAGATTCAAATTTGAATAGATCTGCGGTTGAAACAGATGAATTGGGCATAGTAATAAAATCGGCAATAATGGGAAAAGCAGGCAGTACTGACGGAGATACCCTTGAAGACCCAACCACAAGAATGGAATATAATTTTTTTAATTGGAAAAATAATAAAAAACCTAATTATATTCATGCTTTTGCTCGAGAAAAACACGGACCTACCAATACTAAATGGCAGGAAAGTTATGCTTATTTTGATGCAGAAGGTTCTATTATTATGTCTAAAAGACAAGCTAAGCCAGGTAAAGCCAAACTATGGAATCCCACTACAAAAAGCACAGATGAAGTTGATGCAGATCCCCGATGGATTGCTAATGGCAGAACTATTTGTAATAATAAAGGCAAGCCTGTAAAACAATATGATCCTTATTTTAGTACCACTTTTGAGTATGAAAGTGAAGATGCTTTGGTAGAAACTGGCGTGAGTCCAATTGTATATTACGATGCTGTGGGAAGAAATTTAAAAACCGAATTTCCTAATGGAACCTTTGTTAAAGCCGAATTTAATGCATGGTTTTCGAAAACGTATGATGTAAATGATACCATAAAAGATAGCCAGTGGTATATAGACAGAGGAAGTCCTGATCCACTATTGATTACTGAACCAACAAATCCTGAAACAAGAGCAGCTTGGCTGGCAGCAAAACATCATGACACACCAAGTATTGTTTTTGCAGATTCTGTAGGCGGAACTACTTATGCAATTATGGATAATGGCAACGGAAGAAAAACATCCATTTTTACTGAAACAGATTCAGGTGGAAGATTTTCAAAAATCTATGACCAATTAGACAGGTGTGTTACCGAAAGTTATATGAATATCTCAGGCGAGGCAGTTTACACAAAAACTGCAGAAAAAGGGGAACGATGGGTTTTTACCGATGTTATGGGAAGAACAGTAAAAGCCTGGGAGAATAATCTTGAATTATATTCGACTTATGATAAGATACACAGAACAGTTTCTTCATTTATAAAAGATGGCTCAAATGAAACATTGTTTGGACATGTAGTCTATGGAGATTCATTTCCTGATGCTGACGCAAAAGCACAAAACCTAAAGGGACAAATGTATCAGATGTATGATCAGGGTGGTGTTATAACTATTAAAGATATCGATTTCAAAGGAAATGCAAGTCGGGCAGATCGAAAATTAACTAAAGAATACAAGCAAAATATTAATTGGAAAATACTGGATGGATTAAATAACATTACGGATATTGAAAATGCAGCAGCTCCTTGTTTAGAAGATGAAATTTTTATTTCTCTGGCGGAAGTTGATGCTCTTAATCGCCCAATTACAACCACTTTACCCGATAAAACTATAATAGAACCCAAATATGATATTGGTAATTCGTTAGAATCATTAAAAGTAAAAATAAGAGGAAAAGGCAGTTTTGTAACTTTTTTGGATAGCCAGGAATATGATGCCAAAGGACAGCGAAAATTTGTGAAATACGGCAATGGGACTATTACTAATTATTTTTATGATCCAAAAAACTTTCAACTCATAAATTTAATTACAAAATTAAGCAATACAGTAAATGATAGTCAAAGTATTCAAAACCTGAAATATACTTTTGACCCGATTGGCAACATGGTACAACTGCGAGACGATGCACAACAAACTCATTTTTTTAAAAATGCAGTAGTTAATCCTGAAAGTAAATATGAGTATGATGCGCTTTATCAGTTAATAAAAGCTGGCGGAAGAGAACACGCAGGTATTGGAGGAGATAATCAGCGAAATGATATTGATTTACCAGTTGTCAAGCAATTACCACATCAAAATAATATAACAGCTGTTCGTAACTATAATGAAGAATATGAATATGATGATTGCGGAAATATAAAATTATTAAAACATACGGCTTTGGGAGCAAATTGGTCTACGCGTTATAAATATCAATATGAAGATGATCCTAATAATCGAACCAATAGATTAAAAGGAACCAATTTACCAGGAGATGTCAGCGGAATTTTTTCTGCAACATATAAGTATGATTCTAATGGCAATATGACTTCGATGCCCCATTTATCTATTGATGATAGTATGAAGTGGAATTTCATGGAACAATTAAAAGAAGTAAATCTTGGCGGAGGAGGTAAAGCTTATTACAGTTACAGCATGTCAGGTGATCGCATTAGGAAAGTAATAGAACGCCCTGGAGGAAAAAAGTTAGAACGTATTTATTTAGGACTTGTTGAAATTTACCGGGAAAGACAAAACAATGCCGATCCTGATTTAGAACGTTATACATTGCATATTTCGGATAATACGGCTAAAATAGCACAAGTAGATACTAAAACGATAGATAAAAATAATCAGGATTCCTTTAATTCATTAAACGAAAATGTCATTAGATACCAGTATACGAACCATTTAGGATCCGCCAGCTTAGAAACTGATGAAAAAGCAAACATAATTTCGTATGAAGAATACCATCCCTATGGAACTTCGGCTTACAGGATTTGTAAATCATCTGCAAATTTCAGTTTAAAAAGATATCGATTTACTGGGAAGGAACGTGATGACGAAACAGGATTTTATTATTTTGGAGCAAGATATTATGCTGCATGGCTAGGAAGATGGACAAGTAGCGACCCGGGTGGTTTTGTAAGTGGATTTAATTTATACAGATATTGCTCAAATAGTCCAATAATACGAATTGATTCCGATGGAATGCAAGACCATAGTGGTTGTACTTTTGGCATACCAATGTCAGACGGATCAATGATTTTAGGTTGGGACTGTAGAGAAAGAGTTCCTGGTCCGGTACAATCACCACCACCACCACCGTCACCACCACCTCCAACCCCGACACCACCAAGACCAAGGTCTCGACCGAGACCAAGAGCAACAGCTCCAGCACCAGCAGCTGAAGCATCACCGGCGGCTCCACCTGTAGAGGCAGCAGCACCAACACCAGCAGCACCAGCAGAAACCACTACTTCCCCGGGAAGCATTGCTGATTCTAATGGAGGAGCATTAATTCGTAATAATCCTCAAGGAGAAACACTTGCTGTACCTGACACTATAGATACTGCCAAAATCGCCAGAATAAGAGAAGGAGTAAGACAAGGACAAGTAGGAAGAAATACAGGTCCTGCAAATCCTACACGAGCCAGAAGATCTGCTCAGGTTCAGGTAGAGGCATTAAGAGAATTTAGATTGAGACGACCAATGCCAAGCCCCGGAATGGCAGCAGGTCACAGAATTGATATGCAGTATGATCTAACCAACAGAATGGGAAATCACTGGAGAGATTATATCTGGGAAAACGGTGCAGGAAATACAAGTGACGGTTTTGCAGGATGGAATAGATTACGAAGATATCCTCAAGGGGTACCAGTTGGAGGAGTAGCAAGACAAAGTCAGATAGGACGTTTTACCAATAGTCCGGGATTTAGAACAGCAATGCGTGGTGCGGGTGCTGGATTTGCAGCATTAGGTACCGGACTTTCAGTTTATGGCTTATATAATGATATTCAGGAAGGAGATGTACCAATGGGTATTGGAGATACTTTTGGGATAGCAGGAGGGGGACTTGAACTTTATGCGTTTGGGGCATCGAGTACTCTTTTTGGTGCAGCTCCTACAGCAACTGTTGGAAGCGTAACTGTTGGAAGTGTAGGAGGTATGAGTGTAGCTGCTCTACCATTAGGAATTGCTCTTAGCGGAGTTGCAGTTGGTGTTACTTCAGGGGTCAGCGGTTACAGAGCTTATCAAAGACACGATACTCCGGGAACTGTGGCAGGAGCTGTAGGAGTTGTAGCGGGAACTTCACTTGCAGCAGGCGGGACAATTGCTTTATTAAGTGCAGGAGGTGTAGCAATGGCTCCGGCTTTAGTTGCCGCAGCACCAGTATTAATTGCAGTTGGAGCAGTTTTAGCAATAGGTGTAGGAGTATTCCATGCGGGAAGATACTTTAACTGCTGGTAAATAATTTTTAAATTAAAGTATCTGAAAACAATAAAAAAAATAAATAATAAATGATCCCATAAAACGAAGTTTAACAATTAAACAATAATATCATGCCAGTATTTAAATTACCTCAAGATTTTAAAGCAGATAGCAAAACGCATATTGCTAACTTGCATACGGTGTTAAATAAACTTAAAATACCTGTAGCTGAAACTGCAGTTGCCGAAAAGAAAATGGACTCGACGACAATTGATGCCATTAAAAAAATTCAAAAGGAGTTTAAACTTCCTGCTAATGGTAAACTGGATGAGAAAACTTTATCAACGGTAAATTTAAAACTGCATGATACCTATATCACTGATAATAAATACCGTACAGCGAACCTGCATTTAATTTTTGATAAACTTAATATTGAAGTAAATCCGGAAGAAAAACAAAAACGGATTTCAGGAGAAACAACCCGAAATGCTATTAAGGCTTTTCAAAAAAAGGAAGGATTACCTGTTGACGGAAGATTATCTGAAGAGGTAATTACAAAAATGCAGGATCGGGTTGTCGCCAATAAATTTTATTCTCCTGCAAAAAATCAAAGAGGTGTTTTGCACAAAATGCTTCTAAAAGTCAATGATATTTCTAAACTTGATATTCAGATTGATGAGAAGGAAATCAGAAGCAAAGAGTTAGGTGATACTTCCGTTAAGGTAATCAGGGCTTTTCAGGAAAAATACAGGCTTCATCCAACCGGAATCGTAGATAAAGCAACACTTGATAAAATGCAGAGTGTAACGACAAGCAGAGGTGTCTTTGTAAAAAAAATAAAAGCTGCACCAGTTGATCAGCTTAAGACGGTTACTAAAGAATTGCGTCTTAACACTACATCTGCAAAAGTTGCTGAACTTCAAAAAAACCTTTCCTTCCTTGGATTCAAAATTGCCGAAAAAGAATTTAAAACACAATTGTTTGGAAAAACGACCACCAGAGCCCTTAAATCATTACAAAAAGAAAAAGGGATTGCAATTACCGGACATTATGATAAGGCAACAATTAAAATTATAAATGACAAGGTTCTTGCAGCCAATCCAAAGGCTGTTTCAACACACAGGTACCGCATTAAAGGATCTGTACGAAATTCGCTTTGGGATCGTAAAAATGACATGGTCATTAAAGTTTTTGAGCTCCAACTTGATGTTGAAAGCGCTAAGCCAATAGCTGCCAAAAAGGTTTTCCTGAACGGTTTTTTTGATATTGTTTATGATGCGCCAATCAATACAATAAATGGAAAGACAGATAATTTTCATATTGTAGTAAAATTATATACCAACGCAGATCAGGTGAATCCTGTTGGTATCCAAAAACATTATAATGTAAACGTAATTCACTGGGTAAATTTTACTGAAAGTATTGACGAAAACGGAAAATCAAATTATAACGGAAAATATTTAGGAATCTCTGCTTATGAAGCAACTGCAGCATTTTTGACCAAAGCGATTCAGGGAAAACCAATTAGTATCTTAAAAGAAACGGATTCTGATAAAATGATTTCACAAATTAGTCGGCAAACGGGTATAAATACAGATGAAATTATGCGTCAGGTTTTGTCTAATCTGGTAGCTGAATCAGTAAACATCCCGGAGCTTTCTGCAGAACTTTTTTATACCTTCATCGCACAAAATCTCCCTCCTGATCTGCCTGGCGATTTACTAAGAGGATCCAGTAACTGGGAAACGATTGCACAATTAACAGAACTTACGGCATCCGGAATTGCTTTTCTGGATGATTCGGTACAAATTCAGGCTATAGAAAATGCTGTTTTGCAAAATCTGGTTACCCAACAAATAAAACTCAAAAAAGATCAAATCATTGAATCTTTAGAAAAACTGAAAATCCATTTTACCCTTGAAAAACCTATTTTGATTGGTAACGGAAATTTAAAAACCCTGCTTCAAACTTCAACTATTGCAGCTAAAAATTATGATCTGGTTGCTAAAACATTTGTCAATAACAAAGGGATAAACAATGATTTCTGGACTGAAATAAAAATGTTCGATACCCAAATTGGTGCAACAGCAATCAATGATTTTGTGACTACTGTAGAAGCGGCTAATATTTCTAAAAACCATACACCAACATTTCAATTTTTAAAGGAAAATACTGGGTCAGGAAAAAAATTCAATCAGATAAGCGATGTCGCCAAATTAGATCAAAACGGTATTATTTCCTTAATAAACGATAATGGAAAAAAAATTCCGGATAACATGCCTGGCGATACTGTAAAAGAAAAAATTGAAAATTTTGCTGCTGCTATAAAATCCCGAAGTGAATTTTTGTATCCTGCAGTATCATTACTAGCAACTACAAAAAGGCTAAATCAAAATGCAATTCCGAATATTGACCAAGTTGAAAAATTTATAGATGAACAAAAAGAACTGGATTTTACGGGTCAGAATTTAGATAAATATATTAATGATAAAGGACTCTCAATAGATAAGATTACCAGGGATTCTATTAAGGTTGTGCAGCGTATTCATAAATTAACAAATAATTCAGCAGCAGGATCTGTTTTAATTGATCAAAAGTTACATAGTTCGATGCAAATTTATTTTATGGGTAAAGAGCGCATCACCAATATGATGTCTGCAAAAGGAGTTGATGATAAACAAATTTTTCGTTTATATGAAGCATCCAAAATGCAGTACATGACAATTTTGGCCCGCATTACAGATTTCAGAAAAGAATTTTACAAAGATTTACCTGCGGCTATTATTCCGCATACTTACACTGCACCTGAAATTCAGGCCGCATTAGGTATTCCTGATCTTGAAATTTTGTTTGGATCACTTGATTTTTGCGAATGTGATCATTGTAAATCACTTTATGGTCCGGCAGCATACTTAACGGATATGCTGAGGTTTTTAAAAGAACATTCGGCTACAAATCCTTCAAAAACAGTAAAAGATATTTTATTTGACCGAAGACCTGATTTGGGTAATATCAAACTTAATTGCGCCAATACAGATACACCGCTTCCTTATATAGATTTGGTGAATGAAATTTTAGAAAATAATTTAATCGGAAATAAAAATTTTATTTATCAAACGACGCTTTCTCAGAAAGAGTTAAGAGCTACGCCTGAGAATATCCAGATTGGTGCTTACAAAAAAATTGCCGGAGAAGATTTTCCAATGACAAATTCGTTTAATCTATGGCAGGAAGAAGCAAGAACTTACCTGAATTATTTACGGGTGCCACGTTTTGAATTAATGGAAGTCACTCAAAATAAAGTGAATCCTGCAGCTAAAAATCCAGATGATACGGCTATAGCAGCTGAATTTTTTAATTTGTCCTGGAATGATAAAGACATAATCACTACTACAAGAGCAACTGCTGCTAAACAAAATAAATATTGGGGATTAGATACCAGCCAAAGCAAAGTAAATGTTTCGTTATTTATGAAACGAAGCAAACTGAGCTATTATGAGGTTTTAGAATTACTAATGGTTCGGTTTGTTAATAATCCCGGAGCAAGTAAAAGCACCATAGAAAGAACCTTGGATACCTGTGATACCGCGCAGCAAACCATCAACAAAATGACACTGGCCAAATTTGATTTAATGAACCGGTTTATTCGTTTATGGAGAAAATCAGGATGGAAAATGTGGGAGCTGGATTTGTTTTTGCGTAATGCAAAAATTGGTAAAAGTAAAATTGATGACGCTGCACTTGTTCAACTGAAATTAGTCAAGCAATTACAGGATAAACTAAAATTAAATACAGAAACTATTCTGGCCTTTTATGGAGATATTAATAGAGAAATCAGAATTACACCAGAAAAGCAGGATGTGATTATTCAGCCACAATATAATACTCTTTTTCAAAATATTGCCGTAACAAATCCTATAGATATAAAGTTTAAGGCAATAGGTAATTTAACAGATAAAATGCAGCCTGTTGATGCTTCACTGCCGTTTAATTTCATAAATCTGGATAATAGTATATTGTTTATTTCACCTGTTCCAGCACCTTATACACCTGTACCAACAATACTTTCGGCATTAGCCTTAAATCAAAAAGATTTTGATGCGATAGTATCCAAAACAAATAATAAACTTTCTATCGCTTCTCTGTCAGTTTTATTTCGATATGTTTATCTCGCTAAAGGATTAAAAATATCCGTAAGTGATTTGGTTTCATTCTTAGGAATTACGAATGTTACCGATCCTTTTCTTGATCCGGAAACTACAATGGCCAGTATAGATAATCTTATGAAAATAAAATCTTCTGGGCTTTCATTATTGGAATTGGATTATATACTGAATTACAAACCAGATTCATCCGTAGGATTAAGAGAGGAATCCACCGCTCAGCTAATAGACGGCCTAAGAAGGATTTTAGAAGACAGCCGTATTAAAATCAGTTTTTTAAATACTTTAAAAGCTTTTAATGCTGATGATTTGGCGCCTTTAAATGGTATCCCTTTTATGAATTTATTTTCACCAATTCAAAGTTTACTCATAGGTTCGAAAGTAGATTTATCAGGAAATAATAGTAGTCCTGATGAAATTAAATTTATTACTGACTTTAGCAAATCAAAGTTGCTACTTCCTGACGCAACTCCAAATCCTGATGCTGCTGCTAATAAAACAGCTTTGATTGCCAATATTAAAAAAGCACAATTAAGTGCAACTGAACTTTTGGCGAATGCTATCATACAAAAACAAAATCAGATTAAGTCGCATATTGCGTCTTCTTTTAGCATTACCACAGAACAGGCAAATGTACTGCTGACAAACATAAAAATTGATGCTTCGGCAAATTTAATTAGTAAGTTAGAAAATGAAAATTTGATTGCATTAAGCGGATCCGGTACTTATGAAGATATTACCAGAGTAAATTTTGAAGAACATTTTAAAATTTACACATTGCTGCATAAGTCCGCAATATTGGTTTCCAAACTAAAATTGGATACAGAAAATTTAAACTATTTTATTACTAATTATGCTGCGCTAAAAACCATTAACTTCTCCATTTTACCAGTAAGTGCAGTTGTTGCACCAAATCAATTTAATGAATGGTTGAATCTCTATTTGTTTTTAAATTTTAAATCTAAGTTTCCTGAACCGGAAAATATTTCAATCAGAAGTATTTTAAATCTTGCAAAAGATCCAACAAAATCGAATGCATTAATCAAAAAAGAAATTTCAGGTCTTACAAAATGGGATGATGGTGATCCGGAAACTAAAAACCTAAGCAGTTTTGAAACTGGATTAGGGATTAGACATACTGCAGCAAATTTAGATTATACTAATGCTTTAACTTATAATCGATTAAGTGAATGTTTTCATCAGATGAAGCTAATTGGAACTGATGCTAAAACGATGTTAAGCTGGAGAATTATTGGAGACAACACTGTTTCCGATGCTCTTGTTGCAGAACAAACCCGAAAAGCAATCAAATCTAAATATGAACAAGATGACTGGTTAAGTAAAATAACCCCATTGCATGATGATATTAGAGAGAAGAGACGAAAAGCACTAGTCGATTATCACATTGAATATTCGCAGCGTACAAGCGGAAACTTAACTTTTGGATCTGCAACAATGATAAATCCTAATTGGGAAGATTCTAATTCATTGTTTAAATATTTTTTGATTGATGTTGAAATGACATCCTGCCAACTCACTTCGAGAATTAAGCAGGCACTTAGCTCCGTACAATTTTTTGTACAGCGCTGTTTTCTTAATTTGGAGAATAAGTATGTCATCGTAACTCAAAATGAAAAAGAGGATGTTTCGTCTCCAAATGCCTGGTCACAATGGAAATGGATGAAAAACTACAGACTTTGGGAAGCCAATCGCAAGATTTTCTTTTATCCTGAAAACTGGCTTGAACCCGAATTACGAGATGATAAATCCCCATTTTTTAAGGATCTTGAAAACGATCTGATGCAAAATGAGGCTACAAAAGAAAATGTTGAAAATGCATTTTTGAATTATCTGCATAAAGTAGATGAAGTTTCGCATCTCGAAGTTTGTGGTCTATACCATCAAATGGAAGATTTAAATCCTGATGAGGTGGGTTATGAAACCAACATTGTTCATGTTATTGGCCGTACAAAAGCAATGCCCGGTATGTATTATTACCGTACTTATGATATGAATTACAGTACCTGGTCTTCCTGGGATAAAATTGAAGTTGATATTACCGGTGATCATGTTGTACCAGTAGTGTATAACAGGAGATTGCATTTATTCTGGCTCCAGTTTATGGATAAACCGATGAAAGTCAAAAAAGTTCCCGCTGCGCAGCCTTCAAACGGACCAACAGATACTCCTGAACCACTGAAAGTATTAGAAATACAATTAGGATGGTGTATTAAAAAAACAGGAGGCTGGACTACTAAAAAAATATCAAAACAAAAGTTAATCCATCCATGGGAACGTCCACATTTTTCATATAATTTAAAACCCTATTATCTTTCTAAATTTAATGAATTATATCTTGATATTTATTTATCAACTTCAAAAGAGTTTAATAATACGGCATTTTACGATCCAAATAAATCGTATAATCCTACATCCGATTCACCTACAACATTAAATCCGACCCGTCTCACTAAAAATGATTTTAATGAAACTTTAATGCCCTGGCACTCTTCTTCTTTTATTTTTAATGGAGAAATAAAAGATATAAAGCTAAAAGGTTTATTGGGTTCATATACTGATGCTTCCGGAAAATTAATTGCAGGTATTGATTCTTACGATTATGTAAATCAAAATTTTAGTTCTGAAGGTAATGCTATAAAAGAGCTGGAACCACTTGAATTTGGTCCACGTCTGCATTTGCCAACCGGTATGCGTTTTAATAATAATGTGTTAACAAATAATTCTACAAATAATTCTAATTTAGGGATACTTGAAGCAGCCCAACCAATAAACTTACTTACAAAAGCATCAAGTCCTTTTCAGTTGGTTATCTCACAACAGGATTTGCAGCTAGATATGATGTACCAAAATCATCCTGTTTTCTATCAGGATAATCAAAGAGCTTTTTTTGTTAAGCCAGAGTGGGAAACACGGTTAAATAGCTATGGACATATTGTTTCTAAAAACCGAAAATATCGTTTCCTGCCTTTTTACCATCCCTACACAATGTTATTTATCCGTGAGTTTAATCGGGGTGGAATTGACGGATTATTAAATAGAAAAATCCAAACACAGCCACAAAATTTCTCTCCAAAAAACACTTTTAATTTTAGCAGTTACGGACCGGGAAGTTCAACTTTAACAGATTCTTCAGCTCAGACAGATAAAGTTGATTTTTCTTTTGGTGGTGCCTATTCCGTTTACAACTGGGAGCTATTTTTTCATGCTCCTTTAATGGTAGCCTGCAAATTAATGCAAAACCAGAAGTTTGAAGAAGCAATGAGTTGGTTTCACTATATATTTAATCCAACTAATATTGAAGGTACGGCTTCACCACAGCGTTACTGGATCACGAAACCTTTTCATGAATATAATTCGGCTGAATACCGCAAACAACGAATTGAATCAATTTTATCCAATTTAAATCTTAATGAAAATAGTGAACAGTTAAAAGCATGGCGAAACAATCCGTTTAGTCCTCATGTTATTGCACGCTACAGACCAGTTGCCTATCAAAAAAATGTGGTGATGAAATATTTGGATAATTTGATTGCCTGGGGAGATATGCTATTTAAAAGAGATACGATTGAAAGTATTAATGAAGCATCCTTGCTATACATGCTGGCTTATGAAATTTTAGGAGATCGTCCGCAAAAAGTGCCTACGGTAAAACATCAGGAATTTACTTTTAATGAGTTAGAAGGCAAACTGGATGAATATGGAAATGCCCGTGTTGATGTAATAATTGAAGATACCTTATTGCCGATAAAAGTAGTACAGTCACAGTCCGGATCACCATCAATACCAAAAATTGATATGTTCTATTTCTGTATTCCCAACAATGAATTTATTACAAAATATTGGGATCTTGTTGAAGATCGTTTATATAAAATAAGACATTGCATGAATATTTCAGGTATTGTGAGACAACTGCCTCTTTTTGAACCGCCTATTGATCCCGCTATATTGGTAAAAGCTGCCGCAGCAGGAATAGATTTAAATAGTGTTTTGAATGATTTAGTGGCGCCAACACCTTACTATCGTTTTAGGGTTGTAGTGCAAAAGGCTATTGATATTTGTAATGATGTACGAATTCTTGGTGAAAAATTATTAGTTGTATTAGAGAAAAAAGATTCTGAAGAACTTTCATTAATACGATCTCAACAGGAAATCCAGTTGTTGGAATCAGTAACGGAAATTCGTAAAAAGCAAATTGATGAAGCTGTTGAAAGCATTGGAAGTTTGAATAAATCGAAAGAATCTTCAGAACAAAAGAAAATCTATTATGAGTCAATTCCAAGAATGAATGATTGGGAAACCGGTGGTGTTATTGCTCATGGAGTAGGAATAGTAGCTGAAGTTGTTTCTACAGTTTCGCATGCAATTGCTGCCGGAGCATCTGCAGTACCTCAATTTAAGGCAGGTGCTTCAGGATTTGGAGGTTCTCCTACTATGACTCTGGAAGTTGGAGGTGAGCAGGTAAGCAATGTAGCTGCACAAATTGCAGCAATTTCAAGTGGTATTGGCACAATTAGTCATTCGATAGGAAGTTTGCTTGAAGCTCAGGGAGGATATACCCGAAGGGATCAGGAAAATAAGCAGCAAGCATTACTGTCTGAAAAAGAAATTGATCAAATTCAATTTCAAATTAATTCTGCAGAAATCAGACAGGAAATTGCAGAAAAAGAACTCGAAAACCATGAAATTCAAATCGACAATTCAAAAGTAATTGACGATTATATGCGCAATAAATATACTAACCAACAATTGTATAATTGGACAGTTACCCAAATTTCAACTGTTTATTTTCAGGCCTATCAATTGGCTTTCGATATGGCAAAAAAAGCAGAAAAATGTTTTGCTTACGAATTAGGTATTACAGATTCTAATATTGTTCAGTTTGGTTATTGGGACAGTCTTAAAAAAGGACTTTTGTCAGGAGATAAATTAATTAATGATTTACGAAGACTGGAAGCAGAATATATCAATCAAAACAAACGTGAATTTGAGATAACCAAACACATTTCCCTGGCACAAATTGCTCCTTTGGCACTTTTAACCTTGAAGCAAACAGGTATATGCACGGTTATATTGCCAGAATGGATTTTTGATATGGATTATCCAGGACACTATATGCGTCGAATTAAGAACGTTTCAATTAGTCTTCCATGCATTGTAGGACCCTATACAAGCGTCAATTGTACCTTATCCTTATTACGTAACGAAACCCGTATGGATGCCACAAATGGAGGAACTTATGCAAAAGTCGATGAGAATGATCTCCGGTTCAAAACAATGTTTGGCTCAATTTCTTCTATTGCCACCAGTCATGCGCAAAATGATAATGGTATGTTTGAACTGAATTTTAATGATGATCGATATTTGCCTTTTGAAGGAGCAGGAGTTATTAGCGACTGGCAGATAAGTTTGCCAAAAGAAAATAATTATTTTGATTTTGATTCTCTTTCCGATGCTATTATCCATATTAATTATACTTCGAGAAATGGTGGAGGACAACTTGCTGCCGGAGCGAATGCAGATTTACAAGACCGGCTTCCGAATGAAACGGCTAAATTGTTTAGTTTGAAACATGAATTTGCAACGGAATGGTACAAATTCCTGAATCCTTTGAATGGTGCCGACCAGGAACTTATTTTTACCTTAAAGCCGGAACATTTTCCGTTTTTTATTCGCAATAAACTGAATACAATTCAGATAAAGAAAATAGATATTTTTGTAGCAACTAAAGATGAAAGTATTACAAATTATGTAAGTAATATAAAAGTTACAAGTGGTGCAGTAATAAATACTATTCCGATTGATCCGGATTTAAATTTCGACGGAATTCCGCACACATCACGAAATTTAAGTGTAAATGCTTTAGGGAATGTTTCATTGAAAATAAAAACGGTTGCAGCAACGGATTTTAAAAATTTGACAGAAGACGAAATAGACGATGTTTATGTTGTCTTTAAATTAGGTATATAAGATGAAGATTCAAAATACTATAGATAAAATTATTGCGTATGCAATTTATGTTACGGAGCCGGAAGAAATTATTCTTTTTGGCTCCATGGCAAATGATACTGCTAATGTTTACAGTGATGTTGATATGCTAATTATTTCGGATAGTGATAAAAAGGAATGTGTTTCTAAAATAAGAAATTTTGTGTTTCAGCTTTCATTAAAAACAGATGTATTAATTTTTTCAAGAGAAGAGTTTGAAAAACAAATAAGCTTACCAGTTTCGTTCTTAAAAGCAGTCCAAAAGTCCGGAAAAATTGTCTATAAAAAAAATAATAAAAAAAGTCAATAAAAATTTGTTTAATTGATTAACATTTAGTACTTTAACTACTCGGAGTTACTTAAGGGTGAATTATTGATGTAAAATAGTTGAAAGACAAATTAAGGTACATTATAAAAAGGACATCGAGTTTAAAGTTGAGCAAGCCATCGGAGTGAACTTCGCGGGCTTTTTCTTTTTTATATAACTTCCAATTCTATTCTTAGAAGTATTTTTTGATAATTACAGAAGATTAAATTGCTAATTTTAAATTAGTTATAACCATTCTTTCGCATCTGCAATAACTTTTATCTGACTATAATACCTCCAAAATCAATATTTAATCCCTTCTTGATTATTACTATTATGTTGCTGATATTGATTTTTTGAAATTACAATCTTATTTCCTATTTTCGTTTTACTAAATATCAGACTTCTGCTTTAAAATAACCTGAAGTTAAGCTAGTTATCAATCTTAATCTGGCCATTGCTTTAATATCAGAAAATAATAAAATGAAAAATGTACCAACACTTTACGAATGGGCAGGTGAAATGAATACTTTTGAAAATCTGTTTAGAAATTTTTATCACAAGGTTTTAAAAGATGATTTATTAGCAGATGTTTTTAAAGATATGTCACCTGAACATGTTAAACATGTTGCTCATTTTGTAGCAGAAGTATTTGGCGGTGAAAAGCTCTACACTACTGAAAATAATGGCAGCCATTCTTTAATGATTGGTAAACATATTGGTAAAATGCTAACAGAAGAAAAGCGCCAGCGTTGGGTACAGCTGTTGATTCAGACAGCAGATGAGATAGGCTTAAAAAGCGATCCGGAATTTCGTTCTGCATTTGTTGGCTATATTGAATGGGGTACACGACTTGCAGTTATAAATTCACAATTAACAGAAAATCCAATGCATACAAATGAACCAATGCCTAAATGGGGTTGGGGTGAAACCGGAGGACCGTATAACCCAAACGAAAAATTAAATTGAAGTATTACAATTTAACCTCATGCTGTAGTGCTGTTTTTTGTATTTGCAATAAATAAACCCTCAAAAAAGGCAAATACTATTATTCATATTGAAAATATCTTCGATTTGAATCCTACGATGACCTGCTTAGTTTTTTTTGTTCCTGTAAAAAAAAACTGACCTATCCATTTTAATCAGTTCCTATAACTACTTTGAAGAAAAAGGTGTAAAGGCAAATTCATGAACTTTTACTAACCTATACATATGCCCGGAATTATTATGGAGGACATGAGTCTTTGACCAATTACAGTTCAAAGATTTGATTTATTTCTGTTGTAGTTATGATATGCCTACTTAAATAAAATTCCAAACAGGTCAACAGTAATATAGTAAATCTGTATAAAAAAAGTTAAGATTCTGTTTAGTTTTATTAATATTGTTTTATATAGGATTAAATAAGAATCAATTATAAATTTGATTTTAAAATAAAGTTGGTTAAATGTCAGAATGTAAATGAAAAATATCAAATATATACTTCTATGCTGCTTTGGGCTAATAAATTGTTTGTTTTCTCAGGATAAATTTGAAAACTACCAATTTAGAAGCATACAGGAAACAACTTCAAAAAGAGCTATTTCTTCTATTATTCAGGATAACAATGGTTTTATCTGGATAGGTACAAATGGTGCAGGTCTATATCGATATGATGGAGTAAATTATTTTGGATATAAGCATGATAAAAAACCAGAGTCAGTAAACAGTAACTTTATCTATACAACTTTTATTGATTCTGGAAATAACTTGTGGGTTGGTACAGATGAAGGTTTGTGTTTATACAATAGGGATTTGGATAATTTTACGAGAATCAATATCCAGGATGCAATTGTAAAAGGTTATGAGCAGCCCATCACTGTAAAAACAATTATTGAAGATAATAATGGCAACCTCATATTAGGGGCTTATGGTTTTGGGATGTTTAAACTTAAGATAAAAACCTTAAAAGCTACATTAGTTCATTCAAAGATCCTGGAAAAACCCAATTTTTTAATAAAATGTTCGGTAAAGAATAAACAGGGAATTATTTATTTAGGAACTAGTTACGGCCTTTTAGAAATTGATCTGAGTGGAAAAGTGAAGCAGGTTTATAAAGACAAGTTTAAAAGATTGCCTTTGTTAGATGATATAGAAAACCTTGTTATTGATAAATTTGGATATTTATGGCTGGGAACTACTGAAAACGGACTGATAAAAATTAAACCTGAAACGGATAACTATCAATTTGAGAATTTTTTTATTACTAAAAATAAAATTTTATCCATTATACAAAGCAGTAAGGATTATATACTTTGTGGTACTGAAAATGATGGACTGTTAGTTGTAAATTATAAGGGAGAAGTACTGCAAAAATATTTACACAGTAAGTACAATAATTTCAGTTTAAAATCTAATTCCGTTTGGTCGTTATACGAAGACAAGGAAAAAAGACTGTGGTTAGGCTATTTCAACAAAGGACTTGGTGTATTTGATAAACCGGCTAACAAATTTAATTCACTTGAGTCACTTGTGAATAATGATAATTCTTTGCAGACCAGTTATGTAACTTCAGTTATAAAAGATAAAAAAGGCAATCTGTTAATAAGTAATGAAGGAGGAGGACTTGATATTTATAATCTTTCAGATAAAAGTTATATCCATGTTAACAAAAATAACCAAAACTATTACTCAGGACTTGACGCAGTTGATATCCAGACTATATTTATAGACAGTAAGCAAAATATCTGGATAGGCAGCTGGGATCGTGGCATATACTTTTTGAAAAATGGGACTACCAGATTCATAAACTACAATACGACAAATGCATCAGGATTAAAATCGAATCGGATATTTAGTTTTTCTGAAGATTCAAAAGGCCGAATCTGGATTGGAACTTTCATAAAAGGGCTTCACTATTTTGACTATATGAACAACACATTTGTTCATTGTAACACTCAGCCGTTTGTGGAAAACGCCTTAGATGAAGCTTTTATCCGTAAAGTTTTTGTAGATTCTGATAATATTTTATGGGTAGGAACTATCTTAGGATTATATCAGGTAAGCCTAAATACCGACTCTCGTTTTAAAGTGATAAATATGAGGAATGAAATGTTCAGTGATAAGACGAAGTATAACAGTATCCAGACTATTTTATCAATTTATGAATCAAATGATAAAAAAATATGGATAGGGACAGATGGTGAAGGACTATTTAGTTACAATAAAAAAAATAAGGTTTTTTCTAATTACGATGATTTTCCGGGTTTTGAAGAAAAATCAATCCGGGCGATAATTTCTGATAATAATGGATCTTTATGGATAGGCGGTGGATCAGGATTAACAAAACTCGATTTTAAAAACAAACAAAGCACAAATTTTAATAAGGACGATGGTCTTATTGACAATGATTTTAATAATAATGCTGTCTTTAAAGATGGAAATGGCGAACTGTATTTTGGTGGTTATGAGGGAGTAAACTATTTTAATCCGAAAGAGATAAAAAAAGCAGAAAAAGCGCCAAAGTTATATTTCAGTGATTTCAAATTATTCAATAAATCAGTAAAACCAAATGAAGAATCTTCGCCTTTAACAAAAGTAATTTCTCAGACAAAAGAAATTATTCTCAATCATTCGCAATCCGTTTTTACGATCGAATATGTAGGGATAAACTACAATTATTCTAAAAAAAATAAATATGCCTATTATCTTGAAGGTTTTGAAAAGGATTGGAATTATGTAGGGAATAACAGAACAGCGACTTATACAAATCTTGAACCCGGAAATTATGTTTTTAAAGTAAAATCGGCTAATGCAGATGGTTCCTGGAGCAATGTTCAGTTAGAATTAAAAATAAAAATCCTGCCTCCATGGTGGAAAACTATCTGGGCGTATTTAATATACGCATCTATTTTAGTTTTCCTGATTATTTATCTCAATAAGATTTACCAAAATCGTTTTAAAGCCAGGCAGGCTATAATTTTAGAAAGAGAAAAAACAATTCAGTTAGAGAAATTAAATAATAAGAAATTACAGTTTTTTACTAATATTTCGCATGAATTTAGAACACCGCTAACCCTGATTATTAATCCTCTTGAAGATATTTTAAGAAGTAAAAATGTATCCCGCGAAGTCCATAATAAATTAAAAATCGTACACAAAAGCTCAGACAGGCTTTCAAGGCTTATCAATGAGCTTATGGATTTTAATAAATTGGAGTTTAATAAAGTTTTCCTTCAGGTTAAAAAAATTGAAGTTATCGCATTTGTCAATGAAATTATAGGCTATTTTGATGAGGAAGCAGCTGCAAGAAACATAACTATTGATTTTGAATCTTCACTTGAAGAGCTTGAAGATTGGTTAGATCCCAAGATGCTTGAAAAAATAATATTTAATATCATTTCAAATGCTTTCAAATTTACCCCCGATGATGGCTTTATTGCTATTTCTGTAGATAAATTAGATGAGGATAATTCTTTAACAATGGATGGCAATAAAGTTCCATCCTTTTCAATAACAATTACAGATACCGGTTCAGGAATTCAAAAAGAGGATTTGAAAAGAATTTTTGATAGATTTTATCAGGTCGATAACCTTAATAAAGATTACTACGGAAGCACAGGAATTGGCTTAGAGGTGGTAAAAGACTTTGTGGAGCTGCATAAGGGAAAGATTGAGGTTGAAAGTAAACCGGAAAAGGGAACAAAATTCATGGTAAAATTTCCTTTAGGCAAATCTTT
The DNA here is from genome assembly GCF_039930565.1 of Flavobacterium sp. GTDB lineage: Bacteria > Bacteroidota > Bacteroidia > Flavobacteriales > Flavobacteriaceae > Flavobacterium. The sequence goes on along the minus strand of NZ_JBDTTP010000001.1, from coordinate 35,752 downwards.
TTATAATGAAAAAGAAATACTTGATCAGGTTTTTGAAATAGAAAAAAATAAAAATAAATTCTTATTCGAATCCAATAAAAATCAAACAGATGAAGAAGAAGATATTCCTAATGAACCAACAAAAGAGATTGCAGAAGATACTAAAAAAGAATACACCGTTCTGATTGTGGAGGATAATCTTGAATTAAGAAATTATCTAAAAAATGAACTAAGTAAATTATATAAAGTCCTTACAGCGGAAAACGGTAAAAAAGGTTACGAACTTGCTATTCAGAAATTACCAGACATCATAATTACAGATGTTATTATGCCTGTAATGGACGGTTTGCAATTGTGCAAAAATATAAAAGGAGATTTAAAAACAAGTCATATTCCGCTATTAATGCTCTCTGCAAAAGCAATGGTAAATGACAGGCTTGAAGGAATAGATTCTGGCGCTGATATGTATTTGAGCAAACCATTTGAATTAGATATTTTAAAATCAAGTCTGGCACAGCTCATTAAAAGCAGACAAATAATGTTTAAGAAATTTTATACAGGTATAACAAAAGATGGGAAAGAAAAAACAACATCTTTAGACAATGATTTCATTCAAAAAATTCTTCATTTTATTAATGAAAACCTGAGTGAATCTGACTTAAGTGTAGAGTTGCTCTCTACCAAAGTTTTCCTGAGCAGGAGTCAATTGTACCGTAAAATAAAAACACTAACAGGTGTATCAGTAAATGAGTTTATTAGAAACGTACGATTAGAAAAAGCAAAGCAATTACTTAAGCAAGGCAATAAAAATGTTAATATTAATGAGATTAGTTATAAAGTTGGATTTACGTCACCTTCGTATTTCGCCAAATGCTATAAAATTAAATACGGATACCTTCCTACTCAGGAAGTAACAGCAAAGGAATAGATAATAGAGGATAAACATAAACAGCTATTATAGTAATTTTAGAAAGCCCCGATTTAAAAAACCGGGGCTTTTTTTATCAGAATAGTATCTGAAAATTTTTGTTTTTAAACTCTATGGCACTTGTGTCTTTAATAAAATTACTACAGTATTTTTTTATAAAATATATTTTTTAAGCCAATTTTTTGGCAATGCTTCATTAATAGTTTTGATGGTTGAAGTAAGTTTTTCATTAATACAAGAGGCTGGTATGCTGTTTTTACATCAAATGATGCATGATTTGCTTCATCTGTTCTACACTCGCACCCCTCTAGATTTTACTTTCGTTAAGAAATATTTAAGAAGTAGTTTCTCTTCATAACTCTAAACAATGAGACTGATAAAAACAACATTTTAAATGTTTACAAACTAAAAACACCTAATTATTTAACTTAAACTAACAACCAAATTTTATGCAGAAAAGAACATTAAAGAAACTATTGTGTTTAATAGTATGTATGTGGGGAAATTTTTTCTTTGCTCAGACTGTTAAAGGTAAAGTAACATCAGGGGGAACAAGCCTTCCAGGTGTTAGTGTAATAGTACAAGGAACAAAAAAAACAACTGTCACTGATTTTGACGGTAGTTTTGTCTTAAACAATGTAGAACCAAATGCTATATTGAACTTTAGTTATGTAGGATATAAAAATTTATCATTGCCTGCAATGCCGATAATGGAGGTTGTAATGGTAAATGACCTCGAAAAATTAAATGAGGTTGTTGTGATCGGATACGGAACTTCAAAAAGAAAAGATATAAATGGGGCAGTTTCTTCTATTAAAGCTTCTGAAATTCAGGACAAGCCGTTTACTTCTATCGATCAGGCCCTTGTAGGTAAAGCGGCAGGTGTAAACGTTACTCAAAATTCTGGTACTCCGGGAGGCGGAATTTCTGTTCAAATTAGAGGAATTACTTCTATAAATGGTAACGAACCTTTATATGTTATTGACGGAACACCTGTTTTTGCGGATAAAAACAATGATTCCTTTTCATTCAGCGCATTAGGCGGAGGAAACGGACAAACGAAAAACTCTGCCCTGTCTGGTCTGAACATTTCTGATATTGAAACTATTGATATCTTAAAAGATGCATCGGCAACTGCAATATATGGTGCAAATGGTGCCAATGGTGTCGTTTTGATTACAACTAAAAAAGGAAAAAAAGGAAAATCAACATTTGCATATGAAACCTATTTAGGTGTTCAGGAAATAATAAATACTGTTGACGTATTAAATTTACCAGAATATGCAAAGTATCAAACAAAAATTTTCTCACTGAATGGTGAATCTATTCCCTATCAATATCAAAAACCTGACTTATTAGGTAAAGGAACAGACTGGCAAAAAGAACTTTTTAGATCTGCTACGGTTTATAATCACCAGTTATCATTTTCCGGTGAAAAAGAAGGAACAAGATATTACACTTCTTTAAATTACTTTAATCAGGAAGGAGTTGTTGTAAATTCTGATTTCAACAGATTGTCACTGCGTTTAAATGTAGATTCTAATGTTAAATCATGGTTAAAAATCGGAAACAATATGTCTGTAAGCCACTCTTCTCAACAAGTGGTAAGAAATGATGACCGAGGTGGTTTAGTTATGAATACCTTAAGACAATCTCCTGAATTACCGGTTAGAGCTGCAGATGGTTCATATGCAGGGCCCACTTCTGGATTGGGTTCTTCGGCAAATGAAGCGACCAACCCAATTGCATTGGCTGAATACAATAATGCTACTACAGAAAGATTTAAAATTAATGGTAATTTATTTGCTGATTTTACTTTGATCAAGGGATTAGTTTTCAGATCTGAATTAGGCTATGATCTAAATTTTGCAAAAAGCAGTGTTTTTGTCCCAAAATATACTCTAGGAACAGTAAATGAGCTTTTAAACAAATCATTCAAGCAACAGGATCAAAGCTATTATTGGAATATTAAAAATTATTTGACTTATAATAAAACGATAAACGAAAATCACAACTTTACTTTTTTATTAGGTCAGGAATCACAGGAAAGCCGATATGAATATTTAAGCGGTTACAGAACGGGTGAGTTTTTAAATAAAGATTTTACCAACTTGAATATAGGTGATATTGATACAGCTCTAAACGGAAATGGTTCTGGCAGATGGTCTATGGCCTCTTACATTTCTAGATTAAATTATAGCTTTTCAGACAAATACTCTTTTTCAGCTTCTTTAAGAGCAGATGCATCGTCAAACTTCGGTCCTAATAATAAATGGGGTTATTTTCCGTCATTTTCAGGAGGATGGACTGTTAGTAACGAAAAGTTTTTTGAGCCTTTATCAAATACTGTAAATTACTTAAAATTTAGAGCAGGGTATGGGGCAGTAGGAAATCAAAATATTCCGGCAAACAGATACGACACCAATCTGTCACTGCTTTCTTCACCATTTGGAGGCGTGGCTCCAACTATTGATAATTTAGCAAATCCAGATGTCAAATGGGAGTCTCTTAAGTCATTTAATGCCGGTTTCGAATTAGGATTGCTGAATAATCGTGTAAAAATAGATTTTGATTATTACATTAAGAATTCTTCAGATTTCCTAACCAAACAAGTCAATGACGAGTCTAATCAAAGTGCTCAGAATTATTTTATAAATGTAGGAGAAATCATAACTAAAGGTGCGGAGTTTACATTAAACACAAAAAATATTATTACAGAAAATTTTTCATGGGACAGCACCATTATTTTATCAAAATACAACAATGAGCTAACCAAATTTCAAGGAGAAGGAAAATCTTTATTAGGAAAAGTACAATTTGACTTTTATACCGTTACTAAAACGACAGAAGGACAACCCATAGGACAATTTTACGGATATGTTACCGATGGTTTATTTAAAAATGCTGGTGAATTAGCAGCAGGACCAATTCAGGAAACCGGAACCGGAATCGGAGATATTCGTTTTAAGGATCTTAATAGCGATGGAAAGATTGATGCTAAAGACCAAACAGCCATAGGAAGTGCAATTCCTGATTTTACTTATGCCTTTACGAATAATTTCAAATACAAAAACTTTAGTTTATCTATTGCTTTAACAGGAAGTCAGGGCAGTGAAATCTACAACTTTACGCGTCATTATACAGATGGAATTTATCCTGGATTTGGCGATCGATTTGGAAATGTTAGTACTCAGGTTTTAAATGCTTTCGAAACTGGAGTAAACGAAAACACCAATGTACCAAGAATTACACTTAATGATCCAAACGCAAATGGTAGAATTTCGAACCGATTTGTTGAAGATGGTTCTTATTTGAGAATTCAAAATATTTCTTTGAGCTATGATTTACCAAGTAAAATATTCAAGGAGTCTATCATTTCTAAAGTCAGATTGTATGCTAATGTTCAAAATTTATACACGTTTACCAAATATTCAGGATTTGACCCTGCTCTGGGAAATTTAGATCAGAATATTACATTAAGCGGTATTGATTTAGGAAGATACCCTGTACCAAGAACAATTTCTGCAGGTCTGAATTTAGAATTCTAAAACTTAAAAAACACTTTTAACTTAATGATTTATAGTCATTAACATAAAATAATAGTTATGAAAAAACTTTTTAAACTTTTTATGATGGGAATGCTGATACCATTGCTGTCTTTATTTTCCTGTTCAGATGAATTTTTGGACGCACCATCAGAAAATCAATTAACACCAAACGATTTACCAGAAGGCGTTACAGCCTTTGACGGAATTGCCGAGAGTTTGTATTTTAAACCGTGGTTTACTTTTAATGATAAATTTCTGATTGCCGTTGGAGATATGTATGCCGGTAACGCTTTTACATTTGACGGGGCTTATTCACAATTCTTAAATGCACAGGTAACTTCACAAAACCCAATCTTAACAGAAGGATATGTTTCGTTATTTTCCGTTATTGACCAATCTAATAATCTGATGAAATTAGTTGAAGACAGAAAAAGTGAATTACCTGAAGACTCTTATAAAAAATCGATAGCAATATCAAGATTCATGAGAGCAAATGCATATTTCTATTTGGTGAGAACTTTTGGAGCTGTTCCTATTGTTGCAAAGGCAGGTTCAGCACCACAACCAAAAAGAAATTTAATTTCTGATGTTTATAAATTTATTAAGCAGGATTTAGAATATGCCATCGAAAATCTTCCGGAAACTTCAAAAAAGAAAGGATATGTAAATAAAACTGTAGCTATGGGTATTCTCGCAAAAGTGCATCTAACACTAAATGAATATTCAGAATGTGCCAGTTTGACCGGGGAAATTATGGGAAAACAATATTCTCTAATTCAGGAATACGGAAACATGTTCAGCAGTCCGGAAAACAACAATAGCAGAGAAAGTATGTTTGCCCTGCAATGGAAAGCTATTGCTACAGAATGGGGAACACAAAATACCAATCAGGCTTATATTGTTCCTGCAACCAGCGGTATAACCGGAGGCGGTGATGGCTGGGGAGTTTATTTGCCTTCTATCTCTCTGCAAGCCGGATTTGAACCTCAGGATAAAAGAAAAAAACACACGATCATGACTGATGGTGATTTTTATCCTGAATTGTTAAAAAATTCTGATGGCTTTACGTATAAAAAGATCCTTTCTTCTACAGGAGCTAATTTCAGAAAATATGTTGTAGGCTCAGCTGCAGAAAGAAATGATGTGTTTTTTATGAAGACTTCACAAAACACCATAATCCTCAGATATTCTGATATATTGTTAATGCATGCCGAAGCTATTTTGGCCGGATCAAGCTCAACTACTTCTGTTTCTGCGCTTACTGCCTTTAACGAAGTAAGAACAAGAGCCGGATTGCCAAATAAAACAGTACTTACAAGAGACGAATTATTTAAGGAAAGAAGAATTGAATTTGCCCTTGAAGGACAATATTTCTTCGATTTAAAACGACGCGGTATCACTGAAGCTACAGCAATTATTTCTAATCAGGAAGTTGGTTTTTATTCTGATGATGCCAGAACAGAGTTGATTTCCAATAAAATAACTCCGGGAAGCAATTATTTTGAGTTGCCACTGCCTCAGTCTGCAATTGATACCAATCCATCATTATTGGAAGCACCGGTTCCTTTTAACTTTAATTAATTTATACTATGATCAATAAAATTAAATATAGAATTCTAATTCTTTTGGCTCTGACCTTTTTTACAGCTTGCCAAAATGATGATGCGGCCACTACAAACGTAGCTGCAATGGTTGCAGAACCCGGAGATTTACTAAATCAGGCCTTTCCTCTGAATAAAGTCAGAGTTGAAGGTGAAGGTTTGACAGGATTAAAAAAGATTACGCTGGACAACAAAATCGATATCGGCTTTAATTCTAATTACAATTCTGATAAAGCTTTTATTTTTACTATTCCTTTTGATGATAAACTAGGAAGCAGATTTGGCGTTCAGCCTATCACATTTGTTACCGCAAATGGTTCGGTAACTAAAAATATTGAGATTTTACAACCTGTTCCCACGATTACAAAAACAACTCCTGCTCTAGCAACTCCAGGATTTCCGCTGGAGATTGAAGGAACGTGGTTTTATAATATTTCTGGGATAACTTTAGCAGGAAAAGCAGTCAGCTATTCTGTAAAATCATCTTCTTCAATTATTATTGGCATACCAATAGATGCTGTTGTTGGATCAGAGCTGGAAATTACTACACCAGGAGGTGCCGCAAAAAAAGTAATTGCACTTCCAACTCCAGAAATTGTCGTTCTTGTATCTGATTTTGATGGTAACGGCGTAAGAAAAGATTGGTTCTCTTATGGTGATGTTGCTGCTTTTAATGCAAATACTGCCGGTGGTCCATCAGGCAATTATGCAACCTTTACCTGGTCAGGTTCGACTGCAAATGGTTACAACGGAAGCAGCGCCGGAGGAGGAACAAGTTTTCTAAGTGCAACTAATACAGATGCAGCAAAAACTTATATCGATATTGATATAAGTGCAAATGTTACAGGTGCGCAATTTGCTATTCAGTTAAACACTATAGACAACATCAACTACGCTTATAACTTTAAAGTTACAGATGTGAACTGGACAACCAAAACAATTTCAATAGCCGATTTTAAAGATGATTATGGTTATGGTGCAAACTCAGCAATTACATTGGATGCTTCTAAAATAAATGAAATAAAAATTGGCGTTATTCAAAATGATACACCTAATCCGAGTATCATAAAATTTGATAATATTAAAATTCGCTACCAGTAATGAATGGTTTGCATTTTAATTTTTAAACTTCAGAAAAAGGTTGCCATGCCAAAGCAGCCTTTTTAGAAGTTAACATTCAAAAATAATATCACTTAAACTATAATACGGCGTATTCCACTTAAGATGAGAATATTCTATAATAAAATAAACAGTATGAAAATTAAATTTTTATTAATGCTGACCTGCTTAGTTGTTTTTTTTAACGCCTGTTCAAAAGACGATAATGAAGCTGCTGTCGCTTTAGAAACACCAATTGCTAACGCACCAAAAGATGTTAATGATAGCGGTTTCAAAGCCAAATGGAATTATGTTTCCAATTCAAAAAGCTATCTTTTGGATGTTTCTACCACTGAAAATTTTGAAACATTTGTAACTAATTACAATTCAAAAGAAGTAACTGATTTAAATGAAGTTGTAGTTGGGTTAACAGGCGGAACACAATATTATTACAGAGTAAGAGCCAAAACTGATACAGAAATTTCAGGTTATTCAAATGTTATTAGTGTTGTAACAACCGGTACAAGTAACATTCCTGAAGATCCTGCTTTTTTAAAAATAAAAGCGAATAAATTAGCAAATCCATTTTTTGTAGGTATGGCGGTTAAGGCCTCGCAGCTAACTAATGGAAGTGGTTATGATATCATTTTGAAAAATGAATTTAGCAGTATTTCCGCTGAATACGAAATGAAAATGGACCCAATTTCTACGGCAAGTGGTGTATACAACTGGACTGCCGCTGATAAAATTGTGGCTTATGGAAACACCAACGGTATCAATGTTCACGGTCATGCTTTGGTATGGCATAATGCAGTTCCACAATGGTTAAAAGATTTTTCTGGTACTGATGCTGAATTTAAGGCAGAAGTAAAAAAGTACATTACTGATGTGGTTACCCATTATGCAGGAAAAGTAAAATCGTGGGATGTTGTTAATGAAGCAGCAGATGACAATAGCGGTAACATGAGAAATACGATTTTTCTTCAAAGAATGGGGCCTAATTATATAAAAGATTGTTTTCAATGGGCCAGGGATGCAGCAAATGCGGCAGGTGACACAAATTTGTTATTGTTTTATAATGATTATGCAACATCTACCAATATCCCCAAACAAAATAAAGTTTTTAGCATTGTAGATGATTTAAAAGCCAGTAATCTTATTAACGGACTTGGCTTTCAGATGCATAACACGTATTTAAGCCCCACCAAAGCTCAAATTGAAACTGATTTTAATAAAGCTGTGGCAAAAGGTTTAAAAATTCATGTTTCGGAGTTAGATATCCAAGTCAATCCAACTAATGATATTTCTACTTTTACAAATGAAAGAAGGCTGGCTCAAAAAGAGAAATACAAGGAAATGGTAAAGATTTATAATGCGCTACCTCCAGCAAATAAATACGCTTTAACCATTTGGGGGATGAAGGATAATGAATCGTGGATTCCGTATAGTACAGATCTGAACCACGTTGGAAATGACTGGCCTTTATTGTATGATGCAAATTTTGTTATCAAAAGTTCACACACAGGATTCCTGGAAGGCTTAGATTAAATTTTAAAACAAATTACTTTACTGCAACTATTAACCAAAAAACAGAATTATGAAAAAATTAAGTTTATTATCATTGACACTAACATATGTATTAGGATTTGCATCCTGCTCAGATAGTGCGGCTCCTGTATTAGATGAGCAGGTGTCAAGTGCAGGCGTAAATAAAAGTACGGGTAAAAGTGCCGCAGCACCCTGGGTGAAACAATTTGAAGATACATTCAATGTAGGTTCTAATCTTTCACAGTGGACAAAAGAACAACGAGCAGATTATAATTCCTGGTATTGTGATTATAATAGTTCTGTGCCTACAACACAATGGAGAGATGGAAAACAATGTCTAGAGATCAAAACAACCAAATTAAGCACATACAAATATCAATCTGGTTTCATTACTTCTCATTACCAATACAAACCAGAAAACAATACAGAGTATATGCTTTCTGCTAATATTAAATTAATAGCGATGGATGGTGGAAACTACAAATCTTTTACAGATACGTATGGGGCCTGGCCGGCATTTTGGTCTGTACAGCAAAACGCATGGCCAACCAAAGGAGAAATCGATATTCTGGAAGGATATTCTTTTGCACCTAATGCAAGCCGGTATACTTCAAATATTTTTTATGGAACTTCTTCCGGAAACAACTCATTAGGAAACGCTGCCGAAAGAAACTATCCTTCTAATTTTAATCTAAATGGAAATAACGGATGGCACTTATATGAATCCTTCTGGAAAATGAAAAACAATATTGTAACAGTAACCATAAAGGTTGACAATGTAACAGTTGCAGAATACACTAACAATAGTGTAAACAATCTTAATTTTAATAATTTTGGAACACATTCGATTATTTTCAATATGAATGTGGGATCTAAAGATTCTAATTTTATAAACCCTAATAAAATTAACTTATTTTCAGCTGTAATGATATGGGTAGATGATGTAACCGTTTATAAAAGACCAATTTAATTAATAAGCGAAAGAAACAGCATTCGCAAAATTATAAATATGTATATTTTAAATAAAAAAGATGGTTCAAATTCTGTACCTTCTACTAAAACAAAAGCTTCAGAAATATCTGGAGCTTTTTTTGTGATATATTTTAAATTTGAGAGGTTTCTGTTGCATTTGATAACTACTTTTTATCTTTGAAATTTTAAACGTACAAAAATAAATACCAAAGGCCATAGCTATCTAAAATCTAGTATTCTTAGACAGTGTTTTAAACAATATTTACCTTGGTTACATGACGTTGAAGATACACAAAGCTTAGGATTTTAAAGCTTTGAATCGGCAAGGCAAATAATCGGAATTGACATGTTTTGAAATTGTTGTTTACTTTCCAATACAGAAATTAACAGCCCAGTACTTACTGGTATATTCAGATTATGAGGTACAAGGCGAGTACCAATCTGAACAAAATAAAACAAACTAAAAACAGGCAAACTTTTATCCAATATTTCAAATGAAAATAACATTATGTTAATCTGCTAAATCATTTTTTCGAGAACACATCAACCCAGTGGTTAAAGCAATTTATAAAAAAAAAACAGACTATTAATTAATTATATTTTTGGAGATTATTTTGAATATTTTGTTGCACAATATTCAATTGTGAGTGAATCTAATTTGGAAACTCTTTTTTCAATTAGTTTTTTCATTCAAAATGAATAGGTTTCTATTTTTATGATAAAAAGATACTAATTCAAAAAGTTTACATTTCATTTTTTGTTCCAGTTTCTGCACTATCTATGAAAAGAAACTGTAAAATATGTCTATACATTTGATTAATAAGTCCATCTTAAAAAGATGCATTAGATTTAATTTTATTTTCAATTCAAGATTCTTTTTATAGCACATTGAACTTCAATGAATAAAATTGTTATTTATACCAACAGATTTCTTGTTTGTTGGGATATTAATAAAAAAATAATATTCCTTGTTTTTTGTTTAGACTAAAAAGGAAGATAATTTAATAGATGTACAACTAATATGGAAAGAGAGAATTTTAAAATTAAAAATGGTAACCCCTTAAAAACAGTAGCCCTTTTTTTTGTGCTGTTATTTTTACTAGTAGCCAAAGGATATTGTCAAAATGGGGAAAATACAAAAAGTTCCATAGCTGTGTTAGAAAGGCTTATTGGTAGTCGTGCGAAAGATTTCGATTTATATATTATTGAAAATAAAGATCAGATTGGTTCAGGCTCGTTTGAGGTGGAAACAACAGGAAACAGAATAAAAATTAAAGGAACATCGAATGCGTCAATTTGTTATGGGGCTTATATCTTTCTTAGAGATATTGGGTCTGTTTTAGTAAGTTGGGAAGGAAACAGAATTAATCTTCCTAAAGTGTGGCCTAAATACTCAAAAAAACGAACCACACCATTTCAATACAGGGAGTATTTAAATGCCTGTACATTTGGTTATACCACACCATGGTGGGATTGGAAGCGTTGGGAAAAAGAAATTGACTGGATGGCAATGCACGGAATCAATCTTCCTACAGCAATGGAAGGTCAGGAAGCTGCATGGCAGGAATTATGGAAAGAATATGGTTTAACAAATAATCAATTAGAAGCGCATTTTACAGGACCAGCTTTTTTGCCATGGCAGCGTATGGGAAACATCAACAGTCTTGAAGGCCCTTTGCCTCAGGAATGGTTTACTAAAAAAGAAGCACTTCAAAAGAAAATCTTAGAAAGGATGAGAGCATTAGACATGCATCCTGTTGTACCCGCTTTTAGTGGTTATGTACCAAAAGCTTTTGCAGAAAAACATCCAGAAGCTAAAATAAGCGAATTAAAATCGTGGTCTGGAGGCGGTTTTGCAAGTACTTTTCTGTTGGACTCTAAAGATCCTTTATTTAAAGAAATAGGAAAGCGTTTTATTGAAATTTACACCAAAATGTACGGGAAGTCTAATTTCTATTTAGCAGATTCTTTTAACGAAATTACCCCTCCGGTTTCTGAAAACAATAAATATGAAGAACTATCCAATTATGGAAACGCTATTTATGAAACTATTAATGAAGCAGCACCCGGTGCAGTATGGGTAATGCAGGGATGGCTTTTTGGAGACAATAAAGAATTTTGGACAAAAGAAGCTACAAGTGCATTTTTAAGCAAAGTGCCCAATGACAGATTAATGGTTCAGGATTATGCCAATGACAGATATAAAGTTTGGGAAAATCAGGAAGCCTTTTATGGTAAACAATGGACTTATGGTTATGTGCATAACTATGGAGGATCGAATCCCGTCTATGGAGATTTGAATTTCTATAAAAATGAATTGACGAGTTTGCTTAAAAATCCAAATAAAGGAAATTTGGTGGGTTATGGAGCAATGCCAGAAGGACTAAATAATAATTCGATTGTTTATGAATACATTTATGATCTTCCGTGGAGCCAAGGTGAACAGCCTGTAAACGATTGGCTAACGAAATATTTAAATGCCAGATACGGACAAACAACTTCTAAATCTGTTTTTCGTGCATGGGAATTATTATTAGGATCTGTTTACAATATTAAATACTGGCAAACACGCTGGTGGAATGATAGGGCTGGAGCGTATTTGTTATTTAAACGCCCAACAGCAACAATTACAGAATTTAAAGGAAATCCTGGAGATAAGAAAAAATTGAAAGAAGCTTTAGATATTTTAACTAAGGAAGCTAAAAAGTATGATAAAAAGAATCTTATTCAGTACGATTTAATCGATGCTTCAAGACATTATTATTCACTTTGTATTGATGAAAATTTGATCGAATGTGTAAAAGCTTATCAGCAAAAAGACCTTTTAAAAGGAGATCAATTGTTTAAAAAGATAGAAAAACAAGCTTTAGACATCGATAATCTGATGTCAGGGCAACCATTGAACACTCTCAATCAATGGGTAAAATCGGCTTCAGATTACGGAAGTTCACCAGAAGTGTCTAAGTTGTACATAAAAAATGCAAAAACATTAATTGCACTTTGGGGCGGAGAAGGTCATTTGAACGATTATGCTTCAAGATCTTGGCAGGGAATGTATAAAGGCTTTTACTGGCCAAGATGGAAAATGTTTTTAGAAGCTCTAAAAAAAGCAGCAGTTAATAATATTTCATTTGATGAAACGAAGGAAAGAGAATCAATTAAAAATTGGGAAATTAAATGGTGTGATAATAAAGAAATACAGTAGTATATTATTAATTTATAAATAGATTACAAATAATGTTAAAAAGTAAAATAGACAAAGCAACAGGCTTCGAAAAACGATTTGAAAATATTAATACAGTAGTTTTCGAAAATTCTAACGAAGCTTCAAAAGCTGTTGCTCAACAAATTGCAGTTTTAATTCAATCAAAACAAAAAGAAAACAAACCCTGTATTTTAGGCCTTGCAACAGGTTCGTCTCCTAAAGGATTGTATGCAGAATTGGTACGTCTTCATAAAGAAGAAGGTTTGAGTTTTAAAAACGTAATCAGTTTTAATTTGGATGAATATTATCCAATGGAACCAAACTCAATTAATAGTTATGTCCGTTTTATGAAAGAATTGCTGTTTGATCATATTGATATTTTACCTGAAAATGCTCACGTTCCAGACGGACTTTTAAGTAAAGAACAAATTGCGGATTATTGTCACGATTATGAAGCCAAAATTGAAGTTTTAGGCGGGATTGATTTGCAGATTTTAGGAATTGGAGGAAACGGACATATTGGTTTTAATGAGTCTGGTTCGCTTCAAAACTCTAAAACTCGTTTGGTCGCTTTAGATCATATTACCAGAGTTGCAGCGAGTAAAGACTTTTTTGGTTTAAATAATACGCCAAGAACAGCAATCACGCTTGGAGTAAAGAAAATCATGGAAGCCAAACAAGTTATATTGATGGCTTGGGGAGAAGGAAAAGCAAATGTTATCAAGAAATCTGCAGAAGATGAAGTAACGAATCAGATTCCGGCTTCATATTTACAGGAACACAACAATGCTGTTTTTGTCTTGGACAAAGAAGCTTCTTCAAAACTAACCAGAGTCAACAGACCTTGGTTGGTTGAAAAAGTAACCTGGACTGATAAATTGACCCGTAAAGCAGTTTTAGGTTTGGCATTAGATCTTAAAAAACCGATTTTGATGCTTACCGATGCCGATTATATCGAAAACGGAATGAGCGATTTATTGGCAGATTCTGGCCCAGCTTACGACATCAATATTAAGATTTTTAATAAATTACAAAATACAATTACAGGCTGGCCGGGCGGGAAACCAAATGCAGACGATGCTAACCGTCCTGAAAGAGCAGAACCGGCAAAAAAACGTGTGTTGATTTTTAGTCCTCACCCAGATGATGATATCATTAGTATGGGAGGAACATTTATGCGTCTGCAAGAGCAGGGTCATGAAGTGCATGTAGCGTACCAGACATCCGGAAATATCGCTGTCGCCGATGATGAGGCGTTGCGTTTTGCAAGTTTTGTGATTGATTATAATGAAAAATTCAGAATCAAAAGCCCTGAGGCTGATGCGATTTACGAAAAAGCGGTTACATTCTTAAAAAATAAAAAGAACAGTGAAATCGATATTCCAGAAGTTCGTTTTATAAAAGGATTAATCAGAAAAGGCGAGGCGAGAGCAACAAGCCATTTTGTTGGATTAACAGACAATCAGATTCATTTTTTGGAATTGCCATTTTATGAAACAGGAACCATTGAGAAAAAACCAATCGGGCAGGAAGATATTCAATTGACAGTAGATTTGATTGAAAAAATTAAGCCACACCAAATTTATGCAGCGGGAGATTTAGCAGATCCACACGGAACGCATAAGGTTTGTCTGGATGCGATTTTTGAAGCGGTAAAAATTTTAAAACCAAAATCATTTATGGATGATTGCTGGTTATGGTTGTACCGTGGTGCCTGGCAGGAATGGGGAATTGACGAAGTCGAAATGGCTGTACCAATGAGCCCGGATCAGGTTTTAGCAAAACGTCACGGAATTTTCAAACACCAATCTCAAAAAGACGGTGTTGTTTTTCAGGGAACAGATGCCAGAGAATTTTGGCAGAGAGCCGAAGACAGAAACCACGAAACAGCAGCTTTGTATCAACAATTAGGTTTAGCAACTTATGCAGCGATGGAAGCTTTCGTGAGATGGAAGTTTTAAGAAGATTTTTAGTATAATACAGAGATATAAATATTCTTTTAAGCCTTGCTATCATTGATTTTGCTGGAATCATCCATGTTTATGAACAACTTGTCCATTTCTTAACATTTTTTTACGATTAATTTCGTCTTCAACTATTAACCATATAACTAATAAAACATGGAAAAACTTAAACTCTTATTGTTGGCCTTTTTTCTAGGCCTATCCATTAATTCATGGGCACAAAAAACAGAAGTGTCCGGTGTCATTTTAGATGACAAGAATTTACCTCTTCCTGCGGCTAATATTCTTGAAAAAGGTACTACTAAAAGTGTAGTCACAGATTTTGACGGTAAATTCAAATTGACTGTTTCCAATCCTAATGCGGTGCTTCTTGTATCCTTTCTTGGATTTACAGATCAGACTGTCAAATTAGACGGAGCAAAAACAAATTTGACAATTAGACTGGCTTCTGCTACTAACGCTTTAGAACAAGTGGTAGTGGTAGGTTACGGAAAAGGATCCCGTAAAAATCTTACCACATCTATAACTTCTATTAAAAGTGACGAATTAAATAGAGGAGCTATAAGTGATGTTGGGCAATTGTTGCAAGGTAAGGTTTCAGGACTTAATATTTCATCAAGCGGAGATCCTACAAGATCAGCTTCAGTAGTTTTACGTGGAGTTTCGACATTAAACAGTTCTCAAGGTCCATTTTATGTTGTAGATGGTGTTCCGGGAGTTGATATTTCGATAATTTCGCCTGATGATATTGCAACTATTGATGTATTAAAAGATGCTGCAGCAACTGCAATTTATGGTAATCGTGCCGCAAATGGTGTAATAATGGTTACTACAAAAAAAGGAAGTAAAGACAAAACCCAAATAGCATACAACGGTTATGTGGGATGGGAAGAAGTTTCGAATCAACTTGACATGATGAATGCTAGTCAGCTGAGAGCATTTACTACCAAAAACAATCTGAACTTTACTCCTGAAAATGACAAGGGGGCCAATACAAACTGGCAGAAAGAAATTTTAAGATCAGAAAAAGCAAAATCAAGCAGCCATAACTTATCTATGAGTGGTGGTAGTGAACATGGAAATTATACAGCAAGCATTACTTCTCTTAATAAAGAAGGGGTTCTTTTGAAAAGTGATTTTTCTCGTGTTATAGCCCGATTATCAGTTGAACAATTTGCTTTTGATGATAAAGTTAAATTTGGCTTGAATGTGACGAACTCTAGTAGTAAATATATAAATGTTCCACAACGAAATACGGTACTTTTGCAGGCAGCAAGTTATCTTCCGGTTTCTCCGGTAAGAAATGCAGACGGATCTTTTTTCGAAAACTTTGTTAGTACCGGATATTTTAATCCTGTAGCATTGATTGATCACGGAACAGACGAAACAAAAACAAATAATCTTGTAGGTAACCTTACTGCAGAAGTAAAACTTCCTTTTGGATTTACGTATAACTTAAACATCGCACACCAAAAGCTAACTGCATCACATGGTGAGTTTTATGATAGTTATTATTCGAAATATAATAGTGCCAATTTCTACAATAATCCAGATCCACCTCTAAATAAAATATTAATCAATTTTGGTGTGAACGGTTCTGCATTGAGAAATACGTATGAAAACACCAATAATATTATTGAGAGTTTCTTAACCTGGGACAAAACATTGGGAGTTCATAAAATAAAAGCTGTTTTAGGATATTCATGGCAGGAAAATACATTGGGAGACGGATTTCAGGCAACAGCTACAAATTTTCCCGTAGATAATGTAGGATATAATAATCTTGCTTTAAGTAATTATACATCGGTAAATGGGTATGTTGTAAATTTTGGAGATAACAAAGCCTATCAAAAAACACGTTTAATTGGTGAATTTGCCCGTTTAAACTATAATTATCAGGACAAATACCTTTTGCAAGGAACCATTAGAAGAGATGGAGGTTCTGTATTTGGAGCAAATAACCGTTGGGGATACTTCCCATCTGTGGGAGCTGCATGGAGAGTTGACAAAGAAAACTTTATGCAGGATCAAAAACTTTTTAGTGACTTAAAATTCCGTGGAAGTTATGGAGTTACAGGAAACTCTTCAGGATTTAATGCGTACACAGCTCAGTTTATCTCTGGAAGTCTAGGAACTTTTTATTCCAACGGTCAACAAATAGGTGCTTATGGTCCTAATCAGGCAGCTAACCCGGATTTGAAATGGGAAAAAACGGCTACCGCAAATATTGGAGTTGATTTTGCCTTATTAAACGGAAAAATAACAGGTTCTGTTGATTTGTATGAAAAGAAAACAACTGACATGATTTTTAATTATGCTGTAAATCCTGTGCTTGTACCAGTAGGAACAATTGTAGCAAACGGAGGAATAATGTCTAATAAAGGTATTGAGGTAAGTTTAGGTGCAACTCCTGTTAAAACAGCCAATTTTACATGGTCAACCAATTTGAATTTTGCAAGTAATAAAAATGAGATTGTTAAATTAACGAATCCGTTTTTTATTGGGGGTGATTCAATACGAAGAGTACAGCCTGACAGCGGAGGACAAACCGGAAGTACTTTACAAATATTTAAAGAAGGAAAACCTCTTGGCCAATTCTTTACACTTTTATATGCAGGAAAAAACTCAGCTGGTGTTTCGCAATATGTTGCTAAAGATGGTAGCTTAACTACAACTCCATTAATTGGTGTTGATTATCATTATGCAGGAAGTGCACAGCCAAAAGTATTATTAGGCTGGGGAAATAATTTTCAATACAAGAAATTCGATTTGAGTATTTTCTTCAGAGGGGTTTTTGGTAATAAAATCTTCAACGCTACACGTGCTGATTTATTCAGACCAAGTACAGCAATGACTACTAATATTTTAGTTGATGCAGGAGATGAATCTCCAAACGACCTTAATGCTTACAAATATTCTTCACGTTTCATAGAAGATGGAAGCTATCTTAGATTAGATAATATGACTTTGGGCTATAATTTTGGCAAAGTGAGTAAATTTATCCAAAGTGTGCGTCTGTATCAAACAATAAATAATTTGTTTGTTATTACCAAATATTCAGGAATTGATCCGGAAATAGAACAAGGGGGAACAGCACCTGGTGTAGATTCTAATAACTTCTATCCAAAAACCAGAACTTTTATGTTTGGTTTAAACGTGATATTCTAAAAATTAAATTATAAAAATTATGAAAAATATATTCAAATATTTAGGACTTCCAGTACTTTTGGTTGGTTTATTCTGGTCTTGCGAAGATCTGGATGTGCCTATTACTACGCAACTTACACCAGATGTGTTTCCTCAAAATTCAACACAGTACATTCAGACTGCCGGACCTGTTTATTCCGCTTTCCGGGGTGAATTTTCATTTGCCTGGTGGTGGACGCAATCATTATCCACAGATGAATCTATTATGCCTTCCAGAGGAGGTAACTGGTTTGATAACAGAAACTATATTTCGATGCATTATCATGACTGGACTCCAGATAATGGTATTATAGGAAGTCTTTGGGACTGGTCATCTAAAGTTATAGGGACGAGCAATCAGGCTGTTTCAATTTTAAATAAGGCAATGCCGGAAGGAACAGAGAAAGCAACACTTATTTCAGAATTAAAAACAATGCGTGCTATTTCTTATTTCATGTTGATGGACAGTTATGGAGCAGTACCATTAGATACTGTTTATGGAGATTTCAGTGCTCATACTAAATCAAGCAGAACAGAAGTTTTCAATTTTATTGAAAAAGAATTAATGAAAGCCATTCCTAATTTAAATGCAGCTTCCGGAATCACAACTTACGGAAGACCCAACAAGCAGACTGCAAACGCACTGCTTGCAAAATTATATTTAAATGCGCAGGTTTATACAGGAACGGAACGTTATAATGATTGTATTGCAGCCTGTGATCAGGTAATAGGTTCAGGATTATATAACATTGAGCCAAGGGCTACTTATCTTCAGATGTTTTATCCAACTAATGGTCCGGCAATGAAAGAATTTATTTTTGCCGTTCCTTACGATGCTTCAGCTGTTACAGTTGGTTACAACGGACAGATGTATCATTCACGTTATGATGTCCCACGTTCCGAAAGAGCTAAATTTGGCCTTGCTTTTACGCCAAGCGCACCGAGAAGTACGATACCTGAATTTTATGCTAATTTTAATGATCCTAATGACATTCGTAATAATCAATGGTTAACTGGTTTACAGTTTATGAATGATGGTGTTACACCGGTAATGGTTACGACAACAAAAAAAGGTTATGACCAATTTTATACGGGTGCTGATGGAAGTGCAGCTTACACCTATCAGGTAAATTTAACACCAGATATTATTCTTCGCCAAAGTACAGAATTATTTGACTTAGGAAATGATGAAATTGCATGGAATATGGGATACAGAAATATTAAATTTTTTCCTGATAAGACTTCAACTAACCGAAATCAAAATAATGATGTACCATTTTTACGTTATTCGGATGTAATTTTGATGAAAGCAGAAGCTATTCTTCGTGGAGGTAATGAAACGTTAGGACAAACTGCTGTTTCGCTTACCAATATGGTTCGTTCAAACCGTACAACATCTGCAGCATGGACAAGTGTAACTTTAGAAGATCTTTACAAAGAGAGAAGCCGTGAATTTGCTCAGGAAGCATGGCATAGAAACGATATGATCCGTTTTGGTAAATATGAAGGACAATGGGGATACAAAACCAATGCCGATACTTATCGTCGTGTTTTCCCAATTCCAACAAATGCAAGGGTTTTAAATCCAGCGTTAACTCAAAATGATGGATATCCTCAATAAAATAAATGTATTAAAATAAGTGTAGTTAGTTTGATTTAAAGGGAGAGGAATTTTTTCTTCTCCCTTTTTATTAAGAGGTTATTTTAAAAGATCCGGAAAACTGCACATTTTACTTTTTACTATAGAAACTTTTTACCCCACTGTAATAAGAATCTAATGCAAAAAAACACTTAAAATATGAGTGCATTATGCAAACCTATTATTGATTGAATTTTCCTGAGAATTGCACAAAAATATATTCTCAGGTAATTCTTCAATAATGATTTTAAAATTAATCGGTTATTAAAATCATTCAGTATAAAATAAATAAGTTGTTCTGGTAATAGAAAGACGATAAATGAAATTAAATAAATTTTATAAAATTGGGCGTATCGGAATAAGTTTGATTCTTGTTTTCTTAGTGTCATGCAAAGTTCAAAAAAATATTTCTGCCAACAACAAACAGGCAGCAGATATGGTTTATCCTTTGCTGGACACTGAAAATTCAAGATGGTTTTTCTTTTCTTCCGCAAGCCGTCCATTCGGAATGGTAAATTTAAGTCCCGATACCCAGATTAATGGTGATTGGGGAGGAGGTTATAAATATAGCACAGACACAATAAAAGGCTTTAGTCATATTCATGAATGGCAATTGTCCGGTGTCTCTGTAATGCCTGTTACGCTTGCATCAAAAAACAAACAAAATATTTTTACCGATTTTTATTCTAAATTCAGTCATCAGACAGAAAAAATAAAACCGGGTTATCATTCTGTAAAGTTAGACAGATATCAGATAACCGCAGAATTAACAAGCACACAAAGAGTCGGTTTTCATAGATATACGTTTCCAAATTCTGCTGAAAAAGCAATCCTGTTTAATTTAAATACGATTTTAGGTCCTTGTAATAATACCAACGGAAAATTAGAAAAAAACAATGCTTATGAACTCTCAGGGTCATTAGTTTTAAGTACCAATTTTAGACGTCCTAAACCCTTAACCGTTTTTTTTAAAATTAAATTTAATGAGCCTATTACCTCGATAGAGCGAAATACCACTACAGGCAATTATTTGGTCAATTTTGGAAAATCAAATAAAAAAATACTAATGAAAGCTGGAATTTCTTATACTTCGGTTGAAAATGCTTCCATTAATATTGAAAAAGAATTACCAAAGTGGGATTTTGATAAGGTAGTTACCGACTCAAGAAATGAATGGAATAATTTACTAAGCAGAATTAAAATAGAAGGCGGAACTGAAACCGATCAAAGACGATTTTATACGGATCTTTGGCACGCTTTGCAGGGACGAAAAATGATTAGTGATGCAAATGGTGCATATCCTGATAATACGGGAGAAACATTCAGGATTGGACAATTGCCTTTAGACGTAAACGGAAAACCAAAATTCAATCATTACAATTCAGATGCTTTTTGGGGAGCACAATGGACAATAAATACACTCTGGGGACTTGCATATCCTGAAATAATGGAAGAATTTGTACATTCGTTGATGCAGTATTATAAAGACAGCGGTATGATTCCGCGCGGACCTTCCGGAGGAAATGATACCTATGTCATGACAGGTGCATCAACTACACCTTTTATTGTTACAGCAATTCAAAAAGGAATTGTAAAAGAGGATTTAGAATCGATTTACATTGCCCTTAAAAAGAATCACATGATCAATGGTATCATGGGAAAAGCAGGATATGAACATAATACAGATAGCGGAGGAGGATTAAAATATTATATGGATAAGGGATATGTTCCGTACCCGCTTCCGGATGGAGATTTTGGAAGTCATCAGGATGGTGCGAGCCAGACTTTAGAATATGCTTATCAGGATTGGACTCTGGCACAACTGGCCAATAAATTAGGTCATAAAGAAGATTACAATTATTTTATAAACCGCTCTAAAAACTATCAAAATGTTTTTGATAAAATAACCGGCTGGATGCGTCCAAAAAATGTAGAAGGAAAATGGCGTGAAAATTTTGATCCGTATGAATATGAAAATGGATTTATAGAATCCAATGCAGCACAATCAACATGGTTTGTGCCGCATGATATTGAAGGCTTGGCTGATTTAATGGGAGGAAAAGAAAAGGCAATTGCAAAATTAAATACTCAATTTGAAGCCGCTAAAAAATTAAATTATACCTCTGGTACATCGCATGATGCAGAATTACACCCAGAGTCTAGTAGAATTCCCGTAAATTTTGGAAATCAGCCTTCTATGCAGACTTCAAATATTTTCGCAGTTTTAGGAAGACCAGATTTAACACAGTATTGGACCAGAAATGTAGTAAAAGAAACCTTCAGCGGATTATCTCCGGCAACGGGTTATAACGGAGATGAAGATCAAGGATTAATGGGAAGTTTGAATGTATTACTTAAGATAGGTTTATTTCAAATGAAGGGAGGAACAGACAAAGATGCCGTTTATCAAATAGGAAGTCCCGCATTCAATAAAATCTCAATTGATTTAAATCCGAAATATTACACAGGTAAAACATTTGTAATTAAAGCAGAGAATAACAACACTCAAAATGTTTACATAAAAGAGATAAAGTACAACAATAAAGCAGTACAAAATTTTAGCCTTTCGCACCAAGATATTACTAATGGAGGCCAGCTAATTTTAGAAATGTCGGATAAACCAAATCCTTAATATTTGAATTGCAAAAACATTAAAAAAGACACAAAGCCAAATAGTAAAGAAATAATACAAAAATGAAAGTACCAGTCAAGTTTATCATTCTTTTTGGGATATCATCGTTATTTATTAGTACAAAAGTTAATGCCCAAAAGCAAGTTCATACTTATGTAGATCCAATGATTGGTTCAGAAGGTGTGGGAAGAGTTTTTATTGGCCCATCCTGTCCGTACGGTATGGTAAAACCAAGCCCCGATTGTACAGTAAGTCCAAACAGCGGTTGGCTTCCAATGCCGAAAGAAGTAACGGGATTCAGCCAGGTTCATGTGAGCGGAACAGGCGGCGGACCCAAATACGGAAACATTCAGATAATGCCTTTTTCAGGAACTTTAGATAAAGTAGACCAAACGTCATTTAGAGCTGAAGAAAATGTAAAACTGGGCTATTATGAAACTGTTTTTAAAGAAAATCAGATAAAGACAGAAATTACAACGGGCCAGAAAGTTTCTTTTTACCGCATCACGTATCCAAAAAATAAATCTAAAGAATTAAAAATTGACCCAGGATTTTTTCTTGGAGAAGATAAAATTCCAGATGCAAGAGAAGCGCAGCAGTTTGTAGGTTCTCAAATCGAAATTGTTTCAGACACAGAAGTCAGGGGTTACAGCAGAATAAGAGGCGGATGGAATAACGGACGCGCATACACGGTTTATTTCTGGGCAGTCTTTGACCAGCCGATTGAAAAAGCTGTGACTTTTAAAGACGGAAAATTTTATACGGACCAATCAGCACAATTTGATTCAGGAAAAAAAACAGCAGCTTTACTTTCTTTTGGAAATACGGGAAAAGAAGAATTAAATGTCAAAATTGGAATCTCTTTTTTAAGTGAATTAAAAGCAAAGAACAACATAGAAATTGAAATTCCGCATTGGGATTTTAATACCGTTTTAGCCACTTTAGAAAATAAATGGGAAGATTTATTAAGCAGAATTAAATTATCTGATGATACTTCATCCGATTATAAAAAAATGTTCTACACAGGTTTGTATCACACCATGATTATGCCTGTAGACCGAACTGGTGAAAATCCTTTATGGACAGACAATGCACCATATTACGATGATTTTTATACCATTTGGGATACATTTAGAACATCAAGCCCATTAATAACAATTATAGATTCGAAACGTAAAGTTGAAATTATTAACGCGATGCTGAATATTTACAGGCGCGAAGGTTTTCTACCCGAAGGAAGAAGCGGTAATGACAACGGAAGAACACAGGGCGGTTCTAATGCTGAGGTTGTTTTAGCAGATGCTTTTGTAAAAAACTTAAAAGGCATCGATTACGAATTTGCTTTAGAGGCCATGCTGAAAGACGCAACCGTTGCGCCTGGAGGAAATGAAGAAAAAGAGGGAAGGGGCGGACTGATGGATTATCTGAAATTAGGATACGTTCCATACGGTACAGACCGGGCAGGAAACCGAACAATTGATTATTCGTATAACGATTATAATATTGCAATCGTTGCCAAAGGTTTAGGAAAAACAGCAATATACAATCAATACATTAAACAAGCCGACAGCTGGCAGAATCTATGGCGTTCTGATTATGAAAATAATGGAGCAAAAGGCTTTATTATGCCAAAAGACAAAGACGGAAAATGGCTGGATGATGTTGTGTTTGGAGAATCAAAAATCCAGAAACCTACTTTTAAATATACGCCTGTAATTATCGAATCGCCTTGGTATGTCTGCCATTGGTGCGTATTTTTTTACGAAGGAAATTCTTGGGAATATTCTTTGAGTATTCCGCATGACGTTCCCGAATTGGTTCGTAAATCGGGTGGTGAAAAAGCTTTTGAAACCAGATTAAATACCTTTTTTGATACCGATTTGTATAATGTTGCCAATGAACCTTCATTTTTAACGCCCTGCTTGTATCACTGGATTGGAAAACCATCTTTAAGCAGTGACAGAATTAGAAAAATTATTAAAAATAATTTTAATACTTCAAGAGAAGGATTGCCGGGCAACGACGATTCTGGTGCTATGTCTTCATGGCTGTCGTTCCATATGATGGGATTATACCCAAATGCCGGGCAGCCGTATTATTTGTTGAATACACCGTTGATTAAAGAAACCATTTTAAAGTTAGAAAACGGGAAGTCTTTTAAGATTACTTCAAATAAAATGAGTGATAAAAACAAATACATAAGAACCGCTTTATTAAACGGAAAACCCTATAACAAAGCATGGATTTTACATGATGATATTGCAAACGGAGGAGAATTAATTTTTGAAATGGATTCAAAGCCTTCCGCTTGGGGAACGACAATTTTACCACCAACAAAATAAAATATGCAGCAGATGAAAAATACAATTTTAGTCATTCTTTTTTGTGCGATAAGTCAAATGGGAATATCTCAAAACTACGTTCCATCAATTAAAAACAATACCGAATTAAATTACATCTGCAAGTTGCATGGTCAAACAAGAACGTTGCAATTAAAAGCTAAAATAGTCAGCGACACTCTCCACTTGAATCTCGACACAAGAGGTGTAAAAAGCACTATTATAACACTGCCGGAAGCATTAAAAAACGGCAACGCACTAAGTTATAACCAAGGCGAATATTCGAATATTTTGAAATTGAAACCGAATGAAACTTTTTTTATGATTTCGAGATCTGCATATCAGGATCTGGTAAAAAACAACCGGTTTATCTATAACAACACTACTTATGTTTTAAACAAAAGTCAAGATGAAAATAACTTTCTCATAGAAGGAAAACCAGTTGAAACAGTACCTGTAATTGCAGAGATTGACCAAACCGAAATGTGGATCGTAAAAAATCAGGAATTTCCTTTAATCTTTAAAATAACTAAAAACCCGTTAGGCATCAATTGGACACTGATAAAAATAACAGATAAGTAATTCTTATAGTTTAAACTTAAGAAGTACATCAGAAGCTATAACATAGAGAGGTCTGAGTACAATGGAAAGCATGTATATATAAGAGGATTTACTCCCTTTTAGCGCAAAATGATAATTTCTTGATAATATCACAGATTTGTGCGTGCATTTTTAAAAGGTTCTTTTAATTTTACGAGAATTAAACTAATCTATAATAATTGTACTTATGAAATTATCACTTATAACTGCTCTGCTATTTTGCTGTATTTGTTTTGGACAAAATAACACCGACACAAGTTTGTATATGAAGTCTGAAAAAATAACGTATTTAACGGACATCGGATCAGAATCCGGAGATTTATACAAAACAATCGGGCATCACGGACCTGCAGTAGAAAACGAATGGATGGCATTGAGAATCTATTTTAGTGATAAGGCTGCAATCGATGTATATTCTAAGGCAAAACCAGGTTTAGAGCTAAAAAAAGCACAATGGTACCCTACCCCGGAACAGCAAAAAGAAGGATGGGGAGCTGATTATTATAAAGTAGCGGCAACTAGTGGTTTAGGAGGTGTAAAGCTTTGGGACGGAGAAAAAGTAGTTCCATTAAATCCGGTAACGAACCGTTTGGCACGTGTTGGTAAAACAGATACCACTTCGTGGATGGAAATGATTTCCAAGGGAGTGCCTTACAAAGGAAAAAATGTAGATATTTTAATTCGCGTTACCGTATTTTCCGGAAAAAGAGAAGCTAAAGTGGAGGCATTAAGTTTAAATGGAGAAAAAGTACAATTTGTTACAGGAGTCAATTATTTTAAAGATTTCCAAACTAAAAAAGGAGCTAACTACATTGCAGTATGGGGGAAACACCCTGAAGATGTAGCTGCTGAAATTGTAGAAATTGGTGCTGCCATACTGTACAATCCTAAGGATTATGTAAAAACGGATGACGATGGAACTCAGTATTTGCTAATCTCTAAACCAACTAAACATTTAGAAACAAAAATTATATCTTCAAGTGCCAGAGAACAGGAGCTGAATACTTTGGATAAATTAGAAGCTTACATAAAAAAGTAAGATTATCTGAATTTTATACCAAATAAGAACAGTTTTAGTTGGATAGGCGTTTGTTGATTTTAAAAAAAATAAAATGTCAAAAATTAAACTAAAACTGTTTTTTATTGCCTTGTTTTTAAGCCTTTTTTCAATTGGTTTTAAATGTCAGGCACAAAAAATAACCCAGTCTCAAAAAGAATTTCTAATCACCGATTATGCTTCAAAAGCAGATGGGAAAACCCTTAACACGATCGCTATCCAAAAAGCAATTGATGATGCTTTTAAAAATAAAGGAGGCCGTGTAGTTTTTCCTAAAGGCAGATTTTTATCCGGAAGTATTATTTTAAAAAGTAATGTAACCTTATTTTTTGAAGAAGGAGCCGTATTGCTGGGCAGTACAAATCCGAAAGATTACATAAATATGGCTTTTGAAGGAAGACCGGATTCTCCAAAAAAAGATGACAATTCGCAAATGGCTTTAATTTTAGCACATAAAGCAAATAACATTGCACTTAAAGGAAAAGGTACAATTGATGGGCAGGGATTACAACTGGCTTTAAATATTGACAGCCTGCATCATGCCGGTAGTACTGTAGATCCAAAATATACTCTTCGCAGGAATAGGCCAAATGAAACCATGAGACCAAAATTATTCCGCTTTTCTCAATGTAATACAGTTGTAGTAGAAGGCTTAAAGGCAGGAGAATCGTCCTGTTGGGGATTATCATTTGAATTATGTACCAATCTAACCCTCAACAACCTAACTATAGTAAATCGTTCTTATTGGAACAACGACGGAATAGATATTACAGATTGTAAAAATGTTAAAGTTATCAATTGCGATATAAATGCTGCGGATGATGGTATTTGTTTAAAATCATATTATCCGGGAAATTATAATGATTCCGTTTATATAGCCAATTGCACCATAAGATCCAGTGCTTCTGCAATAAAATTTGGGACAGCCTCTTTTGGAGGGTTCAAAAATATCATTATTAAAGATATAAAAGTCTATGATACATTTCGTTCAGCAATTGCCATCGAATCTGTTGATGGTGCTGTTATAGAAAATATTGATGTTTCAAACATACTTGCCGTAAATACCGGAAATGCGATTTTTATCCGTTTAGGAAACAGAAGCGGTGACAAACCCGGAAGCATAAAAAATGTTAGTATCAAAAACATAAAAGTGCAGGTTCCGTTTGACCGACCAGACAGTAATTATGATTTAAGAGGACCGGAAGTAGATTTTTTCCATAATCCATTTCCGTCTTCAATAGTGGGTTTAAAAGGTTATGCTGTTGAAAATGTGGTTCTTGAAAATATTGAGATCAATTATCCGGGAAGAGCTTCAAAAGGAATGGCTTATGTTCCACTAAACCGATTGGCTCAGGTACCGGAAACTGCAAAGGACTATCCTGAATTTTCTATGTTTGGCGAACTGCCGGCTTATGGTTTTTACATAAGGCACGTTAACGGAATAATTTTTAAAAACATCAAACTGACACTGGATGATTCCGACTTCAGACCTGCATTTGTATTTGATGATGCTCAAAATGTAAAAATGGATAAAATTGTTTTCCCTATAGAAAAGCACAAACAAATTATCTTTAAGGATGTAATTTTATCCCTATTGGAAGATCAGTTGTTAGAACATAAAATGGATATTAAGTAAATTATATGTTAAGGATATCCGGAATCATATTGCTGTTACTTTCTTTATATGCCTGTAAAACCAAACAGTCAGAAAAAAAGAATGCGGTACAAATTGCTTTTATTGCCGATGTTCATTTGCAGGATATTTTTGCGAAATTTCAGGATAATGACTATCAGGGAATTCAAAATCCGGTAAGCGGCGAATATGCCAATATCCGGACTATGAATTCACAATTACATTCGACCCGAATTTTCAACGAGAATTATTTTGCTTTTTTAGAAGCCTTAAATGACATTGCAAAAAGAGGCATCAAACAAGTTGTGCTTCCGGGTGATTTTAGCGATGACGGACAGCCGGTTCATGTACGCGGATTGAGGAGAATATTAGATCAGTACTCCAAAAAATACGGCATGTCATTTTTTGTAATAACCGGAAATCATGATGTTGTAAGACCATTTGCACAGGATGCCGCTAAAACTGATTTTTTAGGAAAAGAGGGCAAAGAACAAATTATCAGCAGTTCTGAAAATAATGTGACTCAACATGAAAATCAATTAAAACCCATCATCACATCCGATATCAAAAACTGGGGATATAAGGAAACGTTACAGGAAATGTCCGGTTTTGGATTTTTTCCAAAGAAAAATGATTTGTATTGGGAAACTCCTTTTTCCAGTTATGATTATGAAGGCTATGATTTTGATGAAGCCCTGAAAGAATCGACATTAGAAAAAAGAACCTATCAGGTTAAAAACACAAATCTAGTTCTGCCGGATGCCAGTTATCTGGTTGAACCGGTAAGAGGTTTATGGCTTTTGGCAATAGATGCTAATGCCTATGTTCCCAATCAAAAATTATCAGGCTTACCAAACGATCCGCATGATTTTTCGGGAGCAAATATTGGGTATAATAATGTACTGATTTACAAAAAACATTTGATAGAATGGGTGAAGAAAGTTTCGGCAGAAGCGAGAAAAAAAGGAAAAATCTTGATTGCCTTCAGCCATTATCCTATGGTTGATTTTAATGATAATGCATCTGTGGAATTAAAACTGCTGTTTGGCGCTGATAAAATGCAATTGCAGAGAGTTCCCAACGAAGAGGTCGCTGAACAATTTGCAGATGCGGGAATTCAGATTCATTTTGGCGGACACATGCACATAAACGATACAGGAATCCGGAAAACCGCAAAAGGAAACACTTTGTTTAATATTCAGACGCCCTCTCTGGCAGCTTATTTGCCGGCTTATAAAATACTGACTATCCATTCAAATGATCAAATTGAAGTTGAAACTGTAGTGATTGGAAAGGTTTCTAAATTCGACAGCCTGTTTCCTTTTTATAATCAGGAATATACCCATCTGCAAAATAGTAAAAGTCAGGAAATCTGGAACAAAGATATACTAAGAGCCAGGGATTATAAAGATTTTACAGAATGGCATTTAAAAGAATTAGTCCGTCTGCGGTTTTTGCCTGAAGATTTTCCGGTCGCATTTTTAAAAGCTATTGTACATCTTTCCGGCACAGATTTATTATATATAAATAAAAACAATAAAGAAGTTGAAGCAAATATGTCTGCTGAGTTTTTTACGAAAAAAGATTTTGATACATGGACAGGTTTTGATATGATATTTGATTTTTACCGCTTAAAAAATGCAGACGAACTGGCCAAACCTGAAATAGGAACCGCAAGGCTCAAGCAATACCAAATAGTTTGTGAACAGTTAGAAAAATCAAATGATGCGCAATTCGTTTTATGGTCAAGGATATTTTTGAAAACTATGAACAGCCAGCCTGCAGATCATTTTAAAATTAATTTAAAAACGAATCAGATTAACAGAATTACCCCTTAAAGAACTTCATCGCTTATTGGGGCAAAAAATAGTACATTGCATTTATAATTCATTTTTATGAAACAGAATCCTTTTATATTATCCCTTTGTTTAGTCATTTTTTATTATTCTCATTCGCAGAATATAAAATTCACGCATTATAATGACAATAACGGCTTATCTCATAATTCGGTTCGGCATATTGTGCAGGATAAAAAAGGTTTCATGTGGTTTGGAACGTTCTCCGGATTAAATCGTTTTGATGGTTATCAATTCAAAAATTACATGAGTTCTACTCCTGGAAAGAATAAATTGTATAATGACGACATAACCGCCCTAAAGTTGGATGAAGAATCCAATCACTTATGGATTGGTACTCGAAAAGGATTGACGCTTTTCAAAATGGACACGCATACATTCACCACTTTTTTTCATAAAAAAGAGGATCCAAACAGTCTGCCTGATGATGAGGTGAGATCAGTTTATGTAGACAAGTTTAAAAGAGTGTGGGTGGGTACCAAAACAAAAGGAGTGTATTTATTCTCTTTGAATGAAAATCGATTCGAAAAAATTCAGCTTAAAGGTTTTGATTATGTAAAAGAAATTTTTGAAGATAAAAAAGGCAATGTCTGGGTTGGAAGTTATGAAAAATCAGCTGTAGCAAAAATTACTATGGATGCAAAAGGAGTAATTGTACAAATTAACAATTATACACTTTCTGTTCCGTATTCCAGCATAAAAAATCCATACATCAACTTTATTTATGAAGATGCCAAATCGGATATTTTTGTCGGAACCCGTGAAGGTTTATACAAATTAGATAAAACAACGAATCAATTTGTCAATTTACACATAGAAAACAAGCAGATTAGAGGAGCTTTAGGTCCGTATTTTTTATCGGTTGCCCATGCTCCCGATGGTAAATATTGGGTGGGAACTTTAGGCGGATTACTGGTTTGTGATCAATTAGAAGACATTCAAAAAGGAAGTTATAAATGGTATTATTCTATTTTATCAGATGATACTTCGCTTGTAGATAATTTAATTTCAGCACTATATTTTGATGCTGCAGGAGTTTTATGGATTGGAACAGAAGATGGATTGGATAAGTACGATCCTTATGAAAATCAGTTTACTTTAAATAAAGATATATCCCGTTCTATTGGTAATCAGGCGCCGCGCATTAGAGGTTTTGCTAAAACGTATGACGAAAAGGTAATTGTAGCAACCTATCATAACGGACTTTTTATTTCTACTGCAAAAGGCTCAACACCTTTACACAATACAGGAAAAGACATTGCCAGCATTTATTCTGATGATGGGAATATTTTTTACTGCGGTCTTTGGGATGGCGGTATATTAGTCTATAACTACCGGACAAATACATCCAGAGAAATACAGGCGGGATTTGAAAAATCGCCCGTTTTTGCTTTTATGAAGATTGATGACGATGCTATGATTGTTGGTTCTTTTGGAGAAGGTGCGGTGATTTTGAATACTAAAACTTTGCAAGTAGAGAAATCAAATGGTAAATTTTTACCCGATTTTCAAATAAATGCGATTGATAGAGATGCTAAAAAAAATGTTTGGTTTGCGACTGAAACCGGAGTTGTAAAATACAACATTCCTTCTGGAAAAATAGAAACCTTTTCGTCGCTTTTTATCAAAGAAAAAGGCGTGCCTCATGACGAAAATGTCAGCGATGTTTTAGTAGATGTGAAAGGTAAGATTTGGGCATCAACACGTTCTGGACTTTGTTTATACAATGAAAAAAAGAATGAATTTGAACCTGTAAAAAAGCTTAAAGAGCTTTCCGGTAAATGGATAACTGATATTTTGTCTGATATAAATGGAAATTTATGGTTGAATATCAACAACAATAATATTGCTTTTGTTAAATCGAATCTGAGAGATATCAGTATTTATCATGTAAATAGTGGTAACAGATTGGATGTTTTTAGTTCGAGCGGCTTTTTTTATTTTAATAATTCTAATATTTTTCTGGGAGGTAAAAATGGTATTATTTCTTTTTCGCCTCCAGCAATGAAAAAAAATAAATGGTCGCCATTGCCTGTTGTTTCCGAATTTAAAATTCAGAATGAAGAAGTATTTCCGGAAATGGAAATCAATGGAGAAATTCCGCTTTTAAAAGATTTAAATTATGGAAGTGAAATAGAACTTACGCATAAAAACCGTAATTTTTCAATTCAGTTTTCTGCTCCGTCTTTTGCTAACGAAAAGTTGAATAAGTTTCAATATATTTTAGAAGGGTTTGATAAACAATGGATTACGACTACTAGTACTTCTAGAACAGTGCAGTACACCAATCTTTACCCTGGTAATTATGTATTTAAAATCAGATCAAGCAACAGCGACGGATATTGGAGTAAAACGGTTTCGTATAAAATAAAAATCCTACCGCCTTTCTGGCTGACACCAACGTCGTTTTTATTGTTTTTTGCTCTTTTATTTGGAGTATTTTATTTAATTAGAAAAGAAATAAAAAACCGTATTCGTTTAAAACAAGAATTGCTTACAGAGAAAGTAAACAGAGAGCATGACGTTAAGTTAAACAATGAAAAATTACGTTTTTTTACGAATATTTCGCATGAATTAAGAACGCCGTTAACACTCATTTTAGGACCGGCAAAACAGTTGTTAGATGAAAGCAGTAATGCAACCGATTATGAAAAAAGCAGATACAATCTGATTTATCAAAACGCAAGCAGATTACTTAATTTGGTCAATCAGGTATTAGATTTTAGAAAAGCACAATCGGGCGAATTAAAATTAAAAGTGACTAAAACAGATGTATTGGTTTACTCTAAAAATATTTTTGATTCCTTTAAGGAAATGGCTTATAATAAAAAGATTAAGCTCAGCTTTATTACTGAGGATGATGAAATAAACGGCTGGCTTGACAATGATAAGTACGATAAAATTTTGTACAACCTCTTGTCAAATGCCTTAAAATTTACCAATAAAAACGGTAATGTCGATTTGTATATCAGGCTGAAAGATAAAGTTGAAGATATTTTGGTGATCGAAGTAAGCGATGACGGAATTGGTATTCCGTTAAAAAGTCAGGATAAAATCTTCAAACGTTTTTATCAGGCTACAAATAGTAAGGCAAATAATACAGGATCTGGTATTGGTTTATCACTGGTAAAATCTTTAGTCGCAATTCACAAAGGAATTATTGCCGTTGAGAGTACACCAGGAAAAGGAAGTATATTTAGAGTCGAAATTCCAATTGACCGTACATCTTACGAGCATAAAGAAGTGTTTGAATATGCACTTAAAAATGACAATCTAAGTATGCTTATTCCAGAAAAAGCAGCAAAGAAAATCATTCAAAACACAGATCTTAAAGAGAAAATATTAGTAATTGAAGATAATAGTGAACTTAGAAAATATCTAGTTGATTATTTATCTGATTATTACAAAGTCTATGATGCCGAAAATGGTGAGGAAGGTTTGAAAATCTGCCGTCAAATTAAACCTATTTTATGCGTTACCGATGTCATGATGCCTGTAATGGATGGAATTGAATTTTGCCGTGAACTTAAAAACGATGAATTCATTAGCCATATTCCGGTTGTAATGTTAACCGCACTTGCCGAAAATACCGATAAAGTAAAAGGTTATGATATCGGTGCAGATGGCTATCTGGTGAAACCTTTTGAACCTTTATTGCTAAAAACGGTTATCGAAAATATTACAAAATCGAGATTAGAACTCAAACAGAAATTCTCTGGAGAAGTAGAGGGTAAAATAAGTATGCTGACGCATTCTCCAATTGATGAAGAATTTATGCAAAAGGTAACCAATTTAATCAATGATAATTTAGGTGAATTAGATCTTTCTACAGATTTTCTTTGTGATAAATTAGGCGTAAGTTCTTCAAAATTATATAGAAAAATCAAAGAATTGACAGATTTGGCTCCAAATGAATTTATTAGAACTATTCGTTTAAAAAAATCGGCGGAACTGCTCAAATCTAAAAAGTACAATGTTTCAGAAGTAACCAATCTTATCGGCTTTAATGACCCTTTATATTTCAGCCGATGCTTTAAAAAACAATTTGGTTTTCCGCCAAGTAAGCTGATTAATTAGTTTTTATACGTTTATTAAAAGGGTTTTTTCTTTCGCCACTAATTGCACGAATCTACACGAATTATTTTGACGACCATAGCCCAATGTTTGAACCTTGTGCTATGGTTGAATAGGATACTAAATTAAATAAAAACAGCTTTAATGAAAAGTAAAAAACCTACAAAAATCCTGCGAAAATCAAAATTATCCATGTTTTTGATGTATTAATCCATTTTGAACGGTATAGGTAATTCTATTTTTGTATTAATAACTTTTAACTTTTGAGCATTATGAAAAAGCATATAGATACAGACAATCCTTTGAATAATTTAGATGAATGGGAAGATGATTTGTTATTGCGATATCCTGATCCTTCAGAGAGTGCACCAGAAAAACAAAAAGAAGAATTTAGAAATTATGTCGATTCAGAAAGAGTAGAAACCGTTAAGGAGTTTTATAGAATAAATCATACATATCAAACCTATGATTTTGTAACCAGTAAAGAACAGGAGTTTCTACAATTTAATAAAAAAGAAATGTCAATCTGGGAAGCTGTTGATTTTTTGAACACACTTGTAGACGACAGCGACCCGGATATTGACTTAGATCAAACACAGCATCTTTTGCAGACTTCTGAAGCCATTAGAGCAGACGGTCATCCAGATTGGTTTGTTTTAACGGGTTTTATTCATGATTTAGGTAAAATTTTATGTTTGTTTGGAGAGCCGCAATGGGCAGTTGTGGGCGATACATTTCCAGTGGGCTGTGCGTATTCAGATAAAATTGTTTATTCAGAATTTTTTAAAGAAAATCCAGATTACACCGACGAAAGATTCAATACAAAATTCGGAGTTTATACAGAAAACTGCGGACTGGATAACGTAAAAATGAGCTGGGGTCATGATGAATATTTATACCAGATTATGAAAGATTATCTTCCGGATCCGGCTTTATACATGATTCGTTATCATTCCTTTTATTCACAGCATAAAGAAAATGCTTATGCTCATTTGATGAATCAAAAAGACATAGAAATGTTTGACTGGGTAAGAAAATTTAATCCGTACGATTTATACACCAAAGCTCCGGTTAAGCCAGATGTAAAAGCATTGCTTCCGTATTACAAAGAATTAGTGGCTAAATATTTACCAGAGAAATTGAAGTTTTAAAAAAGTTATATAAACACATAGAAACATAGATTTTCTTTTGAGCATAAAAAGATTATTAAAAGAAACTAGTTTCTCACACATAGTTATGTGTTTTTGTAATAAGTGAAACGCCTTTTGAGAAAAAACCAAACTATGTTTCCATGTATTAGAAAAATAATTGCCAGCTATCTTAACCAAAAATAAATGCAGAAAATCAAAAACAAAATACTTTTACTAAGCCTTCTGATGCTTTGCGGTATTGCTGTTTCGGCGCAGGAAAAAGATCGTAACGATTGGGAAAATCCACTTGTATTTCAGATTAACAGAGAACCGGCTCGCGCTGCTTTTCTTCCTTATGCAGATGAAACTTCTGCAATAAGGGATCAATATGAAAATTCACCTTGGTATTTTTCGCTAAACGGTAAATGGAAATTTTCCTGGTCGCCAACGCCAGACCAGCGTCCAAAGGATTTTTATAAAACGGATTTCAGTACTTTACATTGGAACGAACTTCAGGTGCCTTCCAATTGGGAATTGAACGGTTACGGAGTTCCAATTTATACCAATATTACGTATCCTTTCGAAAAAAATCCGCCGTTTATAAATCATTGGGACAATCCGGTTGGATCTTATAAAAAAGATTTTGTACTGCCAGAAAACTGGAAAAACCGACATGTTT
The DNA here is from genome assembly GCF_039930565.1 of Flavobacterium sp. Lineage (GTDB taxonomy): Bacteria > Bacteroidota > Bacteroidia > Flavobacteriales > Flavobacteriaceae > Flavobacterium. Next base: position 84 of record NZ_JBDTTP010000001.1, on the reverse strand, counting down.
TTCTTCATTTTGAAGCAGGTACATCTGCCATGTATATTTGGGTAAATGGTGAAAAAGTAGGCTATAGCGAAAACACCAAAAGTC